>JAZKHM010000061.1:0-69194 GCA_040385405.1 Bacteroidota bacterium | reverse complement strand
GGTTGCAAAGATACAAATAAATCGGATTTAAAAAACTCAATTCGCTATTTTTGAGCATGTCTGATAAGAAACCACGCATTGCAGTCGATATGGACGAGGTTATCGCCGATCCAATCGCCAAATTTATTAAACTTTATAACAGGGATTATGGCGTCCCGCTCGACCTGGTGATTGACCCGGGAAATGAGATCTGGATGCACATGCCGGAACACGCAAAACATAAAATACGTGAATACATTAATGAAAAAGGGTTTTTCCGCGACCTCGACGTGATTGTTGATAGCGTGGAAGTAATGAGAGAACTTCAGAAAAAGTATGAAGTCTATATTGTTTCAGCAGCTATGGAGTTCCCAAATTCTTTACAGGATAAATACGAATGGTTAGCGGATCATTTCCCCTTTATCAGCTGGCAGCATATCATGTTTTGCGGACATAAAATAGTGAATACGGATATCATGATCGACGACCGAGTTAAGAATTTTGTTGATTACGAAGGTAGAAAGCTATTGTTTACTTCCCCGCATAACATGCTCGTGACTGAATATGAGAGAGTGGATTCGTGGAAGGATGTTGCGGAGAAGTTGTTGTAAGGAAAGGGATTTTAACCGTTATCGGATAATTCTAAGGGTTGCAATGAGTTGAGAATGAACTAATTTTTTCCAACCTTTCCCTGTAACTTCTCCTGCCTCTTACTATCTAATTTCAAACCGTTAACCTCTACTAAAATGATCGTAACAACAACAAACAACATTGAAGGGAAGAAAGTAGTTAAATACCTGGGAATAGTTTCTGGTGAAGCTATTATCGGTGCCAATATTGTTAAAGATTTTTTCGCAGGCATTCGCGACATCGTGGGCGGACGTTCGGGATCGTATGAAGAGGGGCTGCGGGAAGCGAAAGATATAGCTTTGCGGGAAATGCAGGAACAGGCATTCCGCATCGGAGCAAATGCTATTCTGGCAGTAGATCTTGATTATGAAACACTGGGTAGCAATGGCAGCATGCTGATGGTTAGCTCTTCGGGAACCGCTGTTGTTTTAGAGGACGCTGTCCCAGCTTAAATTATAAAATTATCAGGTTGTCCTTGCTTAGACTGACTTCTACAAAGTCGATCAGGGCGTGGATTACTTTTATATGTATCTCCTGCACCCTGTCGGCATATTCTGAGCGCGGGGCCCTGACCTCGGCGTCACATGAAGACGCCATTTTACCGCCGTCTTTCCCCGTAAGCCCAATAACCTTCATTCCTTTAGATTTCGCTGCGGCAATCGCGTTCAAAATATTTTCGGAGTTTCCGCTGGTGCTGATTGCGAAAAGAACATCGCCTTTTCTGCCGACGGCTTCAATCATTCTTGAGAAAACAAATTCAAAGCCGTAATCATTGGCAACGCATGACAGGTGGGCAGGATCTGAAATTGCAATGGCCGGATAGGCTGGACGGTCGTTGCGGTATTTTCCTGACAGCTCTTCGGCAAAATGCATTGCATCACACATCGAACCGCCATTTCCGCAGGACACGATCTGATTTCCATTTCGAATTGCCCGTACCAGAATCTGGCCCGCTGCTTCAATGTTTTTAAATGAATCTGGGTGGCTGATAAATTGCGTTAAAACATCCTGTGCTTCGGTAAAGTGCTTTTTAATGTGTTCCATCAGGATTTACAATTTATATCTGGCGACAAGGATCTAATCTGATAAGCCGGAAAATTAAAGTGAAAGTATATCAACGATTTTTAACAGCTCCTTATTCACATCTGTATTGTGTTTTATTGCCTGACCAAAAGGTGTAAAATGAATTTTACCATGTACAATTCCAATCATTTCTCCCGCTCGCCCTTCCAATAATGATTCTACTGAGGCAACTCCAAGCCTGGATGCCAAAACTCTATCCATGCAGGTTGGCGCTCCGCCCCGCTGAATATGTCCAAGGACAGAGACACGGGTATCAATTAAAGGAAATTTATCCTTTACTTTTTTCGCAATCTGAAAGGCACCTCCGGCGTCATCGCCTTCCGCAACGATAATTATTTTGGATGATTTATCTTTTCTGCTCACCTCCAATCTCGATAGCAAAGCCCAGATGTCCGTTTTGGTCTCAGGGATAAGAATTGCTTCGGCACCCGTGCCTATCCCGCTCCTCAGTGCAATCAGACCCGAATCCCGCCCCATTACTTCGACAATAAAAAGACGGTCATGAGATTCTGCTGTGTCACGAATCTTATCAACGGCATCAATGACCGTATTTATAGCAGTGTCATATCCAATGGTGAAATCTGTGCCCAGTAAGTCATTGTCAATAGTCCCGGGCAGGCCCATAACGGGAACTTGAAATTCGTCATAAAAAATATTTGCGCCCGTAAATGTTCCATCGCCTCCGATAGCAACAAGTGCGTCGATATCACTTGATTTTAATTGCTCGAAAGCCTTTTTCCGTCCTTCCGGGGTTCTGAATTCATCACTTCTGGCAGTCTTCAAGACAGTACCGCCCCGCTGGATAATATTAGCCACAGATTTTCGCTCCATAGGAACAAAGTCACCACTTATCAATCCGTCATAACCACGAAGGATGCCGGTAACTTTAACGTCGTAGTAAAGTGCCGTTCGAACCACTGCACGAATTGCTGCATTCATTCCGGGAGAATCGCCACCGGAAGTAAAAACTCCAATATTTTTAATTGTTTTCTTAGTCATGTTATTTTGTGCGGCCAAAAGCAAGAGTGCCGCTGCTTAAAAATTTAATATAATTATTAATGTCGAGGTTGAAGGCCTGAGGAGTCACCAGGGGCTTCCCATCATGACCTGCTATTACATAATAGGGTTGTGAATTAGTGCCAAATGTTGAGGCCTGGAAATCGCTCCATTTCTGTCCGATCGTTTTAATATTTTTTCCGCTAAATGAGGACGCATACTTTTCGCTTTCGGCAAGTTCCGTTTTGTCATCGACATACAAAGATATCAAAACGTAGTTTTCTTTTAGCCTCTTTAACACCTCCTTGTCAGACCAAACACTAGCTTCCATTTTCCTGCAATTGACACAACTCCAACCCGTAAAATCTATTAGAATAGGCTTATTCACGGTTTTTGCATATGCAAGGCCTTCTTCGTAATCATAAAATGCATCTAAACCGTGCGGTGCATGAAAAAGTCCCGCATACTTCTTTCCGGCGGTTTCTGTTTCAGCTGTTACGGACGTTTTATTTGAATAAAGATCAAAATCCTGAGTAGTTTGAGGCGGAAGCCATGCGCTTAGGGGTTTGAGAGGTGCTCCCCATAATCCAGGCACCATGTAAAGGGTAAATCCCATAATGAACATTCCAAAAAACAACCTCGGTAATGATAAAAAGCCGATTTCGTTATCGTGAGACAAACGGATCTTGCCGAACAAGTATAAGGACCAAATACCGAATAAAATGATCCAAATAACCAGGAAGATATCACGGTCAAAAATATTCCAGTGGTAAGCGAGGTCGACATTTGACAGGAATTTAAATGCCAGCGCGATTTCCAGAAAGCCCAAAGAAACTTTTACGGTGTTTAACCAGCCGCCAGATTTCGGCATTTCTTTAAGCCACGATGGGAAAATGGCAAAAAGAGTAAAAGGGATAGCCAAAGCCGATGAGAATCCCAGCATTCCAATTGCCGGGCCCAGATAAGTTCCTTTGGAAACCGCATCTACCAAAAGCGTCCCTATTATTGGTCCGGTACAGGAAAAAGAGACGAGTGCCAGCGTGAATGCCATAAAGAACAAGCCCACGAAGCCATTCTGGTTAGATTTTTCGTCCATTTTATTCACTAAAGATGTTGGTAATGTGATCTCAAAAGCGCCAAGAAAGGAAATTCCGAATATTATCAACGCGGCAAAAAACAACAGGTTAAAGGTTGCACTGCTTGCGGCTTCATTAAGGGCTGAGGCCCCAAATATTAATGTGATGAATAAACCGAGGCCCACGTAAACCAAAATAATGGATAGACCATAAATAATTGCGCTTTGAATACCTTTTGCCCTTGTTCCTGACTTTTTTGTAAAGAAAGACACTGTAAGCGGGATCATCGGGTAGATACAGGGCATGAAAAAGGCCGCGAGGCCTCCTATAAAACCTGCAAGGAAAATCCCCCACAATGAACCTCCGGTGTCAGTGGCAGAGAGAGAAACCCTTTTAGTTGGCTGAATATTTCCGTCAGAGGGGGGGCCGGCGGAAACACTGTCGCCCTCCGTGGTTTGAGTTGAATCGACGCTTCCCTGTGCTTGGGTAGTTATTGTATTGTTTCCGCCCACAACCTGAATCTTGAATTCTACTTCTGCAGGTGGCAGACATTTCTGATCATTACAGACCATGAACTCAAGCATACCCGACACCGTTGTATTAGGGACATTCAAAACAATGCGTTGCCTGAAATCAACTTTTTCCTTATGCCATGCAATCTGCATGTCAAAATTCTTATCGAAAGCTGACACTGCTTTTGGCAGTTCAATAACAGTGCCTTTAAGCTTATAGCTTTTTGAAGGCGTAAATTTAAAAGAGGTTGGAATTGGCCCGCCTTCCTTGATAAATTGTGAATAAACATGCCAGCCCTTTTCAATATTTGCTGTTATCACCAGGTCAAACTCTGCGTCGCTTATTTTTTCTGATCTATAACTCCAGCGAACAGGATCTTCAATTTTTGCGTTGGGGTCAGCAAACTGCGCATTGGCACCGATGCTGAGAAACAATGCAACAAACGTTAATAAATACTTCATATATGCGTTAGACGTTAATAAACTCAATTTCTTTATTACCAAATAGCGTTAATCCTTCGGCGGTTTCCATTTCTAATTGACCGGAATTACTGACTCCAGTAATCTTACCTCTCAAAACTCCTTTTTCAGTTTTGAAGTTGGCCCATTTATTTATAAGATACAAACGACCCATGTAATCACTCGTGATCTTCTCACCGTGACCTGCGCGCAGTTGAAGATACCTCACCTCAATGGCGGTGCAAAGTTCGCCTAACAAATTCGTTAAGTCGTAATCTTTGTGTAATTCTTGCTTAAGCGATGTAACATTTTTAAGATTCGAAGGGAAAATAGTTTGATTTACATTTAGTCCGATCCCAATTATGGCATGCCTGATCCTGTTTCCGGTCACAATATTTTCAATCAGCATTCCTCCTACTTTTCTATTGCCAAGGTAACTATCATTTGGCCATTTTATCAGTGCTGTATCCCCGGCATAGGCTTTCAACACATCGTTTATCGCTATACTGATTGCTTTATTGAGTTCGAATTGCCGGTGTACCGGCAAAAAAGAAGGATTAAGCAATATGCTAAATGTCAGATTTTTCCGTTCTTCACTCAGCCATGTATTGTTTGTTTGACCCCTGCCAGCATATTGCTTCTCTGCCATTATTACAGTGCCTTCTAATAATGGCGTAGATTTTGACAAAGCATCCTTTAGAAAGGTATTTGTTGAGGCTACCTCTTTTAAAGTAATAAGATTTTGTCCTACAAATAGTCCTGAAAAAGTATTATTTTGCAATTAAGATTTGCTTTATATAATTATCAAAACTAAATTTTTTTAATGGTAAAAAACAAAATAGCTCTAGAATCAACATCAATCTCAGAACTTGTGATCCATGGGATCCAGGAAAAAAAAGGAAACGATATTGTTCGTTTGGACCTTAGAAATATACACAGCTCAGTTGCTGACTACTTTGTTGTTTGTCACGCCGAATCATCTACCCAGGTAAAAGCTATTGCACAAAGTGTCGAAGAAGAAGTTTTCAAAGCCCTCAAATTAGATCCATGGAGGAAAGAAGGTATGCAAAACGCGGACTGGATCATACTTGATTATATCGATGTTGTAGTGCATGTATTCAAAACAGATAAACGTGAGTTTTATGGAATTGAAGATCTATGGGGCGACGCAGAAATGCAGTCTTTTAAAAGCGCATAAACCACACGGGTTTACGTTTTGTTAATATTACTATACAATCTTGCACAAAAATGAAAGAAGATAAATCAGATATCAAAAAGCCACTAAAAAAAATACCCGCTAAAAAGATAGTCCCCAAGCCACCCAAGTTTAATATCATGTGGTTATATGCCATAATTATTCTTGGTCTTTTTGTAGTTCAATACATGTTTAGCGGCAATAATGCCCAACTTATTAATTATCAAAAGTTTGAGAACGAGATGCTCAAGGCTGGCGATGTTGAAAAACTTGTCGCATATAAAAACGGTGATCTTTACAACGTTGATGTTTACATCAAGAAAGATCGTCTCGATCAGCCTAAATACAAAGATCTGAAGCCAAAAAGTACCATCACAGGGACAGCCTCCGGACCGCAGTTTTATTTTACCCAGGCTACATTTGAAAGTTTTGAGACTAAAATCAAAGAAGCAGAGAAAGACATCCCTGTTGATCAGCACGTTTCTATTGTAACCGAATCACGTGAAAGCCCCTGGGCAGGCTGGCTGATGTCATTTATTTTACCAGTCCTTCTGTTAGTTGGATTCTGGGTTTTCATCATGAAACGTATGGGCGGTGGCGCAGGTGGTGGAGCCGGGGGTCAGATTTTTAATATCGGTAAGTCAAAAGCTACCCTGTTCGATAAAGAATCTCAGGTTACCATCACATTTAATGACGTTGCCGGACTTGAAGAAGCGAAACAGGAAGTTATGGAAATCGTTGATTTCCTTAAAAATCCAAAGAAATACACCAATCTGGGTGGTAAAATCCCTAAAGGTGCTTTATTAATTGGGGCACCGGGTACAGGTAAAACGTTAATGGCTAAAGCTGTTGCTGGTGAGGCTCAGGTACCTTTCTTTTCTTTATCGGGATCTGATTTTGTAGAGATGTTTGTAGGAGTAGGTGCTTCACGTGTGCGTGACCTTTTTAAGCAGGCGAAGGACAAGGCGCCCTGTATCATTTTTATCGACGAGATTGACGCTATTGGTCGTGCACGTGGCAAGAATAATATCGTGGGTGGTAATGACGAACGTGAAAATACACTTAACCAATTACTGGTGGAGATGGACGGATTTGGTACAGACTCAGGTATAATAATTCTCGCAGCGACAAACAGGCCGGATGTATTGGATACTGCCCTTCTTCGTCCGGGAAGATTTGACCGTCAAATTTCTATCGACAAACCGGATTTGGTTGGTCGTGAACAAATCTTTAAAGTTCACCTTAAGCCTTTAAAGCTTGCTGATGGAGTTGATGCGAAAAAGCTTTCCGCTCAAACGCCGGGTTTTGCGGGTGCTGAAATCGCTAATGTTTGTAACGAAGCTGCATTGATAGCAGCACGACGCAATAAAGAAGCTGTCGATATGCAGGATTTCCAGGACGCGGTTGACCGTGTCATTGGTGGACTGGAGAAAAAAAACAAGATCATTTCACCGGAAGAGAAAAGAATAGTTGCATATCACGAGGCAGGCCATGCAATTGCAGGCTGGTTCCTGGAACATGCAGACCCTTTAGTAAAGGTATCTATAGTACCACGAGGTGTTGCAGCCCTGGGATATGCGCAGTATCTTCCTAAAGAGCAGTTCTTATACACTACTGAACAATTACTCGACGGGATGTGCATGACTCTCGGAGGACGTGTTGCTGAAGACATCGTTTTTAATAAGATATCCACTGGCGCTCAAAACGATCTGGAGCGGATCACTAAGCTCTCTTATGCCATGGTTACGATTTACGGCATGAATGAAAAGGTAGGAAATGTGTCGTTTAACGATACTCAGGGAGAATACCAGTTCAACAAACCTTATTCTGAGAAAACCTCGGAAATGATCGACATTGAAGTGCGTAATCAAATTGACCTTGCTTATCAGCGTACAAAACAGCTGCTAAATGATAAACGTGAGGGGCTGGAAAAATTAGCTGAGAAACTGCTGGAAAAAGAAATATTGTTCCAATCTGATCTGGAAGAAATCCTTGGGAAGCGTCCTTTCGACAACCGCACAACTTACGATGAATTTGTAAATGGTATTGAACCTGCAAATGATATCCCGAAAGAAACCCTCCAGCACGAGGGTGTTGTTGATCACAATGTTGATCTTCCCGAGAATAAATCAACACTTGATTAATAATTAATACCATTAAACAGGGAGTTTGCTTGAATTCAAATTCCCTGTTTTTACTCAGGTATTCATGAAAGACACTACTTCTAAAGAAAAAATGCTCAAGAAGATCCGAAAGGCGCTTCTGGAAAAGAGAGACAATCCTTACCCTAATTTAGAAGATACTCCTCTCTATGATGACTACGCCGACCACATTGATCTGCTTTTTGCGGAACAATTAACAGCTGTTGCGGGTAACTTTATTTTCTGCGAAGATGAAATACAGCTAGTAGAAAACCTGCTCCACCTGGCTGAAGAGAAGAACTGGCGCAAAATCTATTGCTGGGAGCCAGATATACAGTCCCTTCTCGGCAAATACGAGTTTCCACATTATACAACTGATACCGATTTTTTAAACGCAGAAGTTGGGATTACCGCATGCGAGTCGCTTATTGCGCGAAATGGATCGGTCATGGTTTCTAATGGTAACCCGGCAGGAAGACGGTTAAGTATCTACCCTCACGTACATATTGTTATTGCTTACACTTCCCAGCTGGTTCTTGACTTAAAAGACGCCTTCAAAATCTTGAAACTTAAGTATCCAGATTCAAGCCCGACAATGATTTCGAATATAACCGGCCCCAGCAGGACTGCTGATATTGAAAAAACCCTCGTTTTGGGCGCCCACGGTCCCAAAGAACTTTATGTTTTCCTTTTGGAAGGATAAAATTATCTCAAAATTCTTCATCTTTAGTTCATCTTGCTGAGATAGTTTTGATATTGTCTAAAAACTTGATAATGAAAAAACTTTCACTAATAAATTACCTGCTGCTGAGACTTGGCATCTCGATGTTTAGATTATAGTTTTAGTCTTTTTCAGCAGTGCCTGATCATTTTAATGTGCAGGCTCTTTTTCCTGCCAGAGAGGAATAATCTCATACTGCTGGCTCTGTAGCCCCAAATAATCACGTCCAGGATCAAGTGTCCTGATAAAACTTCAGGTATTGACGCCTTCCCCTCATCGTCGCACACTGCAGTGAGGCATTGTGAGTCTATACTTATCATCGCCCGGGGTACGGGCATTCCTGTTAATGAGTCCGTTACGACCAGTTCCAGAAAGACAGGAGCATCAGTGTTTTTATCTGTCGTGAAATTTGTCTGGACGGGAAAAACGGAAGAATCAGAGCATTCATCGTGTTGAATGACACTTGTGCTAATCATGATATCTAATTTCTAAACTAAATTTCTTTATCGTTCTAATTGGTGCGAGGACTTCAAGGTATAAAGCCCATCGGGTATTTTACAATCCCCAATATCGACTTTTTTTAGTAATCAACAGGATTTAATTTATATCAATTTTCTCACCCTTGTCCGCTTCTCTTTTGGTGGGGGCAACCTGCTATTGATTTGAAATCGAAGTTGAATTTGCATTTCTGTCTTTTGAATACTAATAATATTAGTATTTTTACAGGATGACTCATATCCCAAATAATTCCTTTTTCAAAGGTCGGGGTGCACAAATCAACACCCACAACAAGTTCCTTAAAAGTCACTATGTGGCGGAACACCAGGAAGGGATCGACGAATTAATGATTGAAGATACTCATACTCAATTTTTTGAGGAGCATCCTAAAAATATCGTTAGTAAGTCTAACAGTCCGGATCTTCCCTTTATGCTTTCTATCAATCCATACCAGGGGTGTGAGCATGGGTGCATATATTGTTACGCACGCAATGCGCACGAATATTATGGTTTCAGCCCGGGACTTGATTTCGAAAGGAAAATTATTGTAAAGAGAAATGCTGCTGAATTGCTTGAAAAGTTTTTCAATAAGGAGGGTTACGTGCCCGATTCTATAATGCTATCGGGTAATACTGATTGTTATCAACCCATAGAAAGAAAGCTTAAGATCACGAGATCTCTACTTGAAGTGTTTTTAAAGTATAAACACCCGGTAAGCATTATTAGCAAGAATAATCTCATCATGCGAGATGCAGACATTCTTGGTGAACTAGCCAAATTAGACCTGGTACATGTGGCTGTTACTTTGAATTCACTTAACGAATCTTTGCGTTTAAAGCTTGAACCCAGGACCGTTACAGGGAAAAGCCGCATTACTTTAATTTCGAAATTATCGGACTTAAATATACCTGTAAGGTTAATGTGTGCACCAATAATTCCAGGCTTGAACAGCGACGAATTACCTGTGATCATAAAAGCTGCTGCGGAGGCTGGTGCGAGTGCAGCGTCGTTCACCATGGTGCGTTTGAACGGAGCCATAGCAGAAATCTTTACAGATTGGATCCAAAAAGCATACCCCGACAGGGCTGAAAAAGTCCTGCAGATGATAGCAGGCTGCCACGGCGGAAAACTGAATGACAGCCGCTGGGGGAAAAGAATGACCGGAGATGGTCAGGTAGCCGAAAGCATTCATCAACTTTTCCGGATTTCTGTTAAGCGATACATGGATGGTCGCTCATTACGACCGCTTAACACAGGGCATTTCAGTCCCGCACGGGGAAAACAACTTGATTTATTTTGACGGACTCACTTGTTTTTATAGGAAATATCTTACCTTTAAAACACTAAACCATTATAGTATTCAGTATAAAATCCTTTAATGAGCACTAATATCAAGTCAGTTATCGTAGGAACGGGTAATTATACACCAGTCAACCGTTTTTCAAACAAGCACTTTTTAGAACATAAATTTCTTGAAAAAAATGGAGATCCAATTCCAAGGGAAAACTCTGAGATAATCTCCAAATTTCAGGATATAACAGAGATTGAGGAACGCCGTTACGCCGATCCAAACCACAGAGCATCGGATCTTGGATATATGGCCGCTCTTGATGCAATAGAGTCCTCCGGTATTGACCCGGAAACGTTGGACTATATTATTGTAGCACATAATTTCGGGGATATCACTCCAGCCAGTACACGCCCGGATGTTCTCCCGTCATTAGGTTCAAGAATTAAACACAAGCTTGGAATAAAAAATCCCGACTGTGTAGCTTACGATCTCCCTTTTGGGTGCCCGGGATGGTTGCAGGGAATGATTCAGGCGGATTATTTTATTCGATCCGGCGATGCTAAACGCATACTTATCATTGGCACTGAAACCTTATCGAGGGTAACCGATCCTCATGATCGCGACAGCATGATTTTTGCTGATGGAGCCGGAGCCACAATCCTCGAGGGAAAGGTGAATTCAAACGCCGGTATCTTGTCGCATAAAACACAAACCCATGCATTTGAGGAAGCTTATTATTTATATTCTGGCAAATCCAACAATCCGGAGCTTACATCTGATGAGCTATATATAAAAATGGATGGGCGTAAGATCTATGAGTACGCGTTAAAAAACGTACCGCTGGTAATCGAAACAGCTCTTCAAAAATCAGGCACAGAACTAACCGATATAAAAAAAGTTTTGGTGCATCAGGCTAATGGAAAAATGGACGAGGCCATTTTGAAACGGCTGTTCAAACTGTATGGAATCCGTGAGGCACCACACGATGTAATGCCAATGACGATTAGCACCCTGGGCAATAGTTCTGTGGCAACCATCCCAACCCTTTTAGATATGATCATTAAAAAGAAAATGGATATTCATGAATTCAATCCGGGCGACAAGGTTGTATTTGCTTCTGTCGGTGCCGGAATGAATATTAACGCCATGGTATATCAGTTCTGAAAGTTGGGCCTTTCTGCCTTTCGGTTTAGATTTTCGGCAAGGAGACACTTTTCAATTAAGTTTCAAGAATCAAATCCAATAAAAAAGGCGATAAGTTCCAAACTTATCGCCTTGTATGCTTTATATATTTAGGTTATACGCTAGGTGCTTCTTCTAAAGCAAAACCTTCATCAACTATAATCCTTCCGCAATGCTCACAAACAATAATTCTTTTGCGCTGGCGAATATCTAACTGCCTTTGGGGAGGAATCTGGTTAAAACAACCTGAACAGGAATCACGCTGAATAGTTACAACTGCAAGGCCATTTTTGGCGTTATCACGCAGACGGTTATAAGCAATCAATAAACGTTCTTCAATTTTTTTCTCTGCGTCATGAGCTTTATTGATAATGCTGGCTTCTTCTTTTTCAGTTTCAGCAGTTATCGTGTCTAACTCAGCCTTCTTGATTTCAAGATCTTTCTTGCGTTCAGTAATATTCGCTAAAGCCTTCTCATAAACTTCAGTTTTGTTCTGAATCTCGAACGTGTGCTCTTTGATTTTTTTCTCAGAAACCTGAATCTCTAATCCCTGGATCTCAATCTCTTTAGAAATTGCATCATATTCACGGTTATTCTTGACATCACTAAGCTGAACCTCATATTTTTTTGTTGCAGCAAGTGCTTCCTTGATCATGTTCTTTCGGGTCACTATCGAATCCTCGAGCTCATCAAGTTCAGCTTTTATTTTTTGTATTCGGGTCTCTAAACCAGCAACCTCATCTTCAAGATCGGCTACTTCCATCGGAAGTTCACCACGTGTTTGACGGATCTTATCAATCTGGGTGTGAAGGGTTTGAAGTTCGAATAATGCTTTTAATTTCTCTTCTACTGTTTGTTCCATTAAATCAAATAATTTATGGGGTTTGTGTTTTGTGCTGTTAAACGGAGGGCAAAGTTACTAAATTTTTCTGTAATTAATTCTAACAATAAATCCTGCGTAAACTGCTCACTTTCAAAATGTCCCACATCAGCAATTATAACTTTTCCTTCTGCATCGAAAAACTCATGATATTTAAAATCCGCGGTAACAAAGATATCAGCACCCGCATTAATCGCATTGCCCAAAAGAAAACTTCCTGACCCGCCGCAAACTGCCACTCTCCGTATCATTTTTCCTCGTACTGCTGTATGTCTGATCACCTTAGCATTGAGCACATCTTTAATAAATTTCAGGAATTCTATCTCATCCTGATCGGATCTCAGATTCCCGATCATCCCCGAGCCAACTTGCGGATGCGCATTGCTGATCGGATAGAGATCGTAGGCTACCTCTTCATAAGGATGGACCTCAAGCAATGCCGCAATTAGCTTGCGTTCGATACTAGCAGGGTAGACTGTCTCAATCCTCAGCTCAGATTCCGTATGCCTTTTACCAATTTCCCCAACAAAGGGATTCGCACCCTGACCTGCTTTAAAAGTTCCGAAACCCTGAATATTGTAACTGCATTCCGAATAATCACCAATTCTACCCGCTCCTACATCAAAAAGCGCTTTTCGAATATTCTCTGCATCCGCATCAGGACAGAAAGTAACAAGCTTTTTCAACGAACCCTCTTTAGGTTTTAGAATCCAGGGGTCGATAATGCCTAGCTTATCACAGATCTTCTTGTTGACCCCCTCAAGAACATTATCAAAATTCGTGTGTATTGCATAAATTGCAATGTCATTTTTAATAGCTTTAATTACCACTCTTTCCACATAACTTTTTCCATTGAATTTCTTTAATCCCCTGAAGACTATTGGGTGGTGAGAAATAACCAGATTAAAGCCTAAGGCGATCGCTTCGTCAATAACAGCCTCAGTACAGTCTAATGAAATAAGAGCCCCGCTAAGTTCTCTCTCAGGATCGCCTACTATTAAACCTGAGTTATCATAATCCTCCTGGAGGGCCAGAGGTGCTAAAGTTTCAAGAAAAGTTGCTAATTCCCGGAGTTTCATATTCTAGCCCGTACCTAAAGGGTCGGCGGACCCATCATCTTCACCATTTGCAGACTTTCATAAGCTGCTTTTTGGTTGTAATCTGTGGCTATGGATTTATGGTTAATTACATCAACTATAGTACCTATAAAACATAAACCGGCAGTTAGGATATAAAGAATCCCCATACCCATTTGTCCGACAACAAATCGCTGAATTCCAGCAATTCCCAGAAAACCCAGAATAGTAAATAACAGAATGTCCTGAGGGCTTTTGCGCTTCCCTGAATAAAACATAATAAAGCTTTGGGTTTGTCTCTCATCCATGCCAACCATGATTTGCTGAAGATATGAGTACTCTTCGGGGCTCATTCCCCTCAGATTAATGAGATGATCTTTTTCCATCATATAGTTTATTTGTGCTCATTAAATTTAGAACGAATTTATTTAATAATTGCACGATCCTAAAAATTAGGATACCTGTGGCAGGAATGCCGAACCAATGATATTCAAATGACAACCTTAAATCGCCGTGAAGAAAATAACTTATTGATCTTCCAAGTCCGCATCCGGGGCACCATGAAAAACCGAGACCACTGATTGGGCAAAGGGAGAAATGATTTATGGTCTTGGGGTATGAAAAACTAAGCACTAAAATAGCCGCGGTCCAAATAATAAGTTCCACAGGCCACTTGCCCGGCATTATAGATGTTTTTGTTTATTCATTAATATCAATGAAATTGCAAGACTGAACAGGATACCAATCAGCAATGCTGCAGTAATTCTATACATATAATCGGTATTCATCACACTGATATTTAACTGTACATATATTATTGCGAAAAAAGCAGCTATTACGCCGCCGATAATTAATATTTTAAAGCCTTCGAAAAGTCCTTCGAAAAACTCCATCTTACCTCCGGAAACATTATCACGGTAGCTTTTAATGCCCATATAAAGTCCGGTAGCCGGAATTAACATAGAAGCCCATTCCATCCATTGCATATTATTCATCTCTTTCGGCGCATCCTCCGCGTAAACTCCTGAAAAGTGCATAATTAGAATCCATACTCCACTCAGTACCCCTATAATTATACCGTATTTTGCTGCATGTTTCATGATTTCGTGTGATTAGATTAATAAATGTCTTAACACTAAATTCTTACAACTGTTTTTAACGGGCTGGCAATTTCGTGTTGTTTTCACTCACAAGAACGAGCGAACTTTATTAAAGATAGTTTTTTTAATACAAGCGAAGCGAATATTGTTGAATTTGCCTGATATGCCATTTTGTTCTGTTTACTCGTATATTTGCTATTGAATTTCAGAGTGTGACTATCCGGGATATTTTAAAGCAGTACAAGACGGATCCCCGTATAGCCATCCTGGCAGATGCCCTTAAAACAGGCGGAAAACAACGGGTCCATCTTAAAGGTCTCATCGGATCAATTGATTCGGTGCTGGCAACTGCATTGTATTTTATTCAGCACCGGCATATGATCTTTGTATTGCCTGAGCGCGAAGAAGCGGCATATTTCCTGAGCGACCTTGAGAATCTCCTTGAAAAAGAGGTGTTGCTTTTCCCCTCCTCTTTCCGAAAATCATTTGAATTCACCCAGGTTGATAACAGCAATGTACTTCAACGCGCCGAAGTTCTTAATGAACTCATCCACTCAAGTGAGTTCGGGAAAATTATAGTTACTTACCCCGAAGCTCTTGCCGAGAAAGTGATCGACCGGGCGGCACTTGAAAAAAATACTCTTGAGATATCCACCGGAAATAAACTCAGTATAGAATTTATAAATGAGTTTTTAATTGAGTACGATTTCGAACGGGTCGATTTTGTTTACGAACCCGGGCAGTTTTCTGTGCGCGGCGGAATAGTGGATATTTTTTCTTTTTCCCATGATCTCCCGTATCGCGTAGAGTTTTTCGGCGAGTATATTGAAAGTATAAGAACGTTCGAGATTGAGGACCAGCTATCTGTTGAACAGGTTAAAAGCATTACTATCGTTCCTAATGTACAGTCGAAATTCCTGACTGACCACAATATTTCGCTTCTGGAGTATATAGATCAAGAAACCCTCGTATGGTTTAAAGATGTGCAATTTACTTTGGATGTAGTAAAAAGCGGGTATAAGAAAGCTGTTGAGTTCTGGAAAGCACTTTCTGCAGAAGATAAAAATCAAAATCCGCAATGGATTGATCCTAAGTTTAATTTCACAGATGAAAAAATGCTTGGAGATCAGCTCAGGGATTTCTCAATTATAGAATTCGGGAAACAGTTTTTCTATGAGCCTACAACTTCGCTATCTCTCGACATTAAACCCCAGCCCTCTTTTAATAAGGATTTCAACCTGCTAATTCACAACTTCAAAGAGAACGAAAAAGCGGGTTTAGAAAATTTAATCTTCACCGATTCTTCGAAGCAGATTGAAAGGCTGTACAGTATTTTCGAAGACATTGATCCGACTGTAAAGTTTAAGCCGGTTCATTTATCACTCCGGGAGGGTTTTATAGATCTCGGTCAAAAGCTTGCCTGCTATACTGACCATCAGATCTTCGACAGATACTATAAATACAAACTAAAAAAGGGTTATACCCGCTCCCAGGCTATTACCTTAAAAGAGCTTCGGGATTTAAAGCCCGGAGATTATATAACCCACATTGACCATGGTATTGGTAAATACGCGGGTCTTGAAAAAGTTGATGTTAACGGGCGTTCCCAGGAAATGATCCGGCTGGTATATGCTGATAACGATCTGCTATACGTGAACATCAACTCGTTAAACCGAATTTCGAAATATTCCGGAAAGGATGGCACCATTCCGAAAATGAATAAACTTGGCACAGATGTCTGGGACAAGCTGAAAAAAACAACTAAAAAAAAAGTTAAAGATATCGCCCGTGACCTGATAAAGCTTTACGCGATCCGAAAAGCGCAGACAGGAACGGCATTTCTGCCTGACACATATTTACAAACAGAGCTTGAAGCCTCTTTTATTTATGAGGATACGCCTGATCAGGTTAAAGCAACTGCTGACGTCAAAAAAGATATGGAATCGCCGCATCCAATGGACCGGCTCGTATGTGGAGATGTGGGATTCGGAAAAACAGAAATCGCAATACGCGCAGCATTTAAAGCCGTTACTGACAGCAAGCAAGTTGCCATTCTTGTTCCGACAACTATTCTTGCTTTACAGCATTTCAAAACCTTCACGTCACGACTAGCTGATTTCCCTTGCACAATTGACTATATCAATAGGTTTAAGTCTGCTAAACAGATCAAAGAGACTCTTCAAAAATTAGCTGATGGCAAAGTCGATATCATCATCGGAACCCACCGAATTGTTAGTAAAGATGTTAAATTTAAGGATCTGGGTTTACTGATCATTGATGAAGAACAAAAGTTTGGCGTAAGTGTGAAGGAAAAATTGAAACAATTCCGGGCAAACGTTGATACGCTGACGCTTACCGCAACACCAATACCCCGCACGCTTCACTTTTCGTTGATGGGTGCACGAGATCTCAGTATAATTAGTACTCCGCCACCAAACAGGCAGCCGGTTTTAACAGAATTGCACGTTTTCAACGAAAAACTGATTAAAGAAGCTGTAGAATATGAAATTGACAGGGGCGGACAAATATTTTTCATTCATAATCGCGTACAGGATTTGATCCAGCTTGGGGGGCTGATAAATACGCTTGTCCCTAAGGCCCGGATTGGTATTGCCCATGGACAGCTCGAGGGCGACGCCCTGGAGGACGTTATGCTAAAATTTGTCTCCGGTGAATACGACGTGCTTGTCGCTACGACTATTATTGAAGCAGGGCTTGATATCGCAAACGCAAATACTATTCTTATAAATCATGCTCATATGTTCGGTCTGAGCGATCTTCATCAAATGCGGGGACGCGTAGGACGTTCCAATAAAAAGGCTTTTTGTTACCTGTTGAGTCCTCCGCTTTCCACCCTAACAAATGAAGCCAGAAAGCGTCTAAGCGCGATAGAAGAATTTTCCGACTTAGGCAGTGGTTTCAATGTAGCCATGCGCGACCTTGATATCCGCGGAAGCGGAAATCTGCTGGGAGCTGAGCAAAGTGGTTTTATTGCTGAAATAGGTTTTGAAATGTATCACAAAATTCTCGACGAGGCTATTCAGGAATTAAAGGATGACGAGTTTAAGAACCTTTTTTCTGAAGAAAAACCCAGACCATTTATTTCATTCACTCACGTTGATACCGATCTTGAAGTGATGATTCCCGATGAATATGTCACTAACATTGCCGAACGATATAACTTATATACTGAACTTTCGAACGTAGAAAGCGAAGCGGCTTTAGATGAATTTAGGCAAAAGCTCACAGATAGATTTGGTCCCGTTCCCGCGCAGGTAAATGAACTGATAAATACCTGGCGTCTGCAATGGCTGGGTAAAATGATAGGCTTTGAAAAAATTACCTTTAAAAAATCTGTGCTGCGGGGATATTTTATTAGCAATCAGCAATCTCCGTATTACGAAACCGAACAGTTTAACCAGGTTCTTCAATTTGTTCAGGCACATCCGCGAATATGCAACCTGAAAGAGGTAAAAAGTTCACTGCGGTTGGCAATTGAACATGTGAGCACTCTGGAAATGGCTATAGGGATGCTACAGGAAATTGCGTTAACTGAGCCCCTAACTAATTAAGCTGGTAGGTTATAGGCTGCACATACGATGTCCTCACAGGGTTACCTTCTGCCATGCCTGGTTTCCATGCCGGCGATAATTTTAGAACACGTATAGCTTCTTCATCGCAACCGCTTCCAATGCCCTTTATGACTTTGAAGTCTGAGAGAGTTCCGTTTCTTTCTACAATAAAACCTATGTAAACCTTACCCTGGGTTTTATTTTCTCTTGCCTGTGCAGGGTATCGTATCGCTGAACCAAGATACCTTGAAAGTGCTTTAGAGCCTCCCTGAAATTCTGGCGCTACGTCTACACTCCCCAGGTCATACAATTTCCCTTCATAACGCGCATCGGGATTTCCTGTTTCAACGGATGTTGTCGTTGGTGTTACAGGAGCACTCTCAACTTTCTGAGCTTCATCGGGCGTCCAGCCCGTTTCCTCGCCCAGCGAATCCTGGAATGCCCCTAAATCAAATGATACCTGGTTCTTGCTTTCCACTTCCCGAAGCGAGCTTATTTTTCCATCCTCGTTGATTATCATCTCAAACTTAACGTCAGCAGACTCCTCCGTATTTGTAGATGGCTTCACATAATTAACCCTTGCCCAATAGGTTGCTATTAGGTCTGTTCCGTTTCTGTTATAATCGAGTGATGAAACAATCCACTGAAGATTGAAATTCTGCATATCCCCCCTGCGTTTGTAGTACAGATTCTTTAAACGCTTATAAGTTAAATTATGGTAGTTAAAATATGTTCTGGTAATAGGCGAAAAATAACTGGGCGGATCGAAATATCCTCGCTTTTGATCATTATAAAAAGCATCAATAAACTTGATAAGCGATGACCGAATTTCAGTGTCGGACATACTCGCATTCTCATTCAGTGCATCAGAGTTGTCGTCGTCAATGACTGCAATAATCTCTTGTTTTTTAGTGAAAAATCCGTTTAGGTTGTCGACGAAGAGTGTAAGATACCCCATCACCAGGATAATAACCCCGAGTCCAATTCCCATATAAAGCAGGGACTTATCTTTTTTGATATCCCCTTCGATAATATCTTCCTGTGAGTCAGCCGGCTCTTTCATTATATCATTTTCATCTGAAAAATTCATCAACAACCTCCGGATCACCTGTTGGTAGTCTACGATATACTAATCAGAAAGTTCGTATGAACTGCAAATATACAAATACAAGAGGTGCGGCGAGTAATAAACCATCAAAACGATCTAATAAACCACCGTGACCGGGAAGAAGAGATCCGGAATCTTTGGTTGAAAGGCTTCTTTTAAGCATTGATTCACTTAGATCACCCAGGGTTCCGGCGGTAACAATGATAACAGCCATTCCTAACCACTGAACGAGTGAAAGTTCATCAAAATAAGAAGAAATAATAAAGGCAGCAAGCATACTAGTAACCATTCCTCCCGCAAACCCTTCCCAAGTCTTTTTCGGCGAATGACGTTCAAACAAACGATGTTTGCCCAGTTTAACTCCAAAAATGTAAGCACCCGTGTCACTTGACCATAAAAGCAGCAAAAAAGCAAGGGGATAATGGTACGAATACGTTCCATCTATGAAAGCTGTGGCATAAAAAAAGCAAAATGGTACTGCCGCAAAAACAACTCCGAATAAAGTGTAAGAAATGTTATGAAATGGATTGGGATATTTTCTGTAAAGTTCAGCGACGATAATCATAATAGTTATAGGTACACAAATGAGCATATTAATGAACGGCTCGCCCTGGAACAAGTGCATGGTTAAAGGAAGATATATGCTTATTACCAGCACCAGGCCCCAGCGCTTTTGTGGTCGAACCTCCGATGTTGTTACCAGGCGGTAAAATTCTTCGGTACAAAGGCCGCTCAGTACCAGGAAAAATAAAGTGAATGCATAAGCCCCAAGAAGCACGGACGCCAGCATGACCCCCACAAAGAAAAAACCGGTAACAGCCCTTGTTTTCATTTAAATGTTATTTGTTTTTCAAGGAAATGACGCACATCCGAACGGCCTTGCCAGACGGGCCTGGCTCCTTGACAAACAGGAAAGCATGACATGACATCCATGTTGTTTATAGGTAGCAACCTCATGTAATTTTTGTTAGAGTTCGTTATTAATAATTATTTCCAGCGCTTTTTGAAAATTATTTTCGTGAATATATACCTCAACTTCGCCTAATCGATATGGAAATCCTTGTTTATTTATCAAGATGGCATTAATTTCGTTATCAGTCAAAACCTGCCTTACAAGTTCGGACTTAAAAAAATCAGCCGATGTATAAATCTTAATCCAACCCGCTTCCATTTATTCGATCAGATAAATCTACGCGCTTCCATAGCGAAGCGGTATAAAAAGTCCAGAGTAAAGCGCCGCAGGTTACAAAACTAATAATATAGACATAAAAAGCTACAGGATCCGGCTGATCGAGTTTTTCTAATGAAATGCCTTTTTGCTGATAGACATATGCTGTTATAACCGCTACAGCATTGTTTGTAAAGTGCCCCAGGATTGGGATCCAGATAGTTCCGCTCCAAATTAACAGGTATCCAAATAGAGCGCCTAACAACATCCGGGGGAGAAATCCATAGAATTGTACATGTATAGCACTGAAAATTATTGCCGTGACCCAAATTGCGACATGTTTATTGCCCGCCCACTTCGCAAAGATATTTTGAAGACATCCCCTGAATATCAGCTCTTCACCAATGGCTGGAACTATTGCCAGCATGAGAATATTGAACATTAAGACTCCGGCGGTATCCATTCGTAATAGCTGTCTGGTCATTTCAGCCATTTCAAGTTCTTTGCTAAGCATCCACTGTTCCAGATCTTTTAAAAAATCCGGGAATTTCATATTTCTGTTGAGCTCAGCACTTAATTCAAGCAAAGGACCAGAGCTTAGCATGATCAGCAAAGTTACCAGGATCAGAACAAAAGGAAATCGTTTAAATTTTAAATACACAGCCCAGTTCCCGCTTTCAAGCCGGGCAAAAAACAAAGCTGGAAAAATAAACATCCCGGTAGAAATAAATAGCTGAAGAATTTTAATCACGCCTATCGATGAAGCTGCACCCGTTGAAGCATTCAGCATTTCCTTCATCCCAAAAACGGCAATAACAACTATAAACGCCAGGAGCATAAACACCACTGCGCCTGAAATCATCAATAACAAAAGTAGAAGTAATGAAATAATGGGGTGACGTTGAGTTGACGAAGATTTAAGCATACTGGTTAATTATTCGTAATTTTGCATTTTGAATGCTGAATACCGGGTTGAAAGATAGCTAATGTCCGTTAAGATTGGAAATATAGATTTAGGGGAGTTTCCACTACTGCTCGCTCCTATGGAGGACGTAAGTGATCCGCCTTTTCGTTTTGTATGTAAGCAAAATGGGGTGGATATGATGTATACGGAATTTATCTCTTCCGAGGGGCTGATTCGCGATGCTGCTAAAAGCGTAGCGAAACTCGATATTTTTGAATATGAACGCCCAATAGGCATTCAAATCTTTGGGAGCGAGATCGATTCAATGCGGGAGGCCACAAAGATTGCATCTGCTGCGAATCCCGACCTGATTGATATCAACTATGGCTGCCCGGTAAAAAATGTAGCCTGCCGCGGGGCAGGAGCCAGTCTGCTGCAGGACATAGACCGCATGGTATTGATGACCCGGGCAGTTGTCGAATCCACCCACCTGCCGGTGACAGTGAAAACCCGACTTGGCTGGGATGATAATACTAAAAACGTTTTTGAAGTTGCTGAGCGCTTACAGGATGTTGGAATCCAGGCGCTGACTATACATGGCCGTACGAGAGCGCAGATGTATAAAGGCGAGGCAGACTGGACCCTAATCCGTGAGATCAAAAGAAATCCAAGGATCAAAATTCCCGTTTTTGGCAATGGAGACGTAAATTCAATTGAAAAAGCGGCCAGCTGGCGTATGGAATACGAGATCGACGGTATTATGATCGGCAGGGCAGCGATCGGCTACCCCTGGATATTCCGTGAAATAAAACATTTTTTCCAGACCGGCGAATATCTTCCGGATCCAACGATTTCAGAACGTGTCGACGTGTGTCGTACACACTTAGAAAAATCGATATTGTGGAAGGGGGAAAAAACAGGGATTTTTGAGATGAGAAGGCATTATGCAAATTATTTTAAGGGAGTTCCAGATTTTAAAGAATACAGGATGAGATTAGTTTCTTTGGAGAACATTCAGGAAATACATTCAACGCTCGATGAAATATATGAGCGTTTTCAAATAGAAATGGCCTAATTATTGGGTTTATATTTATATTGTGGAATCAAACATTTTTATATGGTAACCAAAATTACTGATGGCGTAAAAATATCGGTGGAGACTATTTACCAGCCTGAATATTCAAATCCAGCTAACGAACATTATATGTTCGCATATCGCGTAAACATTGAAAACCTGACAGAGAACAGTGTGCAATTGCTAAACCGTCATTGGTATATCTTTGATTCGAATGGAACAAATCGTGAAGTCAAGGGCGAAGGTGTGGTTGGACAACAACCTGTAATAGAACCCGGCGATAACCATGAGTATGTTTCAGGATGCAATCTCAAAACTGATATGGGCAGTATGAAAGGTTCATATGAAATGGAACGCGTAGTTGACGGGCTAAAGTTTAGAGTTAACATCCCGGAATTTTATCTTATAGCACCTTATAAGCTTAACTAGTCCCGGTATTCCCGTTTAAATCAATTTGTAAAGCGGTACTCCGGTCTGCGGATTCTGACCGTATTTTTCGCAAAGTTCAGCTAACACATCTTCGTGGGTTACTCCCACATTCATCACCGTATCGTTACCGCCGTAGTAGATATAAATTTCACCATTTTCTCTGCGTATCGCACCACAGCTAAACACGACATTTGGTACATGTACATACTCGTCGTCCTTTACTCTGCAGTCTGACTTCGTGGGAAACAGAATAGGAATATTTGATACTTTGACTATTGCAGGATCGTCTAATTTGTGCAGCGCGACACCCAAAACATATGGGTGCCCATCCATAGTGCTTCGAACTCCGTGAAAAATATTTATCCAGCCATGCCTGGTTTTAATTGGCGGTGCTCCGGGCCCAATTTTATCCGAAAAACTGCCCGGACCGTCGCCCTGCAATATCACCGGTTTTTTTTGGATTTCCCATTGGCAGCTTTGCCAATCATTCGTACAACCAATCTGGATTTGTTTGTAAATGCCCCCTACGTGTTGGGCAGTATGATCGTTTGGACGAAACAGTGCAAAATATTTTCCACCGATTTTCTCAGGAAAGATAACCACATTCCTCATGTCGGTTTCCAGCAGGGGTCCGTGTCTTAAAAAAGACTTAAAGTCATTCGTGCTGATCAGTGAAACTCTAACACGGTGTGCAATTGATGCGTGATATGCACTATAAGTTATAACATAAGTGTTATCAATCTTTGTAATCCGAGCATCTTCCAATCCGCCTTGTTCATTCTCAATCAGCTGATTAACATCGGTACCCTGTGCAAATTGGTCATCTTTTGTGCAAGGCAACAAAACAGGTCTTTTATCAACCCTCCAGTTATCCAACCCGTTTTTACTTCGTGCTATTCCCAGAACCGAAACGCCATTTCGTAAATGCGACCTGAAAAGCATAATTATTTCGCCGCCAAACTCGGTAATACCAGCATTGTGCACCGTTATGGTTTGCAACTGGGGATCTACCCACACTTTATTTACATCCGAAATTGTAACTATCGGATTATTGAAATACCGGATTACCGGTTTAATAAGGCTCGGTGTTTGATTCATAATAAATTGAAAAGGAATAGCTTGTTAACAATCCAACTCCGAAGGGGTTTGCCAGAGAATAGAAAAGCCAGGCTTGTGGCCTGGCTTATCGTAGTCTAAATTCGGGCAATAATCTTATTCTCTACGACCTGAAAGCATACTTGCATAATAAACCAGCGTTGCTAAAGAACCAAGTGCAGCTACGACATAGGTCATTGCGGCCCACCATAAGGCATCTTTCGCCTGATCATGCTCAACGGTAGTTTGCATGATTCCCCGGTTACTTTGCAGCCATGCTAAAGCTCTGTTACTCGCGTCAAATTCCACAGGAAGTGTGATAAAAGCGAACATCGTAACAAGGGCCAATGCGGCCACACCGACTGCAAGAACCAAAATATTGTCTGTAAATATTAACAGCATCACCCCGATCATCAATGTCCATTGAGTGATTTTGGAAGCCACATTTACAGCCGGTACTACCGCTGATCTGAATTTCAACCAGTTATAAGCCGTAGCATGCTGAACCGCATGACCGCACTCGTGAGCAGAAACCGCCGCGGCGGCTACACTGCGTCCATGGTATACTTCCGGGCTGAGATTAACGGTTCTGTCTGCAGGATTATAATGGTCAGTTAGCTGCCCTTCAACTGAGATAACTTTAACATTTGAAATGCCATTATCGTTAAGCATCTTCTCGGCTATATCCTTTCCGCTCATGCCTGAACCCAGGGGCATCTCAGAGTATTGTTTAAACTTGCTTTTGAAACGCCATTGGACTGCAAAACTAATTACAGCGATAACAATCATTAATATAAGTCCCATAGTGATTTTTTTTAATTAAGTATGTTCAATAACTATTCCGAATAAAAATAATCACAAATAATTTACCTTTAATAACCATGGGACAAAGATTTTCGTACTGGGAGCAAAAATCATTTCTTTCCAATTTTGACGTGATCATAATAGGCAGCGGAATTGTAGGTTTAAGCGCCGCCCTCCGACTAAAAAAACAAAAGCCTGCTATGCGTATCGGGATCCTTGAATCCGGGTTTTTGCCCGCTGGTGCCAGTACCAAAAATGCCGGTTTTGCGTGTTTTGGAAGCGTTTCTGAGGCTCTTGATGAAATAAAATCCTATGGCGCAGACAGTTTTTTGCGATTAGTGGAGCTGCGCTGGAAAGGACTGTCCAGGCTTCGGGAAAATCTGAGTGATGCTGCTATCAATTTTAACCAGTCGGGAGGATATGAAATATTCAAAATGTCAGAAGATGGGGTCGCTACCGAGTGTATAGCCCAGATTGATTATCTAAATAACCTGTTGAGTCCCATCATCGGAAAACATGACATTTATGCAGTGTGTGATGCTAAAATTGCAGAAAATGGCTTCTCAGGAGTAAAACATATTATCAGAAATAAATATGAAGGTGTACTGGACACAGGCAAGCTAATGAGCTCTCTTGTGTCAAAAGTTGCCGGCCTTGGGGTGCAGATCTTTAATTGCTGCGAGGTGAGTGATTTTATAGATGACGGCGGAATCCATCGTGTTTTTACAAATATGGCAGAATTTACGGCCCGATCAATTATCGTTGCAACAAACGCTTTTGCCAGGGACCTACTTCCGGAGCTTCCGGTTATCCCGGGTCGGGGACAGGTACTGGTCACAGAACAAATCCCTAATCTCAAGGTTCATGGAGCATTTCATTACAACGGCGGTTATACTTATTTCCGGAACATTGATAATCGAATACTAGTGGGCGGCTTTCGGGATCTTGACAAAAATGCTGAGCAAACTACCGACCCCGGTCTAACAGATCTCGTCCAAAACGCACTTGAAAATCTTCTATACGAAACAATACTTCCCGGACAAAGGCCTAAAATAACAGCCCGCTGGAGTGGCGTTATGGGTTTCGGGCCTGAACTCCGGCCCATTGTCAGTGAAGTTCGCCCGGGAATTTTTTGTGCCGTCCGCTGCAGCGGAATGGGTGTCGCCATGGGGAGCCTGCTTGGAGAGCAGGTTGCAGACCTTATCGTTTTCTAGCCTATAAGTGAATGTGCCGTTCATCAGAAACTGTTTTTCGAGCCGGATAGAAGTCATCAACGAAATCGGATCAGCAGAATTATAAATATACTTCAAAATTGTATTTTTGATAAAATTTTTAGCAATGGATATTTCTTTCCTACTCGGCGCAGCACTTATTTTAGCAATTATTCTTTTCTTCTTCCAACGAACTTCGGGCCCATCCGGTAGCGTTTTAGCAGAATTAGATCGCTTCAAAGCAGAAAATGACGAGCTTAAGATCAGAAGCGCAAAAGCAGATCAAAAAGCTGAGAATTTCAAAGCAGATGCAGATGATCTAAAATCCCAATTAATATCAGAAAGACAAAAACTGTCTGATGCAATGCAATCGCTGGAAGGATCGCGCTCATATTTCCAGGCTCAGAAAGAAAAAATTGAAGAACAAAAACTTGAAATAAAAAATAACCAGGAAAAGTTCAACCGCGATTTTGAACTCATTGCATCGCGGATACTGGAGGAAAAGACCAGTAAGTTTACTGAGCAGAATCGTACCAATCTGGATATTTTATTAAATCCCCTAAAGGAAAATATAAAAGCCTTCGAATTAAAAGTCGATAGGGTTTATAAAGCTGAATCAGACGAGCGCAATGTGCTGAAAGGCCACATTAACCAACTGATGGAACAGACCAACCTGATGAACCTCGAAACCCAAAGCCTAACAAAGGCCCTCAAAGGCGATAACAAGAAACAAGGTAATTGGGGTGAAATGATACTCGAAAGGGTCCTGGAAAGGTCCGGCTTAATGAAAGATCAGGAATATCGGATTCAAACAAGCCTGCAAACTGCCGATGGAACCCGTTTCCAGCCAGATGTGGTTATTGATCTTCCGGATGATAAGCACTTGATCGTTGATGCTAAAGTATCGCTGATTGCTTATGAACGGCTGGTTAATTGTGATAGCGACGAAGACACTAACATTTTTACACGCCAGCATATCGCCTCGATCAGGAGCCATATAAATGATCTTTCTTCTAAAAATTACAGTGAGCTTTATAAGATCAATTCGCCTGACTTTGTTATGCTTTTTATTCCGATAGAATCGTGCTTTAGCCTGGCTGTCCAGAAAGATGCCGAATTGTTCAACTACGCGTGGGATAAACGGGTGGTTATCGTCAGCCCTTCTACGTTGCTGGCAACTCTCAGGACTATAGCAAGCATGTGGAAACAGGACCGACAGAATAAAAATGTTATGGAGATTGCCCGGCTGAGCGGTGAAATGTATGATAAATTCGTAGGCTTTATTGCCGACATAGACAGCATTGGTAAAAACATAAAACAGAGCCAGGATGCATATGAGAGGGCGTTGAACAAACTAAGCAATGGAAGAGGAAGTCTTACCATTACTGCTGAAAAGATTAAAAAACTTGGCGCAAAAGCGGGAAAACAACTAGAACAGAGGCTAATTGTTGATGAATAAGACTTGTGTTGTTTCTCCAGCAATTCATCGTTCATTTCCTACCCATCTGACGCCCGGGTCCTGCATCACAAAAAAAATGACATCGGGCTGGATCCTTATTATGATTCAGGGTTCCGGGCCAATCATAGTAAGTGACTGCATCAATCTTTCGTGTTTCGCGGGCACCTCCATAGGAACCATCGCCACCATTGGCACCATCAAACCACATTTCGAAAATCGACCCATAATTAGTGAAAAGCTCGGTGAGCTTTCGGAGCCGGGACATCTTTACTTTGATCCATCGCAGCCGTCGCCGATACTGCAAGTATGAAGACGCATATAATCTGATGTCCCACCCTTAACTTAAAATTTACTCACCCAAATTCCTGAGCGAGTTCCAGCCCTGGGCTTTAATAGGATGTACTTTTTCTGATTTAGAAATAAGATTGCATCCTGCGGAAGGCTCCGTAATATGCCCAATGATTGATATGTCCGGGCTGTTTTTTAGCTTCTCAAAATCATCCTGCTTTATCGTAAAAAGCAATTCATAGTCTTCGCCACCATTTAAAGCACAAACTGTAGGGTCAATACCGAAATCGCGAGCAGTATCATAAGTCATCGGATCAATGGGAATTTTCTCTTCATAAAGGTTACAACCTTTGTTTGACTGTTTACAGATGTGAAGAATCTCGGATGCCAGGCCGTCAGAAATGTCGATCATGGAAGTTGGTTTTATCTTCTTGGTCTTCAATAATTCGACGATATCCCTGCGGGACTCTGGTTTTAGTTGTCGTTCTACGATATAATCTTTCCCTTCCAGGTCAGGCTGTATATTGGGATTTTCAAGAAAAATATTTTTCTCACGCTCGAGCAGCTGCAGGCCAATATAAGCACCTCCTAAATCACCTGACACGCAGATAAGATCGCCTTCATTAGCTCCATTGCGATAGCAGATATCCTTCTCCTCAGCGTATCCAATACTGCTGACGCTGATAACCAGGCCTTGCTTTGATGCTGAGGTATCTCCTCCGACCAGGTCTACATTATATTTTTCACAGGCAACGTTAATTCCCTGATATAGCTCCTCAACAGCTTCCAATGGAAATTTACTTGACAATCCAATTGATACAGTTACTTGCGTAGCTGTACCATTCATAGCATAAATATCGCTCAGGTTTACCTGGATAGCTTTATATCCTAAGTGCTTGAGCGGGGTATAAGCAAGATCAAAGTGGATACCTTCGAGGAGCAAATCTGTTGAAAAAAGTGCTTTTTTGCCCTCAAAATCAATAACTGCAGCATCGTCCCCTATACCTTTTAAAGATGATTTATTCTTTAACTCAATGCTTTTGGTAAGATGATCTATTAGCCCGAATTCTCCCAATTGTTCAATTTCGGTACGTCCTTTATTTTCAAACATGATTATAAATTAAAGTACAAAGGTGCTAATTTTAAAGCAACACCCTTCCACTCCTTAAGGCAATTTATAAAGCAGCTTCATTTTACGATATTCGGATTGAGGCACCTGAACAAGCACCGGATTTTTTGATTTGTCCAGAAATCTAATAAGCTTTAATATATTTGCTTCGGTCATCGCTGTACAGCCTGCTGTAGGAGCCGTGCTTTTGCTCCATATATGCATAAAGATACAGGATCCTTTCCCTGGATTAGCCGGGTTGGAATTATAATCGACAAAAATTCCAAACTTGTATACGTCGCTTTTCATCCTCATAGTTTCTGCAGAATCCCAATCCTTTTTTACAGTGTCTAACCGGACAATCCGATTGTAATAGGCGGACTTTACGTCATCAATACACAAGGTTTTTTCATCAACTACTAGCGAATTCATTTTTGCATTGATGTACTGATAACCAAACAGGCCGCTTAAATAGTAAATGCCCGCGGGTGCATTACCATCACCTTCTTTTTTGAGTTTGCCTTTATTCAGGTTGGGATTATGAAGACCTTTTCCCCAGGCGAGTCCACTTCTGCCCGTAACAATAGGAATGTTCATTAACACAGGCGACCATCTGTTTGCTTTCCATTGATAGGTATGCATTGTACCTTGTACTTGGTTCCATCCGCTGGTAGTCACAACCACAAGCTGATCAGTTTTTAGTTCGTCACGAATACCTCCCGGCTGATCAGCAAAAAAATGAAGGAGTAGAAGGAATAGGGATATCATGGTGCAATAACAACAGCCTTTTTAAGCCAGTTTTTTCCTTCAGTAAATCGTGTTATCATCATCGCACTTACTGTATCACCACAGGCATTTAAAAGTGTTGCCATAGGATCAACCAACGTTCCTATAATCATTACAACCGGAAGCATTTCTATAGGAAAATTATAAACCGTCATTACAAGTATTTCACCAATATAGCCCCCGTTGGGAATGCCGCCTTCTACTGTGCTTACAATAATTGTAATTCCAAGCGCCACAAGAATAGTATAAGGATCAGTGAAATCCTTACCCATTATTGCAAAAACTGCCGCGATCTTGATAATTGAAGATATACTTGACCCATCTTTATGGATGGGAGCACCCAATGGAACGGCAAGATTCGCAATATGATCCGGAACTTTCATGGCCTTCACAGCAGCTAAATTGGCCGGAATTGTTGCAACACTGCTGCAGGTACTCAACGCAGTGAAAGAAGGAATGATATTATTTTTCCAGTAAATGTTCACTCCCTCAGTTCCCCCCGCAATAAACGCATAGAAGCTAAAGAAGACAATAAAATAAAACAGGCTTAACCCATAATAAATAGCCATAGAGTGTGCATAAGTGCCGAATAATTGAGGACCAAACACACCTATTTGATAAGCAAAATAAGCCCCCAAACCAATAGGGGCAAGTTTCATAATTAAGATTAGCAATTGTTTCATCACCTCATCGCCGCCGGTTAAAAACTTTTTAAAAGGCTCTCCAACTGCGCCGGAACGTGAAGTTGCAAAACCTATCAGGAACGAGAAAATAATAAATGCCAGCATGCTTTTACGCGACAAAAGCTCATAGAATTCATTAACCGTTAATATGCTGGCGGCCTGCTCACCGAAACTTTGTGGTGCCAACTCTTCAGATACCTTTGCTACAGTTTCAATATTTTGTGGCAGCGGAAACATCCAGACAGCAAGCACTGTTAAAATTGCTGAAACCAATACAGTCCCTACGAAAACGGAAAACATAACCACCATTACCTTGCCCATTTTCTTGGTTCGGTCTATATTGGCAATAGAAGATGAAATAGCGAAAAAAATAAGAGGAATAACCGCTGTAAAGAGAAGATTTAAGAAGATGTCTCCTATTGGTTTAATTATTTCGACCTGTTTTCCTAAGAGCAAACCGAGTATGGTACCGGAAATAATTCCTATAAGCAGTAATATTATACTTTGATAATTCTTGAAAAATTCTGATTTGTGAAAAACCATTACAAACCGAGTTTAGCAGATATTTCAAGCATACGTTCTATTGGTTTTTGGGCTTTTATTATAATATCCATAGGTACTGTAACTTCAGGAAGGCCATTTTTTAAACATAAGTAAAGCTTTTCTAAAGTATTTCTTTTCATATGAGGGCAGTCATTACACGCACAGGAATTATTAGGCGGCGCTGGTATGAATACTTTTCCTGGATTAGCTTTTTCCATTTGATGAATTATTCCGCTTTCTGTAGCAACTATAAACTCATTGGCCGGGTCATTAATAGTGTATTTTAATAATCCTGTTGTAGATCCGATAAAATCAGCCATTTGCAGAACAACTTCTTCACATTCAGGATGAGCAATAAATTTTGCTTCGGGATGGCGCGCTTTAAGTTTCAATATCCTCTGTTTTGAAAAAATTTCATGTACCATACATGCACCATTCCACAAAACCATATCCCTTCCAGTCTTCTTTGCCACCCAGGCTCCCAGGTTTCTGTCCGGTCCAAAAATAATTTTCTGCTCCTTTGGCAAACTTTCTACTATTTGCACAGCATTCGACGAAGTACATACTATGTCGCTTAAAGCTTTTAATTCGGCTGTGCAATTCACATACGTAATTACCAGATGATCCGGATATTTTTCTTTAAACTTTGCAAATAGTTTTGGAGGGCAACTATCTGACAAAGAACACCCTGCTTTTAAATCTGGTAATAAAACCTTTTTGTCAGGAGATAGTATTTTAGCTGTTTCCGCCATAAAATGAACACCTGCAAAAACAATAATATCTGCATTTGTTTTTGCTGCTTCCTGCGACAATCCTAAACTATCTCCAATATAATCCGCTATATCCTGAATATCTGGTTCCTGATAGTAATGTGCCAGTATAACAGCATTTTTCTCTTTTTTTAGACGATCTATTTCCTGAAAGAGATCCAGCGCCGGATCAATTGGTTCATCTATAAATCCTTTAATATTTAGTTCTTCGAAGGTATTCATTTATCAACTATTCAATAAATACAATTTAATATTTTAAATAAAGTCTATTGTTTATTAGGGTGTTGGTTATGTTAGAAAATTGATTTACATTTTTAACGGATAATTGTTTTTAATTAATTACTAACAATTATTCAACATAAATTATATGTTATGTATTTGATTAACAAGTAGTTTTTTAATCCTAATTATTTTGTAGAATTTTATAATGTTTAGTATTTCAATTTAGCAATTGGTGGAATACTCGTATATTTTGTCTTAAAACTAATTCAAAAATAAGCTAAAATCATTTGAAACGCTTTACTTATTAGTCTGTTTATAAATTATTCAACGAGTATTACCGCTAAATTAACATCTTTGACGTTGTTGTTAACAAGATGTAGTATCAAGTGTTTTTTCTAATATTTTATAAATGAGAAATGTTGATTTCCTCGTTGTTGGGTCGGGTATAGCTGGTTTGAGTTTTGCCCTTAAAGCAGCCAAATATGGTAAGGTTCTGATAGTTACAAAGGCAAATGAGGACGAATCTAACACCAAATATGCACAGGGCGGTGTTGCTGTAGTTGTTGATAAAGAGGAGGATTCTTTTGATAAACACATTGAAGATACCCTTATTGCCGGGGATGGTTTGTGTGATAAAAGAATTGTTGAAATTGTTGTTACCGAGGGACCAGCTAGAATTGACGAAATAATAAAGTATGGTACCAGTTTCGACAAAACCCAACAAGGGATTTTTGATCTTGCGAAAGAAGGAGGTCATTCAGAAAGTAGGGTATTGCATTATAAAGATATAACTGGTTTTGAGATCGAACGTTCTTTGCTTGAAAAGATACATAAGGATCCCAATATTGAGATACTAACGCATTACTTTGCTGTTGAGTTAATCACGCAGCACCATACGGGTGAGTTCGTTGATAAACGGTCTGAAGATATTCAATGCTACGGAATTTATGCATTAAATACAGCAAGCGGGAAAGTTGAAAAATTTCTTTCGAAGGTCACACTCATTGCTTCAGGCGGCGCAGGACACATTTATTCTACGACAACCAATCCGGTAATTGCGACAGGTGATGGGATTGCTATGGTATACCGGGCTAAGGGTAAAGTTCGAAACATGGAGTTTATTCAGTTCCACCCAACGGCTTTATTTAATCCGGGCGAGTATCCATCATTTTTAATATCTGAGGCAGTTCGGGGTTTCGGGGGTGTGTTGAAAACCAGGAATGGGGAAGAATTTATGCAGAATTATGATGAAAGGGGTTCATTAGCTCCCCGTGATATTGTGGCGAGGGCCATAGATGCTGAAATGAAGAAATCAGGTGATGATTTTGTGTATCTTGACATCAGGCACCGCGACAAAGCGGACATCCTTACGCACTTTCCTAATATCTACGCGAAATGTTTAAGTATTGGTTTGGATATGACTAAGGACCTAATCCCGGTGACTCCTGCGGCCCATTATATGTGTGGCGGTATTCTGGTGGACGAGTATGGAAAGTCATCCATACACAGACTCTATGCTTGTGGTGAATGTTCTTCTACAGGACTGCATGGAGCAAACAGGTTGGCTTCTAACTCACTTTTGGAGGCCCCGGTTTTTGCCCACAGAATCTTTGAAGACGCCGTAAAACAATTCACGAAGTATGTTATTCCGGACAATATTCCGGAATGGGATGAAACTGATACAAGGTTATCAAATGAAGATATACTTGTAACTCATAATTTGAGAGAGGCGCAAAAAGTTATGAGTGATTATGTTGGAATAGTGAGGTCTGATTTCAGGCTTGAAAGGGCTTTAAGAAGGCTGGGATTGTTGCATGAGGAAACAGAAAGTTTTTATAAGAAAACTACTTTATCGGTTAAATTGTGTGAACTAAGAAACGTTATTCAGAATGCCTATCTGGTTATTAAATCAGCAATGTTAAGAAAGGAAAGCCGCGGTCTGCACTACACTACTGATTATAAGCCGCATGCGCAGCTCCCTCATGATACTGTTTTGTAATTTATAGTTATGCCGTTAATTCTTTCTGTAAAGGGTGTATATCCCAAATTTGGTTTGAACTGTTTTATCGCTGAGAATGCAACTGTCGTTGGCGACGTAGTAATAGGCGATAATTGCTCTGTTTGGTTCAACGCGGTTATTCGCGGCGATGTGAATTATATCAGAATCGGTAATAATACTAATATTCAGGATGGAGTAGTAATTCATTGTACCTACCTGAAAGCTGGTACAGATATCGGAAATAATGTATCCATCGGACATAACGCACTGGTCCATGGATGCAGACTCTCTGATCATGTGCTTGTTGGAATGGGAGCAATTATTATGGATAATGCGCATGTTGAAGACTATTGTATAATAGCTGCTGGCGCCATAGTTCTTGAGAATATGATTTGTGAATCAGGTTTTTTATATGCCGGGATCCCGGCGAAGAAAATTAAGCCGCTTACAGTTGAACAACGGGAGATGCTCCAGAAACTTCCCCAGAATTATGTAATGTATTCTGGATGGTTTAATCAGGAGTGAGTTTTGGGATGATTATAGTTTCTTCTAAGTCCCAGTTTGGCCGTAAAGAAATTATTTGATCGAACGTCCAGGTTTCTTCTGGTTGTTGCCTGGTAAAGACGTTTCCTGTATCCCATATTCCATTTTTGTTTTTATCGAAAATGATCCGAACGCGATACTTTGCCGTCGGGTATGTCAGATAGTTTAGCGTCGTGTTCTTATTTATTACATCTTGCCGGTAGATTGTTTCTTTGTCGCTCATCCATTGTACGATATAGTTTTGTGAAGGATCAGGTACGGTGACTTTTATTGAAATATTCCCATAATTATCTTCTGTATCCAGGGTAAATTTCTTAATGTAAAGTTTTGATTTATTCCCATAGGTGTCTGTGAAAGCATTTTCATTTACCCTTAGATTATATTCCTTATTTAATTTCCAGGGGTATTTAAGACTATACACCCGGTTCGTGCCGGCTTGCTTTTGGAGCTGAAATTTTACTTCAACGGAATCTTCTAAAAGTTTGATTTGGGAAGGCTGAGCAGTTGCTACAGGAGCTGTTAGTTTTAGGAAGAAATCTGATTTGGGCCGGATTTTAGTGCCTGGAATATTGTCGGACACTAGAACCGCTCTGTTGTATGTATCTTTTTTCGATCGTCTGATTGTGATAGTATCCAGCGGCCTTCCAGCATCCTGTACAACGACTTTAATTGAGTCGAAAGCAAGTTCGGGCAACCATATTAGCGCCGTATCCCGCGAATTGCTTATTTCTGCTGATTTAACTGCATCAAGTTCGTTAGGCTCAATGATTTTGACTGTGGGCTGCAATATTGGTTTGTTAAATGTAAGCAGTATTCGACCATCACTTTCGATTTTTCTTTCCGCAACCGAGAAATTAGCGGGGACAGCCTTGAATATTTTGAGTTGGATGTTTTCTGTATTTTTATTTAATAGCAATGAATCTTTCAAGAACCCTATTTCTTCATTCTGTCCATTATAAATTCTGTCCCCTCCCCCCTGTTCAGATAAGGCATATATCCGATATGTGTCCTCCCGGAGGTTTTTCAGACTAAATGCACCTGCAGAATCCGTAGTTGTGAAAAAGCTAGCCCTTTTTTTTCCAAACAAGGAATCCTGTTTTGTTGGAAGTATAAAAACGGTGATATCTTTTAACTTTTCTTTTGTTAGCGAACTCGTTACTGTTCCACTCAAAGAAAGAGAGTCAATTTGCTCACCTGTAGCGAAAACGTAAGTGTAGTTTTTAAGGATGTTGCTTTCGTTTACGTCGGTAATTGCTTTTCCGAAATTGATGGTATATGTTGTCTTTTCTTCCAGAGGCTCTGAGAATTTGATTTCGAGTATTTTTTTTTTGGCTTTGAATTCCGGGAGGATTTCGAGGGCAGGGGAAATACTGATTTCACTAAATTCGTTGGTTAGCTTTATGAATTCATCAAATTCAATTTCTATTTTTTCTGATGAAAAATTTCGTGTCAGGTTTTTCGGGTCTTCGTTGATTATTTTTGGCGGGATCGTATCGCGTGGTCCTCCGGTGGGGGACTGAACACTTGCACAGTATGAAAGCATCAGAATGATAGCGCAGGAAATTGCAGGTACTCCGAAGAAAGTCCTGATCGTAGAATTTGCCATTTATAAGCTCTTGCTTGAATTATTGTTGTTTTCTGATGATTATGTATATCGGATATTAAATAGTGCCTCCTGATGCTTTATTTTAAGTCGCGCATATTTTTTGTTATTTATTTGATTATCAATAAGTTATATTATTTGCTCATGTGAACCATTAAAACAGAGATATCAGATGGTGAAACACCGGATATTCTTGACGCTTGTCCCAGTGTCCTTGGCTTTATCTTCATTAATTTTTCTCGTGCTTCTTTTGAAAGTGAAACAAGATTGAGATAATTGAATTCAGTGTTGATTATATGATCCTCCATCCTTTTCATCTTGTCAACAATTTCTAATTCTTTAGCGAAATAGCTTTCGTATTTTATTTTTATTTCGGCCTGTTCGATTGTATCTATGTCATGGGCTTCTAATAAATTGTTTAATTTGGGATCTGCCTGCCTGATGTTTGCGAAAGTCATTTGTGGCCTTGTAATGAGCTGGAACATTTTTATGCTTTGGGATATAGGCGGTGTGCCTGCTGATTCAAGTGCGGGATTTACAGCTTCCGGGTTGATTGAAGTAGATCTGAGATATTCGACGATTAATTCTGAGTTTTTAATTTTTTTTTCGACTTTTTCAAACCGCTCTTTCGAAATGAGACCTAGCTTATAACCTATTGGTGTGAGGCGAATATCGGCATTATCTTGTCGTAAAAGTAGACGGTGCTCCGCCCTGGATGTAAACATCCGGTAAGGTTCTTCCGTGCCCTTGGTTACTAAATCATCAATTAACACACCAATATATGATTCTGATCTTTTAAGAATTAGTTCATCTTTCCCACGTATCTTTAAATGCGCATTAATGCCTGCCATAAAGCCCTGGCAAGCTGCTTCTTCATAACCGGTGGTGCCATTTATTTGGCCGGCGAAATATAGGTTTTGTATTAATTTGGTTTCTAGTGTTAAACTTAGTTGTGTTGGGGGAAAGAAATCATACTCAATAGCATACCCCGGACGGAACATTTTTGCTTTTTCAAATCCAGGGATTTTTGTAAGTGCTCTGTATTGTACATCTTCCGGAAGAGATGTGGAAAATCCGTTTACATAAATTTCAACTGTGTCCCATCCTTCCGGTTCTACAAATATTTGATGTCTGTCGCGTTCCGCAAAACGATTGATTTTATCTTCTATTGATGGACAATATCTGGGGCCTAACCCTTTTATACGGCCGGTGAACATGGGTGACTTTTCGAATCCTTCTTTTAAAGTCTCATGAACTTCAGAGTTAGTATACGTTATCCAGCAGCAACGTTGATCGGAAGGCAGATCGATGTCTGCATAAGAGAAACGTCCGCGTATATTGTCGCCCCACTGCTCTTCCATTTTTGAATAGTCTAACGATCTTCCATCAACCCTCGGTGGTGTTCCCGTTTTCATTCTACCGGCTTCAAAACCGTATTTCACTAGTTCTTCAGTAAGACCCGTGGCAGCTTTTTCGCCCGTTCTGCCGCCCCCAAATCGTTTTTCTCCAATGTGTATTAGGCCGTTCAGGAAAGTTCCGTTCGTCAGAACTACTGCGTCACATTTTATTTCAATTCCCAGGGACGTTTTAACCCCTGTTACCCGGTTCGCCTCGGTTAGAAGGCCAATCACAGTGTCTTGCCAGAAATCTACTCCCGGAGTCTGCTCGAGCATCAGTCTCCAGGTTTCAGCAAATCTTAGTCTGTCAATTTGCGCCCTTGGGCTCCACATAGCTGGCCCTTTAGAACTGTTTAGCATTCTAAATTGTAATGTAGTTCGATCAGAAATTATTCCTGAGTAACCACCGAGTGCATCTATTTCGCGTACAATTTGGCCTTTGGCTACCCCACCCATTGCCGGATTACAACTCATTTGAGCTATTGTTCCCATGTTCATGGTTATCAGCAATACTTTCGAGCCGAGATTGGCCGCTGCAGCCGCGGCTTCGCAACCGGCGTGTCCTGCCCCCACAACTATTATATCATATTTATCAAACATCTTGAATGTTCCACGTGGAACTCTTTAAAAAGTATATATTAATTATTTAACGTTTCACGTGGAACACGCTTAATTCGCGAACTCAACGCAGCGATAGCCCAGACCCCCTCGAGAATTACAAAAGGATAAAAACGTATTAGATATGCTGAAATTCCACATAAAACAGCCCCGAAAATATTTAAACCTGCATATGTTTTTTGATCCGTTTTTAGCTCTCCCCTTAAATTAAGGAGAAATGCTATCAATAACACGCTTACCCCAACGGAGCCTATTAAATCAGAAGTGCTCATGTTAGTCTGTTAATTCAATCCAACGTAATGTTTTACTATCAATTGTCTCGGTTTTTATCCCAATCAGTGATGATATCTCAGATAGTTCTTCATGACTGAAGGTACCGGAATTCAACTTTGCTGTCAGGTCAATTATTTCTTTTTCTAAAAGTTTAATTTCGTTTTCAATCTCAGATAGTTCTTTTTGTTCTTTAAATGAGACCTTTTTTTTGGCAGGAATTTGTTCGGTTTTTATACACTGTTGGGATGCCTGAGACGGTTTCAGCGGCTTTTTTAGATCATCTTGCTCAAGCCGATAATCAGTATAATTTCCCGAATAAATTTTTACTTGTCCATCTCCTTCAAAAATAAACAATTGATCAGTTAAGCGATCTATTAAATACCGGTCATGTGAAACCAGCATTAATATACCCGGGAAATTCAGCAGGAAATCTTCGAGGACGTTTAACGTATCGATATCAAGGTCATTAGTGGGTTCGTCAAGAATCATGTAATTAGGGTTTTTCATTAATACCCGCATGAGCTGTAGACGTTTCTTTTCACCGCCACTTAATTTGTTGACAAAGCCATACTGTTTTGCAGGAGGAAATAAAAAATGGGTTAGAACCTGGCTTGCCGTTAGATTTTTCCCGTCAGCCATTGTGATGTATTCTGCAACATTCTTGACTACGTCAATGACCCGTTCGTCACCCTTAAACTCCAGTCCACCTTGTTTGTAATAACCAAACACGGTTGTTTCCCCAACTTTGACCGTACCGTTATCTGGTTGTAGAACACCGGTAATTAAGTTTAACATCGTTGATTTGCCCGTGCCGTTTTTTCCGGCAACACCAATTCTATCACCTTTTTTAAAAGTATATGAAAAATCTTTAATAACCTGATGACCGTTAAAGGACTTGCTGATGTGATCAAGTTCCAGAATTTGGTTCCCTTGACGAGAAACATTTACACTCAACTCAAGACTTGACCTGGTTTGTCTGCCCTTAGTTTTTTCCTCAAGATCATAAAATGAATCAATTCGGGATTTTGATTTTGTCGTTCTGGCCTTTGGCTGACGGCGCATCCAATCCAATTCTTTTTTCAGGAGATTTAAATTCTTATTGAAAGAAACATCGTCTGCAGCAGTTTGTTCTGCTTTTCGTTCCAGGTAATAACTATAATTACCGTTAAAATTTTGAAGCTTACCCCTGTCGAGTTCAATTATACGTGTGGATACATTGTCTAGAAAATACCGGTCATGCGTAACTAACATGACTGTTTTCTGCCCGGTAGTCATAAAATTTTCCAACCATTCAATTGTTTCAATATCCAGGTGATTTGTGGGCTCATCCAAAAGGTAAACATCTGGGTCATCAATCAGCAGTTTTGCAAGTGCTAATCGTTTCCGCTGTCCGCCAGATAGTGTAGCAATCTTTTGCTCCAATTTTTGAATGCCAAGTCTTCCCAAGATCGTCTTAATCTCATATTCGTATTCCCAGGCATTTTCTGAACTTAGTTCATCCATTAGATGGTTAAGAAGCTTTTCATCTGTAACCTTCTGACTAACAGCTTCTTCGTATTGTCTGATAAGTTGCTGCCTGGAGTTGCCAATAGAATAAATAAAGTCACTTATGCTCGCCTCATCGTTAAACTGCGGATCTTGTTCAAGATAACCTATGCGTAATTCGCGCTCGGTTACAACCTTACCAAGAGCAGGTGCCAGCATGCCGGAGAGTATTTTCAACAGAGTTGATTTGCCTGTCCCATTAATTCCAACAAGGGCAACCCGTTCACCTTTGTTTATACCCAAATACAGATCGGTAAATAACCAGTTATCGTTAAATGAATGACCTAATTGTTCTGTTGATAAAATACTCACACCTATTCTTTTTTAATTGAAATCATTTTCATTTGTATGACAATAAGACAGCTTTTAAAAAAGTGCCCGATACATAAGGTAAATCTCAATTTTTCCTTTACAAAGGTACTAAATTGAATTTTGGAATAAATATTGTATGTTTAAACATGTAATTAATATTATAAACATGAAAAAAATTATTCATAGGGCCAAAGATCGTGGTATACAGGATCATGGCTGGCTAAAGGCCGCTCATTCATTTAGCTTTGCAGGTTATCACGATCCCTCGAAAATGCATTTTGGGCTGCTGAGAGTGCTCAATGACGATATCGTCGCACCAGGAATGGGCTTTGGAACCCACGGACACGATAATATGGAAATCATTACAATTCCTCTAAGAGGCTCATTGTCGCACAAAGACAGTTTAGGATCAATCGGAAATATTAGTGCCGGGGAAGTTCAAATGATGTCGGCAGGAAGCGGAATTGAACACTCAGAATTTAATGGCTCATCAATAGAAGAGGTTAACCTGCTTCAAATCTGGGTGTTCCCGAAAGTGAGGAACATTGAACCAAGATATGATCAGCAGAAATATGATCTTGAAAAGAACAAAAACTCTTTTGTGACCATAGTTTCATCTGAACAACAACCTGGTGTAATGTGGATCAATCAGGATTCTGTGTTCTCACTTGGCAAATTTGACGAGGCTACCAAGGCAAGTTATCAGATTAAACATGCTGGCAACGGGGCTTATATTTTTGTAATAGACGGTGAAATCGAAATTGAGGGAATTATTCTAGAAAAGCGAGATGCACTGGGCTCGTTTGATGTGGAGAAAATAGATATATCAGTCAGAAAAGGATCACAGATACTAATTATTGAAGTACCTATGGAATAATCAGGCTGACAGTTTTCCCAGATAATAATTTTCTCGGGCGGTCATAAGTGTTTTATCTGCTTTTCCTTTATCAGGATAACCTAAGAGGTGCAGTGTTCCGTGAATCATAACCCGATGCAGTTCGTCCTGCTCAGAAACGTTATATGTGAGGGCGTTTTCGCGGATACGATCAATACTAATGAAGATATCACCCGAAATATCATGTTTTTTCGAACTATTATCGAATGTGATTATGTCTGTAAACGTATTGTGTTTTAGATATTTCTGATTAATAGAAAGTAGATAGTCGTCATCGCAAAAAATAAAATTTAATTCCTTAAGCCTGAAACCCTCATTTGTGATGCTGTCTTTCAGCCACTTACGAAGGATTGTTTTGTTTTTTACCTTATAGGCAACACCTTCAAGAAAAAAATGAATTGGCAGCTGGGACATTAAATCTTAAAATGTAGCTCAAGTTCATTCCCTTTGGAATTAAATATGCATTGATCGGCTAGTCGTTTTATAATAAAGACCCCTCTTCCTGTTAGATTTTCAAGATTTTCGGGCGCGGTAGGATCAGGAAGGGTGTTAAAGTCAAATCCATTGCCCTCATCGGAAATTGTAAAGATCAATCGCTTATCCTCAATGACTTCAAGATTTATATATACCGTTTTATTTGGATTTTCTTTATTTCCATGGATAATAGCGTTAACTGTGGCTTCACTAAGGCATGTGAGAACATTTGCATAAATTTCATCGCTCAGATTATACTTTTCCCGCAATGTATCTATGAAGTTTTCAAGCGTAGTAATACTATCAATTCTGGAGGGTAGTTGCAGCGTATACAATGCTGTGTTATCCGAAAATTCTGTCTGATTAATCATTTATAACCCGAATTTAAGTATTTAAAGTAATCACCGACCTTTATTTTGTAAAAAGAATTTAGAGCGGGCGGTACCGTTTTTAGTAAGTCAGTCTCTTTCTGTTTGATTTTCTGGTATTCCTGAAGGATGATTTTATGATTTGGAGTAACTGCCACTCCCTCTTTGCTTTCCCTTTTCTCATCCTGTTCACGTTCACGTTCCGCTTTATCAGCTTGCAGCAATTTGCTAAGTATTTCCTGCTGCCTGATCAAAGTCTCCTGCTGAATTTTCTTGTTTACGAGATCGGTTTCAGTTTGTTCCATCTCTTTCATTAATTGATCAAGATTACCCAGGCCGCTTTTCCCATCTTTATTTTCCAATCGATTAATTTCCTGCATTGCCTGACGAATCATTTGCTGCTCCCTCGCCATCCTGGCCAGTTGTTCACTCATACCTTGACCCTGTCCTTGTTGACCCTGCTTTCCCTGTTGTCCGGGTTGTTGGCCGGGTTGTTGACCTTGTTTCTTCTGAGCAGCTTGTTTTTGCATTTCCTCACGGGCCTTTTGCATATTCTTATTCAACTGCTCCTGCATTTTACTCAATTGTGAAAGGCTTTGTTTCTTTTTGCCCTTACTTCCTGGCTTGCCGTTTTGTTGGGCTTCTTGCATTTGATCCAGAGCTTCGTTTAGCATAAGGGCCAAATTATTTATGGATGTCATCGCGAACTGCTGGTTACGATTTGCCTCCGCTGTGCGCCGCTCACTGAGGCTTTCTATTGCCTTGCCGACATTGAAGTTAATTGCCTGGATTTCTTTGTTGACGACAGATTGTATTTGAGGCACTTTCTTGCTCAGCGAATAAAGGCTGTCCTCTATCATTTTAAGATTATCCTTAATATCTCTTTGCTTCTGCGTTTGCATTACATAAGAAGGATCACTGGTATTCAGACCTCGCACGGTTTGCATTGTTTTTTCCTGATCGAAAGAGCTGCTGACAAGATTATCCAGAATTTCTCGCAAAGCTTTAGTATTAACTTCGTTCTCTTTTTCTTCACTGTCCTGTTGCATCGCTTCTAGTTTCTTTGAGAGCTGCTGCATTTGTTCGGCTGCCTCTTTTTGATTTTCAGAAGCTTTCTTCTCATCCTTTTTTTCCAGGTTTTCTGAACTCTTCTGCTGTTCCTGGTCTATCTTTTCCTGTTCTTTATCGGGACTATTAAAGTCGTTTTTTTGATCAAGTTCTTCGTTTTTCTTTTCAAGCTCTTTTAAATCTTCCTTTAGCTCTTTAAAGTCTGCTTTTAAATCTTTTTGTTCTTCTTTAAGCTGTTCATTTTCAGCCTTTTTATTCACTGTCTTTTCACTTAATTCCTGCTGTTTTTTCGAGAGTTCATTTAATTTTTCGATTGACTCCGTGAGTTTCTGATCAAATTCAAGTTGTTTGTATAATTCTAAAATCCTGTCAAGTTCCTTCTGCAAAGATCTGTTATCCATCTGCATTTTAGAAAGCTCTTCCTGTGTTAAAGCCTTATTGTTTTTCTCCAGCAGTTTTTCAATGTTTTTTAAAATTTCCCGGGTCTTTTCATCCAAAACATTGTTAAACAGATCTTCAATTTGTTTTTGCTTCTCGAGGATTTTTTCGTTCTGCTCTCTATTCTGGTTTTGTTCAAACAAATTTTGTTTGTTTTCCTTTTGTATCTCCTTCACAAGCTCTTCAAGTTCTTTTTGTTTCTGAAGCAGTGCTTCTACCTGTTTCTTTTCCTCGTAAGTAAGAGTCTTCTTATTTAAAAGATCCTGATTTAGCCGCTTCGCTTCCTTTTCTACCTGGGAAGACTGGCGGATAGCCTGTGCCATTTTCTCTTTGATCTGTTCAGAATTTGCCTCAAGTTTCTTTTCAACCTCGCGTTCTGAAGCAACTTTAAATGTCCTTATAGCCGATCTGCTGACTTTTGGGCCATTAACGGCATCGTTGTCAAAAATCTCGAAATAATATTCTATCTGATCCCCCGGATTCGCCCCAGCATCGTTTACATTCCATATATGAAAAAAGTTGCTCTGCAGGGTATTTTTGTCAAAATTAACGGTTTTTACCTGGGACTTTACAGGTGTCTCGCTGCCGCCAGCTGGCAAAACTTTATAATTAAAGGTCAGCTTAGAAAACCCATGGTCATCATTTACCTGACCAACGAAATACAGAATTTTTTCATTAAGAGAATCCGGACGTTCGGTGAGGTCAATCATCGGCATCAGATCGGGGATAACACGTAATTGGTAAGAAACAGAATCTGATGTAGACACGTTCTTGCTAACCGGTCGGATATTATAAATTAAATTTTTTAAGGCCCGATAAGTGAAATTAAAGTTGCCTTCATGGGCCTTTTTAATCCTGAACTTTTGCTTGTCTATTTTAACATCTAAATGGTCGCTGCTCCGCGCTCTGAACCTCCAGTTAATTCGGGTACCTTCAGGAACATTAAGATCACCTGAATTCTCAAGTCTTTCGTTTCGCTTATTTAAATAAGCGGGATATTCCAGAAAGACATCGAAGTTCAAAAGAGTAGGCCGTTCTTTAACTTTTAAAATATAATCTTCCGAACTAAACTCGCCTCCTCTAAGCCGGATCTTTTTAGTTTTCTGAAGGTTCTTAAAAGTATAATTGAAGCGAATTATGCTTTCCTTGTCGAGTTTAAATGAATTTGCGCCATCGTCCAAATAAAGTTCTGCAGGAATCTCGTTTCCGTTAAGCTTTACTTTTAGCGTATAATCATCGCCTTGTATTGCCGAAAGATTTTCATTTATAAGTTCGAAGCTGAATGGAGCTTTTTTTATGAACCGCTTGTTGTGATTCAAGAGGCGCTCTGTACTTTCACTTAAGATCGTGGGAGCCGCGAAAAAGACGATAACAATTGCCGATAAAGGTACCAGCGCGTATTTTATATACTTTCTGTTATCTTCAATGTGAACTGCTGAACTGAATGGTACTGGTCGCAGCTCTGCAATTTTCTGATCGATACTAGCATCTATTAAAGCCCTTTGCTCCGGATTAATATCGGAGAGTTTTTTCAGCTGTAACGTGTTTAATAATTTGTCTTTGACGGGCTGAAAGTGGTCACCGATAATATTGGAAGCTTGCTCATGACTTATTGTTTTGCCCAGCCTGAAATAAGACAATAACGGAATAACTATATAGGTGGTGAGAATTGCCAGGTTACAAAAAATAAAAATATAGAAAAGGAAAGTTCTTGCCAAAGGATCGAAGCGGCCGTAATATTCAGCAAATGTAACCAGTATGAAAGCCGCAAAAAGCGTGGCTGCCATGAAAATGGAGCCTTTAATTACCCTGTTCAGGTAATACTTCCGAATGAATCCGTCAATTTTCTGAATTAAATGCGCGTAGTTATCTGCGGCCCTGCTCATGGTTAGTATTCACGTCTTTAATATTATATGAAAATTACGAAAAATACGAATACGCTGTATGTAAAAATATAATGGAGAGGGATGTTTATCAGGATATTACAGAATATTTGACTATTTTTTCTTAAGAAGCACAACATTTGCCACCTTACGTTCACCCTGATGATCCCATTTTTTGTTGTCTGAAGGATAATTAACAACGCCATTATCGCCATGATCTTTAAGCCACAAGGTCGTTGAACCACCTCCATCAAGATTTATTGCATCGTCAGACTTGAGCCAACGCATAAGATGTGAGAGTTCAAACAAGCTCATCCCAGCTGAGTTGGTATTTCGGCCATCAACAGTCACAAGAAGAATCCTTTTATTTTTTGTAACAGCTACAGCAGTGCGGGGATGCCGTGTCTTGTTGAATGCATTTGAATCCAGCTTTTCGACTAGTTGATCCATAATAAGCAGCGGGCCGCTAACCATTAAATCTTCTCCAACAAGTGATTGTTCCCAGTTGGGGTCACCATTAAACTTAGCGATACTTAATTTGCCGCGGTTAAATACCAGTGCTGCGGTCTGATGACCCGCACGTCCTCCATTTTTGCCTAGACGGTTTTCATTTATTACTATTCCGTCGGATTTGATGAAATCAACAGATCCGCCATTTGCAATATCGAAGAATGTACCATTCAGTGCGGCAAGAGAATTTGTTGACTTACCAAAATCACTAGTAGTTTTAAGTTTCTTAGCATCGTAACCCAAATCAAGCACTAATTTTCTCCTGGGTTTTATTTCAAGGATACTGACGTTTTGGTTGGCACCGAATAAATTATTGTTGAACCAGTAGGTTTTTAAAGTAACCCCTGATGTGATCTTTTTCTTTTCCCAATCGGCCTTTACAACATTGATGGAGTCGGTTTGGGAATAAGACCGGCTTAAGGAACATAGCATCAGGATACCTGTAAATAATAATTTCATTTTATGATTTTTGATAATTACGAAGTTAGGGTTTAACTGTAACAATAAAGCCCTGCCTGGAATACAGGCAGGGCTTTATGTGAATGCATACGTTATTTCTTTGGATCCAATGCGTCGTTAATACGTACGAGTGCATCATCCAGATGTGATTTGATGATTGAATTACCGAATTTCGGCTGAGCTGCTCTAATTTGGGAAGCAAGGGCCTTAAGTTCAAATCTGGCCATAGGCCGGATATCAGATTGAGAGGCATCCATCTGAGGTGCTGCCTGAGACGAAAACTGTCCGGGGCCAGAAGAAGGAGCGGGTTCATTTTCATTCAGCAAAAATGACATCCTTTCAATGTAAGCTCTCTGCAGGTTTCTGCGATAGGTGTCAATATTTCCGCCTGTCTTCAGTTCCGACCATATCCCATTTCTTAAATCAGCGAACAATTCATCCATACTGTACGCGGCAGTACCATTCTTTACGGAATTATCAATAACCCGGTTAAGCCGCGAAAAATCTAATACTCCATTTAAAACACCTACCTGGGTTCTTCTTAGCCTTTCAACAATGCCAGCATTGTCAAATTTGTTGAGCAAAGCCTGATCAAGCATCCAAACGGGCGTTGCAAATGCTTGTTGGTTAATAAACTTGACGGCTTCTTTTTGCTTGGCTTCAGGTACATGAGTGTAAACTGGGCCTTTTTGTTCGTAGGTTTTATCGTTTTCATAAATTCCTCCAATATTAGAGCGGACATGGCCCATATAACGGTTCCATTGACTTAAAACTTCACCGTATAGTTCTTGCAGGTTATTGTAAGGCTGACCTTCTTCGTATGTCCACTTTTCTATATTGGGTATTATCCTTTTCAGATTCGCGATACCGTATGTCGATGCTTTTACCGCATCATCTCCCAAATCTTCTGACTGTGATCTCGGATCTATAGGATTTCCTGTCTGTTGTCCGTAAAAATAAGCCGGATTTCCAGCTCTTTCGATGGTCCATTTATTTAGAATTTTAGCCTCCTCAACGGGAGTTTTGTCCTCAAACCAGGTATATCCCCACTTAATTGCCCATTTATCATAGTCACCAATACCCGGATATAGAACCACCCCCTCGTCGCCTGGTTGTGCGATATAATTGAAGCGGGCATAATCCATAATAGATGGCGCAGTTCCGGCCATTCTTTTTGTAAATGTTTGTGAACGAAGTGAATCAACCGGATAGGCAACGCTGGAACCAAAATTATGCGGAAGGCCTAGTGTATGGCCCACTTCATGTGATGACACGAACCTGACTAGCTGTCCCATTACCTCATCCTTAAATTTAGCGCTACGCGCTTCTGGATTAATTGCAGCAGTTTGTACAAAAAACCAGTTTCGCACCAGATTCATTACGTTATGATACCAACCGATGTCTGATTCCATTATTTCGCCTGAACGGGGATCTGATATATGCGGGCCATAGGCATTAGCAATATTTGACGCAAAATATCTAATAACCGAATAGCGTGCATCTTCCGGAGACCAGTCAGGATCGTTTGCAGGCGCTTCCAGTGCAGTTATGGCATTTTTAAAGCCAGCAGCTTCAAAGGCCACGTTCCAGTCTTTTACACCCGCAATAAGATATGGTCTCCACTTTGCCGGGGTTGCAGGATCGATATAATAAACAATCTGCTTTTTAGGTTCAACAAGCTCACCCCGCTTATAGGCTTCAGGGTCTTTTGGCTCAAGTTTCCAACGATGTATATAACGTGTAACCTGCGCTTTTTGAGCATCTAAACCATAGTCTGTCTGGCTTTGACCGAAAAACCCTACCCGGTCATCAGAAAAACGAGCTTTGTAAGGTACCTTTGGCAAAAGCAGCATTGAATTATGAATCTCCACAGTCATTGAACCTATAGATTTATCGCCCGGCGGGTCGGTAGCGCGATAAGTCTTTAATGACCGAACTTCGATATTTATCGGAAAAGATTTGATAGTATCAACGTAAGTACGGGTGTCATCCATAGTAGTGATCTTGTAAAGCGTTCTCAGACTTTGAGGAAGGCCCAACGATTGCACGTCTTTTGAATAGAGGTCAGTTACGTCAATTACAACTGAACTTGAATCTTTATTTATAGCCTTAATTTCGAATGACGAGAGCACAGCGTCAAGGTTCGAGTTTTTTACGGCCTCAAACATTTCTGTTTCTTTTGCAGCAATATTTCGGTAGGACGGAATACGAATAAAAACTTGTTTGTCTCTTCGTTGCCACTTCCAAACTTGCTCGTTCAGTTCTTCACCGCCATAGGTTCCGTCTACTGTTGGGGTTTTCGCATAACGGGTTACAACGAGCATCTCGCGATCAAAAAGGGAATCGGGTATTTCGAAAAAATATTTCCCGTCGAGGCGGTGGACCTTGAACAGGCCATTGTCAGTTTTTGCTTTATCGGTAATAATCTCCTTGTAAGGCCTAATCCCTGTTTTTGCTGCAGCTGACGCCGGTGCAGGAGTAGTACTCGTTGCGGGAGTAGATGGTGGAGGCGCTTGCCTCCGGTTTTGTGCCTGTAAATTTTCCGGGTTTGAATTCAGAAGTAACGCAGTAAGAACTGCACACCCGAGGTACGTTAAATTTATTTTCATAAGATTTATAATGGGTTAGCTCACATGGAATCTACAAATGTATTATTTGCACATTATAATGGAGGGCATATTGAAAAAATATTTTCCGGGGCTAAATTCTTCGTTTCAGAGTCAGGATGACTCTTTCTCTTTCTCTAATACTTTTGCTCCCAGAAGGAAGAACCTCTAGTATAAAACTGCGGTCTGATTTCGAACGGAACAAATTATCCAGTTCAGCTGAGCTCATCTCGGCAACAGGTTTGAAATTAATGGCTATAATTTCATCATTTTTACGTATGCCCGCTTCATCTGCCGAGGACCCCGGTTCAACCCTGCTAACCACGACCCTCTCGTAATTTTCGCCGGCAGAAATCAATTCCATACCACTCATGTCGTGCTCAAAAGGTTCATGAAGTAATGCACCGGGTTTCAAATATAAAGCTGATTCGCTATAGTCCAAAATTACATTAAAGCGTTTTAGCACCGTAATCCCCATATTTCCATTTCTGCTTACAGAATACACCTTAGATCCTACATCATCATAATCCGGAAAAGCAGCAATAACATTAGTCAACGTGAACTTCCCCAGGCTTAATGATTTGATCCGGCTGATATACCCGCTAATAGGGCCTGTTAGGCCAATGCCTAAATTTCCAGGAATATTTATTTTTGGCACTTCAAAAGGAACCCCACCATTCGTTTCCAATGATACAGGGTGACCCGCCCCGGTGTCCAGGATCAATTTGGCTGCTATCTTTTCGCCTGAGTCTAATTGAATGTTTGAAATAAGGTAGGGCTTTCTGTCTTCAATCATCAACGGAATGCGGTAGCCCTTTCTGGGGATATAAGTAGCTTCAGGCCGGTAAATTGTTAATGTATTTAACGTAAAATTGATCTTGACTATAAAACTGTTAAAAAACTCATAGCCAATCAGGCCATGAATGGGCATTCCGACGTAATTTGAAAGTTCAAAGATATCCTTCTTAAGAATTGCTGCAGACAAACCCCTGGCATTTGTGCTTCCAAACCCCACGTCTATGGTTGGAGTCACAAAAGCACTGAGCGGGTCGCCGTCCCCAAAGCCTGTGATATTTATACTTCGAAGGTTTTTGATTGAAACAGAATCAATGAGTTTGGGGTCCGAGATCAGGAACAGACCTACTCCTGTATCAAGTACAAAATTAAAGGGTCCTTTTCCATTTACCGTTAGCTTGATGATCATTAGATTCTTGACCATTTTAAAAGTAACCACTTCTTTTTTTCGCTTTCCCGGGAACTCGAACCGCTGGGCAGCTGCTTCGCTCAGCAATAGAAAGAAGCTGGCCATCACGATAAGAGATTTTATCATTGTCGATATGATCCGATAACCCAGGCAATTAAACATGATAGCTAAACAAGTTACGGCATAAATTCATAATCCGTTTCAAAACTTTGTAATCTTTATCTATAGATTTGCTTTTAATAATGAGATCAGGAATAATTATTCTATTACTGGTGGCAATTAGCTATCAGTGTGTTCATGCACAGGCAATTCGTCGGGGCAAAATTCTTAAGATGATCAGGAATTCGCCTGTTTTGCAACAACACTTTACAGGATTCGCTTTATATGATCTGAGAAAGAAAAAGATGATTGCTGAGGAAAATGGTGAGAAGTATTTCACACCTGCATCAAACACGAAATTATTCACTTTTTATGCCGGATTAAAACTGCTTAAGGATTCTATCGCAGGACTGCAATATATTGATAGAGGTGACTCTCTTATATTCTGGGGTACCGGGGATCCTACTTTCTTAAATGCTGATTATAAAAACCAACCCGTACTAGATAAGTTAAAATCCAGCACAAAAAAGGTTTATTGGGCAACAGGCAGGTATACCAGCCCGTTTTATGGTACAGGATGGACATATGACGATTATAATGAATACTACCAGCCTGAAATGTCGGAACTGCCCGTTTACGGAAACATCGTAAAGTTTTGGAATGATGGCAAGCAGCTGGTCTCATTTCCCGAATTTCGCACCAGCATTTCATTTCGGCTTTTAACTGATACTCAAAAAAAGACTGCAGGCTTCCGGATTTACAGAGATATATTAACTAACGATTTTCATCGGCCTCCTGTCGGGGCACCAGTAAATTACAGGCAGGTTGTGCCATTTAAAGTAACTACTGATGCGGTTAGCAATATCCTTGAGCATACTATTCCCAATTTTTCGGGAACGGTGAACAAGGGTCTTCCTGATCAATATAGTACATGGAACAGCATCCCGGCGGATACGCTTTACAGAAATATGCTTTTACCAAGTGATAACTTTATTGCCGAACAACTCCTTCTGAATATTGCGGCTGCCAATGGCCTTGAGATGAACACTGCCGTTGTTATTGATTATGTAAAAAAGAATTTTCTCCAGGATCTGCCGGATAAGCCTCTCTGGGTTGATGGTTCCGGGCTGTCAAGACAGGACTTGTTTACTCCAAGATCAATTATACGACTGTGTGAAAAGATTTATGAAGAAGTTGGAGATGAGAAGCGGCTTTTTAATATGCTGCCTAACGGCGGGAAAACGGGCACCCTTCGTAATTTGTATAAATCTGATGAACCCTTCGTTTTCGCAAAAACAGGGAGTCTTTCAAATAATCATAATCAGAGTGGATTTTTGGTCACGAAAAAAGGGACGAAACTAATTTATTCTTTTATGAACAATAATTTTGTAAGGCCAACCGCTGATGTGAGAAACGAGATGGAGCGTATTATTACTCAAATACACAATAACTATTGATCATGAAAAGCATTTGCTATATTTCTCTTAGTGTGACAATCTTGTTATTTTCTTGTGTTGCAGGAAAAGTTAATACCTCCGCTTGCGAACCGATGATTTGTACGCAGGAGTTCAGGATGGTGCAGGTCAGGATAAAAGACGCATGGGGAAACCCTGTTGCCGTAAAAGATTTTACAGCAATTAATAAACGAACCGGTAAAAGCACCGTTCAGGATAACGAACCAGCAACTGTAAACAATCAGGGGATTTACACCGTAGCCAGTGATGCAGATGTTAAAAATCTTTCTAACTCAGGAGATGTCATCAAAGTAACTGCAACTCACCCTGCAACTAACAAAACGGTATCTTATGAATTTGTTGTAAGTGGCGGTAAATGCGCATGTCATATTAATAAAGTTTCAGGACCGGAGGATATAACACTTTAAGATCCTTTCTTAATCTTATCGGTGCCTTCATAGGTTTTATCATGATCCTGAGCTGGTAAAACCGCCACTTTTTTTTCTTCTTCAACATGTATAACATGCACGGCATATTCGGCCGGCCTGATCTTGCTACCGTAGGAATCTGAATACACTTGCGTAAATTCTGCACCGAAAAATAATATTGCAGCAGTATAGTACACCCAAATTAGGATCACAATCAACGATCCCGCTGCGCCGTAGGCAGTTCCCGGACCAACTTGCTCAATGTATAGTCCAATCAGGAACTTTCCAACCATAAATAATATTGCAGTAAAGAATGCTCCCATTTTCACATCCTTCCATTCAATCAGAACATCGGGCAGGTATTTAAATATTATCCCGAACAGAGCAGATATAACAATAAAAGTCAACACCAGATTAAACACGTTAATGACTAATAGAGTTATGTCTGGGAAATATATCTGAAGTTTAGCACTTAAGGCTAACACAATACCATTAATTACAAGCGAAACGATTAGTAAAAAGCCTAATCCGATGACCATGGAGAATGAAAGAACCCTGTTCGTAATCATTTTTAGCCAACCCTTTTTCGGCTTAGCCCTGACCCGCCATATTTGATTTATTGAATCCTGTATCTCAATAAAAACGCCGGTTGTACCAATAAAAAGAGTTAGGGATCCAATGATAATAGCAAATGTCGATTCCTGATTGTCAGAAATATTTTTGATCGTTTCCTGAATTTGCACTGCGGCATCCGAGCCAACGAACTTGTTTAGTTCGGCAAAAATCTTTCCCTGGGCAGCTTCTTGCCCATAAAATACTCCTGCGAGTGACACAATAATCAACAAGAGAGGTGCAATTGCAAAAATTGTATAGTATGCCAGGGAAGCACTCATCTTCAGCGCATTGTCGTCTAAGAACGCATTAGAGGCCTTATATAACAAGGTGCCTAAGTTTTTTAGTTTAAGCTTTTCCTTTTTTTCCATCTTGGTTTATTGCTAGAATATCATTCGGATTGAAAGAGTTTTAATAAATTTAAAAATTCAAATTATCTGCTTCGCCTAGTAAACGAACAGGGACATTAAACCGTATGGTGAATGTCTTAATATCGCCGCGCAATGTAATAAATATAGATCAGGATAGTTTTGCATTCGACTTCGTCAAGCATTTTAAAGGCTCTGAATAACATGAGGAAAAAACACAGAAGTTTTATTTAAAGATTTTTTATCAATTTAACCAAGACTATCAGCCAGTGTACATCGAAATGAGGCTAATTGTAAAAAATCTCATCACAAATCAAGAATAAGAAAATAGCGTCAAAAATTGGAAGAGAAGTTTTTTTTCGGAGGCACTGCTTACCTTGGTATTCCATTTAACTCGCAATTCAAGGAACTTGTATTTGAGGGGATCGATCTTTACGGAATTAACCATGGAGCTTCCAGAAACAATAATGTTAGCTTAGATGTGTTTGCTCTTGCGGAAGCCGAGGCAGCCAGGAGATGCTTAGCAGAAGAAGCTATAATTGTCTCCAGTGGTTATCTTGCAGCCCAGCTCGTTATACAACATTACCATGAAAAATCTAAGCTAATTTACGCTCCGGATACCCATCCGGCTCTCTGGATAGGCGAACCGAAGCCTCCTGCTATGAACTTTAACGAATGGGCGCTTAGAACGGTTGACGAGGTTAACAGCACAGATCAGGCCGTACTTCTGATCACAAATTCTCTTAACAATCTTTTTCCTGAGATCTATGAATTTGACTGGCTTAAGAAAATTCTTCCGGGCAGGAAGGTAAGCCTCCTTGTTGATGATTCTCATGGCATAGGTATCGGAGGCGAAAGAGGTGAAGGGGTATATTCCAGAATTCCTCAAATTCCACATATTGAATGTATAGTGGTGGCATCAATGGCGAAGGCTTTAGGTGTCGACGCGGGCCTCATTTTAGGAACAAAAAAGACTATTGATAGATTGAGAACTTCGCCGGTCTATGCAGGGGCGTCCCCCCCCTCACCAGGACTCTTGCATGCATTTGTTAATGCTTTTAGGATCTATCAGGAAGAACTGGGAAAACTCAGGTCTAATATAAAACTCTTCACCAGCTTAATCGATGAAAGAGAGAATATTTCTTATCTGCCGGAGTTTCCTGTGTTTTTAATTGAAGATTCTGACGCTGGCAATTATTTACGTTCCAAAGGAATTCTTATCTCCTCATTTGCATATCCCGACCCAACTGGCCCTACATTGAATCGGGTCGTGTTGAACAGCAGACATAGTAACCGGGAGCTGAAGGGACTAGCGGAAGCGATTTTAGGGAACAGGAAACAAGCAGCAAGGGCCAATAAGTGCGAGAGTACCGATAAATAATTTTCTAAGTCAATTTTTCATGAACCAAAGATCACTTACCTAGCTCTTTACTAATTATTCATTATTCGCCTCAAAGGTCTTCAAACCCAATGTCCATCAATTCAAACCTCTTCCAGCCTTTGAAATCGAAATGCCACCATTCGTTGTCCAGCACCCTGAAACCATTTCGTTCCATGACATTTATCAAAAGATCGCGATTTTTTATAACGTCTTCAGGTAAATTTTTATAATCAGGGCTGGCAGCAGCTGCAAAACTGTCGTAAGCAGTAGGCATGTTCAAGTCTTTACCAGTTTTCAGGTTAATTATTGTAAGATCAATAGCGCATCCCCGATTATGCCTTGAACCATCTTTAGGGTTAGCAACAAAGTCCTTATTTGATGCGATTTCAAAAAATTTGACAGTAACACTGTAAGGCCGGTATCCATCAAATATTTTTAGGCCATAGCTTGATTTGTTAAGTTCAGCCTGCACGTTTTTAAGCGCGATTGCCACTGGTAGCCTTGCATATGCCCTCGCCTGTTTATAAACTGCCTGTTTTGCAAAGTTGTTTTTTGTGGCATATTTAATATCGAGTTTAAGTTCTGGTATAAATTTCTTAAGCTCGACCAGTTGTTTTTCCGGGGTTTCGGTTACCGATTTTTTGTAATCAGCTACATTATTAATTATGGTCAGTCCAAAGGGGTTGGTTTTTTGAGCATATACATAAGAAGATGCAAGAATACATAAGGGAAATAGAAATCGTCCTATCATCGGTTGGAGACTATAAGCAGATCGAGATCTTTAACTGGAATATTAAATCGTTCCGAAAGGTCTTTGTTAGTTAATTTGCCCTGGTATAAATACGTTGCATTGCGAATACCTGGACGTTCCCAGATCAGGTTCATCACGCCACCCATTTCACCGATGTCCAATAAGATGGGTGTAAAAATATTTGTCAGAGCATATGTTGCAGTACGTGATACACGGGATGCAATATTTGGTACACAATAGTGTATTACATCATGTTTTCGGAATATTGGGACGGTATGGTTTGTTACTTTTGAGGTTTCGAAACAGCCCCCCTGATCAATGCTCACATCAATGATAACTGAATTAGGCTTCATTTTGCTTACGGTTTCTTCAGCTACGATACAGGGACTTCTGCCATGGCTGGCACGGATCGCACCAATGGCCACATCGCAGCTTCGTATGGCTTTCTGTAAAACTACAGGCTGAATAACAGATGTAAATACCCGGCTTCCAATATTGTTTTGCAGTCGTCGCAAGCGGTAGATAGAACTGTCAAAAACCTTAACTTCAGCACCCAGAGCAATCGCGGTTCTGGCGGCGTATTCACCTACCGTACCTGCACCCAGGATAACGATTTCAGTTGGCGGCACGCCGGTTATTCCCCCAAGCATCAGTCCCTTCCCCTCAAAAACATTACTTAAGTACTCCGCAGCGATAAGTACAGAAGTCGCCCCCACTATCTCACTCATTGCCCGGACCACGCTAAGCACATTTCCTTCGTCGCGCATATATTCGAAAGAAAAAGCTGTAACCTTTTTCTTCATCAAAGACTGCAGAAACTCGGCTTTCATGGTGGCCATCTGAAGAGCTGAGAATAGAACTTGTCCCATTTTCATCATTTCAAGCTCGTCTGGAGTCGGGGGCGCAATCTTTATTATAATATCAGCTTTATAAACCTCTTTTTTATCATAGACTATCCGGGCGCCTTGTTCACTGTAATGGTCGTCGTTAAAATTTGCCGCTATACCCGCTCCGGCTTCGATAACTACTTCGTGACCATTTTGAATTAACAATCCAACGGATAAGGGAGTTAATGCTATCCTGTTTTCCTGAAAAGAGGTTTCCTTGGGAATACCTATATAAAGACTGTTTTTTTTATTTTTGATCTCCAACATCGCTTCCTGCGGCTGCATCATGGCCTGTTTTGCAATGTCAGATAATTCACTCATCATAGGATTTCAATAGGGGTTGGAAGATACAAAAATTTTCAAAAAGGATAAAAGGTTAATTCAGATAAAATGCTCTCGAATTTTCCTTGCAGAGATCAAGCGATACTGATCATCTTCCTGTTCTATTTTAATTTTTATAAAGCTTTCAGGCCATAGGGCTTTAATTTTTTCGGGCCATTCTATGAAGCAAAAGTATCCTGAATAAAGGTACTCCTCAAAGCCAAGATCGTATGCTTCGATCTCACTTTTGATGCGAAAAAAATCAAAATGGTATATTTTTCCCTTTGGATAATCATACTCATTTACAATCGAGTAGGTAGGGCTGGATGCAGTATCTTTTACTTTAAGTCTGGCACACAAAGCTTTGACCAAAGTCGTTTTTCCAGCGCCCATGTCACCCTCCAATAAAAATATCTTTTCATCCGGGAATGAATCCAGTATTCGCTTCGCAGCGCCCGAAAGTTCCTCTAAGTTATGAACCAAAATCTCCACAGCGTAAAAATAGGTGATTTTAACTATACAACCCTATTTCGGACTATAGGTTACGTAAGGAACGATCATTTCTTCTAAAGAAATTCCCCCATGCTGGAAGGTTTCATTAAAGTAGTTTACAAACTGATTGTAATTATTAGGGTATACAAAATAGCTGTCTTCTTTTGCAAAAATAAACCCGGAACTCATATGCAATTTAGGAAGCATTGCCTCATGGGGATTCTTTACGTGGAACACCTCCTTGGGATTAAAATTCAGGTTTTTTCCTTGCTTATAACGCAGATTTGAGTTGGTATTTCGATCGCCAATGACTTTACTTGGATGCTTTACTCGTATGGTTCCATGGTCTGTAGTAATTATAAGCTTAATATCTTTCTGAGCAAGTTTCTTCAATGCATCCAGTAAAGGAGAATGAACAAACCAGGAAAGGGTTAACGACCGATATGCGGCTTCATCATTGGCAAGTTCCCGGATCATGGCCATATCCGTGCGTGCGTGAGAAAGCATGTCAACAAAATTATAGACAATAACATTTAGATCGTTTCCCATCAGGTTATTAATATTCTCGTTGATAGCTTTCCCTTGTTCATAAGTGAGGATCTTGTTATAGGAATATTTACACTCTTTGCGCATTACCCTCTGAATTTGGTCAGCAAGAAATTTTTCTTCAAACAGGTTTTTCCCACCCTCATCTTCATCATTCTGCCACATACCTGGAAAGCGTTTTTCCATTTCGAGTGGCATTAATCCTGAAAAAATTGCATTTCTGGCATATTGGGTAGCAGTTGGCAGTATACTATAATAGCTGTCTTCCTCGTCTACCCGATAATAATCCATAAGGATTGAGTTAATCATCTTCCACTGATCATAACGTAGATTATCTATCAGTATAAAAAACGTTGGTTTTTTGGCCTCAAGTGAAGGGAATACCTTTTTTGAAAATAGTTGATTGGAAGTTATTGGCCCGTCCTGTGGATTCTTTAGCCAGCTTAAATAATTTCGCTCAATGAACTTCGAAAATTGCACATTAGCCTCAGCCTTCTGTACTGTCAGAATTTCATGCATTCCCTCATCTTCCAGTGTCTCGAGTGAAAGCTCCCAATAAACTAACTTTTTATATACATCAACCCACTCGGAGTAACTTAAGTTGTCATTAAGCGTCATACCCAATGTCCTGAAATCCTGTTGGTAAGCCATGGAGGTCTTCTCGCTGACAAGCCTTTTATTGTCGATCAGCTTTTTTATAGTCAGAAGTATTTGTTTTGGATTAACTGGCTTGATGAGGTAATCGTCAATTTTGAACCCAATTGCGTCCTCCATCATATACTCCTCCTCATTTTTAGTAATTAAGACAATTGGGACATCGGGATCGATAGTTTTAATTTTGGCAAGTGTCTCCAATCCTGTAAGTCCTGGCATATTTTCATCCAGGAAAACCAGGTCGAAGTTTTCTTTCTTAAAACAGTCTAAGGCATCATTACCGTTAGTAACTGTTTTTACTTTGTATCCTTTTTCGTTAAGAAATAGTATATGGGGTTTGAGCAGATCAATCTCATCATCTGCCCATAAAATATTGGTTTCCTGCATTTGAGCGTAAATTTAGTAATATATAGAGGAATGAGTTTATTTAACAGCTTAATTGTCATTTAAATTAACAATTTTTGTGCCCTAGGGTTCTGAATCTTGAATAAGAAGAAAATAATTAATGATCCGGTTTATGGATTTATCACCATTCCTTCGGAATTGGTATTCGATCTCATTCAGCATCCCTACGTACAGCGCTTGCGTTACATAAAGCAGTTAGGGATGACCCACCTGGTTTACCCCGGAGCTTTACACACCAGGTTTCATCACGCTCTCGGTGCGATGCACCTGATGGGCCTTGCCATCGACACCATTAAAAGCAAGGGACAGGCAGTTTCGCATGATGAAGAAGAAGCAGTAACCATAGCCATACTTCTGCATGATATTGGACATGGTCCCTTTTCGCATGCACTTGAGCACACTATTGTTGAAGGAATTTCGCACGAACATATTTCTAAACTTTTGATGGATAAGCTAAATGAGGAGTTTGGCGGCAGACTGCATCTTGCGCTTGAAATTTTCAATGACAGGTATCATAAAAAATTCCTTCATCAGCTGGTATCTGGACAGCTTGATATTGACAGGATGGATTATCTCAACAGGGATAGTTTTTTCACAGGAGTTTCTGAAGGAGTAATAAGTTTTGACAGGATCATTAAAATGCTTGATATTGTTGATGATCAGCTGGTAGTGGAAGAAAAAGGAATTTATTCTATCGAAAAGTTCCTGATTGCACGACGGTTAATGTACTGGCAGGTTTATTTGCACAAGACCGTTATTTCAGCGGAACAAATGCTGGTGAAAATCCTTGAAAGAGCGAAGGAAATTTCTGGCCAGGGGAGAAGGTTATTTGCAAGTCCCTGCCTTGCTTACTTCTTAAATAATTCAATTAGCAGAAATGATTTCAAAAATGACCCGCGGATTTTAGAACGCTTTACCAAACTAGATGACAATGATATCTTTACCTCTGTTAAGGTTTGGTGTGATGACGAGGACCTGATCTTATCAACGCTTTGTCAGCATTTAATAAGCAGGAACCTGTATCAGGTTGAGATATCTAATGAACCTCCTTCACTTGAAAAAATTAATGAGCTCGCAGAAAATGCAACTGATGAATATGAAATTGAAGATGATGACACGTCCTATTTCGTATTTACAGATACTATAAAGAACAACGCTTATAGTGTTGGAAATGGTAGTATAAATATATTGATGAAAGATGGGTCTATACAAGACATTACTACAGCATCTGATAATTCAAATCTTGGAGCTCTGGTAAGAACAGTGCAGAAATATATACTCTGTTATATTAAAGAAGTGAAACTATCTAATGGTTAACATGTATAAAACACTTAAAGGTACAAAGTTTGCAGGTTAACTAATAACATCTAAATTTGCCGAATGCAATTAACTGCACATCAGATTGGAGTATTACTGGAAGGTACTGTTGAAGGTAATCCCGAGATCGCAGTAAATCAGCTGTCAAAAATCGAAGACGCTCTTGCAGGCTCACTTTCTTTTTTAGCAAACACAAAATATGAACAGTACGTCTATACGTCTAAGGCATCCGTAATTATTGTAAACGACGACTTTGTTCCTTCCCAGCCGGTCTCGGCCACGCTGATCAGGGTTAAAAATTCTTACAGCGCATTCTCCGTGCTTCTGGAGAAATACGACGAGATGATAAAGTCAAATAAAAACGGAATTGAAGAATTTAGCTTTATTCATCCAACGGCAAAGCTGGGGAAGGACGTGTATATCGGTTCTTTTGCATATATCGGATCAAATGTAAAAATTGGTGACGGCAGCAAAATTTACCCTAATACCTACGTAGCAGACAATGTAACAATTGGAGACAATGTGACCCTGTACGCAGGAGTTAAGGTATATTTCAATTGCGAAATTGGGAATAAGAGCATTATTCATTCGGGCGCCATTATAGGAGCTGATGGTTTTGGCTTTGTTCCTGATGGAAAGGGAGGATATCGCAAAGTTAGCCAGATTGGGAACGTGATTGTCGAAGAAAATGTGGAGATTGGGTCTAACACAACAGTCGACCGGGCAACTATGGGCTCGACAATAATACGCAAAGGAGTAAAATTAGACAACCTAATCCAGATCGCCCATAACGTCGAAATTGGTGCCAATACCGTTATTGCAGCTCAAACCGGTGTCTCCGGAAGTACAAAAATTGGCGAAAATTGCATTATCGGAGGACAAGTAGGAATTGTGGGTCATATTACTATTGCAAACGGATCAAATATTGGAGCCAAATCGGGTGTTAATAATTCAATTAAAGAAGAAAATATGAGCTGGAATGGCGTTCCCCTTGGAACCTACCGGGAATCCCTGAAAGTGCAGGTAGTAATGAAAAGACTGCCAGAACTTGAAAAGAGAATTCTTGAACTTGAGAAAATCATAAACGATAATGTAAAGTAATCAGCCGGAATGGCAGATTAAGGATATTGATATGAATGTAAAGCAAAGAACAATTAAATCTGAAATCTCAGTCACGGGAGTTGGATTACATACGGGCCATCTGGCAACTATGACATTCAAACCCGCCCCTGAAAACCATGGTTATAAATTTAAGCGCATAGATCTTCCGGGATCGCCGGTTATTGACGCAGATGTAGACAATGTTACAGATACTTCACGCGGCACCACCATTTCCCAGAATGGTGCCAGTGTAAATACTGTTGAACATGTACTTGCAAGCCTGGTAGGTGCGGAGGTCGATAATATCATCATCGAGCTTGACGGGCCCGAGACGCCAATTATGGACGGTAGTTCGATCATGTTCATGGAAGCATTAGAAAAAGCGGGCATTGTTGACCAGGAAGCATATCGTGAGTACTACGCTATTCCCCACAATATTCACTATTCAGAACCAGACAGAAAAGTAGAAATGGTGGCAATGCCCCTCGATGATTACAGATTTACCTGTATGATCGATTACAACTCCCCGGTTTTAGGCAGTCAGCACGCGGCCATCACTACGATTTCTGAGTTTAAAAAGGAAATAGCTTCCTGCAGAACTTTTTGTTTTCTCCATGAATTGGAGATGCTTTTGAAGCATAACCTTATAAAAGGAGGGGATCTTAATAACGCAATAGTTGTAGTGGATAAACAGGTGAGTAAGGACGAGCTAAAGAACCTGGCCAAGCTGTTTAACAGGGATGATATTGATGTTGCCAAAGAAGGTATTCTCAACAATATTGAGCTTCGCCATCAGAACGAACCGGCCCGTCATAAATTATTAGATATGATTGGCGACCTGGCACTGGTAGGTGTTCCTTTAAAAGGTCATATTATGGCTGCCAGGCCTGGACATGCAGCCAATATTGCTTTCGCAAAGAAAATCAAAGCCCAGATTAAAAAGGAAAAAAGCAAAAAACACGTCCAGATCTATAATCCCAATGCTACGCCGTTATATGACGTAGTTCAGATCATGAACATGCTTCCTCATAGGCAGCCGTTTTTATTTATCGACAAGATATTAGAACTATCCAAAACCCACGTTGTAGGGGTTAAAAATGTCACGATGAATGAAGAGTTTTTCAAAGGGCATTTTCCGGGTGCACCTGTAATGCCCGGGGTAATTCAAATCGAGGCGATGGCTCAAACTGGTGGAATTTTGTTATTAAGTACAGTGCCCGATCCCAAGAACTACCTGACATATTTTTTAAAAATAGATAAAGTGAGATTTCGTGCACAGGTATTACCGGGAGATACCATTATCTTTAGATGCGATCTGATGGAACCAATCAGGCGGGGTATTTGCCAAATGAAAGGTGTAGGAATGGTAGGGGAGAAAGTTGTAGTGGAGGCGGAAATGATGGCACAGATTATAAGAGTTAAAGAAAGCGAACCTAGCGTATGATCCAGCCATTAGCGTACATCCATCCTCAGGCAAAAATTGCTGTCAACGTAGTTATTGAGCCGTTCGTAACCATTTACAAAGATGTAACAATTGGCGAAGGTACCTGGATAGGGTCGAACGTAACGATCATGGATGGAGCACGGATAGGTAAGAATTGCAGGATATTCCCCGGCGCAGTTATTTCTGCACAGCCTCAGGACCTGAAATACATGGGCGAGGCTTCAACTGTTACCATTGGCGACAATACGATCATCAGGGAGTGTGTAACCCTTAACAGGGGCACGGCGCTTGATAAAAACACCACAACTATTGGAGCAAATTGCCTCCTAATGGCCTATGTGCACGTAGCACATGATTGTGTGATTGGTAATAACGTTATCATAGCCAACTCTGTTCAGCTTGCAGGACATATTGAAGTCCAGGATTTTGCTTTTATTGGTGGAGCTTCTGCCGTACATCAGTTTGTATCTATAGGAGCACATTCTATAATATCAGGTGGCTCACTGGTGCGTAAAGATGTGCCTCCTTATACAAAAGCCGGACGTGAACCGCTTTCATATGTTGGAATAAACTCGGTAGGGTTACGAAGAAGAGGTTTTTCTTCTGAGCAGATTTACGAAATTCAGGATATCTACCGGACTATTTTTCTTAAAAAATTAAATATCAGCCGGGCACTTGATATCATCGAAACAGAACGGGAGCCTACAGAAATCCGCGACGAAATCCTCGACTTCATTCGTAACTCTAACCGTGGAGTGATGAAGGGCTTCGGAAGCGGTGTCTGACGTATAAAACATTCCACACGATGTCCCGCACTGCAATTTATAATTCGTAGTTGACCAATGAAGATCATTCTTGAACAGATCGGCAGGCGTTTTAACCGGGAGTGGATCTTTAAAAACGTGAATTATACTTTCGAAGCTGGGAAGACTTACGCTATCCTGGGTGCAAATGGAAGCGGAAAGTCAACACTGCTGCAACTAATTTCCGGCAGTCTTACCAGTTCAGAGGGTAAGATAAACTATTCCAAAAACGGCGTCCAGGTTGATATCGAAAATATTTTTCCTGAATTAAGCCTTGCTGCGCCCTATCTTGATCTGATTGAAGAATTTTCTCTTAGTGAACATATCGACTTCCACTTTCAATTTAAAAAATTCAGAAAAGGTTATGATAAAGCCTCACTTATCGCCCTGCTTAACCTATTGCATTCGGAACATAAGTCTCTTAAGAATTTTTCTTCCGGAATGAAACAGCGTGTAAAACTTGCGCTCGCTTTTTGCTCCGATACCAAAGTGCTTTTGCTGGACGAGCCAACATCCAACCTCGATCAACAGGGTGTGGAGTGGTATCGTTCGCTAATAAGCAGATTCTCGACCGACCGTCTCGTCATAATTTGTTCTAACCAGGAACATGAATATTCTTTTTGCCAGGAAAGAATAAATGTTGAAGACTATAAATAAAACATTTCGTAATCGTCTTTTATTCTGTGCCTTGGGCATTTTAACCTCAGCACATGAGCTGAACCAATGTATTACATTGCCCCCCGCCTTGAAATGAAATTCAATCATCCAGCGTGATATTTATTCACTAACAAATAGGAATAAAACTGTGATCAAACAGTTCTAGTCTTCTCATTTTAATTTATCATTGATCTGGTTTTGAATCTTTTTTCTGTCAGTTATCGTTAAAAAAATTATCCACCTTCGGTAACCGTTTCCTGCCGGATCCCCTACTTTGAAAATTAATTTTTTCACCGTATCTTTGCGGCTCGAAACCACCAATATATCATGGCAAAAGCGTCAGAAATCAAAACAGGTAATATTTTACGTTATAACGGCGAACTGGTAACCGTAGATGAGATAGTTCATCGTACGCCGGGAAAGGGTGGTGCTTTTTATATAGGGAAGTTCCGGAATATTAAGAGCGGAAAAACCGTTGAGGCACGACTTGGGACAGATGAGCAGGTGGAGATATGCCGGGTAGAAACCAGTGATTATCAGTACTTGTATGAAGAAGGTGATTATTTCGTGGTAATGGATAATACCACATTCGAACAGTTCAGCATCGAAAAGACATTATTTGGATCGGCTGCTAAATTCCTTAAGGAAGGAATGAACGTTATAGTATCATTCGAAAGCGAAGAGCCCATCATGGCTCAGGCACCGACGACCGTGGAACTTGAAATTACTTATACAGAACCTGCTGTTAAGGGTGATACCTCGACAAATGCATTGAAAAGTGCAACGGTTGAGACCGGTATTGAGATCAGAGTGCCTCTATTTGTTAACCAGGGAGATAAAGTCAGAGTAGATACCCGTACAGGGGATTATATTGAAAGAGTTAAATAGTGTTTTAGTTTGGTTTTAGTTTAGGTTGATTATACGGTCTTTTCAGAGGTGGAAAGGCCGTTTTTTATTGAGCATATCTTGGCAGAGTTTTATACTTTAGTGCCGTGGATAAAGCTAGCATCCGTCAGAAATATTTAGACATGCGTTTAAAACTTCCGCGTTCGAGGTATTGGATGCTGACGGATGAAATAATGGATCAGGTTAAACTTATCGATTGGAAGAAATGGCAGACTGTGCATGTTTTTTTACCAATTCGGAAGAACAATGAAGTAGATACCTTTTCTATTCTGAACTATTTTAAATTCGAACATCCCAGGCTTAAAATTGTTGTTCCTCGGACGGATTTTGAAAATTTGACTATTCGAAATATTCTGTATGATCATGATTACACTATCTTAGGCTGCAACAAATATGATATTCCTGAGCCAATTCATGGGCAAACTGTCCCGGCTTCGGAAATAGATGCGGCATTTATTCCTTTACTTGCTTGTGATAAATTGGGAAATCGCGTGGGCTATGGAAAAGGGTTTTATGATCGCTTTTTGACGGGATGCAGTCCTGATGTATTTAAGATCGGGCTATCTTTATTCGACCCGGTTGATGCGATCAGTGATATTAATGAATTCGATATCCCTCTTGATATTTGTATCACCCCCCGAAAGACGTGGATTTTTACCTAATGTAAGTATTACGAACTAGGAATTATACAATTCAGAATGCAAGTTCAAGGAGAACCGGGCAATGATCTGAGTGCCGGGCTTCCGGGAGGATTGCTGAACGCCTGATGTGGTCTCGCAAGCCTTCGGAAACCATGTTGTAATCAATACGCCAGCCCAGGTTTTTCGTCCTCGCATTAGCCCGGTAACTCCACCAAGTATAATTATGCGGCTCAGGATTTAAATATCGGAAACTATCTACGAACCCGGTGTTTATGAAATTATCCATCCATTCGCGTTCGGCGGGTAGAAAACCTGATGAATTAGCATTGGATTTAGGATTATGAATATCAATCGCCCGATGGCAAATGTTGTAATCGCCCGAGATCACTAGTTTTGGATAATCAAATTTCATTTTGTCAGCATAATTCTGAAAATCTTCCAGGAATCGAAACTTAAATAACTGGCGCTCCTGACCACTGGAGCCCGAGGGAAAATAAGTATTCATTACGGAAAAACTCTCAAAATCGGCTCTGATAACACGGCCCTCCCGATCATACTCTTCGATTCCACAGCCGTATTCAACGTGTCGTGGTGTATGCTTTGTGAATATTGCGGTACCGCTATATCCTTTTTTCATAGCCGGATTCCAATAATGTTCGTATCCCATTTGTTCCAGAAGCAGCAGATCCACAAGTTGGTCTGGTGTTGCTTTGATTTCCTGCAGGCATACAATATCAGGACTCGCTGCCTGAAGCCAGGCAAGCCAATTTTTACCCAATGCTGAACGAATACCGTTAACATTGTAGGAAATTATTTTCATGAATGTTAAAGAAGATTATTTTTTAATCCCGGATTTCGTTTTTCAAGTTTTCTTGCCTCGCTTTTTTTTAGGATACTTACTTCCATACTAATATCTTCAACGGGCCGGTTTCCGGTTGACGTAGCGACGGATGCAATTTTATCAACCAAAGCCAAACCCTGAACGATTTCTCCATACACTGTATAGTTTCCGTCAAGATGTGGTGTTCCGCCGAGGGTCTTATAAGTTGCACGATGAGAATCCGGTATAACCCTGCCATTCATGCGGTTCATTCTGGTTTTCTCCAATTCTTCGTCTGTAAATTTTTTGCCTTGTACCAAATAAAACTGGCTGGCACTTGATGCCTTTTCCGGATTATTATCCCGGGCTGCTGCCAGTACCCCTTTTTTATGAAACAAGTTGTCGTGGAATTCAGCATCTACCCGATAACCAAGGTCGCCTGAACCCAGCGGCTGTCCGGTACCAGCGGTTTTTGAGTCCGGATCTCCCCCCTGGATCATAAATTCATTTATTACGCGATGGAACAGAGTTCCATTATAAAATCCTTCTTTAGCCAACTTTATAAAATTTTCGCGGTGTTTGGGTGTTTGATTGTATAGCATTATTATACATTCGCCCTTGGTGGTTTTTATCCTAACATAACTATGTTTTGGTTTTGCATTTCCAGCGAGGGAGTAGAAAATTAAAAGATATAAAAGATATTTTTTCATGCTTTAATCTAATAAGGTCTCAAAATATGTGATAATCAGGGATCTCATAATCATTTCCTGCTCAAGCAACGTATATGCCGGTATAGGCTTTACCAAAGTCCAGTGAGGCCAGCCATCCTGATCCAGCCCTTCCAATTCATAAAATCCGAGCTCACTGAACAGCCGGCAGTTAGCAATATGCATCAGTTCTTCTTTCTGCCTTTTACTAAATTTTTGCGGCCCTTTGCCTAGCTCCTGTACACCAATAAGAAAAAGGATGACTTTCATGTCAGGAGTATCGGTATCAAAATCCCTGGCCAATCTTTCCTGCAGAACGACCCATTTTGCGTTTATCTCCGATGGTTTCATAAGTGTAAAAGTCTGTAAAAATTACATATATGCCGCTATATTCCTTTAAAAATGTACTTGCAAACTGTCCTTTGACAAGTCCCCGGTTTTTATACTAAACTGTCCATATTCTTTTTTCCTTAATACACATTACTATATTTGGATATGGAAAAACCAATTGTTACAGCCTTACTAGCCTATGGAATGTCAGGTAAGTTATTTCATGCTCCTTTTGTGGATTTCCATATGGGCTTTGAGTTTAAAGGGGTTTTTGAACACAATAATAAGCGTGTTCAGGCCGACTACCCGAATGTCAAAAGCTATGATACTTTACAGGAAGTGCTTAATGATAATGAAATTGAACTGGTGATTGTAAATACGCCAAGCAATTTGCATGTTGAGCACACAAAGCAAGCATTGCTTGCCGGTAAACACGTCCTGGTCGAAAAGCCGTTCGCACCTACTGTAAAGGAAGCGCAGGAATTATTCGATCTGGGACAAAAGGTTAACCGTAAAATCATGATCTATCAAAACAGGCGATTTTCAAGTGACTTTGCCGTTACACGTGATATTGTCAATTCCGGAAGATTGGGCCATATTATCGAGATGCATCTTCGATATGATCGGTATCGGGCAGAAATTGGTCCCAAAGCATTTAAGGAGAACCCGTTCCCGGCAAGTGGAATCGTTTATGATCTGGCGGCCCATCTCCTCGACCAGGTTATATGCATTATGGGTAAACCAGAGAGTTATCGAAAGATAACCGGAGTTTATCGTGAAAATTCAAAGGTGGATGATTATGGTCATATTCATTTAGTATACCCGGGCAAAAAAAATGTGTTCATTACCACAAGCCTACTGGTAGCGGATCCTTTGCCGGGAATAGTTATACACGGTTCAAAAGGTTCATTTTTAAAGTCATTTTGTGATTCTCAGGAAGACCAGTTAATAGCAGGTATGAAGCCTGGCGATCCGGAGTTTGGGAAAGAAAGCGTGGGAAAAGAAGGGAAATTAACAACCGTTAATTCCTCAGGAGAGAAAACAATAGAAATGATTCCATCTGTTACCGGTAAATATATCGATCTTTTTGAATCTGTATATCAAAATGTCAGAAACGATATTCCCTTCCCGGTGAAAGAGGAAGAAATTCTTATCCAGTTGGAAATACTCGAAAGCAGATCAGAATGAAGATTTATTAGTTAAGAAGTAAAACTGCCTTACCAAAATGTTACAATCTTATAATAAAGGTATTAGGTTATCATTTGTCTTTTGTATATTTTTGAAACTGGAATGAAAAAAATTAAAAGATCGATAGGCGTCGCATTGTCAGCAATATTGCTGCTGAGCTTCTCTGTAACGGTTATTCCCTTAGATTTCTTTCATGATCATCAGATAGCAGAGACGAAAGTTATTTGTGTTAAAGATAAGGTACACTCGAGCTGCTCACATAAGCTGGAAATAAAGAAACAAGCTGATTTCTGCTGGGCTTGTGCTGTTCATTTCGATAAGTCATTTACAAAAACAAGCTTCATTGAGAAGCTAAAGCTTTCTCCAGGAATATCCCTGTTCATTAACAATGATACGGCCGGATATATCATAGAACTCCTGTTTACAGGTTTAAGGGGTCCCCCAACAGAATAATTTTTAATTTCTTTTTTTGACATGCTGTTCCTGTTCTGGTCCAGCTTTTCCGTTATCTTTTTAAAATCATAGAAATGAAAACTATTATTCTATATATACTCTTATTCCTATCGTTCTCCAATCTCTCCGCCGAAACCATTTCGCTTGATGGAAGAGTTATTGATGCTATAACCAAAGAAACACTGCCTGG
>JAZKHM010000060.1:0-1493 GCA_040385405.1 Bacteroidota bacterium | reverse complement strand
TTAAAAGCTGGGTTGAACGCGCTGAAGGTGAGTTAAAGATGATGACTATTGCGCCCGAGTTACAGGACCAGGATGTAATTGATTATTTATACTCACAAGATATTATCATTTCTGCCGGTCATAGTGATGCAAGCTATGACGAGGCTATAGGATTTCTAAACCAACCTGTTCAGGCAGCTACACATCTTTACAATGCCATGCCCCCAATTCATCATCGTGAACCGGGATTAGTTCCTGCAATATTTAAACTTAAACCTTATACAAGTGTTGTAGCTGATGGGATCCATGTAAGTTTCCCCATGATTGAACTGGCGAAACGGGAGTTAGGTAAGCGCTTGTTCCTTATTACAGATGCTGTTACAGAAGCGCAAGATGGTAGTTATCAGCATGTATTTACAGGCGACAGGTATACGATGCCTGACGGAACGCTTTCAGGTTCATGCCTGACAATGCTTAAAGCGGTAGAAAATTGCGTTACAAAAGTGGGTATTTCACTTGAAGAAGCCCTTCGAATGGCGTCAACTTATCCTGCTGAGTTGTTGAAAGGCAGAAAAATGGGATTGTTAAAGGCTGGATATGATGCAAACATCATCGTATTCGATAATAAGTTTAAACACTATAGCACATACCTTTCGGGGGAATTAATTTAATAACTTTATTTAAACATTCTTTTCATGAACTACAAACGTATCCTGTTAAAATTAAGCGGTGAATCATTAATGGGCGACAAGCAATACGGGATAGACATCGACCGTGTAGCCCAATATGCAAAAGACATCACTGAAGTTCATGCACAGGGAATAGAAATTGCGATAGTAATTGGAGGCGGTAATATTTACCGGGGACTGAGTGCTGAAAAAGCAGGAATGGACCGTGTTCAGGCCGATTACATGGGCATGCTTGCTACGGTTATTAACAGCATGGCACTCCAGGATGCGCTCGAAAAAACCGGGGTTAAAACTCGCCTGCTTACCGCCATTAAAATGGAACAGATTTGTGAGCCCTTTATCCGGCGCAGGGCTGTTCGTCATCTTGAAAAAGGCAGGATAGTGATTTTTGGGGCAGGCACCGGAAACCCTTATTTTACAACAGACACTGCGGCTTCATTGAGAGCCGTTGAGATTAATGCTGATGTGGTTATGAAAGGAACCCGTGTAGACGGCATTTATACAGCCGACCCGTTAAAAGACCCTACTGCTACCCGCTTTGACGAAATATCATTCACAGACGTTTATGAAAAAAGCCTCAATGTTATGGATATGACAGCCATCACGCTTTGCCAGGAAAATAATTTACCGATCATTGTTTTTGATATGAACATACCGGGAAATTTCAAACGCTTAGCTGATGGAGAACCAATTGGAACTTTAGTACGCGTGTGAAGAGCTATGGGCTTAAAGCTTTAACCTATGAACTTTTGCTTGGAAGCCCATTGCTCACAGCCCGAAGATTTTATTATTTTTACTCCTCGAAAGTATCATTATGAACGAACT
>JAZKHM010000059.1:0-16779 GCA_040385405.1 Bacteroidota bacterium | reverse complement strand
CAACGATGAATAAGATTATTGGATTAGTCTTCGTTATATCTGCAATGAGTTTAATGTCTTGCGAAAAAACATCCATTCCATTATGTGGCGGTAACGATCCATCTACAGAGCTCACCTGGCTAAGACAGGAGATCGTCCGTTTAAGTACATCTGCCAGTTGTAACAGTATTTCAAGATCTACGTATAAAGAAAAAACTGTTTTCATCTTTTCAAACTGCGCTCCTAATGCTTTTAGCATACCTTTTTTATACGATTGCAATGGCACCAAATTAGATCTCTCTCCTGGAGACTACCAGGAATTGAAATTTACAGGAAAAATTGAATTAATCTGGAAGAACAATTAAAATCTACCCATTACCTTATGAATAATCTTTTAAGAACATCAATGATGACAGGCGCGATCACGCTCCTTATAACCTCGCAAAGTTACATCTCTTCACGTGATGTTAAGTCAGCTCCGTTCAACACCGCATTCGAAATAAAACTGGACGAGGAAGTTTTTTTACCAAAATCCAAAAAGGAGCTTTCAGTGAGTCTGTTGAACGTGACGGACAATCGTTGCCCGGAAAACGTCCGGTGTATTACCGGGGGCAAAGCTGTTGCTCAAATTAAATTGACTAACAAGCATGGTTCTGAAGCAATTACAAAACTGGCTCTAGAGCAATCACCTGGCTCTTCCGATACAATTGACGTAACTCTTGACGACAAACATTATACTGTTATTCTGAACGAGGTTAACAGGTTATTTGCCAACAAAGTAAAACTTGTTGTTAGTAAGACCTCTATTTAAAGCTTATTGCCTTTAGAGGCGATATTCTGGTAACAAGTAGTGAGGGAATTAGTAAGACAACCATACTGATTAGTAAAGTGCCGGCGTTCAATAATATAATGTCCTGCAGTTCGAGTTGTACTGGAACAAAGCTGATATAATAGGACGCCTGATCGAGTTCAAAAAAGTGAGTCTGCGACTGGATGAAACCGAGGCCTGCGCCCATAATGTTGCCCAAAAGCAATCCGAACGCAATGAGGTACGCGGCGTTGTAGAGGAAAATCTTCCTTACATTCCAGTTCGTGCTGCCCAGGGCTTTGAGGATTCCTATCATATTTGTGCGTTCGAGAATCATTATCAATAATGCAGAAATCATATTTATTACCGCTACGGCCATCATCAAAATAAGAATAACCTGGGTATTCACATCAAGCAATGAGAGCCATTCAAAAATTGTGGGATAATATTCTTTAACTGAATACGAGCGCAGGTTAATATCTATGGTGTCATAAATAGAATTTGCGGTTTTATCAAGGTCATTGAAATTGTTAACTCTTAGCTCATAGCCCCCAACCTGAGAAGCATCCCATTTGTTCAGACTGCGAATCAAACCTAAATCACCTATAACAAAAGTTTTATCTACTTCCTCGACCCCAAAACTATAGATTCCGGCAATGACGAATTTTCGTTTGCGGAGTGAATTTTCTATGAAATACATGAGAAAGTCATCTCCAACCTTAAGATTTAGACGGTCGGCAGTATATTTTGAGATCAGAATCTGGCCCCTTGATTTAACGCTGTCGGAAAAATCTATAACGTCACCTGCAACAAGCGTCTTTTTAAAATAATCCCAGTTATAATTGCGGTCAACACCCTTCAATACTACCCCTTCAACTTCATCATTGGTATTTATAATGCCCGGTTTTGTGGCGAAAGGCTGAGCATAAGCAATATTAGGTAGAGAAACCAGCTGACTTAGCTTTTCATTTTCGATGACAAATGGCGAGTTCTCATAAGAACTGTTCAAGTCCAGTTTGGATATCTGTATATCCCCGGAGAATCCTCTGACCTTTTCGCGAATCTCAGATTTAAAACCCTTTACTATGGCAACCGAAAGGATCATCACCGCTAGTCCCAGCATTATGCCCAGAATTGCAATGCGCACAATCAGCTTTGAAAATGTACGTTTGGAATTAAACGTGATTCGTTTTGCAATAAACAGGGGAAGATTCAAGCCAGAGTGGTTTAAGATGCAAATCCAAAGATGCGATTTTTTTTAAATTCGTTTTCCCGCCTTTCGAATCTTTAACATTAATTTAGCGGAGGTCGGAGTCGGAGCCGGAGGTCTGATACCTGAGTCCTAACCACTAATCAACTAACCTCTAACAACTAACCTCTAACAACTAACCAACTAACAAACTAACAACAAAATGAACATCGTCTTCATGGGTACGCCCGAATTTGCTGTAGCCTCCTTAAAAGCTCTTTTGGAAAACGGGTTCAACATTGTTGGGGTTGTGACTGCCCCTGATAAACCAGCGGGCAGAGGACAAAAGATAACTGAATCAGCAGTTAAAAAATATGCTGCCGAACAGGGACTGAAAATACTCCAGCCGGTTAAGCTTAAAGACCCTGCATTTCTTAATGAACTTCGTTCGTTAAAGGCCGATTTGCAGGTGATCGTTGCGTTCAGAATGCTGCCGGAAGTGGTGTGGAATATGCCTGAGCATGGAACGATTAACTTACATGCATCCCTTCTGCCTCAATATCGGGGGGCCGCGCCTATCAACTGGGCCATAATAAACGGGGAAAAAGAAAGTGGTGTGAGTACGTTTTTCCTGAAGCAGGAAATTGATACAGGTGACCTGTTGTTTTCGGAACGCGTGGAAATCAGCCGGCATGATACAGCGGGCGACCTGCATGATAAGCTTATGGAAACAGGGGCGTCTCTTCTTGTAAAGACCGTTCGTGCAATTGAAGCGGGGGAATATGCCGAGCAACCACAGATTTCGGCGGATGATCTGGAAGCAGCACCTAAAATCTTCAAAGAAGATTGCCTGATTAACTGGGATAAGCCTTCAGAAAAGGTATTCAATTTTATCAGAGGCTTAAGTCCGTATCCGACCTCATTCACTTATTTGAACGGTAAGATCCTGAAGATTTTTAAAGCAGAAATAGAAAAGACGGAAGCAACATTAAAGCCCGGCTCTTTTGTATGCGACAACAAGACCTATTTAAAGTTTGCTTGCGCAGATGGACTTATATCCGTGCTGGAAATACAACTGGAGGGAAAGAAGAAAATGAAAATTGATGAGTTCCTTAGGGGAATAAAACTTTGATAGTGATGAGAAAGGTGAGCTGTGATTAATCATTCGTGATAGTCAAAGGGCGAACATCTGAAATTAAATCGCTGATCAGTACGCAGTAATCTCTTATCGGAAGTGACTGGAATCAATCCTTATAGTTATTCAGCCTTTCGTTTAAAAACCTGGAGACTTCATTAAAATACCTTTTACCATTATAACCCATAACCCATTGTATTCCACGGGCTGCGTTGGTTAAAAAAACTTCATCTGCCTCGTTTAAAATATCAGGGCTGATTTGTGCTTCTACCAGTTCAATTCTGTTCTCCTTTGCAAGCTTTATTATTACCTGACGCATTACACCCGCGATACAACCCTCACTAAGGGCCGGAGTATATAACTTCCTGTCGTAAACTACAAATACGTTACTGCTCATTGATTCACACAGAAAGCCATTGCTATTCAGAACCATAACCTCATCAAGGGAATTCTGATTCTTAAAAATGCCTGCCAGTACGTAAATAAGTGAGTTACAAGTCTTTAAATTAGAGAGAATATTAACAGGCTTGGTTATCTCATCGTATACATCGATAATCAGTCCCTTCTCATTCAGCGTGTATGAAGTCTCACTTAACCCGGATGTTTCGAGCACATAAGCCATATTATTGGCAGAAGGACTATAGAGGCCTCCGCCATTTCGGTATGCTGTAAGCCTTACCCTGGCGTCGGGCCCGGTCTTATTTCTTCGTACAAGTTCCTCCACTTTCTCACGTATAAACCAGGAATCCACCTGCGACCAGGAATCCATTTTTAATAACTTGAGTCCCTTGCGAATTCGTTCGGTATGGAGTTCAGCAAACATAAGCTCACCTTTTAGCAGCCTCATAGATTCGAAAAGACCGTCGCCATATTTAAACCCACGATTCGCAACCGTTAGTATTTGTTGTTCAGATGGAATGATATCTCCATTGAAATTAATAAACTGTTTGCTCATAAATTATTCCTTGATATAATTTCGCCATTTTTCCAGCACAGAACTGAAATCATTTGGAAGAGCCGTTTCAAAATGGATGAACTTACGGGTGGTGGGGTGAATAAATCCAAGAGACTTAGCGTGCAGTGCCTGCCTTGGCATTAACTCAAAACAATTTTCGACAAATTGCCTGTACTTATTGAACACAGTCCCTTTAATAATACGATCGCCGCCATATGTGCTATCATTAAACAATGGGTGTCCAATATGTTTCATATGCGCTCTGATCTGGTGAGTTCGGCCAGTTTCGAGCTGACATTCAATGAGAGTGACATAATTGAAGCGTTCGATTACTTTGTAGTGGGTCACTGACCATTTACCTTGGGTTTCATCATCATAAACCGCCATTACCTTCCGGTCCTTCACACTCCTGCCAATATATCCTTTGACCGTACCGTCGTCTTTTATTTCTCCCCACACCAATGCCAGGTATTTCCTGGATATAGAATGATCAAAAAACTGCTTGGCCAGAAAAGTAATAGCCCATTCGTTTTTGCTTACAAGCAACAGCCCTGAAGTATCTTTGTCGATCCGATGAACAAGCCCTGGTCTCCCTTCATTTCCCGGCAATTGCGGAAGCTGCCTTACGTGATGAACAAGTGCATTTACCAAAGTACCGGTGTAATTATTAAAGCCAGGATGGACAACCATACCGGGTGCTTTATTAACCAGTATAACATCATCATCTTCATATACAATGTCGATTGGTATGTCTTCAGGATAAACCTCGGTATCCCTTGGAGGATGGGGCAATACCAGTGAAATTACATCCAGAGGTTTTACTTTATAGCTCGCCTTTACTACTTTTTCGTTAACCAAAACATTGCCTGCATCAATCGCATTCTGAATTCTGTTGCGTGAAGTATTTTCTGTACGAATGATAAGAAACTTATCTAATCGTAAAAGCGACTGGCCCTTATCCACCACAATACGCAAATGCTCAAAAAGATCCTGCTCCTCTAAATCCAGGACGTCATTTACCTCGGTCATCCCGCAAAATTAATCTTTAAGACGAAACAAACAGTATAATCAAACATGATATTTTGCTGGCAGGGATGGCAGCAATGAAAAAGTTTAAACCACTTAATCTTAAAAGAATTAACTTTACCAGTACAATTCACCTCCATCAAAAATTGTATTCCAATGAAAAGAAAACTCATCATCAATATGGCTTTTGCGGTATTGATTTCCCTTAGCACTTCCCGGCTATTTGCTCAAAGTGATGTTTCAGACTTGATTAAGTCGAGTCCTGCGGATGCTACAAAACTTGCTCAAGCTTATCTGAAACCTCTTTTCAAAGGATTTGGAACAGGCTTAAATACTGGGTGGAACAATTCAGCACATTCTAAAAACCTGCTCCGCTTTGATCTGAGAGTGGGGTTGACAGGCGCAATTGTGCCGCTAAAAGATGAGACATTCGACGTATCGGCAATTGGATTGTCTAACAATGTCAGGCCCACTACCCCCAGTCAGGTAATAACACCGACGGTTGGAGGTCCCAGCAATGAAGGCGTGCAACTTTCCGTCTATGACTCGTCGAATAGACTTCTGGAAACGTTCAGAATGCCGCAAGGTACTGGATTGGGGCTTATCCCTGCTCCCCAGCTTCAAGGCAGCATTGGTTTGCCGAGAGGTCTTGAATTTACACTAAGGGCAATGCCTAAAATTACTCTGGGCGATGATATTGGCGCAATCGGAATGTTTGGCGGGGGATTGAAAGTTGAACTACTTCCTTTGATTTCCGGAATTGCAGACAAAATAACACCGGTTGACATCGCTGTGGCACTTGGATATACACAGTTTAACTTTAGCGTACCATTGGATGTCCCTGTTCCCTCAGGTGCAAGCGGTCCTTCAGCCGACTTCTCTAACCAGAGAATTGAAGCCCAGTTTTCAGGAATTAATTCCGAACTGATTGTTTCAAAGCGACTTTTGGTGTTTACCCCTTTTATAAGCTTTGGATACAGTACAGCCAAAACAGATGCCGGACTGAAAGGAAATTATCCCATCGTAACCGGCGCGAATCTCCTTGGCCCGACATATACCGTTTTTACAGATCCGGTAAATATTAACCAAACAGATATTAAGGGCTTCAGGACCAATGTTGGCTTTCAGCTTAATCTTGCATTCTTTAGGATATATGGCTCATATAGCATGGCAGAGTACAATGCCTTCAACGGAGGAATAGGATTTGGCCTTGGAAAATAAGCGGATTTACTCTTGACGGACTTCCCAATATATAGTCCCGTTGAGCAAATATTTGATCCGCTTTTTACTGAAAAGGAAGTGGAGGTATTTGTAAAGCGGGACGACATGATCCACCCGTTTATTTCAGGCAATAAATGGCGAAAGCTCAAATATATCCTGGCAAACGCAGAAAAGCTTAATAAAAAACACCTCGTTACTTTTGGAGGTGCCTTTTCAAATCACCTTCTTGCTACCGCCTGCGCCGGGGCAAAGTTTCGATTTCAGACTACCGGAGTAGTACGCGGAGAAGAAGTCGAGAATGAAGTCCTTATTCTTTGCCGCCTCTTTGGGATGAGGCTGTTATTCACCGACCGGCTTTCATACAGGGATAAGATTTCATTTTTTACTGAGCATTTCCAGAATGATAAAGAAGCGATCTTCATTGACGAAGGAGGGGCAGGTGAGCTTGGTGTAAAAGGCTGTTCCGAATTGCTAAGTGAACTACTTCAGCCTTATGACCATATCTTCTGTGCCGCAGGAACCGGTACAACAGCTGCAGGAATAATCAAAAGTATCGATGCGAAGGCAGCTTTAAGCGTTCATGTAATTCCAGTATTAAAAGGCGGAAGTTTTATTGCAACGGAAATCGAAAAATACACCGCAAATTCTTTTCAGCTTCATCTGGAATATCATTTCGGAGGATACGCGAAAACCACCCCCAAACTTCTTTCTTTCATCCGAAGTTTTTGCAAATCAACCGGAATACTTATAGAACCTGTTTACACCGGGAAAATGTTTTTTGCCCTTTATGATCTGATTAAAAACGATAGCTTTTCGCCGGGCAGCAAAATACTGGCGATACATACCGGCGGGCTCACTGGTATCCTGGGCATGTCATCGAAATTGAAAATAAATTCCGGTATTTAGGCAGAAAATTCCTGTTCCTTCGCAGAATGTTTAGCATATAAATTTTCAACTCTACCCCTCGCTGAAGGAAAAAACAGGTTTAAACTGTTTAAACCTATCTTATCGCAAAAACGCATCAAAAGCGCCGAAATTTGCGCATCTGTGCGGTTTATTTTATTTTTGATATCAAAGAAATGAGAGATGTATAAACTATCAGTATCCCCGGGCCAGGTCAACGAAACACTGCGAAAACATATTCTTGCTGATGGATATGATCTCACCTTTGATATGGAAAAGAGTAATGGAGTATTTATCCATGACTCCAAACACAACCGTACTTTACTGGATTTTTTTACGTGTTTCGCATCGGTACCGCTGGGGTATAATCATCCTAAAATGGTGAATGATGAAGAGTTTAAAAAGAACCTGATGCTGGCAGCTCTTACCAATCCTTCAAACTCAGATATTTATACTACGCAATACGCTCAGTTTGTCGAAACATTCTCAAGAGTGGGAATTCCAGACTACCTTCCCCATGCATTCTTTATTGCCGGTGGCTCTCTGGCTATAGAGAATGGTTTAAAGGTCGCTATGGACTGGAAGGTTCAAAAGAACTTTCGAAAAGGCTACACCAAAGAAAAAGGCTTTAAAGTGATACATTTTGAGAAAGCGTTCCACGGGCGTTCGGGATACACACTGAGTTTAACTAATACCGCGCCTGATAAAACAAAATGGTTTGCCAAATTTGACTGGCCACGGGTTAGCACACCGGCAATAAAATTCCCCTTTACAGATGAAGGATATGAAGATCTCAAAAAGAGAGAAGCTTTGTCTATAGCGCAAATCAACCAGGCCTTCGCGGATAACAAAGACGATATCTGTGCGATAATCATAGAACCCATTCAGTCGGAAGGCGGCGATAATCATTTCAGACAGGAGTTCCTGGAACAATTAAGGGAGTTATGTGACGAAAATGAATGTTTCTTAATTTACGATGAGGTACAAACGGGAGTCGGGCTAACCGGAAAATTCTGGGCACACGAGCATTTTGGAGAAAAAGCACGTCCTGACATACTTGCATTTGGTAAAAAGATGCAGGTGTGCGGCATCCTTGCGGGTAAAAAAGTGGATGAAATCGAAACCAACGTTTTCAAAGTTCCTTCAAGGATAAATTCGACTTGGGGCGGTAACCTTGTAGATATGGTGAGATCAACCCGTATTCTTGAAATAATTGAAGAAGATAATCTCATTAACAATGCAGCGAACGTAGGTAATTATCTGCAAGACGGTTTAACTAAAGTGGCCGAAAAATACAATACAGTATCAAATGTACGTGGACTCGGCTTAATGACTGCCTTCGACTTCCCTACTAAAAGCATGCGCGACGAGTTCATTTCAAATGGAATGGGAGAAAACGTTATGTTTCTAGGCTGCGCCGACAGAACTATACGCTTCAGGCCAGCATTAATTATGGATGAAGAACATATTGATAATGGATTGGAAGTTTTGGAGAAGATAATTAGGAGTTAGGAGTTAGGAGTTATAAGCGATGAGTTATGAGTTCTGATGCAACTCATCCCTCATAACTCATCCCTCATAACTCATCCCTCATAACTTCTATCTTACCGAAGTTTCATAAGATCATCCACTCCCAACAGCTTCCTGCTTGTAAATCCTTCTGCATGAACGGCTCCGATGGATTTGCCGAACTCACGCGAACGGGCCTCAACCGCCCTCAGAAATTCAGGTGATGAAATGTAAGTTTCATTCCCATCGTTGTCGGGATTTGAGAATTGTGTCTTAAAAGCACGGATGCATTCCAGCTTCTTATCCCAAAAGTCCGTTACATCGACCAGAATATCTGGTTTAATATATCTGTCCTGAATATACTGTAATAACAAAGGGGGCCGAAACGCAGCTTGTTCAACTCCATTATGGACTGTTTTCACCTTGGCAAGCCCTGAAAGAAACAATGCATCGTAAACCAGATCCGCCGCTCTTCCATGATCCGGGTGGCGATCGTGCAAGGCATTGCATAACACGACTTCAGGTGTATACTTTCGGATCATTTCAATAATCCGAAGCTGGTGCTCTTCATCATTTCTAAAGAATCCATCACGCATCCCCAAATTTTCGCGCACATGAAGGCCTAATATTTTTGTAGAATTTACTGTCTCCCGTTCCCTCGTTTGAGCTGTACCCCGGGTACCCAACTCGCCTCTGGTCAGATCAATTATTCCAACTTTCCTTCCGGCTTCAATATGCTTTAATACAGTTCCCGAACAGCCAAGCTCAGCATCATCAGGATGTACAGCAAATACCAGAATATCTAACTTCATACCTTTTTATCATTCAATAATTTAACAATCTTCTTTTTTATACGTGCGGAATTAGGCTTGGTAAATGGATAGAAAAAATCTACCACTTCACCATCCCGATTTATCAGATATTTGTGAAAGTTCCACCGGGGTGCTGCCCCGACCCTGCCATTCTGTTTTTTATTCGCTAAAAATCTATAAAGTGGGTCTGCATACTCGCCTCTTACCCTGATTTTTTGAAACACTTCGAAGTGAGTATCATAGCTTATTTCGCAGAATGAACTGATCGATTCGCCCTCCAAAGGCTCTTGTCCTCCAAAATCATTTGACGGAAAAGCGAGAATCCTGAAATCATCTCCGCTTAAATCATTTCTTAACTCTTCAAGCTCCTTTAGCTGGGGTGTAAAACCACATTCAGAAGCGATGTTAACGATGAGAAGCACTTTATCCTTGTAATCGGTCAGGTTCCGCTCTCCGCCATTAAGACAAGACACGGTAAACTGGTGAATCGACTTATCCGTCATAGATTATACATGTAATAACCAGACGATTGTATAATAGCTTCGATGTCCCGATCTTCTTGCGGATCGTATTTATTTTTGAGGTTATTACCAAAAACGCGGGCAACCGACTGATAAAAGAAAGCTGTAAAACCACCCTTCATTTCTTTCACAAGGTCATAGCTGCTGTTGCCGGTCTCCCGGTCAATTAATTTTATCAAGATCCCGCCCTGGGTTATGGTCAGATTTTTGATTTCACGATTAAACATTGCTTTAATCTCTCCTTCAAAAGATTTTACAAGTATCCGCTGATCTCTCCTGGTTTTAGCATTCGCCAGGTCGGTCTGAAGAACCTGGTATCGCTGACGAGCAAACATGGCATAAGGCATAACCTTGAGTACATTATATCGCAACCTGTTGAATTTCGCCCTTTCTAGAGGTGATTTAAAAATACGGGTGTCAATTATAATAATTTCGGGAAGACCAATCCATGGAATTAGCTCGTCGCCGACATTTGTAACAGCAACTCGTATAGTGTCCCTGACGCCTTTTATAGTTGGGTCGTTCTTGTACTGGGCAAATGCCATTTTTGACATCAAAACCACACAAAGAATTACCAATAGCCTAAAAAATTTCATAAATTTATACTCTGCAATTTACAGCTAATATTTTATATATCTTAATACCGTTTACATACTAAATGTAACCCATAAAGTATGCTAAACGCTTAGATTTAGCAAGGTATTGCAATTAGATGATGAAAGAACTTGTGATAGATCTTGATGCGGAGAAAAAAGAAATTCTCAAGAGGTACCGTGCATTACTGAGAGCATGTAAATCAACCATGCAAAAAGGTGACAAGCGCATGATTCGCCTTGCCTTTAATATGGCTCTGGAAAGCCACCAGGATATGCGCCGCAAGTCAGGTGAGCCATATATTTACCACCCGATTGCAGTAGCTCAAATTGCTGCCGAAGAGATCGGCCTTGGTACAACATCCATTGTTTGTGCGCTTCTTCATGATGTAGTAGAAGATACCGACATCACCCTGGAAGACATTGAACGTGAGTTCGGAAAAAAAATCGCCAAAATCATTGATGGACTCACGAAAATTTCCGGTGTCTTTGATTATAACAGTTCACTACAGGCAGAAAATTTTAGAAAAATGCTTCTTACCCTGGCAGACGACGTCAGGGTAATTCTTATTAAACTTGCCGACAGGCTGCATAACATGCGCACGATGGACTTTATGCCTCGTGATAAGCAGCTGAAAATTTCATCGGAAACGGTTTATTTATATGCACCGCTTGCTCACAGACTTGGCCTTTATACGCTAAAGTCTGAGCTTGAGGATCTTTCCATGAAATACATGGAACCGGTTACCTATAAGTTTATTGCCCAGCAGCTCAATGAGAAAAAGACAGAACGCGAGAATTTTGTTCGCGATTTTATCTCACCAATTAGTGAGATTTTAAATGAACAGGGGCTGGAAGCTGACGTATATGGCCGGCCTAAATCCATTCATTCGATTTGGAGCAAGATGCGAAAGAAAAATATTCCCTTCGATGAAGTATATGATCTTTTTGCAATCCGCATCATCCTGAACAGCAAGCCAGAAAATGAAAAATCGGATTGCTGGAAAGCTTATTCCATTGTAACCGATCTTTACCATCCCAATCCCGACCGTTTGCGCGACTGGATTTCATCGCCCAGGGCAAACGGGTATGAGTCTCTTCACACGACCGTTATGGGACCCAGAGGCCAGTGGGTGGAGGTTCAGATCAGAACGACAAGAATGAATGAAATTGCCGAGAAAGGTTTCGCAGCACACTGGAAATATAAAGAGCCCTCGGCAGACAGTGGCGCCGACAGCGGCCTGGACCAGTGGATTCACAAGGTGAGAGAAATGCTCAATAATCCCGAATCCAATGCACTGGATTTCCTGGACGACTTCAAAATGAATTTGTTTTCGGACGAAATCTTCATTTTCACCCCAAAAGGTGCGTTAATCCAATTGCCGGTAAATGCTACGGCGCTTGATTTTGCATTTGAAATACATACAGACATCGGTGCCAGCTGTATCGGCGCCAAAGTAAACTATAAGCTGGTTCCGCTGTCATATAAGCTGCAAAACGGTGACCAGGTTGAAGTAATAACCTCAAGCAAGCAATCGCCAAAGGAAGACTGGCTTAGCTTCGTTGTTACGGCAAAGGCGAAATCAAAGATTAAATCTTCGCTAAAAGAAGAAAAGCGCAAAATTGCCGAGCAAGGCAAGGAAATATTAGAGCGTAAACTCAAATCGCTGAAAATCACTTATAACACCGATAATCTTTATAAGCTAACTTATTATTTCAAGTTACCATCCACACTTGATCTCTTTTTCAATGTGGCGAAGGGATTGATCGATCTCAAACAACTGAAAGAATTCGTTGCTTCTGAGAAAATCATCGAAAACAAGCCGGAACGGCCGGAAAATCTCACACCCGAGCAGTTTACCAAAAAAACAAGAACAGACAACGATACATTACTCATTGGTGAAGACCTGCAGAAACTTGATTATAAGCTTTCTGCCTGCTGCAATCCCATTCCAGGCGACGATGTTTTCGGATTTGTAACGGTTGGCGATGGAATTAAAATTCATCGTACCAATTGCCCGAATGCTGCGAAACTGATGTCAAATTATGGCTACCGTATTGTCAAAGCCAGATGGAATTCACAAAAAGAACTCGCATTTCTAACGGGTCTGCGCATTATTGGAATTGATGACGTGGGGTTGATAAATAATATAACGAACGTAATTTCCGGAGATTTTAAAGTAAATATGCGCTCGATAACAGTCGATACAAACGAAGGGATGTTCGACGGGTCCATTATGGTTTATGTGAACAATACGAGTCATCTGGACGATATGATCGCAAAACTTAAAACGGTGCCAGGGGTAACTTCCGTTATACGCTTTGATTCGCAAGCCCAGGATCTTGTTAAAGCTTCCTGAATTAAATAAGAATATTCTTAATTTTTTGGATAAATTTGGAGGTCATTTAATCGCACTATGCCCGGACGAGATACTATTGCGTTGGTAATTAAAATTTTTGAAGCTTATCTTGAGAACAAAAGCCTGAGGAAAACGCCTGAACGCTATGCAATCCTTGAAGAGATATATTCGCGAAGTGACCATTTCGATGTGGAATCGCTGTATATCCATATGAAAAATAAAAAATACCGGGTAAGCCGGGCAACTGTTTACAACACCCTTGAACTTTTAGTATCATGTGACCTGGTTACCAAACACCAGTTTGGCAAGAATATGGCCCAGTTTGAAAAATCATATGGGTATAAACAGCACGACCATATAATTTGTATCGATTGCGGAAAAGTTGTCGAATTCTGTGACCCACGGATTCAGCAGATCCAAAGTATGATGGGTGACATCCTAAAGTTCGAAATAAAGCACCATTCGCTTAATTTGTATGGTAATTGCAGCCGACTTAAAGAAGGAAACTGTGAATCATATGCAAACAAAAATTAATCTTCTTACCATACTCCCTTAATTTAAATAATGACAATTGATGTATTGCTAGGCCTCCAATGGGGCGACGAAGGAAAAGGAAAAATTGTAGACGTACTGTGTCCTCAATATGATTTGATTGCCCGTTTCCAGGGAGGCCCAAATGCAGGCCATACGCTTGAATTTGACCACCAGAAATATGTATTAAACACGATTCCTTCCGGAATATTCAATGACAATGCTATGAACCTTATCGGAAATGGCGTTGTAATTGATCCGATCATCCTAAAAAGAGAACTCGATAACCTGAAGAAAAATGGCTTCGATCCGGTTGCTCAGAAGAAATTGGTCATCGCCAGGAAAGCGCATCTCATCTTACCAACCCATCAATTGCTGGATGCTGCTTCTGAAACAAAAATGGGCGCAGATAAAATCGGCTCTACACTAAAGGGAATCGGGCCAACTTATATGGATAAAACCGGGCGTAATGGGCTTCGCGTTGGAGATACCATGCTAACCGATTTCCGCGAACGTTATAATAAACTCGTCAGTAAACATCTTTCTATTTTATCTCATTACGGGGAAATTCCTGATTTTTCTGAAAAGGAAGCAGCTTTCTTCGAAGCAGTAGAGATGTTAAAGGCCATACCTCAGGTAGACAGCGAACATTTTGTAAACCAATACCTGAAAGATGGTAAAAAAGTTCTGGCTGAAGGCGCCCAGGGTACTATGCTTGATATCGATTTCGGATCATATCCTTTTGTGACTTCTTCAAATACAACTTCTGCAGGAGCCTGTACCGGCCTCGGCGTAGCACCAAGGAGTATTGGTAATGTGATAGGCATTTTTAAAGCATACTGTACCCGTGTGGGCAGTGGTCCCTTCCCTACCGAGCTGGAAAACGAAACCGGGGAAGAACTTAGACGGATCGGCCACGAATTTGGTGCCACAACCGGGCGTCCGCGTCGCTGCGGGTGGATTGATCTTCCTGCTTTAAAATATGCTATTATGCTGAATGGTGTTACAGAGCTTGTAATGACTAAAGCCGATGTATTAAGTGGATTTGAAACTATCTACGCTTGTACCAGCTACAAATACAATGGCGAAGTTATCGATTACATGCCTTATGATATTCATGCAGTGAAACCCGAACCAGTGTTTGAAGCGATCCCGGGCTGGGCAGAGGATCTGACCGGCATACGCGAAATAAATGAAATTCCTTCAAAACTCAGTGCCTACATTTCTTATTTGGAGAAACATCTGGAAGTACCTGTAAAATACCTTTCAGTAGGACCAGACCGGGTGCAGACTCTTACCCTGAGTTAGTTCTCAGGAAGAATTTAAGTTCATACTTTGCAAGGTGCCTGTTCCTAAAGTTTTTTTTACTTCTGATCCGGATGCTTTTAAAGTCAAAGCACTTCTTTGGGCTAACACCTTTAAGGAAATGTGTTATTTTGATTCTAACCATCACCCGGATCCTTATACCGTTTTTGATGTTTTCATTGCCGCAGGAGCAACAGAAAAGTTAACACATCCCGCGGGCAGTGCCTTCCTTCAACTGGAAGATTTTTTAAATGTTAATACCGGCTTCATACCGGGGTATTTCTCCTATGACCTGAAAAACGAACTTGAGGATTTACAATCCATTAATCCCGATCATCTAAGGTTTCCCGACCTCTGTTTTTTTGTCCCGGAGACAACCATATTCATCAAAGGTTCAGATGTTCAAATCAATAATGCTAATCCTGAAGCGACCTGGGAAATAATCAGCAATTACGATATCCCTGTTCCGCCAGTTACCAACCCGGTTACTGTAAGGTCCCGTTTCACAAGAACTGAATACGAGGACACTATTAATGAACTAAAGCGACACATTCAACGCGGTGATATTTATGAGATCAATTTTTGCCAGGAATTTTATGCTGAGAATGCTGAAATCGATCCTCTGAATACTTTTATTCGACTGAATAAGATTTCGCCTACTCCATTCTCTAGTTACCTTAAACTTAATCAGCATTATATAATTTCGGCCACGCCCGAACGTTTCCTGAGCCGCAGGGGACAAAAACTGATCTCGCAGCCTATAAAAGGGACCTCGGCACGAAGTGCCAATCTCTTAAAGGATGAGGACCAGAAAAAGAAGCTGCAGGCAGACGAAAAGGAACGGGCAGAGAATGTTATGATTGTGGATCTTGTGCGAAATGACCTTACCAAAAGTGCAAAGCCCGGCACAGTAAAAGTAGAAGAACTGTTCGGGATTTACAGTTTTAAGCAGGTACATCAATTGATCTCAACAGTTGTCTGCGAAATAGAGGAAAGCCTGTCGAATCCAAAGATCATCTCCAACACGTTTCCTATGGGTTCAATGACAGGAGCACCCAAAATTAGCGCTATGGTACTAGCCGAAAAGTATGAAAGAAGTAAAAGAGGGGTTTACTCTGGCGCTGTAGGATATTTCGGACCCAACGGAGATTTTGATTTCAATGTTATAATCAGAACGCTGCTTTATAACAGCGAAAACAAGTATTTATCTTTTCACACCGGAGGTGCAATTACTATTGATTCTGATCCGGGAAGGGAATATGAAGAATGTTTGCTGAAAGCAGAAGCTATAAGGGAAGTATTACAGGCATAAAAAAACGAACTATATCTAAAGGAAAAACCCGGCCTGGCCGGGTTTTCTTTATTAGTTTGCTGTGGTTCGCCCGCCTTTATAATACTGCCTTGCCTCAGGGAGTAAATTCTGAATTGCTTCTATCCTGCTAGCATCGCTTGGGTGTGAACTTAGTATCGTCGGAGGAGCACCACCGCTTTCTTTAGCAGATGCCATTCGCTGCCAGAAAGCTACAGCGCTATCTGGATTGTATCCTGCCATCGCCATGAAAATCAGGCCTAATCTGTCGGCTTCGCTTTCCTGGTTACGCGAGTATTTCAACAATGCGAGTTGCCCCCCAATACCGTAAATCTGTCCAATCATGTTCTGTGTACCCTGAGACCTGCCGCCTACGGCCGCACCAACTATTGCTCCACCGCCTTGTGCAAGTGTCATTTGAGAATATCGCTCTGCCGCATGTTGGGCAATGGCATGGGCAATTTCGTGTCCCATAACTGTTGCAAGTCCGGCATCGTTTTGCGTAACCGGCAATATTCCCGAATAGATAGCCACTTTTCCACCGGGCATACACCAGGCGTTTATGTCCTTACTGTCTACTAAAGTGAACTGATAATTGTAGTTATATTTATCACCATATCCAT
>JAZKHM010000058.1:0-6870 GCA_040385405.1 Bacteroidota bacterium | reverse complement strand
TGGGGTTTTATTTTATCTAATAATTTTCTAAGTGCTTCCAAAAGAAAATAATTTGAGTGATAAAAAATGGCTACCCGCCCGTTTAGTCTCTTTGTGTGTATTCGGCTATGTAATCAATAGAATCTTATTTATGTTATAAAGGATCTCAGTAAAATAAATATATAGTTTCTGTAAGTTAAAATCAACCTAGCTAAATTCACTACGAATCATATCCAGTCCGCGACGTACAATTTCCTGCGATTTTATTTTAGACGTGCAAACGAATTCGCAAAGCGCAAAATCTTCTTCAACGACCTCGTAAATACCTAGTTTCTCCATTTGTTCGATGTCTTCAATTAGAATCGACTTTAACAGCTGCACAGGATAGATGTCCATGGGAAAAACCTTCTCGTATTGCCCGGTCACTACAAACGGGCGTTCTTCGCCATGCAGGTTGGTGTCCAATTCATGCTTTTTCGATGGGTTCAACCAGGAAAAGAAGGAACGCGATACGCTGAACTTATTGAGACCCGGGCTGAGCCAGCCTAGAAATTCCGGATGATTTCCCTCCGGGATCACGGTGACCTGGGTATCATAGAAACCTAAAGACCCGTCTGGGGATATCCGGCTTCCGTTCAAAACGCTTCCGCTGATGATGCGGTTTTCTCCGTCCTTTAATCCTGCGTCTTTTAACAGGCTCTTGATACTGCAGCCGCCAAGTACCTGATAGTAGACCGGCTTTTGTATCTGCGAACCGGCAACAGTAATGATCTTACGTGCATCATAAATCCCGTTTTCGAATAAGTTTCCTATGGCTACTACATCCTGTGGGTTTACTGTCCAGATAAATTCGCCTTTATTTAAAGGATCTATGTGATGGATCTGAACACCCACATTACCTGAAGGATGGGGGCCTGAAAATTTATTTAACTGAACGTTCCTGAAGTTGCTGAAAGATGATGAATTTAACTCCGCATGTAAATTAAGGTGTACTTTTCCACTTGTTAACGTTTGGAGTACATCGAGGCCCGACTGAAACAGGGCTTCCTTGCCCTTTAAAACAAATTCAATATCAGGGGCAAGAGGGTTAGAGTCAAATGCGGAAATAAAGATCGACTTAGGCAGATTCTGTGGATCGGCCACTATCCCAAATGGACGCTGACGAATGAATGGCCAGACACCGCTCTTTAACAGGTGTTCAATTATTGTTTCGCGGCTAAGGCCTGCTGATCCGATCGCCCCATGCTCAAGATACCTTACTTCCCGGTCAGCCAGAATCTTTATTTCAAGGACTTTTCTTTTATCGCCGCGAATTACTCCAATAACTTCGCCGCTCACCGGTGCGCTGTATTTTATAGCTTCATTATTCTTATCGTACCAGATTGGGGATCCTGCTAAAACTTCATCTCCTTCTTTAACCAGAAGTTTTGGACTAAGCCCGCAAAAGTCGGATGGAAAGACTGAGTAAGTTTCAGACTGAGTATGATTAGAAACAGTTTTATCGGCTTCGCCTGCCAGGTTGATATTTAAGCCCCGATCGATTTTAACATACCTTGACATAGAGTTAATTTATATTAGTTATCAACGTAATTGAACGCTAAGTTTCTGCTCAACAAGTCTAAGATTCGCGGCGGCGTTTCTAAATCTTATTACAATATACATGTTTTAATAAATTATCAACGAGCTGGAAATAAATATTTTAATTTGCAATAATTTCTTTATTTTTAAAATAGACTCCCGTTTAATAGCCGTTAAATATTAAGATTTAGCTGTTCCTCTCAAAAATAAATGCATCAAAAGGATCACCTGTTTATAGATCTGAAGCGTTTGAATTACACATACAAGTAGATTTTCAATAATTAAAAACTGCATTATGGGATCAGTACAAAGTATTCTAAAAGCCAAAGGCGGGGCCACCTTTTCCATAACACCTGACACAATTGTTTACCGTGCGCTGGAGGTTATGGTTGAAAGGAACGTAAGTGCTCTGGTTGTTGTGGAGGATGATCGTCTTGTAGGCGTGTTTTCTGAAAAAGATTACGCAAGAAAGGTAATCCTGAAAGGAAAAGCCTCGAAGCAAACTAAAATCAGAGATATTATGTCTGTAAATCTGATTACTGTTACCCCTTCAACCTCAATTGATGAATGTATGCAGCTCATGACGAATAATTTCATACGGCATCTGCCTGTACTTCAGGGGGACCAGCTGGTGGGGATCGTTTCGATCGGAGATGTTGTAAAATTCATCATTGACGAGCAGAAATTCATTATCAGGAACATGGAACAGTATATAGGCGGAACCTGAAAGGTGCTTACCGTGCAGGTCTTAACGATGGCTTACGTCGTCTAAGAAGTTTTTTCCTGTCGTAATTTATTCGTTTTTCGAGTTTGCTCAGGAAAAGGTAACCGGAGAGGCCGGCAATGACTGACGCCACGAGAACAGAAAACTTTGCCGACAGTTGATATTCCATACTTCCGAATGACAATAAAGCAATGAAAATTGACATTGTGAACCTATACCGGCAAGTAATCCCAGTCCAAAGATATGTTTCCAGGTGGACTGAGCAGGAAGAGTTGACAAGCCAAACCTGACAGATAACCAGGAAAATAAGGTTATACCAAGCGGTTTAGCAATAACTAAGCCTCCAAGAATTCCAAGCCCCAGAGGACTGTATAGTCCATCAATCATGCTATTTTCAAATTTGATATTGGTATTAGCTAACGCAAAAATGGGCATGATTAAAAAATTCACGGGCCGGACCAGCATGTGTTCAAGCTTTTCAAGAGGTGAAACATTTTTGGTGAGATTTGTTGGGATAGTTAAAGCGAGCAAGACCCCGGCGATGGTGGCGTGTATACCTGAGTGATGTACAAAATACCAAAGGAATATGCCGGGAACGATATAGAAAACCAGCTTCTTTACTCCAAAACGATTCAATAGTATTAGAAATGCCAATATACCTGCTGCATAAAGAAGCTGCGTTACATGAATTTCCTCTGTGTAGAAAAAGGCTATCACGAGGATGGCTCCAAGATCGTCGACAATAGCCAGGGCCGCCAGGAATATTTTTAACGATGCCGGCGCGCGTTTGCCGAGTAAGGAGAGTACCCCCAATGCAAAAGCAATATCAGTAGCCATTGGAATACCCCAGCCGCTTGAAGTTGAGGTGTTTATATTAAACAAGCTGTAAACAAGCGCAGGTAAAAGCATGCCGCCCAGGGCCGCGAATATTGGCATCGCCGCTTTTCTCGGTGAGGATAGTTCACCTTCAATAATTTCCCTTTTTATTTCAAGCCCCACCAGGAGAAAGAATACTGCCATCAATCCATCATTTATCCAGGCCGCTAAAGAGTATTCCAGAACAAAATATTCGCTCGAAAACCCTATAACCATTGCAAGAAGATCTTCAAATTTCTTTCCTAATGATGAATTTGCGATAAAAAGGGAGATAACTACGCAAAGAAGGAGAATGATCCCGCCAATTTGCTTTGAACGAAAGAAATTCCTGAAGGTTTGTAAGTTGATGCCTTTGGACATTGCGCGAAAATACTAAAATCTTTAAAGGTCGAGTCGGAAAAGCGGGTTGAATTTAAAGAATTTAATGTCAATCCCGGGGGTTTTTCAGCGATATGCCTCTGGATGTCAGTTATTTAGCTCCACGATAAAGATGTTACAAAAACAATTCCAGATCGCCTTTGCCCTGGCGAATTATTTCGAAATCTCCTTCACTGCAATCTACCACGGTAGAAGGCTGATTATCCCCGAAACCTCCATCGATCACCAGATCCACAAGGTCCTGATATTTTTCATGGATTAACTCTGGATCTGTGGAGTATTCAATGATCTCATCATCATCGTGTATAGAGGTTGACATTATTGGATTTTCAAGCATCTTCACGATGCAGCGGGCGATATTGTTGTCCGGAACCCGGATACCAACCGTTTTTTTATTAGAGCTCAGCAGTTTAGGAACATTTTTGCTTGCATTAAAGATAAATGTAAACGGGCCTGGCAAGGCTTTCTTTAAAATACGGTAGGTTTCGTTATCTATAGGTTTAGTGTAATCTGAAATATGGCGCAGATCGTAGCAGATAAACGAGAAGTTTGCTTTTTCAGGTTTTATTCCCCGTATTTTACATATTCGTTCAATTGCTCGTTGATTGGTAATATCGCAGCCGAGGCCATACACTGTGTCTGTAGGGTAAATGATAACACCTCCTTTTTTCAGTACGTCGACTACCTGCTGTATCATTTTTTCGTTTGGATTTTCAGGATATATCTTGATAAGCATAACTAAATGTACTAAATTAAACTTCTGATGTGAGAACATCCTCGTGTACCGCTTTGTTCAGATTAACACCAATTCAACCATGACCTATAAGATTCCTTCTTCCACCCGTATTGGCCATGTTCATTTAAAAGTTGCCGAGCTGGAACGGTCTCTTTCATTTTACCGCGACCTTCTTGGCTTTGAAATTACTCAGCGTTATGGTGCCCAGGCTGTGTTTATTTCGGCGGGCGGATACCATCACCATATCGGTTTGAATACCTGGTATTCAAAGAATGGACCGGCCGCACCGCAAAACTCGCCAGGCTTATTTCATACGGCTATCTTGTATCCAGAAAGAAAGGACCTTGCTATAATATTAAAACGTTTACTTGACGCGGGCTATCCGCTAACCGGAGCCTCGGATCATGGTGTTTCTGAAGCTTTGTACCTGGATGATCCGGACGGGAATGGAGTTGAGCTTTACTGGGACAAGCCCAGGGAGCAATGGCCTGTTGATGACGAAGGAAATCTGATGATGACAACGGACGGGTTGGATTTGGAGGAGTTGTTAACCTCCTGCCTCACGTCCCTTTAAACGATGTCCCGATCGCTAATAGAACGAAGCCAACTAAAACAAGCATAAAGCTGTATTCAGTCAGATAATTCACAGAGGTTAGATGGCCTACAATGCCGAGAATACCTACGATAAGAGCTAGTGCCCAAAGAATTTTGTTAGGTGCTGAAGGTTTCATAAATCTTTTAAGAAAGTTACATCCGGAAACATCCATTATCCATGGAATAAAACCGAAACTATCAGTAATCTAAGTAAAATAATCGGATTACCTAAAAAATTAAAACTCAGCGTTTTTGGGAGTCCGGGGAAAAGGGATTACATCCCTGATATTGGTCATTCCGGTGACAAACAACACCAGCCTTTCAAAACCTAAACCAAAACCTGCATGCGGTGCTGAACCAAAACGGCGGGTATCCAGATACCACGACATCTCCTCAGCTGGTATATTAAGATCTGCCATTCTCCCTTCCAGTTTATCGAGGCGTTCTTCCCTTTGTGAGCCGCCAACAATTTCGCCAATACCCGGAAAGAGAATATCCATTGCTCTCACTGTGGTGCGACCCTCAGCATCCGGCTCATTCAGACGCATATAAAATGATTTAATCTCTGCCGGGTAATCCGTTAATATTACCGGTTTCTTAAAATGTTTTTCTACAAGATAACGCTCGTGTTCAGATTGAAGATCAGAACCCCAGCCATCGATTAGATATTTGAATTGTTTTTTCTGGTTTGGTTTTGAGTTCCTTAATATGCTTATCGCTTCAGTATAGGTAAGCCGTTCAAATTCATTATCGAGGCAGAAATTTAATTTCGCCAGCAGGTCCATGTCCGAACGTTCATTCTGAGGTTTTTGCTTTTCTTCTTCAAGCAGGCGCGCTTTAAGAAATTCCAGCTCATCAGAACAATTGTCAATTGCATATTTGATCAGGTACTTCAGAAGTTCCTCAGCAAGATCCATATTGTCTGACAAGTCATAAAAAGCCATCTCAGGCTCTATCATCCAGAATTCGGCAAGATGCCTGGTGGTGTTGGAGTTTTCCGCCCTGAAAGTCGGTCCGAAGGTATAGATTTCTCCAAATGCCAGCGCGGCAAGCTCACCTTCCAACTGGGCTGACACAGTGAGGTTAGTAGGTTTGCCAAAGAAATCCTCTTTGTAATTTACTGTCCCATCTTCATTTCGTGGAATATTGTCCAAATCTAATGTAGAAACGCGGAACATTTCACCCGCGCCTTCAGCATCCGAAGCGGTAATAATCGGAGTGTGCATGCAAAGGAATCCTTTGTCGTTAAAGAATTTATGAACTCCGTAAGCCAAGGTATGTCTTACTTTAAATACAGCATTGAATGTATTTGTACGAAAGCGGAGATGTGCAATTTCACGGAGAAATTCAAGGCTGTGTTTTTTGGGCTGCAAGGGAAATTTTTCTGCATCGCTATCTCCCAGGATTTCCAGCTTGCTCACCTTCACTTCGACCCTCTGGCCTTTGCCTAAAGATTCTATCAGCTCACCTTCAATTGATATTGCAGCGCCGGTAGTAAGTCTTTTAAGGAGGCTTTCATCTGTAGTATTGAAATCGACGACAGCCTGGATATTGTTTATGCTGGATCCGTCATTAATAGAAATAAACTGGTTATTTCTAAAAGTTTTAACCCAACCCATTACAGTTACCTGTTGCCCAAATTCCGTAGTATTTAAAAGATCTTTAATTCGCGTGCGCTTAATCATGTTTTTTTATTGAATTGCAAAAATACAAATCGGATTGTTAACCGCAACTTGTTAGAACCAAGAACTAAGAACCAAGAACCAAGACGCCCACCCAACGACAGAATGGAACAAAGCACAAGGACTGTCACTTAAATAAGATATTTCCAGAATATTTGTTAGGTGTTAGAGATTTCACATGCGACCGCCTTCGGGGTCGGGAATATAGATTGCATTATTCTTTTATAAATATGTGACCACCTTCGGGGTCGAGCGTAATTGTTAACCAGAAACGAAAGTGTCAATCAGAAGTGGTTAATCCATGAATACCAAGTGCCTGACCC
>JAZKHM010000057.1:0-2961 GCA_040385405.1 Bacteroidota bacterium | reverse complement strand
ATGATACCGATCCTAATGCTACGTTTACCGGTGATGCTGGAACTTATGTATTAAGCTGGACTGCGGCTGGGTGTTCAGATGATGTTACTGTTGTTTTAACTGATTGTTCTACAATCAATTTTGACGGGGCAAATGACAATATAACCTTTAAAGACAATTATGATTTTACAGCTCCATTTAGTATTGAAGTTTGGGTAAAACCAAATTCTATAACTGGGACACAAACCATCTTTTCTAAACGCGATTCCAATAATCTGGCTACTGGTTATGATTTGAAATTGACAGGAGACAAAATTTCATTCAATTGGAATGGAGCAGGATCAGTTATCTCTAATAATGCCATTAGCACAAATAGATGGTATCATATTGCAGTTACTTTCAGCGGCACAACGTATCGATTATATATTGATGGTATTGAAGTAAAAAATGCATCGGGATCATTACCCACTACTAATGATTTTGATTGTATTTTAGGAGCAATGAATAAATCTGGAAGCCAACCTATAAGCTATTTTAATGCTTGGATGGACGAGCTCCGAATTTGGAATAAAGCATTAACTCCAGAACAGTTGCACCAAATTATGAATCAGGAAATTAAAAGCAACGGAACTGCCGTTACAGGAGTAATTGTTCCTGTAGATGTCAACGGATTGTCATGGACAACGGATTTATTAGGGTATTACCAAATGAGTTCCATCAGTTGTGGTTATCTCAATCCAACAAAAGGAACTGCGGTAGGTAAATTAAGAAATATTACCAGCGCACAAGAACAAACCGCTCCAATACCATACACTTCAAGAGTTAATGGTCAAGATTGGGGTACGGATACTACTTGGACACATTTTAATGTTTGGGATGCGCCAAACAGCTTAGGAGTTGATAATAGTACTCCAATTGATTGGAATATTGTACAAATATCACACAACATTAATTCAGGAAATAAAGACATAACGGTATTAGGTCTGCTTTCAACCGCCGGAAAATTGACAATGGCTGACCCAGCAGTTACTACGCCAATTGAAAATAATGACGGTCAAGGCTTATGGATTACCCTATATTTATTATTGAATGGAAATATTGATCTAGTAGGTCAATCACAACTGGTACAAAAGAGATATACAGCAACCCAATACGATGACAGTATATTAGATGAAGCCAGTTCTGGATATATTGAACGAGACCAACAAGGCCAACGAAACAGTTACAATTATAATTATTGGTCATCACCGGTAAGTATTCAAGGAGGTCTAAATAATTCGCCATATGCAATTGCAAATATTTTAAAAGATGGAACGAATTCATTGAGTCCAAATACTATCGATTTCAATGATGGTGCCTTTTATGCAGATGTAGTTTCAAATCCTATAAAAATAAGTAACCGCTGGTTATGGTCTTATAATTCACAAACACTAAATTCAAATACGGATTTAAATGATTATTATCAATGGAAATATGTTGGCAGTACCGGTCTGATAAAAACAGGTGAAGGGCATACTATGAAAGGAACTGGTGGTATTGCTCCAATCACAGCATTGCAAAACTATGTCTTTACAGGAAAACCTAATTCAGGAACTATTACATTATCATTACCTTATGACCAAACTTACTTAGTAGGAAATCCTTATCCATCTGCGCTTGACGCCTATAAATTCATAAGAGATAACTTAAAAGATTGTTCAGGATGTACTAACACAGACAATGTCTTTAATGGAGCTCTGTATTTTTGGGATCATTTTGGCTTATCCAACAATCATTATTTAGCTGAATATGAAGGTGGTTATGCAACCTATACGTTAATGGGAGGAGTTGCTGGTATTGCTGACAGTTCTTTAACTGCTACTGGAGCAGGTACAAAAGTACCAGAACGATACATCCCTGTAGCACAAGGATTTTTTGTTGATGCTTATCTAGACTCTGGATTAACAGGAGTTGAAATTCCAACTTTAGTTAATGGTGGCACACTAACTTTTAAAAATAGCCAACGAGTATTTGTAAAAGAAAGTGGAGGGAACTCGCTCTTTATGAAAACAGCTGGAGCAACTAAATCAAGTGCAAAAGATTCAGATGCAGAAACCGAAACGAGATCAAAAATAAGACTCGGTTTTGACTCTTCACTTGGTGTGCACCGACAACTATTACTTGGAGCCGATAGTAACACTACCTCAATGTTCGACATCGGTTATGATGCCCCAATGTTTGATTTGAGTATCGATGATATGTTTTGGGAAATAAACAATATTGAATATGTGATTCAAGCTGTTACTGATTTTAATGACAATCAAATAATCCCTTTAGGACTTACTGTAGGAAACGAAGGTAAAGTCAAAATAAAAATTGATGCTCTCGAAAACATATCTAATACAACTGAGATTTACCTCCATGATAACATAACAGGTATTTATCATAACATTCGTAATAGTGATTTTACAATTTCATTAGCCGTTGGCGAATACAGAAACCGTTTCTCTCTTCGATTCACAAACAAAACACTTGATGTTGATGAGAATAATTTGAATGACGGACTTATAGTTTTATACTCTAACAATTATAAAGTCTTAATTATTCAAAATAAAGCTCTTGATTCAACCGTGAATGAGGTGCGTCTCTTCAATATATTAGGGCAAGCTGTGGCAAATTGGGATGTAAAAAATGAAAATCAAACCAAAATTCAAATTCCAATCAAAAATTTAAGTTCAGGAGTATACATCGTAAAACTAAAAACTTCAAAAGGAGCGTATAGCAAAAAAATTATTATCAAATAAAATGTATGTTTCCAGTAGTTAATCGGATTCGATTAAGTAAATATTAATCTGAATTTTAATAATTGATTTGAATTATTATTTATATTTGAATTATAATTTTGGATTTGCATCTAAAGAAGAAAAGAAAAACCATTTAAATTTATAAAAATGAAAAAGATAATAGCATGTATAGCAATCGCATTTCTAACTGTGAATCTTA
>JAZKHM010000056.1:0-23767 GCA_040385405.1 Bacteroidota bacterium | reverse complement strand
GGTCGCTGGTTCGAACCCAGTATTTCCCACATAACATCACCTGGGTCAGGGGCAGGCCCCTGGCTGTTTCCATTTCTTATCTCAGTTTATAGAACCGTCGGGAAGAAGTATTCATCCCTGATTTACCGGCATATTTGCCATGCTTGCTCCAAGGTTTACCGATACATTTCCAGAAATCCTTCTAAAATATTAGTGATCAATAAGTTAGATACTGTGGTTGATTGCTCGTCCATGTTCATGGACACCTCCCGGGAAAATAATTTGCTTTGCTTAACGCCCCGTTTAACGTGGCAATACAGTCGTGGTGGAACGTCAGGTAAGAGTTTTTTTTCTTAATATTATATGGGGAATCTATTTTGATCTTTAATATTTTTTACGGTCGTTCTGTGGACACCTAAAACAGACAGAGCTAAAAATAAGATAAACATGTCAAAAATTTATTATGTATCAGGGTTTATTCTCCTGATAATTACCGGGTTTACTCTGATTCAACCGCAATCCAAGCTGCCCAAAGCCGATCATGGCAATGGCGGATTATATCTTCCGGACGGCTTTGATGCATTGGTAGTAGTCGACAGCGTCGGGCAAACGCGGCACATCGCCGTTAACAGCAATGGAGATATTTATGCTAAGTTAAGGTCATCAAAGGTTGGTGCTGGTGGAACGGTTGGCCTAAGGGATCTGAATGGCGACGGAAAAATAGATTCTATCGTACGTTTTGGCGATTATCAGGACGTTGGAGGTTCAGCAGTCGGGGTAACTATACATAAGGGGTTCTTATATACCAGCACGGTGAAGCAGGTGCTGCGAAATAAGCTCAAACCAGGCGAACTTGTACCTACGAGTCCTACGGAGGTGATACTAACTGATACCGATCCGAATGTGGCCAAAAACTGGCACACAACCAAACCTGTAGCTTTCGATAAAAAGGGGTTCATGTATGTCCCTTTTGGATCCCCATCTGATGCCGGACAGGACATAAAAAAATACGGCCCAATTGGGATACCAATGGGAAAGGGATTGGATCCTTCACCGGAACTTATTAACCACGCTGGGATCTGGCGCTTTGATGCTAATAAAATCAACCAGACGCAAAAGGATGGGTATAAATTTGCCACCGGCATTCGAAGTGTGGTTGGAATGACCTGGAACGATCGGGACGACAATTTATATGCAGTGATGAACGGAATAGATAACTTCCATACTATATATCCTGATCTTTATACTGCCTGGCAGGCTGCGGTATTACCCTCTGAGCCACTTTTGAAAGTTACGGAGGGCTCAGATTTCGGGTGGCCATATGCATATTATGATCATATGATTAAAAAAAATATGCTGCAGCCTGGATATGGCGGTGACAGTAAAAAAATTGGCAGAGCTGCCTCTTTTAATGTTCCTGTAATGGGATTTCCGGGACATTGGGCGCCAATGGACGTGATGTTTTACAAGGGAAATCAGTTTCCTGAAAGATATAAACAAGGTGCATTCGTCGCGTTTCATGGTTCGACAGACCGGTCGCCATATCCGCAAGCGGGATACATAATATGCTTCGTGCCTTTTAATAAAGATGGCACAGCCAGAGAATGGGAAGTATTTGCTGATGGGTTTACGGTAGTCGATACGGTAGTAAACACTAGTGATGCCGTTTACCGGCCGATGGGCTTGTCTGAAGGTCCTGACGGATCTATTTATATATCTGAGTCAAATAAAGGGAAGATATGGCGGGTAATGTATCGGGATGACAAGAGCAAATTTCGGGAAACTCAACTGGCGGGAATGGAAAAACGAAAAGTAAGATCTTACATTAAAACACCTGACCCTATTAAAGACAATCTACACCAGGGAGACAGATTATATGGCAGTATTTTATACACTACCTATTGTGCCGGTTGTCACCAGGGTAATGGAAAGGGAGATAATAGTCGTTTCCCTCCTTTGGCTGGTTCAGACTGGGTAACGGGAGATAAACAGCGGCTGATCAGAGCCATCTTGTTTGGACTGGAGGGTGAGATAAAGGTAAACCTGGAATGGTTTAATGCCTGCCCATGCCGGTTTTCTGGATGATCATGCCGTAGCTTCAATAACTACATATGTTAGACAAAATTTCGGAAACGTTGCCAGTGAGGTTAGCGCTCTTGAAGTTGCTCAAGTAAGAACGGCAGGTAAATGAATCATTAATGTTACTAGACAGATTCTGTCAGGCTTTCATGAAGCTTAATCAGGCTTTCTATAGTGATTGGTTGTTTGATAAAATCGGCGACAAATGGATGTTCTTTCGCCCGTATGCAATCTCGGGAATCAACAGTTTGAGAAGTAATTATTATTTTAGTATCCTTAAAAAAAGGCTGTATATCGGTTGCAAATTTGTCGAGAAACTCCCAGCCATCCATTATTGGCATATGGAGGTCGAGAAAAATCACCTTCGGATAGTTTCCGCTAATATGAGCGTTCTGTTTGATCAGTTCCTGACAATAAATAAGCGCTTCAAGACCGTCCTTTTTCTGAGTGATCTTTTCTGCAAAATTTGCCTTACTCAGGGCACGTTTGAGTATGAATAATGTGATGTCATTATCATTTATACATAATACCGTGTTTAGTTTTTCAAATACCATTTAAATTGTGAATTTATTAGATTGCTATACGGCATTGACACTTTTAAAGTTTCATAAATCTTGTTCTTTTTATAAATCGTCATAAACTGTGTATAGTTGACTGCTAGCTGGCTGATCTATATTTACTTATGCTTTGATTTTACTACTTTTGGGAAACGCTCCTTATGAAAAAACTTTTACTGCTGATATTTTGTCTTTTCGCGTTAGCAGTTCAAGGACAGGAAGCTTCCCGTTTTCCGGGACGAAAATTCACTTTTCCCAACGGGATCTCAGCTGAAGATTATTTGCCAAATACAGTAATAATCAAATTCAAAGAAGGCAGCACAGTAAGCCAGATCAAAGCTGCAACAGTAGCCTTAACCTCTAACACATTGGCTGTCAAGTCTGCAAATCTGGAGGGAGTAAAACAATTGTTTAAAGGTTCGGTGATAGCCGGGAACCGGCAAATATTACGCAAGGATCCCAGCGATATCATAGGGCTGGACCGCATTTATGAATTCAAGTTTAACGGTACCGCGAGCATTGACGAGGTTATCAATGAAATTTTACAGAGTCCGGTTATTGAATATGCTGAACCCAGTTATATCTATCATACATCATACGTTACGAATGACAGGTTATATAGTTCCTCGCAAGGTTATTTAAGGCAGATAAAAGCAGATCTGGCCTGGGACGTAATCAGGAATTCTTCCGGGATTGTAATTGCTATCGTTGATTCAGGTTCTGACCTTGATCATGAAGATCTCAGGTCAAATATTCTGTTACCGGGGAAAGATTTGGTAGGGGCCAGTTACTCCACTATGATAGAAGATGATGATCCCGATGTTAAGAGTGATTCTACCGATCATGGAGTTAGGGTAAGTGGACTGGCGTCGGCGGTTTCTGATAACGGAATTGGTATCAGCAGCGTGGCATTTAATGCGAAATTACTTATCGTTAAAGCCGGGGCAGATAATAACGCAACTGCAATTTATCGTGGTTATGAGGGGATAAAGTACGCTGCAGATAACGGTGCGAATATTATCAACTGTTCGTGGAGTGGCCCAGCCGGGGGTTCTTATGGACAGGATATTATAAATTACGCAATAGCAAAAGGTTGTCTTGTAATTGCTGCCGCGGGGAATGAAGGATCGCAAATGGCAGACTACCCTGCTTTATATTCCGGGGTGATGGCTGTTTCGAGCGTTGATAATTTAGACAGGAAGAGCAATTTCTCTAATTACGGGCCCCATATTACGCTTTCCGCTCCAGGGGAAACATTCTCTACGGGGAACCGCAGCAATTATACTATAGCGCGTGGTACTTCCTTTTCCGTGCCGCTTGTTTCAGGCACTGCTGCACTTGTGAAAAGCCGATTCCCTAATTTTGACATGAGCCAGGTTAGAGAACAGATCAGAGTAACAACTGACAATATTGACGCGTTGAACGCGAATTTCTCAGGTTTGCTGGGAAAAGGAAGGTTGAATGTATATCGCGCCGTTACAGAAACTCCACCCTCCATTCGTCAGCAAAAAATAACACTTATTGATAAGGGACGCGGCTCAATTCCTCCTGGTGATACTCTAAGAATATTTCTGGACCTTAAAAATTTCCTCTCAACTGTGTCGGGAATTATAGTTAAGCTTAGTTCAGATAATCCGCACGTCCAGGTAATAAATGAACAGGTCAATGTGGGAACCTTAGGTACTTCACAGGTCAAGACAATGGTAGGCGCTTTCAGAGTATATATAAAATCCAGTATTTCAGATAATGAAGAGGTTAATTTCAAGCTTAATTACACTGCGGAAGGGGGTTATCAGGATTCCGAATCATTCACTATACGGGTTGCATTGGATTATTTAAACATTACCGTAAATAAAATTGCAACCACGATAAGTAGTAATGGCCGGGTGGGGTTTAGTGGCGCTGAAGGTACGAATGGGCTTGGTTTTATGTATGAGAACGAGCAATTATTGTTTGAAGCCTCGCTGATGATAGGGAGTTCACCGCTAAAAGTATCAAATAATGCGCGAAATGACCGGGGCGATTCCGATGAACATTTTGTCAGGAAAGTTCGTGTAACCAGATTAGATGATAAGCAGGCTGCTTTTAAGGGACAATCTGAATTTGATGACTCTGGGAACCCTCTCAGGCTAAACCTGACGGTGAAACATACTCAGACAGCTTATGCCTCAGTACCTGATGATAAATATACTATCGCCGAATACGAAATCAAAAATACAGGCGCTTCGGTCCTGAGTGGAGTTTTCGTTGGCCTACTCACTGATTGGGATGTAGATGCCTCCGGAAGGGATGTTACCCGATATGATAAGGCAAGCCGGCTCGGACTTGTTTATCCGAAGAACGGAGGCGGGTTGTATGCGGGGATAAAGCTATTAAACCAGGAATTTGCACCTGCATATTACCCTTTATCAGACCAGATCGTTGGTAATCCTGCACAGACCGGGGGAGGTCTCAGTATTGCAGAGAAATTTGAAACACTCTCAAGCGGAATAAAGGCATTGTCACTTGGTGAATCTACTTCAAATGGCACTGACGTCTTATTTGTCAGTGGATACGGGCCGCTTACCATCCCGGTTAACGGATCAGTGAAGTTAGGTTTTGCATTTATTGCAGGCGACAATCAGACGGATATTCAGGCTAGTGCCCAGGCCGCTCAGAAAAAGTACGACGAAATCATACAGCCTGGCCATATAATGCCTTCCGAAGGTTTTGTTCTTAAGCAGAATTATCCCAATCCTGCTATAAATCTTACCATAGTTGATTTTAGCATTCCTGAGCTCGGCAACACGTCTATCATTCTTTACAACGCCGCAGGACAACAAATACAGGAATTGGTTAATGCGAAATTAGCCAAAGGAGCCTATAGCATAAATATTGACTCGTCAAATCTTGAAGCGGGTATTTATATTTATAGGATGAAATTTAAAGGGAAAGAGAAATCTCTTAAGCTTATCGTAACGAAATAGGGCTTAATGGTTCGGGAGATGGTCCTATTATATCTCTGAAGTAGAATTATAACACATTCGACACCTGGGTTCATAACTTTCCTTTTCACCCAAAAGGATTTTTGCGTCACTGGCTGCAGTACGATAGGAATAGGTAGCGGGACCGCCACATTGCACGCAAACCGCATGAACTTTTGTAACGAGTTCCGCTATTGACATCAGCGCGGGCATAGGACCGAAAGGTTTTCCCTGGAAATCCATATCGAGTCCGGCGATTACAACACGAATTCCCCGGTTAGCAAGTTTATTACAAACATCTGGAAGCTCGTCATCGAAAAATTGAGCCTCATCAATTCCCACTACCTCGGTATTTGCTCCTAACAGGAGGATTGAGTTAGCGCTCTCAACCGGGGTAGAATGTATCGAATTCAGGTCATGTGAAACAACGGAAGTCTCGTTATAACGGGTATCCGTTTTAGGCTTGAAAATTTCCACATTCAGTTTAGCGATCTGGGCTCTTCTTAGTCTTCTGATCAACTCTTCAGTTTTTCCTGAAAACATCGATCCGCATATTACTTCTATACTTCCACCTAGTTCTTTTCTCCTTTTAAAATTATGTTCACTGAATAACATCTTACGCTTTTCCCCTTTTAATATGTCTCACAATATCTGAATTTTCATCGTAAATTATTTTGTTTTTTAACCTGAATAAACCATCCATCTTTGGGACTGAACTATCTGGAGCATATTCATGTCAGATGGGCTTGCAGCCTGCAGAAATTGTATTTCGATACGGAATATGGCGTTTTCATTATTATGGACGGATAATTTACTACCCTTTATTAATTAATGTAATTATCTTTGAGAGGCTGAATTAAGCTTCACTAAGCAACTTTGATCTGATCAGCACTAAAGCAATGATGAATAAGAAGGAAATTTTAAGAAAAGTCGGGGGGATACTCACTGAGTTAAACGAACAATTTGAGTATCTCTCTAAGAGTCCGGATAACCTGAATGAATTAGAATTGGAACTTTTTTCTGCTAATGCCAATTTTCTATCCGATCACCTGTCAATATTAGTTAAGCTTAACGAAACTTACGTGAAAACCAGGAATATCGATGATGATGACTCTCCTGAAGATGCCCGACAACCTGAACCGGAAAAAGTCGAAGAATTGCCCGCAGAGCGTGAAGACGATATGGCTTCAGACTGGAAATTTGATTCTGAAAAGGAGACAGGGTTAAACTTTGACTTCGGCGAAAAGCAGACTGATATGCTTTATGACCAGCCCTTAACAGAAGAGGAAAGACGGGTGATTGATGAAGATACTCAACTAAAGCCTGAAAAAGAAGCAGATCATAAGGATTATAAGAATCCGGAAGACTCAGGTGATGAGGACGACAAAGAGCATCCGAATGAGATTCGATCAGAAATCAACAATGAAGTTTATGTGAAGGAAGTTGTCATTTCAGAACGTACTATAGCCGTTCCTGCCGGGCCAAAGGCCGAGGAAAATCCGGCACCGACGGTAAACGACCTGCTTTCTATGAGCGTCGCACAGCAGACTGTGGGAAGCCAGCTTACGGCGCAACAGCCCAAAGATTTAAAAGGCATGATAAGCCTGAATGATAAGCTCCTGTTTGTACGTGATCTTTTTAACGGATATAGCCTTGCCTATAGTGAGGCGCTGGAGCTTCTCAACCGGTTTGACAGTCTCGAGTCAGCCGAAAATTTCCTGAAGCAAAACTATGCTGTGAAAAACAATTGGGCTGATAAACATGATGTTGCAGAAAAATTTTATGAGATACTCAACCGCCGTTTCTCTAAATAATTCCCATTCGGTTAGAATCCAGCTTAAGTAAAATAAATAGCAAGATAGTGAAACTCCAGAGGGAGGAACCGCCATAACTCAAAAAGGGCAGGGGAATTCCAATAACCGGAATAAGTCCGATTGTCATTCCTATATTGATGAAAAAGTGAAAGAACAAGATTGAAGCCACCCCATACCCGTATATTCTTGAAAACGGTGAACGCTGACGTTCGGCGATGATCACAATCCGTAAGAGAAGGAAGAGATAAAGCCCGATAACCACAAAACATCCTACGAATCCCCATTCCTCGCCGACGGTGCAAAAGATGAAATCTGTGCTTTGCTCCGGGACAAAATTATACTTCGTTTGAGTACCCTGAAGATATCCTTTACCCCAAAGTCCGCCGGAACCAATAGCGATTTTGGATTGGTTTAGATTATAACCGATTCCTCTAGGATCATTTACTTTGCCCAGGATTACATCTATACGGTTCTTCTGATGAGGTTTGAGTATGCTGTTGTATGCAAAATCAACTGAGAATATAAAAAGAATGGAAAATAAAAGTCCGATACTAAATACAGTAATCATCTTCCGGTTCTTCCGGAAAAGATAGATAAGGAAGCCGGCGAAGGCTAACACTCCAATTATGACATAGTATTTATTGTATAGTACGGTCAGGATAAAAAGCAAAATTGAGAGACCTTCGATCACGAGAAAATAGCCCGAAAGCCCTTCTCTGTACAGTACCAGTATTAACGAACTGAAAGTAAGTGCTGACCCAGCATCAGGCTGGAGAAGGATGAGAACGGTGGGAATCAAAATGATAAATGCGGCGACGACCTGTGTTCGGATCTCCTGGACTTTAATAGTACTTGAGCTCAGGTACCGGGCCAGCAATAAACATGTGGCAAATTTTGCGAACTCCGAGGGCTGTAGCCTGAAACTGCCAATTGGGATCCATGCCTGATTACCGCCCACATTTCTACCGACGATTAACACCAGAACAAGGAGGAGAAGTGTTATTCCATAGAAAATGGGCGAAAAGGAATTAAAGAACTTACCATCTAATAACAAAATAACAAAGCCAATAATTACGGCAGATACTATAAAAATTAACTGTTTTCCGTAGTTGGTGTCGAGATCGACAATACTGGGATTGTCAGCATCGTACACAGCAGCGTGGATATTAAACCAGCCGATAATGCACAAAGCCAGGTAGGTTAATATTATAAACCAGTCGACGTTAAAAAATAGGCTCCGCTGATTATTCATCTGGTTGTTTTTACTGGCGTGACTGTTTTCACGGATTGTGTTTTAATTTTTGCGCTGTCTGAAGTTCCTTTTTTGGGAGTCTTTGGTTTGAGGGAGAAGCCCGGCAAGAGGTTGGCTTCGACCAGCCTATCCATATAGGCCCTTGGTCTGGCAATGGAATCAGTAAGATATTTTTCAACCATTAAGCTTGCTATAGGTGCGGACCATGTTGCTCCAAATCCGGCATTTTCCACGACTACTGCAATTGCAATTTTGGGATTATTCCTCGGTGCGAAGGCTACAAATACAGAGTGGTCTTTTCCGTGCGGATTCTGAACGGTCCCGGTTTTTCCACACATTTCGATGTTAGCTATTTTAGAATAATAAGCTGTTCCCCATCCCTGGTTAACTACTTCGCTCATACCTTGAATCACTACTTCAAAGTATTTAGGATCAATGCCAGCACTGTTTTTTATAGTAAACTCTTCTTTTACGACTTTTTTGTCGCCGATAGCTTTAATCAGATGGGGTTTATAAAAGAAGCCCCTGTTTGCAACTATCGCCATAACGTTCGCCATCTGCAAAGGCGTTATCCCCAATTCTCCCTGGCCGATGGATAAAGACATTGTGTAAGATGCGCCCCAACGGTCATTCTTAAAGCGTTTGGTATAGAGCTCGTCGGTGGGAAGTAAGCCTTTCCGTTCTCCCGGAAGATCAATGCCCAGCGGACTTCCAATTCCGAATGCAGAAACAGCATTACGCCATCTCTTATATGCATTTATGGGCCTCATGCCTGCCTGGTCAATCATCCGGGTGTAGGTATATCCGTAATACGTATTGCAGGATTCTCTGATTGATCCGCGTAGGTCAATAGATCGATGCACATGGGTACAGCCCATCCATCCACGCCTTCCATATCTGTAGCCCCCGGGGCAGAAGAAGAAAGTTTTGTCATTGATCAGCCCAAACTGCTGGGCGACCAATGCGTTTACTACTTTAAAGATCGAGCCCGGAGGATATTCAGCTTGTATGGGACGAACGAACATTGGTTTATAAGTATCATTTAGCAGGGCCATATAATTATTGCCCCTCTGCCGTCCCACCATTAGATTTGGATCATATCCCGGGCTGCTTACAAAAGAGAGTATTTCCCCGGTTGACGGTTCGATTGCAACGATACTGCCGATTTTATTAACCATTAACTTCTCACCGAGTTTCTGAAGTTCTTTGTCGAGTGATGAGATTAAATGTTCTCCAGCTACAGCAAGTGTATCATACTTCCCGTCGGCATAATGCCCCTTCGGCCTGTTAAGCGCATCAACCATTAGATTCTGGACGCCTCTTTGCCCTCGTAAAAGATCTTCGTAAGACTTTTCAACTCCCGTAATCCCCAGGTAATCCCCCAGGTTATAAAAACCATTTGATTTGTCAATAGCATTTTGATTGACTTCTCCGATATAACCAAGGAAATGAGCCCCAATGCTATCCGGATAACGGCGAACCGTCCTGTTTTGTACGAAAAATCCCGGAAAGTCAGAGAGTTTTTCCTGAAATGATGCGTAAACCTGAACAGAAAGCTGCTTTTCAAAGATGGATGCTTTATAAGGCGAATAGTTCCTTGCTTTTTTAAACTGCTTATCAAAGCGGACTTTATCTATTCCAATTAGTTTGCAGAACTCCAGGGTGTCAAAGGGCTTTACCTCACGCGGAATTACCATGAGGTCGTAAACTGGCTCATTCTGAACAAGTATACGTTCCTTTCTGTCTAAGATTATTCCCCTTGCAGGATATATGGGCAACCGCCGGATCACGTTATTCTCAGCCGACAATATGTATTCATCACTGATTACCTGAATATAAAACAAACGAATAAGCAGAATAGCCGTAATCACAATAAATATTCCCTGAACAACAAACTTTCTGGCGAAAAAACTATTCATTAATGCGGAATTCTAAAGTTCTGTTGTTAAAGGGGTGTTTATCAGTAATATCTTGCCGAAAAAATGGTGGCTTAGCGTCGGGATTACCCTGCAAAAGTAATAAAAGTATTGGTTGAAAATTGCTAATCAGCATACTAGCGACAAAGATTTTCTACGTTAAACTGTAAATTAGGTTTCGATGACTGTTCATTTATATAACTGATTTTTGGTTGTTAGATTGTCGGTGATTACGATTATCGCTAAGAGGTAAAATTGCCGGTGCTTTCTCCATTTTGATGGGAATTTAAGCCATTTATAGTTATTTTTGAAAATGGCCGTGAATACACCCAGCGAAGAGCACTCAGAGAGAAGAATATCCCACTTATATGCTTTAGTAAATTCGAAGTGTCCGAGGTGCCGGAGAGGCGACGTTTTTCAAAACTCTATGTATGGCTTCCAGCCACAAAAGATGAATGAGAACTGCCCTCACTGCAATCTGAAATTTGAACGGGAGCCAGGATATTTTTATGTCGCTATGTTTGTCAGTTATGGCCTGAATGTGGTGCAGATGATACTTGCAGGAATACTGACTTATTTTATTACAGGTAATACCACAAATCCCTGGCTGTATATGGCGGTGATCTTTCCTGCAGTGATCATTCTTTCTCCGTTTAACTATAGATACTCGAGGCTAGTATTATTACATTATCTGACACCAGGGCTTAATTATGTTCCGGAAATGAGCGGGGATCGAAAATAGCAGGAAATACTCTGTTATTTAACCCTATAAGTGCGATTCGCCTTTGATTTACCTCACTTTTTTGCGATGGAATACAAACTCTGTAAGGAGAATTAAGATAGTACTCAGTAAGGTGCTTAGCAACACCCTGATAATTGTGTAACCAAATTCTGATATTCTGAAAGACTCGAAGGTGAACAACACAAGGTGATGAAAGAAAGCGAGGATAACCGCATAAAACATAAACCACCTGAACCCCATAATGCCCAGACGCGGTTCGGGCTCATTGTCAAATCCATCTCGCTGAACGGTAACACTAATAAATATTACTCTCACGAATGCTAATACACTGCAAGCCAGGGCATGTAATCCGAGGGTGTCGTAAAATACGTCTACGGTTAGACCGCTAATAAAAGCCAGCAAGAAGAGCAGCCCGTTCGGGATGTTGAATGGCAAGAGCAGAATGAATAAAATATACAGATAAGGAACACTGAGGTTGTAATAACCTGTATTTTTTAACAGAAAAACCTGGGTAGCGATAAGCAGGATAAACCGTAAGGTATTAATGATTAATGCCCTTCCCATTATTCAACTTTATTTGAAGCTTCAAGAGTCAATTGCTCTGTAGAAAGCATATTATTAATAACATATACGTATTGAAGCGAAGAGAAATCAGTGTCAAGCTTGACTTCAATATCTAAAGAGCTGTCGTTACCCTTAACTCCGGTTTTGGAAACTGTGCCAATATTTGTCCCTGGAGGGAACAAAGAAAACTCCGACGTCACTACACGCGAACCTTTTTTCACGATAAGGTGGCTTTGAATATCTTTGAGTATGGCAAAACGGGGGTTAAAGGTTCCCTCGCCCCATACAAGCGAGCCAATATTTGCATCGACACTCGCACTGATCTTAGTTTCCGTATGAAGCAAAGAGCGGATGGTTGCGAAATTTTCAGAGACGTTTAGGACGATCCCAACAATGCCGGAAGAAGAAGTAACTCCCATTCCTTTTTCAATACCGTGTTTTTTACCCCGGTTTATAGTAATATAATTGTTTTTTTGGTGGACAGAGTTATTGATCACTCTGGCAACCGTATATGTATATTGTTGTTTTAGAACAGTATCCCTGACCGTTACACGCTTAATACTATCGCTGTAAAAAGATGTCTTTAGTTGATTTCTCAACCTTGCATTTTCTGCTGCGAGGCTGTCATTGGTTTTTCCGAGAACCAGGTAGCTGCTGAATTCGTTGACCCGTTCATAAGCCCTTCCCACAATCTGGTTGGACGAATTCCAAACACTGGCACGTTGATACGAGTTATTATTTACCAAAAGAATTAACGAAATGGTAAAAAAAATGACCAACAAAAAAAATGCGTTATACTTACTTATGAAAAGCCAGAGGTTACGCATGGGCGAGTTATATGTTGTAAGTTATAGGTTGTAAGTAAAATCCGACATGAAGGTCAAACTTAATACTTATTGCCTATAACTTACAACTCCTTATTGCATTAAGAATTTGAAATTACCTATATTTTTCAATGCGATTCCTGTACCTCTTACTACTGCGCGAAGTGGATCTTCGGCAACGTGAACAGGGAGCTTTGTTTTTGCAGCGATCCGCTTATCGAGGCCGCGAAGTAACGCACCGCCTCCTGTTAAGTAGATACCTGTCTGGTAAATATCCGCAGAAAGTTCTGGTGGAGTAATCTCCAGCGCTTTTAGAATGGCCTCTTCGATCTTTGAAATTGATTTATCCAGACAATGTGCTATTTCAGTATAGGACACGGTGATTTGTTTGGGAACACCAGTCATCAGGTCACGACCTTGCACAGCATAATCGGCAGGAGGATCAGACAGTTCAGGGAGGGCAGCCCCAACTTCAATTTTAATTTTCTCAGCTGTGCGGTCGCCAATCATTATATTATGTTGTCGGCGGATATACTGAACAATATCACTATCAAAATTATCACCGGCGACACGTATAGACTGATCGCATACGATTCCGGATAGGGCGATAACAGCGATTTCGGTAGTGCCTCCACCAATGTCGATGATCATATTCCCCATAGGTTCCTCAACATCTATACCGATACCAACTGCGGCGGCCATAGGTTCATGGATAAGATAAACTTCCTTGGCGCCCGCAATTTCAGCCGAGTCCCGCACTGCGCGTTTTTCAACCTCGGTTATGCCCGACGGGATACATATCACCATACGAAGAGATGGAAAAAACCACCCTTTTCCATTGTTGATCATTTTAATCATCCCACGTATCATGTACTCGGCAGCGTTAAAATCTGCAATCACTCCATCTTTCAATGGCCTTACAGTGCGGATATTATCATGGGTTTTGCCTTCCATCTGCATTGCCTGCCGACCGATAGCAATAACCTTGTTTGTAGTGCGGTCAAAAGCCACTATCGAGGGTTCATCTACTACTACCTTATCATTATGAATAATAAGAGTATTAGCGGTGCCCAGGTCAATCGCGATCTCTTGTGTAAACCAATTAAATAAACCCATTCCTGTAATGTTTGAGGTTGAAAATGTTTGCTAAGATAAACTCTTTTTGTGAATCATTATTGTTAATAGAACATAAGAGATTTCTCCCAATTTAACAATTAATGTTTAAAGTGTCGTATGCCTGTTGTGACCATGCCAATGCCTTTATCATTTGCCATGTCGATTGATTCCTGGTCCTTAATTGATCCGCCAGGTTGTAATACCATGACCACTCCCGCGTCTGCTGCTATTGATACACAGTCGGGAAAGGGGAAGAACGCATCTGATGCCATAACAGATCCTGAGAGCTCAAAATTAAAAGCTTTAGCCTTGACTATTGCTTGTTGCAATGCGTCAACGCGCGATGTTTGTCCTACACCGCTTGCTATAAGGCAGCTATCCTTAGCTAAAACGATCGTGTTAGACTTCGTATGTTTTACGATCTTGTTGGCAAATGCCAGATCTTTGAGTTGTTGTTCCGTTGGTTTGCGGTCCGTCACCGGGATCATATCTTCCGGACCTTCAATTTTCAAGTCTTTATCTTGTTCAATTACCCCGTTCAAAAGTGTCTTGAATTGCTTTAAGGGAAGCTGAACTTCGTTTCTTTTAAGGATTATACGGTTCTTTTTACCTGTAAGGATCTTAAGTGCTTCGTCATTATACGAAGGGGCTATTAATACTTCGAAGAAAAGATTATTTATGTCAGTGGCTGTTTCTGCATCGATCTCGCGGTTGCATATCAGAACACCCCCAAAGGCAGAAACCGGATCGCAGGCAAGCGCGCTTCTCCACGCTTCGAGAATGGAATCCCTTGAAGCGATACCGCATGCGTTTGTATGTTTTAGGATCGCAAAAGTTGGTTCTTCAAACTCATCAATTAATGAAACACCAGCATCTATATCTACAAGATTATTGTAAGAAAGCTCTTTTCCGTTAAGTTTTTCAAACATCTCATTCAGGTCACCATAGAAAACCCCATGTTGATGAGGGTTTTCTCCATAACGAAGCGAACTTGCATTACTTTCGCTGTATTTGAATACTTCCAGAGGATCCTGCTGATTGAAATAGTTGAAAATTGCTGTATCGTAGTGAGAGGAGATGTTAAACGCCTGACGGGCAAAGGATTTTCGATGCGATAACATTGTATAACCACCATTTTCGGTTAATATGTCACTCAAAGTTAAATAATCATTTTTTGACGCGATTATAACCACGTCGTTATAATTTTTTGCTGCAGCACGTATGAGGGAGATACCTCCGATGTCGATTTTCTCAATGATATCCTCTTCTTTGGCTCCTGATTTAACAGTTTCTTCAAACGGGTAAAGGTCGACTATTACAAGATCTATTTCGGGGATCTCATACTCTCCAATCTGGTTTTTGTCTTCTTTATTTTCCCGGCGGTTTAAAATGCCTCCAAATACTTTTGGATGGAGTGTTTTTACGCGCCCGCCAAGTATTGAAGGGTAACCTGTAAGGTCTTCAACGGCGATAACATCCATTCCCAGATCGCGGATAAATTTTTCGGTTCCCCCAGTCGAGTAGAATTTAACTCCGTCAGCATGTAACTGACGTATCAGAGGTTCTAAATTATCCTTGTAATAGACTGAAATTAAGGCGTTTTTTATCTTAACAGGGTGGCTCATTTAAAAATTTTACGTGGAGCCGCAAAGATAGTTTTTTTGATGAGAAAATTTGAAGGGAAAATGAAATTGGGGAATAAGGTATGAGGTTTGAAATATGAAGCAGGAAGATGAACAATTGAGTTACGAAGCTTCCGATTAGGTACGTTTGCAGCTGTCAATTGTCAATCGTCCACTATTATGATTTCATTTTCTTAAGTAAGGCCTCGATTACTTTCGGGTAGTGAAGGTGTTCCAGTTGCTGGCCTTTGAACTTGATCATTTCAATATCGTCACCTTTTTCTATACGGAAACGGGACTGATGAATGATCTCGCCATCATCAAAATTTTCATTGACAAAGTGGATAGTTATACCTGATTCTTCATCTTTTGCATCGAGCACTGATTGATGAACTTTATCTCCATACATACCTTTACCTCCATATTTAGGGAGAAGGGCCGGGTGGATATTTATGATCTTATTAGGGAAAGCTTTGAGAAGATTTTGAGGTATAAGCCATAAAAAGCCAGCAAGTACTATGAGGTCAATTTGAAGATTTTTTAATAGATGTACTACATTGTCCGTTTTTGTGAACTCCTGCTTGTCGAAGATATGAGATGGAATTTCAAAATTGTCTGCGCGTTGTAAAACGTATGCCTCGGGATTATTGGTAAGGACAATAGCAACCTCTACTTCGTCATGTTTCTTAAAATATTCCATGATCTTTTGGGCATTTGATCCGGAACCTGAGGCAAAAAGGGCTATTCTTTTCTTCAAACTGTATGTTTTTAACAAAGATATTATTTTGACCTATTTAGCGAAATGATTTCGGTAAATACGTAATCATAACAGAGAAGATGTTTAATTGTTACCAAAGCATGTACTTAATTTCCTTATTTATGATAAATTAATTAGAACATCAAAAAGTGATATTTCCTGGCCCTGCCACGTCAAAAACTGCTTAAGGACAGAAATTTTGTTATTTACTCAAATCTTTTCATTGAGGATCTTTACAAAAGTCAATGTCAAACTGCATTCTGCACCCTTCAGAAAATTAGCGAGTTGTCAATTGACATGGCGAGTCATAAATTTCCTCTCAAATCCTGCTCTCTTTCCAAAGCTTCGAATAGTGCTTTAAAATTGCCTGCCCCAAATGATTTTGCTCCTTTGCGCTGTATGATCTCGAAGAATAAAGTTGGCCTGTCTTCAACGGGTTTAGTGAATATCTGAAGAAGATAACCTTCTTCATCCCTGTCCACTAGTATACCAAGGTGTTTTAAGGGCTCAATGTTTTCGTCTATTTTGCCAACACGGGCTTCGAGGTCATCATAATAAGTGGCTGGCACTTTTAAGAACTCTACACCCCGATCCTGAAGTTTCGTGACGGTATCAACAATATTATTTGTTGCTATGGCAATGTGCTGAACACCTTCATCTCCATAAAAATCAAGATATTCCTCAACCTGGGATTTCTTTTTTCCTTCTGCGGGTTCGTTTATAGGGAATTTGACATACCCGTTTCCGTTGCTCATCACTTTGCTCATCAGGGCGGAATATTCGGTTGAGATTTGTTTATCATCAAATGTCAGGATGTTTTTGAATCCCATAATGTCTTCGTAGAATTTGACCCATTTATCCATCTGGTTCCAGCCCACATTACCGACGCAATGGTCCACATATAAGAGGCCGGTTTCATCCGGGTTATAATGACTTTCCCATCTCTCGAATCCTGGCATGAACAAGCCCCTGTAATCCTTCCTTTCTATGAATAAATGCACAGTTTCCCCGTAAGTGTAAATACCGCTCATTTTTACTACGCCGTTTTCATCTTCAAGTGTTTGAGGTTCCATATAGCTCTCTGCTCCACGCGACACTGTTTCATGATATGATCTATAAGCATCATCAACCCAAAGTGCGATGATTTTTACACCATCACCATGTTTGGTGAGCTGCTCGGAAATAGGGTGCTCAGGATATAAGGGTGTGGTTAGAACAAGCCTGATTTTATTCTGTACTAATACATAGGAAGCACGGTCTTTTACCCCGGTTTCGGGACCGGCATATGCAAGACTTTGAAATCCAAAAGCCGTTTTGTAAAAATGGGCCGCCTGTTTAGCGTTTCCAACATACAATTCGATATAGTCGGTCCCGTTTAAAGGGAGAAAGTCAGTGTTTTGGGTTTTATTTTGTATTGTTTCAGTTTTCATAATGTGAATTTTGTAAATATTATTCTACATTTTCCTGCCAGCTTCGGTGGTAGGATTCGTCTTCGATGCTAATCGCATAATCGGTTAACATAAGTGGTTTAAAAGGGTCGACCATGACAGCCAGTTCTTCAGTAGATTCTTTTCCAATAGAATTTTCTACTGTTCCGGGATGTGGTCCGTGAGGGATACCACCGGGATGCAATGTTATCTGGCCCTTAACAACACTTTTTCGACTCATAAAATCACCGTCAACATAGTACAATACTTCGTCGCTATCCACATTACTATGATTGTAAGGTGCCGGAATCGATTGTGGGTGGTAATCGTATTTCCTTGGCACGAAAGAACATATTACAAAATTGTGTCCTTCAAATGTCTGGTGCACGGGCGGTGGTTGATGGACCCGACCGGTTATCGGTTCAAAATCATGGATAGAAAATGCCCAGGGATAGTGGAATCCGTCCCATCCGATAAAATCAAAAGGATGTGTACCGTATACATAAGGGTAGATCAATCCTTGTTTTTTAATCAATACTTTAAAATCCCCTATTTCATCATTCGTTTCCAGATTCTGGGGGCGTTTGATGTCACGTTCGCAGAACGGAGAATGTTCCATCAACTGGCCCCATGCATTTCTGTAACGTTTAGGGGTTCTTATCGGACTGAAGCTCTCGATAATGAAGAGGCGGTTTTTCTCGTTTTCGAATTCCATTTGGTAGATCGTACCCCGCGGTACCACGAGATAATCGCCATAAGCAAATCGGATTTTCCCAAATCCGGTTTTAAGCGTTCCTGAACCTTCATGGATAAATATTACCTCGTCTGCCTGACTGTTTTTATAAAAGTAATCAAGCATAGACTTCCGTGGCGCTGCCAGGGAAATGTGCAGGTCGCTGTTTACCAAAACAGGTTTTCGGCTTTCCAGATAATCATCTTCGGGCTTGATGTTAAAACCGATCAGACTGGTATGTTTCAGATGTTTCTCCCGCGCAATTTTGGGTTCCACAGAGTATGGTTCGCCTATCGATTTTACAATAGTAGGAGGGTGAGTATGGTATACCAGGGAATACAAGCTGGAAAAACCTTCAGTTGAGACCAATTCCTCAGCATAGAGATTACCGTCCGGCTTGCGGAAAACAGTATGTCTTTTATGAGGAATAGATCCTAATGTATGATAAACTGGCATAGATTAGAATTTTTTGGTTTTATAATTGGTAGTGTAAAGGTAACGTTTTCTGTTCATGAAAAGTTTCTTTTTGGAGAAGCTGGAGCCCGGAGTAAAGACGTTCATATACATGTACGAAACTCTTTTTCCACCAAACACCAAGCAGTAACCAGCAGTCACTACGAACCAATTTCTCATTTTCACGAAAACGTTATTACAAATCATTAGTTTTGGACAACCCACTAACCAAAACGGACAATTATGAAGCTAGTTTCCTATAAAACTGAAGATCGTGAACACCTGGGTGTTTTCATAAGAGGGCATATATATAATCTTAATTCATGCGATAAACTCATTCCAGATAATATGAATGAGTTTTTGAGCGGAGGCGAGGAATTAATGGAAAGGGCTAAAAAAGTAAACGAAGAAATAAGATCCGGCAAACAGGAAGCTAAAGAGGAGATTTTTTTCGAACTCCTGGCGCCTGTGCCTCACCCGTCTTCCTGCAGAGATGGGTACGCTTTTCGTCAGCATGTAGCCTCTGCCCGAAAAAATCGAAAGGTTGAGATGATTCCGGAATTTGACCAGTATCCTATTTTCTATTTTACGAATCATAACGCTATTCAGGGAGTTGGAGATATCGAATGTATGCCAGATCACTTTGAAAAGCTGGATTTCGAATTAGAAACAGCGATCGTAATTGGAAAAAAGGGTAAGAACATCCCGGCTTCTGAAGCAGATTCGTACATAGCCGGATATATGGTCATGAACGATCTGAGTGCCCGTACCTTACAAATGGAGGAGATGCTTCTCAATCTTGGCCCTGCAAAAGGCAAAGATTTCTCCACAGTTATAGGTCCATGGCTGGTAACACCTGACGAACTTGAAAAATTTAAGATCTCTCCAAAGCCCGGACATACAGGCAACGCCTACGATCTTTCCATGAAATGTTGGGTGAACGGTATCGAAGTATCATCAGGTTCTATGGGAGATATGGACTGGACCTTTGCGGAGATTATCGAGCGCTGCTCATACGGTGTTGATATTTTGCCTGGTGATGTAATAGGTTCGGGGACAGTGGGTACAGGGTGTTTTCTGGAGTTAAATGGCACAGGTTTGCTGAACGATCCAAATTTCAAACCACAATGGCTTCAGCCCGGCGATATTGTGGAAATGGAAGTAACAGGGCTAGGACGACTGACTAATACTATCCGTAAGGCGAATACGGACTGGTCAATACTGAATTTAAAAAAGAACAAAGTATAAAGAGCAGAGAACAAATACCGTCTTTACGGCGGACATATCTACTTTAGCACTAAAGGCCTTTGTTCTTTGATCCTTTTTCCTTAATCCATTTGCCATGCTGTCCTTAAACCCCTCTGATCTTACTACTCTGGAATTGCAAAACTATTTGCAGTATGCGATAGCGCCTCGTCCCATTTGTTTTGTATCGACAATTGATAAAGCGGGAAATGTCAATCTAAGTCCGTTCAGTTTCTTCAATTTGTTCAGTACCAATCCTCCTGTGTGTGTATTTTCCCCGGCAAGAAGAGTTAGAGATAATACCACTAAGCACAGCCTTGAAAATGTTCTTGAAGTGCCCGAATGTGTCATCAACATCGTTAACTATGATATGGTGAGACAAACATCTCTCACCAGTGTTGAATATCCTAAAGGAGTAAATGAATTTATTAAAGCAGGATTTACCCAGTTGCAGTCAGATCTTGTCAAGCCGCCCAGAGTGGCAGAGTCTCCGGTTCAAATGGAATGTATAGTCAAACAGGTTATCCCTTTAGGCGATGGTGCCGGTGCAGGTAATCTGGTTGTAACTGAAATAAAACTTATTCATATCCGGGAAGAAATTCTTAACGATAGCGGCAAGATTGATCAGGCTAAAATAGACCTGGTAGCCAGGTTGGGCGGTGATTGGTACTGCAGGGTTACGAAAGAAAACCTCTTTCAGGTTGAGAAGCCAGTCAGAACTCTTGGGATAGGAGTGGACTCAATTCCTGCAGCAATTCGTAATTCCGATATCCTTACAGGAAACAACTTAGGACAACTGGGTAATGTTGAGAGCATGCCTTCAGATGAGGAGATAGCTCAATTCCAATCTGATCCTGAACTCAAGCAGATAGTGGATGCCACGATAGGAGACCATACAAATCGCGAGCGGGAACTGCATCAGTATGCGCGGAAGTTGTTGGAGGATGGGAAGGTAGCTGAGGCGTGGAAAACACTTCTTTCTTGAGTTAAACGTGATACATTGTAAATTGTACTAATACGTTGTACGTCTGGGCGTATTGACCAAAATGAATATTCCACTTTAAAATGTCGGAAATCCCAAACTTTCAACTTTCAACACTCCACTTTCAACTTATTAGAGTCCCAGAACCTGTCTCAATTTCGGATAACCAGTTTTGCTCACCGGAATTTTTTCGCCTGACTTGAGAATGGCTAGATGAGACTCCTTTTCATAAGGGTCTATCCGGGTTATTTCATCGATTTTTACAATGTAGGATCGATGGACTCTTACAAAATCAATCTCACCTAAAAGCTTTTCGAAATATGACATTGTCTTATTTTTCAGGAATGAACCTTCATTAGTATAGATTTTCACATAATCATCGTCAGCAGCAAGGAATATGATATCGTTTACGGGGATAATTTTGATCTTGTTGCCCGTTTTTACAACTACACGCTCATTCTTAGGAGAGGAGGCTTGAATGTTCTCCAGAATCCGGGTAGTGTCTTTTTTGGCTTCAGCCGTAGGATTGGTATCCATCCATTTTTGAATAGCCTTGTCAAAACGTTCTTTCGTAAAAGGCTTCAGCAGGTAGTCTATTGCATGTTCTTCGAAGGCCTTAATAGCATATTCGTCAAAAGCGGTTGTAAAAATGACTGAAGGAGGCTGATCTATAAGCTCAAGCATCTCAAAACCATTAATTTTAGGCATTTGAATATCCAGAAAGATTAAATCCGGTTCATGCTGAGCAATTGCTTTCACGCCTTCAAAGCCATCGCTGCATTCCTGAACAATCTCAATCTGCGGCCACGACTGCAGATATTCTATCACTACTGAACGGGCCAGAGGTTCGTCATCAATTAAAATAACTCGCATTTTTATACCTGAGGAATTTTTACAGTTGTGGTAAATATATGGGTATAAGATGTAGTTTCCAATAGGTCGGTGCGACCAAATAATAAATGTAATCTGCGTTTAACTCCGCTAAGTCCGAATCCTGTACCGTGTTTTGGCCGGGTAGTATCGGGATCGTAAGGATTTTGAACGGTCACATGCAGTTCCGTTTCCACGCATTTTGCAAAAATGCTTATCGTAACCACTCCTGTGGTATCATAGAGTCCGAATTTTATTGCATTTTCAACTATTGGTTGCAGTAGCATTGGAGGCAAAGTCATTAACCTGCATGATTCGTGAAACGATATCTCTGTAGACAAACGATGTCCGAATCTTACTTTTTCGATATCCAGATAAAGCTGGAGGTGTTCGAGTTCAGCCTCCAGGGTGACGGGCGCCTGGTCCTCTTTTTTTAGTGTTCCCCTTAGAAAATCAGAAAGCTGGTGTATCATCTTTCTTGCTTCCTCGGGTCTGCTTCCAATTAATGCTGTTATGGAATTCAAGCTATTGAAAAGAAAGTGAGGTTGTAGCTGCTGTCTAAGATTGTAAAGCTCGGCATCCCGAGCCAGTGTTTCTGCCTCAATTTTGCGTTTCTCAGTTTCTTTTTGGTCTTGCTGCGTGTAATAAACCACGCTGATCATCGCCATTAAACTTATTATTAACAAACCCAGGAAGAACCTGACAGGTAATGAATTATAGAGAAATTCTGCGTAGTGCGGGTCAGTTAAAACAAGGGAGTCGAGAATCCAGTGATTAATAAGCAGCCATATAGAAGCGAGAATAGCACAATACATGAACATTAATAGGTATCTGTTCTTTTCTGGCCGGTAGTACTTAAGATTGTTTCCAATAAGATAGCAGGCAACTGCAAGCAGTATTGTACTAACTGATCCGTCAATCATCGAAGTGGCGGGAGTGAAGCCATACCAGAATAATATGGCAGACTGAGCTATTACACAAACCACAATACTTTGGATGACAATCAAGATGATTTTATTCCTTGATAGAACAGAGCCAGAATGAGACGTGGTCCTTATTTGATGCTGAGACACCTTTTGATAATTAGTTTCCTGGTAGATAAGTAGGATGCAACAGTTAGAAGCTTTTGATATCTATTCCTCCGAACAATGATGTTCCCACAATTACTAAAACCTTTTCTGGCGCAACATTCAACTGCGGAGGTCTTTTATCTTCAATTCCTCCAAAAATCGCTACCATTTCCGAATGCACAGTCCAATTTGCGGGGACAATTATTTTTGTACCGCCAAAGACCTGTACTACCTCCAGATTAACGCGTCCGTTTATATCTGCCTGCATTAAATTAATCTCGGATCCGCCAAAAAAATTAACGATCTCACCGCCTCTGAAGTTCTTAGATACAATATTTTTCTTCACCCCACCGAAAATTGAAACAGATTGAACTATGTCTTCGGGATAGGGGGCAGCACCAGCAGGGTCCGGGCCCAGGCGTTCACCTGTATCGGGGTTAGCGGCATCTGTTTGTGTCCCAGACCATAAATAAGGATCATTATCAATATTTTTATCTGAACGCCGCCAGAATTTATCCATCTTGGGTGTCTTTCTGCCCAGTATCATCCACACACCAAACGTAATGATTAACAGGGGCCAGAAAAATCTGCTCAAGTCCATGTCGGGAAGCACCCGGTTGCTTAAAAAGATAATTCCAATAATTAGCGGAACGAAAGCCGATGGCCTGTCAAATCCCTGCCGGGATCCGATGAATAAGCCTATAGCAATCATAAATACGGGCCAGCTTAAAACCCATCCGGGTATAAAGAATATATCGAGTGTCCTGAGTAGTAATATACATCCCACACCAAGTAAGATCAT
>JAZKHM010000055.1:0-1403 GCA_040385405.1 Bacteroidota bacterium | reverse complement strand
AATCACTAGTGTCCGGTTAAAATAATTTTTTGGATCAAAAAATGGGGGCCAAAGCCCCCGGTATAGTTATTTTTGAGTTACCACAACATCAAGAATAAGCTATGCCCAAAAATACATTTTTTACCGGACAGCCGGTATTCACTCAGCTATTAAGTTTAATTCCTAATCATCTGATCGCTAAATCTGCTTCAGAGAATCATTCTAATCACTATTATAAGAAGTTCAAGGCTTATGACCACTTGATTACGATGTTGTATGCCTGCTTTCACCGTTGCCAATCCATTCGGGAGGTCATTACCGGTATGCAGGCCAATTATAACAAGCTTACTCACTTGGGTGTCCGTTCCCTGCCCCGTAGAAGCACATTTGCTGAAGCAAACGCCTCCCGCAACAGCGCTTTCTTCGAGCAACTGTACCATAGTTTGCACAAGCATTATTATCACAGTTTACCGGACAGCAAAAAACCCACGCTGGAGAATAGACTGTTTTTAATGGATTCAACAACCATTAGTTTATTTACCGATGTCATGAAGGGAGCAGGAACAATTGGAGCGAATGGACGTAAAAAAGGAGGAGCTAAAGCCCACGTATTGTTAAATGCAGCCCAGGACTTGCCCGTATTGATCAAACTGAGCGAAAGCTCCAGAAATGACCGGATATTTATGCCTGAGGTCACATTACCGGCGGGATCTATCCTGGTTTTTGATAAAGGATATCACCATTTTGCCCGCTGGCAGCAATGGACCGATCAAAAGATAAACTGGGTAACCCGCCTGATTGACAATGAGCAGGTGGAGGTATTGGAATCAAGAACGGTTTCCAACAAGGAAGAACAAAAAGGCGTTTGTATTGACCAGCGCATCATTTTGGGCAGGGGATCTAACAAGAATACCAAACGTATTGAAGTACGCCTGGTTACTTTCAGGGATCAGGAGTCCGGCAAAGTCTTTAAGTTCTTAACAAATAACTTTCGCTTTAAAGCCTCTACAGTGGCTGCACTCTATCGAAAAAGATGGCAGGTAGAGCTGTTCTTTAAACGGTTAAAGCAAAACAGTCCCTTAACTTTCTTTTTAGGGGACAATGAAAATGCCATAAGAATCCAAATATGGTGTGCCTTTATCGCCGATCTGCTAATCAAGATCGTCAAGGAAAAATTAAAGAGAAAGTGGTCCTTTGCCAATCTATCAGCTTTGATAAAACATCATTTGATGAATTATCTACATCTGATTAACTTCCTGAATAATCCCGATAAAATTCGAATAGCACATGCCCGAAATGATACTACACCCTTATTATTTGATCAATAGGGGGCTTGCTTTTCCAATCCAAAGAATAAAATCGGTTAATGACCTTGTTTTACCAGATATTTTTTGATATTAGATTTTAACCGGACACTAGTGATT
>JAZKHM010000054.1:1062-1346 GCA_040385405.1 Bacteroidota bacterium | reverse complement strand
TTGCCAACTTCGGACACTTTTTAGTTGCAGGAATTGCTTTGCTTAAATACAACCACACTGGTATTTCTTACATCGGTATAGCGGCAGTCATTTATTTAATGTTTGCTCTGTTCTTTGGTTATATATCTGGAAAAACATTCATAGATTCTGTAAAGGCCTGACAAATACTGCAAATATTCTTCATTCTTCATGTTCCCTTCATCTTGCCATTATATCTTTATATTGAACTTAAAAATTAAAAGATGAAACCATCATGATTTTGCCAAAACCCGCAGGGTATCAAA
>JAZKHM010000054.1:0-962 GCA_040385405.1 Bacteroidota bacterium | reverse complement strand
ATCAAATCATGATAGCTTCATCACCATTAAAAAACAAATAACTAAAAAGATGAAACCATCATGATTTTGCCAAAACCCGCAGGGTATCAAAATCAAATCATGATAGCTTCATCACCATTAAAAAACAAATAACTAAAAAGATGAAAAAGATAATATTGTCAGCTGCGATTGCACTATTTGCAGTTTCCGCTTTTGCACAATCTGAAGATGCTAAAACAAAGCAAGGTCAGAAAAGGGAGTATGCCAAAAACAAGGATACTAAAGATAAGTCTGACAAAGACAAAATAGATAATAGCCAATATGATATCAATAATGACGGTATTTTTTCTCCCGAAGAACGCGAAGCACGTAAAGCTGAGAAAATGGCTCGAAAAGAAGCTCGCAGGGCTGACCGTAACGATGATGGGTTATTAAATGGATCTACTCATAAAGATAATCACGGCGGTGCTGTAAGCGGTACCGCAAGAGGTACCACTCTTAAAGGAAGAGAGAAAGGCAGAGTGATAAGTGATGTTGCCCGTTCCAACGGTAAAAGTCCTGAAAGGATGGAGGGAGATCGCATGGACAGGCCAGACAAAGCAACTCGTCCTTCTAGTGCGCCAAACAAGGGAGTAAGACCTGCAGGGGCTACGAAACCACAAGGTGCTGCCAAACCGCACGGTGCAGGAAAACCTATGGGTGCGGGACGTAAGCATTAAGTAGAAGTAGAAGTGGGTTAATTAAATAGTGGGCCGCTCCGTAAATGGAGCGGCCTTTTTTTGTTTAAGAATTTGTGATATTTGCGCTCGTAAAGTTTCGCAGAGTTTTATCAAAAGCAAATAAAGATCGGAAATTTATGAAGCTAGATTACTCGAATAAAGCTTGAGGAACTTCTTATTTTTAAATATGAAATAATTTGAAACAGATAAAAAATATAATTTTCGACTACGGCAACGTTATTTTCAGGATCGATTTCAAACGGA
>JAZKHM010000053.1:0-17767 GCA_040385405.1 Bacteroidota bacterium | reverse complement strand
ACTAACACTTAATTTATGATTTAGTTTGGATATCCTCATTCTATGATTGCTTTTTACATGCTCTGATCCTTTCGGTTGCGGGCTGGCGGTTGCCAGGCCGGGCTTACGCACGATATCCCACCCCGATTATCCCCGGGCTATTCAAAAAAAAACCTTCTTAAATTATCCCGTAAAAATTCTCAATTAAGTATTTGATTTACGGGGATAAAGAGTATTTTTGCAGACCAAAAAACACCCCGTAAACAGGGCGTAAATGTTGATTAAATAAAGTTTCACAAAAATTATATGCCAAACTCCGGAAAAATAGCACAGATCATCGGACCTGTAGTCGACGTTAGCTTCACTGACAATACCCACTTACCAAGAATTTACGATGCTCTTGAGATCGTAAAAGAGAACGGACAAAAGATCGTACTGGAAGTTCAACAACATCTTGGAGAGGATCGCGTAAGAGCAGTTGCGATGGACTCGACTGATGGTTTAGTTCGTGGAATGAGTGTAACAGATACCGGTGCGGCTATTAAGATGCCGGTTGGTGATAAGATAAAAGGCCGTTTATTTAATGTCGTTGGCCAGGCTATTGATGGTATCGACGAAATAGATAACCAGGACGGATACCCAATTCACAATACTCCGCCAAAATTTGACGAGCTTTCTACAGAAACTGAAGTGCTTTTTACAGGTATTAAGGTTATCGATCTATTAGAGCCTTATGCAAAAGGCGGTAAGATTGGATTGTTTGGAGGTGCTGGTGTTGGTAAAACGGTTCTAATCATGGAGCTGGTTAACAATATCGCGAAAGCTTATTCAGGTTTATCAGTATTTGCTGGTGTAGGTGAGCGTACACGTGAAGGAAATGACCTTTTACGTGAGTTTATAGAGTCAGGTGTAATTAACTATGGAGATGCTTTTAAGCATTCTATGGAAGAAGGCGGCTGGGATTTAGCATCAGTGGATAAAGAAGCATTAAAAGATTCAAAAGCTACATTGGTGTTCGGACAGATGAACGAGCCTCCTGGTGCACGTGCTCGGGTGGCGTTGTCAGGTTTAACTGTGGCTGAATATTTCCGTGATGGAGAAGGTGAAGGTCAAGGAAAAGATATCCTTTTCTTCGTAGATAACATCTTCCGTTTTACTCAGGCAGGTTCTGAAGTATCAGCCCTTCTGGGTCGTATGCCTTCCGCAGTAGGTTACCAGCCAACACTTGCTACTGAAATGGGATTAATGCAGGAGCGTATCACTTCCACTAAACGTGGTTCCATTACCTCGGTTCAGGCAGTTTACGTTCCGGCGGATGATTTAACTGACCCGGCACCGGCGACAACTTTTGCCCACCTTGATGCAACAACCGTTCTTTCACGTAAAATTGCTGAGCTTGGGATTTACCCTGCAGTAGATCCACTAGATTCTACTTCACGTATATTAAACGCCGCAACCCTGGGCGATGAGCATTACGGAACTGCACAACGCGTTAAAGAAATCTTACAACGATATAAAGAATTACAGGATATCATCGCAATCTTAGGAATGGATGAACTTTCTGAAGAAGATAAATTAGTAGTAGGACGTGCACGCCGCGTTCAGCGTTTCCTTTCACAGCCGTTCTTTGTTGCTGAGCAGTTCACCGGGTTAAAAGGTGTATTGGTTGACATCAAAGATACCATCAAAGGCTTTAATATGATCATGGATGGTGAGGTGGATGAATACCCTGAAGCCGCATTCAACTTAGTGGGTACCATTGAAGATGCTATTGAAAAAGGAAAGAAATTATTAGCTGAAGCTAACGGATAAGAGAATTAACATTGGATATGAGACATTAGATATGGAATCCGGCTATATATCCGGCTTCTCACATCTCAAATCTCAAATCTCAAATCTCAAATCTCACATCTATAAATATGAAACTAGAAATATTAACCCCGGATAAGAAGATTTTTGAAGGAGAAATCAGATCTGTAACAGTACCCGGAACAATGGGTTCGTTTGAAGTTCTTAAAGACCACGCTCCTATAGTCTCTACTTTGGAAGACGGTAAAGTTATTATCCGTGCAGGAAATACCGAGGAAACAATCTTTATAAAAGGCGGAGTAATCGAAGTGCTTAATAATAATATTATGGTGCTGGCCGAAGGAGCGCAAAGCTCTTAAAATAACAGTCCTAAAGAAGCCCCTTAGATCATTCGATTTAAGGGGTTTTTTTTTAGCTTAAAATTCTTACGATATTTCCGTCTGAGTGCTTTTTGGGCAGAATATGGCGATCATGCTATGCATGCATAGTTTTTTGAACTGAAAACCCAAAACGGTTTTGGTCTATTGATCAAAATTAGTTAAACCCATATCTTAAGTACGCAATATTTAATTTTGATATAATAGATTTATCAAAATTAAATTCTTAATGAAAAAATAAATTATAATCCTTGCTATAAATAAAGGAAGGCTTTAAATTGAGATATAAATAAAAACGCGGTTGTATGAACATTTTCAATTCAAATAGTTTACAGGATATTGCTCCTCTTGCGGGAAGTAAGTCGTTTGAACTATTGGCTATTATTATACTCATGAATGTCATTCTCATACTCTCCACATAGCGCCGGAACTTAAGATAACACATTAAATTCTGCCGCCTTATTCTAACCGAAAGGCTTTTTTTTTAACTAATAATAAGATACCGAAACAATCCTACCTTATAAATGGAACTAAATAAATATAGTAAGACAGTTACACAAGATCCGACGCAACCCGCATCGCAGGCTATGCTGCACGGGATAGGATTGACTAAAGCAGATCTTGCAAAAGCTCAGGTTGGCATTGTGAGCATGGGATATGATGGTAATACCTGCAATATGCATCTGAATGACCTGGCCCAAATTGTTAAGAAGGGGGTTTGGAATAATGATCTGGTAGGCTTGATGTTTCACACAATTGGAATTAGTGATGGTATCACAAACGGAACCGAAGGAATGCGTTTTTCACTTGTTTCCAGAGATTTGATTGCCGATTCAATTGAAACTGTCTGCGGAGGCCATTATTACGATGGCTTAATTGCACTCCCAGGATGTGATAAGAATATGCCTGGTGCTGTCATGGCTATGGGGAGATTGAACCGTCCGGCAATTATGATCTATGGCGGAAGCATCCATTCCGGGAATTATAAAGGCCAGTCGCTTAACATTGTATCTGCATTTGAGGCTTTGGGACAGAAAATGGCAGGAAATCTTAATGAAGAAGATTTTCAGGGCATAATCGAACATGCTTGTCCGGGCGCCGGCGCCTGCGGCGGTATGTACACGGCAAATACTATGGCCTCGGCTATTGAAGCCCTGGGAATGAGCCTTCCCTACTGTTCCTCCTACCCAGCCCTGAGCCAGGAGAAAAAAGATGAATGTCAGGAAGCCGGTAAATATATTCGTACTCTTTTAGAGAAAGATATCAAACCAAGAGATATCATGACGCGAAAAGCCTTTCACAATGCTATCGTCACCGTAATCGTACTGGGAGGATCAACAAACGCTGTGTTACACCTGATCGCAATGGCCAAATCGGTTGGAATAAAACTAAATCTTGCTGATTTTCAAAAAGTAAGTGACGAAACTTCCGTAATCGCTGATCTTAAGCCAAGCGGGAAATATATGATGGAAGATGTTCATAATATTGGTGGGATGCCTGCCGTCTTGAAATACCTTCTGAGCAAGGGTCTTGTTCACGGAGATTGCATGACCGTAACCGGGAAAACACTGGCTGAAAACGTGGCTGATGCTTCCGATCTCGACTTTGAAAAACAGGATGTTATTCTCCCGTACGAGAGGCCCGTTAAAGAAACAGGACACCTTCAGATGCTCTACGGTAATCTGGCACCTGAGGGTTCAGTTGCCAAGATCAGCGGAAAGGAAGGTGAAAGGTTCACCGGGCCTGCGAGAGTGTTCGACGGTGAATTCGAGTTAATAGCTGGAATAAACAACGGAAAAGTAAAAGCTGGAGATGTGGTGGTAATCAGATATGTAGGACCCAAAGGCGGACCCGGTATGTCGGAAATGCTAAAGCCAACATCGGCAATTTTCGGTGCTGGGTTAGGCTCCTCCGTTGCATTGATAACTGACGGAAGATTCTCCGGCGGAACTCATGGATTCGTCGTAGGGCACATTACCCCGGAAGCATTTGAAGGAGGAAATATAGGTCTGGTAAAAGACAACGATATTATTGAACTGGATGCAGTCAAAAACTCCATTAATCTGATGATCTCGGATAAGGAAATGGAAACGAGAAGATCAGCATGGAAACAGCCTGAGCCGCCGGTAAAAAACGGTGTATTATTTAAATATTTCAGACAAGTAAAGAACGCCAGCGAAGGCTGCGTTACAGACGAAGCGTAAATGATGGTGATCCGGGACCCCGGAGCCGCCGGGGAGGATAAAAATTAAAGATAATATTATGGAAATAGCGCAGCAGGAATTAGCCAAAACAACCAAACCTAAATCGATTGAAGTATCGGGTTCGGTAGCTTTATTGGAAGCGTTAATTGCCGAGGAAACGGAGGTCATTTTCGGATATCCCGGCGGAGCGATCATGCCGATTTACGATGCTTTATACGATTACAAGGAAAAACTCAATCATATCCTGGTCAGACACGAGCAGGGCGGTATCCATGCCGGGCAGGGATTTGCCCGCACCTCCGGAAAAGTAGGTGTAGTGTTTGCAACAAGCGGACCCGGTGCTACAAACCTGGTGACAGGCCTAGCTGATGCTATGATCGATAGTACGCCCCTGGTATGTATCACGGGCCAGGTATTTGCCCATCTTTTAGGTACTGATGCTTTTCAGGAAACCGATGTTATTAATATTACTACCCCGGTAACGAAATGGAATTACCAGGTAACTGATGCTACGGAGATTCCTGAAGTGATCAGCAAGGCATTTTATATTGCAAGAAGCGGAAGACCCGGACCCGTGTTGATCGACATCACTAAAAACGCTCAAATACAAAAATTTGATTTCGGTGGTTATACACCTTGCGATCATATAAGAAGCTACCGGCCGAAACCTATAATCAGAAAGGAGTATATTCAAAAAGCTGCAGACCTGATAAATTCAGCAAAAAAACCATTCGTGCTTTGGGGTCAGGGGGTTATTCTCGGCGAAGCTGAAAACGAGTTTAAAGCCTTTGTTGAAAAGAGCGGGATCCCTTCAGCATGGACAATACTCGGTGCGGGCGCCATTCCAACAGACCACCCGCAAAATGTCGGGATGCTTGGAATGCACGGAAATTACGGACCGAACGTTCTTACCAATGAATGCGATGTTCTGATCGCTATTGGGATGAGATTTGATGACCGTGTGACCGGCCGCCTGGATAAATATGCAAAACAGGCAAAAGTCGTGCACCTGGATATTGACCCTTCAGAGATAGATAAGAATGTGCTTACCACTGTTCCCGTCTGGGGCGATTGCAAAGAGACTTTACCTGCGCTGACGGAACTTATCCAGGAAAAAACCTACCCTGAATGGCTGGCGAAATTCAATGAATATACTGAAAAAGAAGTAGAAGCCGTCATAAATGATGAGTTACATCCGAGTTCCGGCGAGTTAACTATGGGCGAAGTTATTCATCAACTGAATCAGCTGACAAACGGAGAGGCTGTTATTGTAACAGATGTGGGCCAGCACCAAATGGTAGCCTGCCGTTATGCCAAATTGAATCACACACGCAGTAATGTCACAAGCGGCGGACTTGGAACGATGGGCTTTGCTTTACCTGCAGCGATAGGGGCTAAATTTGGTGCGCCTGACCGGACTGTAGTTGCAGTTATCGGCGATGGCGGTTTCCAAATGACCCTGCAGGAGCTCGGAACCATTATGCAAAGCGGTGTTGATGTAAAGATTATGATCCTAAACAATCGCTTTTTAGGCATGGTACGCCAGTGGCAGGAACTATTTAACGAGCATCGCTATTCATTTGTTGATATCCAAAGTCCTGATTTTGTCGCCCTTGCTGCTGCTTACGGCATTGCAGGGAAAAGCGTTTCACAAAGGGAAAATTTAAATCAGTCACTTGAAGAAATGATCAACCATAAAGGATCTTTCCTGCTTGAAGTGATGGTCACCAAAGAGAACAATGTATTTCCTATGGTACCGCAGGGCTGCAGTGTCGCAGAGATCAGGCTGAAATAAAATATTGCATAAAAAAGAAAATATGAGCACTCATAAAGATATCGAAACCAACCCGGCCAAGCAGGAATATAATATTACTGTATATACTGAAAATCAGATTGGTCTCCTGAACAGGATCGCAATTATTTTCACAAGGAGAAAAATAAACATAGACAGTCTTAACACCTCTCCTTCAGAGATCGAAAGCATTCACCGCTTTAACATTGTGGTGAACGAAACTGAAGATGTTGTCAGGAAATTATCGCGACAGATTGAGAAACAGGTCGAGGTATTAAAAGTCTACTTCAATACTAATGAAGATGTGATCTGGCAGGAATTAGCATTGTACAAAGTGCCAACTGATATAATCGCAGAAAAAGCCAGTGTTGAACGGCTGCTCCGTGAAAATGGGGCACGGGCAGTGGTGATCCGGAAAGATTATACAGTTTTTGAAACCACCGGACACAGGGAAGAAACCGATGCACTAATCAAAATTCTCCAACCCTTCGGCCTTATTGAGTTCGTAAGAAGCGCGCGGGTAGCAATTATTAAACATAGCGATGGCTTCAATAGCAAGTTAAGGGAGTTTGAGAGATTAGAACCAGGTGAAGAAGTTTCAGAAAACGAATACCTCAATGAAGGTCAGAAGATCTTTACAATGTAAACTAAGCATAACAAGAAATCATAAATAAGAAACACAACAACGTAAAAACAAAGAATATGGCAACAATCAATTTCGGTGGAGTTAATGAAGAAGTGGTAACCCGCGAAGAATTTCCCTTAGACAAAGCCCGTGAAGTTTTAAAAGATGAGACTGTAGCAATTATTGGTTACGGCGTTCAAGGGCCGGGACAGGCATTAAATCTGCGCGACAATGGTATCAAAGTTATCATCGGCCAGCGCAAGGACTCAAAAACCTGGGATAAAGCTGTTGCTGATGGCTGGGTACCTGGCGAAACTCTTTTTGAAATCGAAGAGGCTGCTGAAAAAGGAACCATCATCCAGTATCTTTTATCAGACGCAGGTCAGATCGCACTTTGGCCAACTATTAAAAAATACTTAACTCCAGGTAAAGCTCTGTATTTCTCTCATGGATTTGGTATCACTTACAAAGAACAAACTGGTATCATTCCGCCGGCTGATGTAGATGTAATTCTTGTTGCCCCTAAGGGTTCAGGAACCTCGCTTCGTCGATTATTCCTTGCCGGAAAGGGGTTAAATTCATCATTTGCTATCCATCAGGATGCAACCGGAAAAGGAAGAACGCGTGCAATCGCCTTAGGTATTGGAGTGGGTTCAGGTTATCTTTTTGAAACCGACTTCCGTAAAGAAGTATACTCTGATCTCACCGGAGAACGCGGTACATTGATGGGTGCCATTGCAGGTATATTCGAAGCACAATATAATACCCTTCGCTCCAATGGCCATTCTCCTTCCGAAGCTTTTAACGAAACTGTCGAAGAGCTTACTCAAAGCTTAATGCCTTTGGTGGCAGAAAACGGAATGGATTGGATGTATGCGAATTGCTCAACTACAGCTCAACGCGGTGCCTTGGACTGGAAGGGAAAATTCCGTGATGCAACACAACCGGTTTTTGACGAACTGTACAAAAGCGTTGCTTCCGGGAAAGAAGCGGAGCGTACCATTAAATTAAATAGCGAACCGGATTACCGTGTAAAGCTTGAAGCAGAACTTAAAACACTTCGCGATAGTGAAATATGGCGGGCGGGCCAGGCGGTAAGAAACTTGAGACCTGAGAATCAACCCGGGAAATAATAAGTTATAAGTTGTAAGTTATAAGTTGCTAGACGCTGGAAAGACACTTATAACTTACAACTTAAAACCTATAACTACTAACGTTTAACTCAAAATGGCGCAAACCCTGTTTGACAAAATCTGGAACGATCATATCGTACACCGGAGCTCCGGCTTCCCGGATACCGTTTATGTTGATTCCCATTTTATCGATACGACAGGTAGTCCGGAAGTATTTGATGCTTTGCGTAAGCGGGATATATCCGTGTTCAGATCCAAACAAACGCTTGTGCTGCTTGAACCTGAATATCCTTTAAAGGGGCAGCGGAGCTCTCAGTCGGAAATGCTTGAAAAAAACTGCAGGGAATTTGGAATTGAGATACCTGAGACGGAAGGTTATTCAGATAGTAGTTTACCAGCCTTGCCGGGACAAATTATTGCTTGTAATCCATTAAAAAAAGACAAGTTTGGTGCGCTGGGAATGCTCTCAATAAGCATTAACGACATACAGACAGCGCAGGTTCTTGCAACTCAATGCATTCTGATGCATAAACCGAGAACAATGAAAATCGAAGTTAACGGAAAATTGGCAAAGGGGCTTCGCGCGAAGGACATTAGTGAGTACCTGATCTCCGAGATTTCGTCTTCTGGCGCAAAGGGCTATTTTGTAGAATTTGGGGGCGATACCATCCTGAGCCTGGAGATGGAGAGCAGAATAACATTGTGCAATGTAAGCCGCAGCATTGGAGCCGTAGGAGGAATCATCGCACCTGATGAGCTGACTATAGATTATTTGAAGGAAACAGGTTATTGTGCCGAAGGTGAATTCAATGAAGAATATCCTGAGTCTTGGAAAACGTTGTTTTCAGACGACACAAGCGTATTCGACGAAGTTTTGGAGTTTGATGCTGAAGATATCAGACAGGGAACACATAGCAGTTCTGTCACCATGTTATTAAATACCGAAGAATCCTTTAATGAAGGATCTGCTTGCTGGGAAGCAACCGGGTTCATCGAGGGAAACAATGAAATCGACTATATTCTAAGCCAGAAAGATTCAATCGAAGAGTTCGAAAAATCTCAGGCTTTTAAGACATACAATGGAGTAAATCCATTTTAAAGGAACAGCCAGAACTGAGCCTTAAATAAAATTATTATGTTACACGACCCGAACAGAATTTACATTTTTGACACTACTCTCCGTGATGGGGAGCAGGTACCAGGATGCCAGTTATCGACCATAGAAAAGATCGAGATTGGTAAAGCACTAGAAAAGCTCGGCGTGGACGTGATAGAAGCCGGGTTTCCGATATCAAGCCCCGGTGATTTCCAAAGTGTGGTTGAACTTTCAAAAGCAGTTAGAGAACCTATCATATGTGCCTTAACCCGCGCAAACAAGGGGGATATTGACAGTGCTGCTGAGGCATTGAAATTTGCAAAACACCCCCGCATCCACACCGGTATCGGGTCTTCTGACATGCACATCCGGTATAAATTCAACAGCACGAGAGAAGCAGTTCTTGAGCGTGCCGTCGAAGCCGTGAAATATGCTAAGAGTTTTGTTGAGGATATTGAGTTTTATGCCGAAGATGCGGGCCGCGCCGACAATGAGTATTTAGCAAAAATGATCGAAGCAGTTATTGCTGCCGGAGCCACCGTGGTAAATATTCCTGACACAAACGGATATTGCCTTCCCGAGCAGTATGGAGCAAAGATCCTTTATCTCAAAGAAAACGTTAAAAATATCGATCAGGCGATAATTTCTGTCCATTGCCACAATGATTTGGGGCTTGCAACAGCAAATAGCATAGCTGGAATTGAAAATGGCGCAAGGCAGATTGAGTGTACCATAAACGGCATTGGAGAACGTGCGGGCAATACCTCACTCGAAGAAGTTGTCATGATTCTCAAAACGCATAGTACCTTGAATTTCCATCATAAAGTTAACAGCAAACACCTGTATGAGTTGAGTGGTATGGTGAGCAGGATGATGCGCATGCCTGTACAGCCAAATAAAGCCATTGTCGGAAAAAATGCGTTTGCCCACAGTTCAGGTATTCATCAGGATGGCGTATTAAAGCACCGCGAAACGTACGAGATAATGAATCCGGAAGATGTAGGGATCGACCAGTCTGAGATCATACTTACCGCCCGCAGCGGCCGGCACGCATTAAAACACCATCTAGAGCGCCTGGGATATACCGTCGACCGCATAGACCTTGATCAGGTATATGAACGATTTTTGACTCTTGCTGATGGCAAAAAAGAAATAAGAGACGACGATATTCTGTTACTTATGGGAAATGCGCCTGAACAGAACTATAAAAACGGATTGGCGATAAATTCCCTCCAGGTAATAACCGGCGACCAGTCGCCGCCGGAAGCAACAATAGATCTGAAGTATAACGGCACAGATCATAAAGCAAGCGCTAGAGGAAACGGCCCCGTGGACGCCACAATAAAGGCGATTGAAAAGATCATCGGGCGCAGTTTCAATATTAAAGAATTTAATATTCATGCGATTCACAGCGGAAGCGACGATGTGAGTAAAGTAGACATGCGCGTAACAGATGAAGGAAAATCATATAAAGGATATGGTTTCAGTACGGATATAGTAAGGGCATCGGCAAATGCATATCTGGATGCGCTGAATAAGTTCGTTTAACAGAGCAAACCTGCCTGCCGGCAGGGGAAAAAGAATAAAGAGCAAAGAACAAAGATTAAAGAGCAAAGAACAAAGATTAAAGAGCAAAGAAAAAAGACGATTTACGTGGGGTTAAGCGTCAGCCACTTATAACGTATAACGTATAACTTATAACTTAAAAAATGAGCAAGACATTATTTGACAAAGTGTGGGATACACACGTGGTTCGAAAGATAGAAGGTGGTCCGGATGTGTTATTTATTGATCGTCACCTTATTCACGAGGTTACAAGTCCGGTGGCCTTTTTAGGGTTAAAGAGCAGAGGGATCAGGGTTTTATATCCTGAGCGGACATTCGCTACTGCGGACCATAATACGCCTACATGGAACCAGCATTTACCAGTAGCAGATCCGCTTTCAGCAAATCAGTTAAAAGCTTTGGAATCTAATTCTAACGAATATGGGATTAGTCACTGGGGATTGGGCCACCAGAAAAATGGAATAGTACACGTAGTGGGTCCGGAATACGGAATTACCCAGCCTGGAGCAACCATTGTATGCGGCGATTCTCATACCTCAACGCATGGTGCTTTTGGAGCGATTGCGTTTGGAATCGGCACCTCCGAAGTGGAAATGGTGCTTGCTACACAGTGTATCATGCAGCCCAAACCGCAGAAAATGCGGATAAATATCAATGGCAAGCTTGGTAAAGGCGTAACCCCAAAAGATGTCGCTCTGTTCATCATCTCGCAGCTTTCTACTTCCGGTGCAACCGGATACTTTGTAGAATATGCAGGAGATGTTTTTGAAAATATGAGCATGGAAGGCCGCATGACGGTTTGTAATCTGAGCATTGAAATGGGCGCACGCGGTGGCATGATCGCTCCTGATGAAACTACAATCAATTACGTAAAAGGTCGTGAATTCAGCCCCAAAGGCGAGGCATGGGAAAGAGCACTTGCATACTATAAGACTTTAAAAACCGACCCCGATGCGGTATTCGACAAAGAATACAGTTACGATGGATCTACCATTGAGCCAATGATCACTTATGGTACAAATCCTGGTATGGGAATGGGCATTTCGCACAACATTCCTGATGCAGAAGATGTGGAAGGAGGCATCGCTACCTATGAAAAATCACTGAATTATATGGGCTTCCATGAGGGAGAAACCATGATCGGTAAAAAAGTTGACTACGTTTTTATAGGAAGCTGTACTAACGGTCGAATTGAAGACTTCAGAGCATTTGCATCAATCGTTAAGGGCAAGAAAAAAGCGGAACACGTAACTGCCTGGCTGGTTCCGGGTTCCCACATCGTAGAAGCACAGATTAAGGAAGAAGGCTTGCTGGATATTTTTAACGAAGCAGGATTTGTTTTACGTCAGCCCGGCTGCTCCGCTTGTCTGGCAATGAATGACGACAAAATCCCTGCAGGAAAATATGCTGTGAGTACTTCAAACAGAAACTTTGAAGGAAGACAGGGCCCTGGCTCACGAACCATGCTTGCCAGCCCGCTTGTAGCAGCTGCTGCAGCAATTACCGGAGTAGTTACTGACCCACGAGACCTTATAGAAGAATTAGTTTAATCAGGCGGTTTATTCCGTAAAACAATATTAAAATGGCATACGATAAATTCACAGTATTAAGAAGTACCGCAGTCCCATTAGCAATTGAGAATGTTGATACTGACCAGCTGATCCCCGCACGTTTTCTGAAAGCAACAGAACGGGTTGGGTTTGGTGATAACCTTTTTCGGGACTGGAGATATAACCCTGATAACACCCCGAAAGCAGAATTTGTACTTAACAACCCGCTTTACAGCGGAAAGATCCTTGTAGGGGGCAAAAACTTTGGCTCAGGTTCATCCAGAGAACACGCAGCCTGGGCTGTTTACGATTATGGATTCCGCTGTGTGGTGTCCAGCTTTTTTGCTGATATATTTAAAAATAACTGCCTGAATATCGGTGTGCTTCCGGTGCAGGTTAGTGCCGAATTTGCCGATAAAATTTTCCGCGCAATTGAATCCGATCCAAAAACAGAAATAGAAGTAAACCTACCGGAGCAAAGTATCACTCTTCTTGCAACCGGTGAAAAGGAACACTTTGATATCAGTTCTTATAAAAAGGATAATATGCTCAATGGATTTGACGATATCGACTATCTCCAGAACATAAAAGGCGAGATCCAGGAGTTTGCCGAAAATCTTCCTTTGTAAATTTTACAGTATTAACGCTAAAAAGGTGAGAAGGAAAATAGAAATAATGGACACTACACTCCGCGATGGGGAACAAACATCTGGCGTGTCATTTTCCATTACAGAAAAGCTGACAATTACCCAGCTATTACTGGAAGAACTCAACGTAGACCGGGTGGAAATTGCTTCCGCACGCGTATCCGACGGGGAGTTCGCTTCCGTAAAAGCTATTATGGATTGGGCGAAAACGCACAATCACACGGAACGTATCGAAGTACTTACTTTCGTCGATAATGGCCTGTCTATTGACTGGATGAATAAAGCCGGAGTAAAAGTTCAGAATCTTTTAACCAAAGGCTCATTAAATCATCTCACTCACCAATTAAAAAAAACGCCTGAACAACACTTTTCCGAAATAGCGACCATCATTCAGTCCGCCCTATCTCATGGCATATCAACAAACGTATACCTGGAAGACTGGAGCAACGGGATGAAAAATTCGCCAGAATATGTGTACCAATACCTGGACTTTTTATCTAAACAACCTGTCAAAAGGGTGCTGTTACCCGATACTCTGGGCATTTTAACGCCTTGTGAAACCTTTTCTTTTATATCAACCACCAAGGCCCGGTATCCCAATATGCATGTTGATTTTCATGCACATAATGATTACGACCTGGGAACAGCCAACATTCTGGAGGCCGTTCGGGCGGGAGCAAATGGCTTACATGTAACCGTAAACGGGATGGGCGAACGGGCGGGAAACGCTTCAATGTCAAGTGCTGTCGCTGCAATAAACGATTTCATGCCGGAAGTCGGGATTGGAATAAAAGAATCGTTTATTTACACCATCAGTAAGCTGGTCGAAACGTTTTCCGGTGTCCGCATCCCAGCTAATAAACCTATTGTAGGCGAAAATGTATTTACTCAAACGGCAGGTATACACGCCGATGGTGATAACAAACATAACCTTTATTTCAATGACCTTTTGCCGGAACGATTTGGCCGGAGGCGCACCTATGCTCTGGGCAAAACATCCGGCAAGGCAAACATTGAAAAAAATCTTCAGGAACTGGGACTAAAACTCAGCGAGAAAGATCTTAAAAAAGTAACACAAAGAGTAATTGAACTTGGTGATAAAAAAGAGACAGTAACCCGGGAAGATTTGCCATATATTATTTCGGACGTACTGAACAGTAACTCCTATTCCGACAAGGTGGTAATTGAATCGTATGTACTCACACATTCAAAAGGCTTACGACCATCAGCTACAATTTCCGTAAAGATAGATGGCGAAGTGTTCGAGGAAAATGCACAGGGAGACGGTCAGTTTGATGCTTTCATGAAAGCATTAACAAAAGTTTACACTAAAAAAGAAATGTGTCTCCCTAAGCTGATCGATTATGCCGTTCGCATAGCCCCGGGAAGTAATTCTGATGCTTTGTGTGAAACCATCATTACATGGGAAACGCCTACTAAGAAATTCACAACCCGCGGGCTGGACTCAGATCAGACGGTTTGTGCGATTAAATCGACACAGAAAATGCTTAATATAATCTAGTTGGTTAGAGGTTAGTTGTTAATTGGTTAGAAACTGCACAACTAACCAACCAACCTCTAACCAACTAACCTCTAACAACTAACCATCTAACAACGAACCAACTAACAACGAACCAACTAACAACTATATGAAATTAAAAATCGCCCTCCTTGCAGGAGACGGAATTGGTCCTGAAGTTATCGCTCAGGCGGTAAAAGTATCAGATGCGATCGCTGCAAAATTTGGACACGAAATAACCTGGACACCTGCTATAACCGGTGCATGTGCCATAGACGAAGTTGGAGAGCCTTATCCTGATTCTACGCATGAGATTTGTATGGCCGCCGATGCAATATTATTCGGTGCAATTGGTCATCCCAAATATGATAACGATCCGAAAGCACCCGTTCGGCCTGAGCAGGGGCTTCTTAAAATGAGAAAGAAACTGGGCTTGTTCGCTAACGTTCGACCTACATTTACCTTTCCGTCATTAATTGATAATTCCCCACTGAAACGAGAACGCATTGAAGGTACCGACCTGATCATCTTAAGAGAACTTACAGGTGGGATTTACTTTGGCGAACGGGGAAGGAAAGATGACGGCAATACCGCATTTGATACCTGTACCTATACCCGTGCTGAAGTTATACGTCTTGCTAAACTGGGTTTTGAAATGGCCATGACCCGAAGCAAAAGATTGTGCTGTGTCGACAAAGCAAATGTTCTTGAAACCTCCCGCCTATGGAGAGAAACGGTTCAGGACATGGAAAAAGATTATCCGGAAGTAAAGGTGAGCTATGAATTTGTCGACGCTGTCGCGATGCGTTTAGTTCAATGGCCTAACTCTTATGATGTGATGATCACTGAAAATCTATTTGGCGATATCCTTACCGATGAGGCATCTGTAATCTCTGGATCCATGGGATTAATGCCATCCGCATCGATCGGTCTCCACACAAGCTTATTTGAGCCCATACACGGCTCCTACCCTCAGGCAGCTGGCAAAGATATCGCAAATCCATTAGCAACTGTTCTATCGGCGGCGATGATGTTTGAAGACGCATTTGGATTAAAGGAGGAAGCGGAACTAATAAGGGAGGTGGTGAATAAGAGCCTTGCCGAAGATATTGTTACAGAGGATTTGGCTGGGGATAAAAAGGCGTATAAGACGAGTGAAGTAGGAGATTGGTTGGCAAATAAGATAAAATAGGATTAGGAAATAAGATCAAATTGTCTTGAATAGGATTAGTAGGATGGTAGGATGATAGGATTATGCCTTTTTCTGCCATTCTATTTATTTCCCAATACCTGGCTCATATATGATTCCGCGATGTGTCAAATCTCCATGAATCATATCCAAGTATAAAGATCATAGAGCGATGTTCAAATTTCTAACCCATCCCTCAGCCAAATGCAGCAATGTAATCCTATAATCCAGTCATCCTACTAATCCTATTCCAGACAAATTGTATCCTAATCAAACTCCAACCACCTTTCAATCACAACCTGTACCCTCTGCCCTTTCCTATACATTCCCGGCTTTGAATTAACTGCGTGGATCCTGATCCCCTTACGCTCAAGTAACAAATCCTCATAAAACCCTCTGAAAAAGATCTCTTCAATTTCATACTGCTTACTTGTCCAGCTATTTCTAAGCTGGACCCATTCCGGATAGATCATCACTGTTCCTGTTTTGGAGCGTAATCCCATTAGTTTTGCTTCATCTGATGGCAGAAAAAAAGCATTGCCCAGCAGCCGGGCGCTGTAAATATGCTCCGGCTTATTATAGATCTTATCGGGTTTCCCTGATTCAATCAGCTTTCCATCTTTTAAAATAAACATTTGATCAGCCAGCGTAAGCCCGTCAACCGGATCATGGGATACCATAATTATGGTGATGCCGAGTTCAGATGCCAGGCGCTTAAGGTCTGCACGGAACTGCGTTTTCAGAACTGCGTCCAGCTGACTGAATGGCTCATCGAGCAATAATACTTCAGGTTCAGTTATTATGGCTCTTGCAAGGGCAACCCGCTGCTGCTCCCCTCCGCTAAGCTCCACTATCCGCTTATTTGCCAGTGCAGAAATCCCCAGAAGTTCCATCATTTCAATCGACCGTTGCTTTTTCTCCTGTACGTTTTCATTAGAGAGCATGCTCTCAATATTTTCGTAAACACGTGCATAAAGGTTCAGGTTGAAATCCTGGCTCAGCATTTTCATAGAATCATGGCCAGGGATTAATTTTTCGTGTGGCCCTGGAATATGACCGCCTTTAAAATTTAACTCCCCTGAATTAGGCCCGAGGGTGCCATAAATTAGTTTCAGGAGGGTACTTTTTCCGCTTCCGCTTTCCCCTACAATGGCAACAAAGTCGCCTTTTTCAATTGTGAGACTAATATCGCTCACTCCGGCATTCGAGTCGGGGGAATAATGCTTGCTTACATTCTTTATTGAAATGATCGTTTCGGACATGGATCAAATATAATAAAAACCCGCCTTCGCTTACGCTACGGCGGGCGAAGCCCTTTCAATTGTTCAGAGATAAAAAAATGCCATAGTTTTCAGCTATGGCAGGTCATCGTTCCTGGTTCCTGGTTCCTATCAAAACCCGAGCATCAATCCAAAAGCAAGATTCTTAAAATCTCTTGGACCCTGGCCTTCTGCGAAAACATCATTGCCATAATATTTTACATACACTCCTGTGCCGCCGTAGCCAAGTCTTGCAAAAGCTCCGTAACGAAATGGATTGAAGTTATAGTCATCTTTTGATTTATCCTTACCATTTTCTTTACTTACCTGCTTGATTTTACCGTTCAACAGAAAGCCTACCTCTGGACCAAAAACAAAATTTAGTTTATTGCCTTTCTTGTCATCCTTTGTACGCAGCTGAAAAGAAAGCGGGATTCTAAGATACTGGCTTGAAAAACGATTCTTTTTGAAGTCGACGGTTTCTGTAACATAGGTTAAAGTCGGTTTATCTTTCTGAAAGGTAATATTTTGTTTCAGGCGTATGTGATTCCAGTCAAGCCCGGCACCTACATAAGTTTTAAAATAGCTGTTAAATCGGTATCCCATTTGAAAAAACTCAAATCCGAAATTGCTGCTTTTCCACGTCTCGCGCTCAAGATAATTATTTGCGGGCGAGAGGGTAAAGCTTCCATTATCTGTGTAGGTGCTCAGACCCAGGTCAAAACGTGACGCAACAAACTGGAATGAAAACTTTGACGACGGTTTCATCTCCTGTTCTGTGGTGTCTTTGTCGCCTGTTCCAATCTTGATCGTAATCGTTTTTTTTTTGGAATTCTTTACGGTATCTGCCGTAATCACAAGTACAGTATCTTTCTTATTGTCCTGTGCGAAGCCGGGCGCGGTTAAAAATATAACGAAAGCGCTAAGTAATAATTTCTTCATGTCTTAAAGTGTCTTTGTTCCTCGTTCTTTGTTCTTTGCTCTTTGTTCTTTGCTCTTTGTTCTTTGCTCTTTGTTCTTTG
>JAZKHM010000052.1:0-1584 GCA_040385405.1 Bacteroidota bacterium | reverse complement strand
TATTTATTCACTTATTAAAATCAAATTATCATGAACGAAAAAAATCTCGATTACCTTAAAAAAGTTCTGGATAACCTGGGTTTTGGAACCCGGCTTAATGATGTCCTGGAAACTGCTATCCGCCGGGAGATTCCCCGCTTTACATTGGGTTTAAACAATACGCATAGGCCCGCCGAAGTAAAAGATCAGAACATACCAAGGACTGATCATATCCGCTTTGAGCTAAATTTTAACAAAGCAAAAGAAAGTGATATGTACTTCCTGAATGATTACTTGGTTACTCTCCGTAAACAAGGAGAGCCTGTGCCGCGCATACAAACATTTGACTTGGAAAGAGATCATCGTATCACGGCTTTACAGGCATGGAAACTATTATCGGGCTTATCTTTTGAAAAGGATGTTTATCCAAAACAGAACAGCGAAGAAAAGACTGCTGATAAGCCGGAGAAAACAAAGGTATGGTTTAAATTAAATCTTGACGTTACGGATGCTTACGGTAACCATCCATTACGCACATTCTACCCCGAATACCAATACAATTTGTCGGATAGCCTGGCTAAATATCCGTTGAAGGGCTTAGAAGATGCAACCAAAAAAGAAGAAGTATTAAAAACCTTAAAATACGGCAACTTCCAGGATGCGGAACTCACCATCGGAAAAAAATCAATACCGGTAATGCTTGCAGCTAACCCTCAGATGAAAACCATTGATATCTATGACAAAAACAGGAGAGAGATCCGCGATGAAGAAATCTTTCCTGAGCGAGCGGCCGCTCAAACCGCAAAAGCGGAAACTTCAGCTGGGGTAAAAAATGGAAAAAATGCAGTAAGCCAGTCAGCTCCGGAACAGACGGAGCAACCGTGGAAGCAAGAGCCGGAACTGGAAAGCGCTAAAACTATAGGCAGATAAGACCTTGTATTATCCATTGCCTTGCAGGAGAGCGGGTATCATTTTGCGTATACGTACCACGCTTACGCCGGGTACGCTTTAGCGCCGGGATCCTCGCACACCTTCAGGCACCCACGCCTGGAAAGAACAGCCCTACACCTTCCGTTTTTCAAATGGCCGGGCTGTTCATACCAGGCTTTATCATTCCCGCCCGCCTGGACGATCACTACCACTTTAAATCTTATAAAATGAAACGTTTACTACAAAAGGTCGACCGGGTCAGAGCATCCGGAACAGCTACGCTAAATCTGGATCCAATCTCTCCCTATTATAATTTGTCGGGCAAAAGATTCAAGGTTGAAAGTATGGGTACCCCCGGTTACAAATGCCGTATTACACTTTTAATCGATGATAAACCTGTAGATTTTACCATAGATGATATCCTTTGAGCAAACTCAGATCCAATTTTTTATTAAATTTTCCAACATGGGTACATTAAGATTACGAACCACCATTAGCAATTATGGGGCTAAGCAAAACATTGCTCTAGGAGCAAGAAAAAACGGATGCTTACATGAGAAATAGGAAGGTGAATAAGAAAATTATTTACCAGCTAAAAGAAAAATTAATATGAATGACGTCTCTTTTGGTCATAAATCCATTGCTCGAACTTGCGCTCTTTTTGTTTACGCTGAG
>JAZKHM010000051.1:0-10095 GCA_040385405.1 Bacteroidota bacterium | reverse complement strand
CGGATAACAAAAATATAATTTTCGACTTAATAAAAAATTATTTGTGAATTTATTAGCTCTAATTAATCGTTCTTATCAAATCCACCCCTAGAAGAAGCAAGAAAATGCTGTTCTAAAAGAAGATAACCGGCGTCCGGCTATCGTTTTACAATGAAAACTATTTTTTATTGTAAATGCAAATTTACATTGCAATAAAACGAATATACAAAGTTTAAGTATATGCCTTTGCATATAAGTGCCTGATTTTTAGTTTATTTATTGAAATGTTTAAAATTTGATACATTTTGATGAAATTCCCAGTCTTTCCATGAGTTTTCGCTTCCTAATTGACTAAAAGCTAAATACAATTCTACTTTAACTACACGTTAGCCGCCCGCTTTCTTGGCCTTATATCCTTCAGCGAGTAGTATATTTAGAACCTTATCTCTGAAATCACCCTGTATAAGGATTTCTCCATCTTTTGCTGTCCCCCCTACACCGCACTTCTGTTTTAATTTTTTTCCCAAAGATGATAAATCTTCTGGCGTACCTTTAAAGCCTGTGATTAGTGTAACAGCTTTTCCGCCTCTTTGTTTCTTATCCAGCTGCACCCGCAAATCCTGTACACGATTATCCGGCGTAATTTCTAAGTCATTAAATTCAGACTGATACTCGAAATCAGGATTTGTAGAATAAACCACTCCTGAAAGTCCCCGGTTTTTCTTTGACATTATTTCTTAAACTAATACTGTTAATGATAATGGTTTGATATTTATTGATAGTTCGGAAGGCATATCGCAGGGCTCTCCATCAATATGTATCGCACCGCCTCCTGCTCTTATAATTCTGATTTCCCTGCCCTTTATGATCTCTACATATTTAGACTTGTGGGTGCTCCTGCTAAACATCCGAAAACCTAACACAGGGAATTGAAATAAAGGGAAAGGTTTAGTAATGACGACATCCAGAAGTCCATCTTTCAGGGAAGCAAAAGGGGAGATGTGTGCATTGTTACCAAATTGTGAAGAATTAGCAATACTTATCATAAAAGCGTCACGGTTTATGCGATTTCCATCTATTTCCAGAACATAATTCTGGCATTGGTAGTTTGATATTTCGGCCACGGCAGTTTTAACGTAGCCTCCGAGTCCCCTGCTGATGTTATGGGCAAAAACCGCACTAATATGCGCATCAAAACCAATACCAGCCATATTAAAAAAATTCCTCTCGTTAAATGTTCCCGAATCTATCCTGACAGGGTTGAATTTGTTTAGTGTCTGTATAGCACGCCGTTCATCAAGGGAAATCTTTAATGAACGAGCTAACCCGTTCCCAGACCCATAGGGTATAATGCCCATAATTTTGCCGGACTCACCTAATCCGGATGCAACTTCATTAATTGTGCCGTCACCCCCTACAGCAACAAGAACATCTGCATCGCGATTTACCAGGTCTGCAGCCAGATCATAAGCATGTCCGGGGCCATCGGTAAAAAAATATGTTGCATTATATTTCCCGGAATCAAGGAATTTACCTGCCATGTCCGGAAATTTTACCTTGCTTCTCCCTCCCGAAATTGGATTGACTATGAATACTATATTTTTCTTCAACAGTTTCTACTATTAAATTCAAAATTACTGTTAAATTTTTTCAGATCTTAAAAATTATCCTACTTTTGCAGTGCAAAAAAAGTGGATCGATTTGCGTTGATTGCAACCACGTAAAAAAAAGTGCTAAAAACATACTCTGATTTTTACCCTCCCGCAATCAATTCTTGCTTTCTTGAATTAAGTACTAACAATTAAACAACAGAATTTTTATGCCTTATTTATTTACCTCAGAATCTGTTTCAGAAGGTCATCCTGACAAGGTTGCAGATCAGATATCTGATGCTTTAATTGATAATTTTCTTGCCTGGGATGCAGATTCAAAGGTAGCTTGTGAAACTCTTGTAACTACAGGATTAGTTGTTTTAGCAGGCGAGGTGAAGTCGCAAACTTATTTAGATGTGCAAAAGATTGCCCGCGACGTGATTCGTAAAATCGGCTACACAAAATCTGAGTACATGTTTGAGGCAGATTCTTGCGGCGTGATTTCAGCAATACACGAGCAATCCGCAGATATTAATCAAGGCGTAGATAGAGTAGAAAAGCAGGATCAGGGAGCTGGAGATCAGGGTATGATGTTTGGCTATGCTACAAGCGAAACCGATAACTACATGCCTCTTGCATTGGATTTGGCTCATAAAATTCTAACGGAACTTGCTGCCCTTCGCCGCGAGAATACTTCAATAAAATATCTTCGTCCGGATGCAAAATCCCAGGTAACGATCGAATATAGCGATGACCACAGACCTGTTCGTATCGACGCCATTGTTGTTTCTACTCAACACGATGATTTTGACAGTGAATCTGCGATGCAGAAGAAAATTCAGGATGATATAATTTCTATACTTATTCCAAGGGTAAAAGCGCAGCTTAAACCAGAACTTCAGTCATTATTCACTGACGCAATCAAATATCACATCAACCCGACCGGTAAATTTGTTATTGGTGGACCACACGGTGACACTGGCTTAACAGGCCGTAAGATTATTGTTGATACCTATGGTGGAAAAGGAGCTCATGGGGGTGGTGCATTTTCCGGAAAAGATCCATCCAAAGTGGATCGTTCAGCAGCTTATGCTACTCGTCATATAGCTAAAAATCTTGTTGCTGCCGGCGTGTGTGAAGAAATTTTAGTTCAGGTTTCTTACGCAATTGGGGTAAAAGATCCAATGGGAATTTTTGTAGATACCTATGGGACTTCGAAAGTAGGGTTTAATGACGGAGAAATTGCTCAGAAAATATCTTCAATTTTTGACATGACACCTTACGGAATTGAAACACGCCTCAAATTACGTAATCCTATATATTCTGAAACAGCGGCTTATGGACATATGGGTCGAAAAAGCGAGACGGTATCAAAAACCTTTATTGGCTCTAACGGAGAGCAAAAAACTGTTGATGTCGAATTATTCACCTGGGAGAAACTAGACTTCGTGAATAAAGTAAAGGAAGCTTTTAAGATCAGCTAACCCCAGATATTTTTCTTATTCAACATGCCTTCTTTCGATCGGAAAGAAGGCATTTTTTGTTAATATTGTTCAATGGCGAATCCAAATATCAACCCCTGGCAGACTCTTTCAGAAACAAGAATTTACGATAATCCCTGGATAAGTCTCACAGAGTATCAGGTTATTAATCCGGGGGGCGGACCTGGCATTTATGGGAAAGTTCATTTCAAAAATCTTGCTATTGGGATCATGGTATTAGACGAGGAAAACTTTACCTGGCTTGTTGGGCAGTACCGATACCCATTAAATCAATATAGCTGGGAAATACCCGAGGGCGGCGGGCCTTTGGAGGAGGATCCACTAATATCTGCTCAACGGGAACTTCTGGAAGAAACAGGAATAACGGCCAGGTCCTGGCTGGTAATCCAAAAAATGCATCTTTCAAATTCTGTGAGCGATGAACTGGCTATCATTTATCTGGCCCGGGACCTAAGTTTCGGACAGGCAAGTCCTGAAGAAACGGAGCAACTTGCCATTCGAAAAATTCCGTTCAGTCAAGCTTTTAATATGGTATTAAACGGAGAGATAATGGATTCCATGAGCGTTGCTGCAATTCTAAAAGTGAACGCATTAAATATTGTCGCTTAAAAATAAGCCTGTAATCCTGCACATATGAACAAGTTCTTAGGCTACCTGTTTACTCCCATACACTATCTGGTGTTTGGGTTGATACTCTGCGTGTTCCACCCCATTCAATGGATTTCGTTAAGGCTTGGGGGTCAGGAAGTCCACAAAAAATCAGTGGACTACATGAATTTGTTTCTCATTGGAAGCTATCTTATACTCGGAAGCAGGATCAAGTATACCAATAAGTTCAATCTCCCTTTGGATAGACCGATCATATTCATTGCCAATCATCAAAGCATGTATGATATCCCTCCACTGATCTGGTTTCTTCGTCAATATCATGCTAAATTCATCTCAAAGATTGAGTTAACCAAAGGGATTCCCAGTATATCTTTTAATCTAAAATATGGGGGCGGTGCAAATATTGACCGCAAGGATAGTAAACAAGCCGTAGCTGAGATTCTGAAATTAGGCGAGAGAATGGAAAAACATAACTGGTCTGCGGTAATATTTCCGGAAGGAACCCGATCACGCGATGGAAAACTTAAGCAATTTGCTGTGGGGGGAGTAGCTACACTCTTGAAAAGATGTCCGAAGGCCCTGATTGTGCCTGTGGCAATCAAGGGTTCATGGAAATTTGTGCGATATGGCAAATTTCCCTTAAGTTTCGGAGAAAAAATGAGCTGGACAGTACTTGCGCCGTTTGAAAATACAGGCGGTCCACTTGAAGAACTCGTGTTAAAGGCGGAGGGGCAGATTCGGGGAGAAGTTGAAGCGATTTCGGAAAAAAATTATGATAGGTAGTTTTAAACAAAATCAGTGATAAAAACGATCAACCGATATTCTTATCTTCTATTTGTTTAAAGAAATATTCCCGGTAAGTATCTCCAATGGGGATTATCTTTTCTCCTATTTGAATTCGGCTTCGTTCAATGCTTTCGATCTTACCGATTGCAACAATGTAAGATTTGTGCACTCTGATAAATGATTTCAAGGGCAAAGAATCTTCCATTTTCTTCATGTTCTGAAGTGTAATAATTCTTTCCGTCCTGGTAAATATCGATATATAATCTTTTAATCCTTCGATATATAAAATATCATCCAGATAGATCTTTTGGATTTTATGTTCCGTTTTAACAAAGATAAAATCACGGCTGCTGATAGCTGTTATTTGTTCTTGAGGCACTGTGTGCCCATTCCCGCTATTTTGCAGAACTTTTTGAGCGGCCTTATAAAACCTGTCGAATGCAATGGGTTTCAATAAATAATCTACAACATCAAGCTCGTAGCCATCGAGCGCATACTGCGAATATGCAGTTGTCAGTATGACATCACACTTTCCGTTAATGATCTTCAAAAATTGTATACCAGTCAGCTCAGGCATTTGAACATCAAGAAAAACAAGATCAATAGCATCACTTTGGACTAGCGATAAACCTTCAATTGCACTGGTTGTTGTTTTTACCAGCGTTAAAAAAGGCACCTTACTTATATAATCTTCGAGAATATCAAGCGCAAGGGGTTCATCGTCAACAACAAGACAGCGTATCATTTTATAAATCTAAATATAATTCACAATTATACATTGATTCGTTGTCCTCAATGTGAAGCCGGTATTGACCTTTATATAAAAGATCTAAACGCCGTTTTACATTTTGCAAACCAATCCCACCTGTTTCATCTTTGTTTTGATTACTTTTCCGGTTTGCAACCTGAAAGAAAAGCTTTTTAGCAGTAACGTTCAAAACTATTGTAATGGGATTGTCTTTATCGGTTGCAACGCCATGTTTAAACGCATTTTCTACAAATGAAATCAAGACCAGTGGGGTAATTTTTTTATCCGTTGTATCACCATCAATTTCGAACCTGATATAGGCTTTGTCTTTAAATCTCAATTTCTGGAGTTCGATATAATTTTCTACGTATCGGATTTCATCATCAAGTTTTACAGTTGCCTCGTTACTTTCATAAAGCATATAACGCATGATTTCCGAAAGTTTCATCACTGCTTCGGGCGTCTTTTCCGACTTCTGATATGCTAATGAATATATGTTATTTAGTGAGTTGAACAGGAAATGAGGATTGATCTGCGACTTTAGAAAAGCAAGTTCCGAAATCAGCTTTTCGTTTTCGAGGTTCGTCTTGATTTTTTCATTCATAAACCAATCGATTATGAATTTCAAAATCGTACTAAGAAATATAAAAACACAGCTTACAAAAAATGCCGACGAAAAATACTCCCAAAAATCCAGGACGTACTTCCCTTGGTTACGAATCATGACAATATTGTAGAAGTAGTATGCCAGTCCGCATTTTATAAAAGTTGATAAAATAACCAGCAGCGTTATCGTGATGGCGCACCATACATACCTTTTACGGTTCAGGAATGTCGGGAGAATCAGCAGGTAGTTGGTATAAAAGACGGCAATATTCACTATTCCAAAATAGCCAAAAATTACTAGAGAGGAATAAGACGGGGTTTTTCCGCTGCTTCCAATAAACATGAACATCACCACAAGCGAGGTCCAAATCACAATATGAAGTAATATCTGCCGGAACTTATTCATCATTTAAAAGTAGTGATCCCGGCCTTAAGAGGGGTTTAGTTTCGACCAACAGGCAGATTCAATCTGCAAACTGCCAATATAAGCCTTCCTGCTGGTTAATATGTTAATATAACCGTTCGTCTTCGTAAAAGGCAGATTCGTCTAATACTTTTCCGGATCGATATTATTAGCTATTTCTTTGTTTCATTAAATCAACACATAATCAAATAATGAAAAAGCTTACAAACATCGTGTCTCCATTTATTATGTTACTGGTGCCACTATTTTTACTTCTAGGAGTACTGGCTTTGAACATCGATAAAGAGATGACAGCTGACAAGGATAGAGCCAGCGTTAAATACCAGGTACCAACATTGAAAAGCTTTATTCAAACGGTACTTAAATAATATGCTTGAAGAGCTAACAATTGAGACAAAAGATCTTTCCTATATTTTTGACAAACAAAAGGTTTTAGATCGGATGTCTCTAAAGGTAAGCCCCGGAAGCATATATGGTTTTCTTGGACCCAACGGTGCAGGAAAAACTACTACTATTAAAATCCTGCTCAACCTCCTGCCGTCTTCGGAAAAGAACGTTTTCATATCCGGGAAAGAGCTTAGTAGCCGCCGGATAAGCATTCTATCAAAAATCGGGTCCCTCATAGATCAGCCCGCTATAAATGCCCATCTTACAGGAAGAGAGAATCTGTTCAATCGCGCAAATCTGTTAAAAATATCTGAGTCTCACTTTCGCTGTTCTAGCTTTTATTGCGGGGCTACTTTGTGATAAGAGAAAGGAATATTAAATAGCTACCTGACTGCTTTCGGAATCACAACGAGGCTTTCGTGCCCTTCATTATCTACAGCCTGTACACCAAAGAAATAATTATCCTTTGAATAATTCAAAGTTGCAGTAGTATCCGCAATAAAAAACTTTCTTTCCCAGGTCGGGCTGCTGGTTTCTCTCATAACAACATAATATCCAGCAGGGGCCTCACCTTTCGGTTTTTCCCATCTAAGTACGGTTTTATTAGTAAGCTGACTTGTAACAACACCAACATTTTCTGGCTCGCGAGGAGAAAGGGCAAGATTTGCAAGAGAAGCGATATTCATTCGCGCGACTTTTTGCGTATAATCATAGTCTACAAAATCTGGAAGGTCACCATACTCAACGCCGTTTTCCTTTCTAACGGTTTGATGCTGGCGGTCAAAATTTTCATTCATTTCCGTCACCCTGACACCCGGGTACCCGGCTTGCGAAAAGGGGGTGTGATCACCACCACGCAGATACCTATCCCGACGATAGATCAATTTAACATCAAGCTGGTCAACATACCTTTCGCCAACTTCTTTCAGATATCTGGCGAACTGTCTGGCGCGGCCGTCGTTTTCGGATCCTGTACTTGTACGTATTGCAGCCTCTGCAGGGGTTTCCACTACAGATACCCCCTCGCTAAAAATACGCACACTTCTGTTATCCTTTATCCCCGTTTCTGCACCATATGAATTGCCAATGATATCATTAGTAATCATACCGGCAATATTCCATTTTGATTCTTTTGCTCTTTTTGCCAGGTTAACCGCACCGTAAAGCCCCTGTTCTTCAGCAACCATAGCTACGAAAATAATGGTGGAGTTAAATTTGTATTTGCTCATAACCCTTGCCAGTTCCATTACAGCAGAGGTTCCTGATGCATCGTCATTAGCTCCTGGGGCAAAAATTTTGGAATCATTTACATCGCTTGCTCTTGAGTCGTAATGCCCTGATACGATAAAAACACGGTCATCTAAAGGATCCGTTCCGGGTAAAATCCCTAAAACATTTTTCATCACGGTGGGAGTAGTTATCCTTCGCCCGTCAGCTGCCTGGGTAAAAACATCAAATTCAGCCTTCAGCCGGCCACCCGACTCTCTCGAATATCTTTGCATTTCGGAAAGAATCCAATTTCTGGCCGCGCCTATTCCCGTAGTTGAACTTAAGGTATCGCTAAGGCTATGGCGGGTCTGAAAGGTCACAAGCTTTCGAACATTTGACTCAATATTCTCACTAGATACTTCATCCACCATTTTTTTTATCTGGGGATCCGTCCTGACGATTGATAGCTGAGCCTGACAATATACTGACGATAACAAAAACAAAGAAGCAACAAGATATTTCATAATATGGATATAATAGGGCGTTGAAAATTGATATTAAACTAAATAATAATCGGCAATTTACACTTTCTCCTAAAATATACTATTCCTTCAACACGAACTGTTGATGACGATCGGGAATCTCAACATTTAAAAACCCTTTTTCTAATAATCGCTTGCTGAAAGACTGCTGGACATCGTATTCCCCATGGACCAGAAAAAGTTTTTTTACAAGCGCCGGATCCTGACATGAAACGAATTTCAGAAGATCGTCATAATCGCCGTGCGCACTCATAGAGCGAATAGATTTTATCTCGGCCCGCACGTCATACTCATCCCCAAAAATGTGAACTACTTTGTCTCCGCTCAGCAGCCTGCCTCCAAGTGATTTTGGCTCACAATAGCCCACCATTAAGATCGTGTTCTTCTCATTGCCTATATTGTTTCGGATGTGGTGCTTGACCCTTCCAGCCTCGGCCATTCCTGATGCTGAAATAATAACACAGGGTTCAGGATTATTGTTTAAAGCTTTGGACTGTACAGCATCATCGATAAAAGTGAGATTTTTGAAATGGAACGGGTCTTCATCCCTCGTCATGATTTTGTGTACGTCTCTATTTAGTTCATCAGTATGGCTTTTCACGATCGCCGTAGCTTTGGCAGAGAGAGGACTGTCTACATAATATTTTACGTCTGGCAGCATTCCTTTCTCTTCCAACCCGTTGAGCAAGTAAAGAAGCTCCTGAGTACGACCAACACTAAATGCCGGGATAATAATCTTCCCCTTTCTAATTATACAGGTCTGATTTATTAAATCTCTTAATATCCCTTCAGCAGCTTCGGCATCTTTGTGTAAAGTATCGCCATAGGTTGATTCCAGCAACACATAGTCCGCCTGGGCAAAACGCTGAGGAGCCTTTAATATAAGATCATCATAGCGTCCAACATCTCCGCTAAAAGATATCCTGGTAGTTTTTCCGTTTTCGAGTATACTAAGATGTACAGCTGCACTTCCTATTATATGTCCAACATCCGAAAAGTTAACTGTAATTGATTCAGTTATCTGATGGTCTGTATTGTATTCAACAATCTTGAACTGGCTGATCGCTTTGATAGCGTCCTCCTCATTATAAAGTGGAGTGGCTGGCTTTTCGCCCCTCCCCATTCGGTTCCTGTTACTATATTCTGCATCCTGTTCCTGAATTTTTGCAGAATCCATCAGTAATATCTTGGTAAGGCCCATTGTCGGAGCTGTACAAAATATAGGACCCATATAACCCTGGGCAACAAGGCGGGGGATGAGGCCGCTATGGTCAATATGAGCATGACTTAAAATGAGGTAATTTATCTCTGCAGGATTGAAACCGAAATATTCATTTAATTCATCCGTTTCCTCGCCCATCCCCTGAAACATTCCACAATCAAGTAATATCTTTATTCCGTTCTCTAAAGTGATCAAATGTTTGCTGCCGGTTACATTTCGGGCAGCACCGTGAAAGCTTATGCGCATATATTTTAAGTTCAATATAGCAACATACCTGCCAGTTCTGACTTTTATTTGTTGAGAAGTTAAAAAGGATAGATATTACACCGGCATTTGGTTAATAGGAACCCTGAAAACTAAAACCATATAAAAAAGAAAAAGTCCCGTTTTCACGGGACTTTAATAATTAGAGAGATTAACTTATTAAAAATTCTTATTGCTGAGTTACCGTATAAACTACCGGGATAACATTCAATCCCGTTGCTTTAC
>JAZKHM010000050.1:0-48476 GCA_040385405.1 Bacteroidota bacterium | reverse complement strand
ATAATGATTCCGTAGCTCAGCTGGTAGAGCATTACACTTTTAATGTAGTGGTCCTGGGTTCGAATCCCAGCGGGATCACAAATGTGCTAAGCACGAAGCAGGCATTCTCTGGGATGAGAAGTTTGCCCTGGAAAAACGGAAAATCCCGGCGGGATCGGAAAAAAATTTGTATCTTTCCTGAGATGTTCAGGAATTGGCCTGAAAGGCAGATTTTGAATAACCGTTTCTCGGTTCGGGTAGAAAGTATACAATTACTATGCGATATAGTAAAAGAAATAAGAGATTAAAAATGGAACTACGGACCGGTAGTTCAGTTGGTTAGAATGCCGCCCTGTCACGGCGGAGGTCGCGGGTTCGAGTCCCGTCCGGTCCGCTTTTAAACCCTTCAGAAATGAGGGGTTTTTTTGTTATACCAGCTATTGAAAAGTAGTCCCCAGTCATCTCAACTGGATTCTAAATCTGTTTAAGCAACCAAATCTCACCAACGTGTAATAGGGCAAAACAAAGGCAGAATGCCATTCTATGTTTGCTTATTGCATCGCTGAAAGAACGTAGTTATTCTAAAGGAATCCAAGAAGACTACTTCTATGATAGTGTAGGCTCAGAAACAGGGATTTAATTTATCCCGAGTACAGTTGGCTTGGAAATAGTGTATCTGGAACTTTAAACTTCCACACTTCCTAAAAGCGTTTTTACAGAAACCTAAACTTCTATTGTATCATAAACTACAACCTTTGACCAAAGATGGCTGTAATTTTTTACAAAATCCAGGTGGATAGGATGCACCTGATATGCTGCTTCGCCTGCCAAATCAGAAAATAAAGCAAGTTCCGAAACACTCCAGGTTTTGTCGATCACCGTGCGCTCTTCTGTAGCAGCTACTACGCCGACGGTGAGCTTTTTTACTGATTCAATTTTCCTGAGCATTTTAATCCCTTTTATTAATTCTGCCCGGTCTTGGATTGAATCAGGGTTCTTAAGCCAGAAATAGACTTGATGTGCAATCAGCTTTTTGGCTGCTGCTGTGTTAATGGGAGATCCTTCAGCCACACTAACTGTCGCCAATGCACCTACAGATGCTAAAAATTTCCGCCTATTTGATTTTATCATGTAATGCGCCTTAAAAATAATTAATGTATTAAACCTAATATTATTTTATTAATAAAGCAAAGGAAGTATGAAGATCTGGCCGGATGCCAATTTTATCTCGCGTCCAAATGGCACCAGTCGGACAGGCGCTAATCTTGGGACGGTACGTATGAAAAAGATCTAAGCTGGTTCAGGCTGTACCAACGCTGGCAAAGTGAACCAAAAAGTACTTCCCTGCCCTTCTACTGAATTAACCCCGATCTTTCCACCATGTCTTTCAATAATCTCAGCGGAAATATATAAGCCCAGACCTAATCCTGAAAATTGTATTCCTGAAGGATCCACACGGTAATACCTGTCAAAAAGATGCGGCAGTTTTTCCGGTGAAATCCCTATGCCGAAGTCTTGTACTGAAACCTTCACCATGTCATTCTCCGTTGATATCTTAAGTTTAATTACTTTTGATTCCGGGGCATATTTGATCGCATTATTAACAAGATTTACTATGACCTGGTCAATACGATGAAAATCGGCAAATATGTGAATATTCCTTTCGCCCTCGACTTTGAATGTATAACTATCATCACTTTTCACATGAGTACAACAGTCGTTAACAAGTTGCCAAAGATTAACTACCGACTTGTTGAGTGGTAACTGACCATGTTGAAGTTTGGATACATTCATCAGGTCTTCAATAAGGTACAAGACCTTTGACAGGTTCTTGTTGGCTTTATCGACAAATTCAGGAATTCTATCAGACGTGCTATTAGTGTGTACCAACTTCGTCAGGATCTGCATGGAAGCCTTTAAAGATGTCAATGGTGTTTTTAATTCATGGCTGGCAACACTAATGAATTCGTCTTTTTGCTGCGAAATCTTCCTTCGGTTTGTCACGTCCATTATGGTACCAACTCCTCCAATCAATGTGCCCTGGTGATCGCGAAGAGGAGCGGCATTTACAGAAATATAAAAACGTTCAGCATTTTCAGGCTGGATGGCTATCTCGTGATCATATACTTCCCTGCCTGATGCCATCATTAATGCAATCGGGTGGTCCTTCTCATTCAGTGGGCTACCGTCAACTTTTAGGGTTTGCCATTTCTTATTTCCAAAAATGCTCGCATGGTGTTTGTTGATTTCAGAATTAAGTATCTTCTGTGCCATCGGATTAGCATAGGTAAGATTTCCAGAAGTGTCTACAATAACAACGCCCTCCGCCATCGTTTCGAGAATTCGGGCAAGCCTTTCCTGATTCGCTTTCAGTTCATGCTCTGCACGTGTTTTTTCTGAAATATTTATTTCCAGCTGACGAGTTCTTTCCCGAACGATACTCTCGAGGTTCGCATTCAGTTGTCTCGCGATTTTCTGGGCCTCTTCCAATTCAATATTCTTTTGAAGTAACAGCTTTTGTGCTTTTTTCTGGCTGCTGAGATCGGTAAGAATTATGCTCATAGAATTTCCTTCATCCAGTTCGAGCGTTTTTAAAGAAAGTAAAACGGGGGGATTCAGTCCGTTTCTGCTCTTCAATTTTAATTCTCCTTTAACATTTTCTTTCCAGGCCTTGCTGATAAGGAATCTAAAAGATGACTTGTATTGCGGTGAAAGAAACTTCTCGAACGGCTGTCCGATAACTTTTTCGAGGGAATGCCCCGTCATCTTAGCAAATTGAGTATTCGAATAAAGTATAAGGTTAGATTCATTTAATGTTACAGCCCCCTCGGTCATCTGTTCTATAAAAATCCGGTAAGTATGGTCCGCACTTTTCAGCGTGAAGATTTGATGACTATCATTGTCTTTAACAACAAGTGCATCAATCTCACCAGAACGAATCGCATCAATGGTATCATTTGCTTCTTCCAATTGAATACGAATTTCATTCAGCTCCTCGAGCAGCTCTTTATGTGTTCTTAAAACTTCCAAAACTAAATCTTACAATAATCCTAAGCCTTTCAAAACCTTGTCTCTTTCGGACATATCACCAACCAGCCGTCTTTTCGGCAATGGCAGGTACTTTATTAACATTGGTACAGCCGCTACGTCCTCGTTCTTTACTAATTGTGGCTGTTGATGTATATCGATAATTTCAAGTTCATAACGGTCCTTCAAATTCGATTCACAAATAAGTGTAAGGTTATTTATGGCTCTTACCGAGTTTGGCGAGGTACCGCTCACAAATAAACGAAGGGCATAGAACTCCTTGTCCGGCTGATCCACATAGCTGTTGTCCATGTTTCTGCTTTACAATTGACGTATATCTAAACCCACCAATACTTTTTCCTTATTCGAAAGATCACCAATTATCTTCCTTACAGGTTCCGGCACTTTTTTAACGAGCGTAGGAATTGCCAGGATCTGATCGCCCTCCGCCAATTGAGGATTGAGTAGAAGGTCAATAACTTCTATTGAATACTGGCCCTGAAGGTGTTCCTCGCAATACTTTTTCAGGTTGTTCAGTGCGCTTACTGATCTTGATGTTTTTCCGGCTATATATAGCCTTAGCTGATATTCTTTTTCCACTGCTTCCAATTTTATTCCGAAGAACTGTTTCCTTTTTTACTCAACGGGTCTCTCCTTAATTCTGTAATTTTCTTGCGATTATCGTTCAGCACTGATTTTCTGATTTCCTCTTCAACATACACTTTGTTTAGTTCTTCTTCTGCCGATTCAAACTCGCTTTTCAGGCTTGCTATCTTTGCCTCGAGTACAGTTCGTTTACGTAGAATCTCCCGATCCTTTCGAGTGAGTGCGTGCGACTGAAGTACTGTGCCCGTCTTTTCCCGGAGTATTTGTTCAACACGAGCCGAACCCGTTAAAACACCCTCAGGGCCTATGAAAACATCAACGAGTTCCAGGCCTTTCTCAGTTATTACAAATTCCCGTACTTGGTTTGAATGCGCCATGCCCCTTGATTTCATAATATATAAACCCTTGTTTCTTTCTCCATTCGACTCTATATCCCGAATAAGAATCCAGGCATCTACCAGTGACGATACACCCTCATCAGTTTGTTCATTTACAATGTTGTTAAGGCTTAAGGCTGTAAACATTACCGTAATCTGTTCTGCCTGAAAAAAATCAATTAGCCTCACCAGCATTGATTTTACTTCACTTACTGACCCTACAGTAATTAAATTGGTGATGGGATCAAGCACAACAACCTGCGGTTTGAATTTACGAATAGCTTTGTGTATTGCCACAAGATGCATTTCAAGACCATATAACGTGGGCCTGGAGGCATAGAACTTTAATCTACCTTTGTCCAGATGCTGCTGAAGGTTCATTCCAATAGATTTCATGTTTCGAATGATCTGTTGTGGCGACTCTTCAAATGCAAAAAATAAACACTTTTCATTACGGGAGCAGGCCGCGTTTGCGAAACTTGCGGCAACGCTTGTTTTACCGGTTCCCGCTGTACCTGAAACCAGGATGCTGCTTCCTTTAAAGAACCCACCTTTGGTCAGCATTCCGTCGAGTGAAGGGATACCGGATGATAGTCGCTCGGAAGAAACGGGTTTGTCGAGATTCAGTGAGGTGACCGGCAGGACGGAAATTCCATCGTCATCGATTAAAAAGGGATACTCATTAGTGCCATGTAAAGAACCACGATATTTCACAACTCTAAGTCGTCTGGTAGATATCTGTTCAATAACCCGGTGATCCAGCAGGATAACGCAATCTGAAACATATTCCTCCAGGCCCTGGCGAGTTAAACTTTGTCCATCTCGTTCTCCTGTTATTACCGCCGTCACGCCTTTTTCCTTAAGCCACTGGAACAGCCGGCGAATTTCAGCCCTGAGAATTGCCTGGTTTGACAGTCCGGAGAATAAGTTTTCTATAGTATCAAGCACCACTCTTTTCGCGCCGATACTGTCAATTGCGTATCCAAGTCTGATAAATAGGCCTTCTAAATTGTATTCCCCAGTCTCAGCTATTTCATTCTTATCAACATGGACATAATCGAGTCTAATAAGTTTATCCTTTTCCAGCTTCTTAAGATCAAATCCTAAAGATGCCACGTTGGTAGCGAGCTCTTCAGCTTTTTCTTCAAATGCCATAAAAACGCCGGGCTCATTATATTCTAACGCACCCCGGACAATAAATTCAAGAGAGAATAAGGTTTTCCCACATCCCGCTGTACCGCAGATCAATGTGGGGCGGCCTGATGGCAAGCCGCCATAGGTGATTTCATCCAGACCACTGATGCCTGTAGGCGTTTTTGCCAGTTTTGCAATTTCTGTTGGCTTTTTAGTTTTTAGGTTTTCTGCCATTGAGTTAATTCATGATGTCTCCCGTTGAGACACTTTTATTAGATACTATGATTTTCAACAATAAAAATTTATGCTTATTAGTTATTGCAATTCTAAACAGAAATCATACAATTTTTGCGTCAAGGCTAATTTTAGTACTTTTCCGGGGAAAATCGCCAATTTAGTCGGCGAAAGTGTCCTGGTTTTAAAACTTATTTTAGGGAGAAAACAGGTCACTGTGTTTTTTTTAGCACAAAAAAAATCCCGTGGGGACGGGATTCTTTTGTTGTTTAACTTTTAACTGAGGAAAAAGAACGATCTTATGATTTAGAGGAATAAGATGTAATAATTATTACAAAAAGTCTGCCAAATCGATTGTGGTCGTAATTAAGTCTCATAATATTTTGACTTTGTTCACGATTTCGGGATTTTATACTTGTAGGTCTGCATTTAATTTTACGATATTGCCTATCAATCCAGCTCTGAATTTAACCCGGTGAAATGGGTGTACATGTAAGGTTCAGAGAATAATTTATCATTTAAGCGATCAAGACATGACCAATTACCGCTGGACAATTTGTTCTCTGGTTTTTTTTGCCACTACTATCAATTATTTAGACAGGCAAGTGATCAGTTTACTTAAGCCAGTTCTTGAGAAAGAATTTCACTGGACTGAATCTGACTACGCAAACATCGTGGCGGCTTTTCAGCTGGCATATGCATTGGGAATGGTTGGTATAGGTAGCGTTATTGATAGGATCGGGACCAAGCTTGGATATGCAATTTCACTATTTTTATGGAGCATTGCTTCAGTGATGCACGCATTTGCAACCAGCACCTTTGGTTTCGGAGTATTCAGAGCTTTTCTTGGTGTGACCGAGGCAGGAAATTTCCCCGCTGCTATCAAAGTAGTTGCGGAATGGTTTCCAAAAAAAGAACGAGCTCTTGCGACCGGAATTTTTAACTGCGGGACTAATATAGGTGCTGTTATTGCTCCGCTTGTAGTTCCATGGCTGGCTGTAAACTACGGCTGGCAAATGGCATTTATTGCGACAGGCGCCGTTGGATTCTTATGGCTAGCCTTCTGGTTTGTAATGTATGACTTGCCGGCGAAACATAAGAAAGTCTCGAAATCTGAGCTTGCCCACATTCACAGCGATCCTGATATGGTTGAGGCTGAATCCGAACCTCGGACGGTTGTGCCATGGACAAAACTGTTATCCTATCGACAGACCTGGGCCTTTGCGATTGGCAAATTCTTATCTGATGGTGTTTGGTGGTTCTTTTTATTCTGGTTGCCTGCATTTCTCATTGCGGAATATAACCTTGTTGGCATGGAAGTGAGTTTTCCAGTAGCGGTAGTATATATCATGGCAGGTGTGGGAAGTGTTTTAGGAGGATGGCTTCCTATGTGGTTTGTTAAAAGCAAAGGCTGGAGTATGGTGAAAGCCCGGAAAACATCCATGCTTATTTATGCTATTTTCCCTTTAATGGTTATGTTTTCCCAGGAGGCTGGCTCATACAGTATGTGGTACGCTGTAATAATAATAGGAATCGCAGCCTCAGCCCATCAGGCCTGGTCTGCAAATATTTTCACCACCGTTTCAGACATGTTTCCTAAAAGTTCAATAGGAGCCGTGATTGGAATTGGAGGAATGTTTGGGGGCTTCGGGGCAATTTTAACTGCAAAAACTGCTGGTGCACTTCTGGATCATTACCGCGCGCTCGGTGAGGTTGAAACAGGGTATTATATCATGTTTCTTTTCTGTGGAACGGCATATTTATTAGCATGGTTTATTATGTTCAGGGTATTGGTCCCGAAGATGACACCCATTCAGGAATTGTAATTGAAATAAAAGTCAATTTTTTGTGTTAATTTGAGGATATGAAAAGTATGTTAAATCGAAGGAATTTTATTAAGGCTACCGGGTTGTCGGCGGCGGGTATAGGCATAGCCGGGAATGCCCTGGGTAAAACGATGGAAATTCTTAGTGAACCTAAGATTGCGGGTAAAAGGGTTGGAATAATAGGGCTCGACACATCGCACAGTATTGCCTTCACAAAGGCATTAAACGATCCGGCAGCCGGTGCTGAGTTCGGAGGGTACAAGGTTGTTGCCGCATACCCATTCGGAAGCAAAGACTTAAAAAGCAGTTTCGATAGAATAGCGGGCTACACAGAAGATATTAAAAAGCTGGGAGTTGAAATAAGTTCGACGATAGATTCTTTACTAAAAGATGTTGATGTTGTGCTTCTCGAAACAAACGATGGACGCTTGCATCTTAGGCAGGCTTTACAGGTTATAGCAGCCCGTAAGCCATTTTTTATTGACAAACCATTAGCAGGGTCCCTACAGGATGCTGTTGCAATATTCGATGCAGCAAGAAAGGCAAATGTTCCTGTTTTCTCTTCTTCATCACTGAGGTACACTCCCGGCGCGCAGGACATCGCTAAAGGCAAAATAGGCAAGATTTTTGGCGCCGATACTTATAGTCCGGCTACACTTGAAGGTACACACCCGGACTTATTTTGGTACGGCATTCATGGTGTTGAGACCCTCTACACACTGATGGGAACGGGATGTAAACAGGTGAGCAGGGTTTATACTCCGGACACTGACATGGTTGTTGGAGTCTGGAACGATGGACGCATTGGCACTTTCAGGGGAACCAGGACTGGAAAGCATATTTACGGGGGAACAGCATTTGGTGAAAAGGGATCTGCATCTGTCGGCGATTATGGAGGGTACAATCCTTTGCTTGTTCAGATCATTGAATTTTTCCGCACTGGAGTAGTGCCGGTAAGTCCGGAAGAGACGCTGGAAATTTATGCCTTTATGGAGGCTGCCCAAGTTAGCCGACAAAATAATGGGGCTCCTGTTATGCTCGCATCGGTATATCCACAAACCAAGAAATAAAATTATTATCACAACAATTCCGGCTTTGCCGGATAATTTAAGCAATGATGAATAATAAGTCGGAGTCAAGAAGAGATTTTATCAAAAAAACCGTTACTGGTGCAGCTGCACTATCCTTTGGGGGCATTTTACCAGGATTTACTGCCGGGAGTTACAGCCGCATTATGGGAGCGAATGAGCGGGTAAGAGTGGCTGTGATGGGAGTAAATTCACGCGGCCTTGCGCTCTCGAACAACTTTGCTGCACAAAAGAACTGTGAAGTATATAATATCTGTGATGTGGACAGTCGTGCAGCTCAGATATGCATAGACAGTGTACGTAAAATCCAGGGTACAAGTCCGAAGGCTGTGCCTGATTTCCGGAAAGCTCTGGAAGACAAAGATGTAGATGCACTTGTTGTAGCTGCGCCAGACCATTGGCATGCCCCAGCTGCTATTCTTGCCTCAGCTGCAGGCAAACATGTTTATCTGGAAAAACCCTGCAGCCATAATCCAAACGAAGGTGAATTATTGGTTGCTGCAGCCTTAAAATATAAAAATGTAATTCAAATGGGTAATCAGCGTCGCTCGTGGCCGAACGTTGTTAAGGGAATCGAGGAACTTCACGCGGGAGTTATCGGCCGGCCTTATTTTGCGAAGACATGGTATACCAATAACCGTCCTTCTATCGGAATAGGAAAGGTTGTTCCTGTTCCCGCCTGGCTTGACTATGATCTGTGGCAGGGGCCAGCTCCAAGGATGCCTTACAAGGATAATCTTATTCATTACAACTGGCATTGGCATTGGCATTGGGGAACAGGGGAAGCATTGAATAATGGCACTCATATGGTTGATCTTGCTCGTTGGGGACTTGGAGTTGACTATCCCACAAAGGTTAGTTCAGCAGGCGGGCGCTATCGCTACCAGGATGATTGGGAAACTCCCGACACTCAGGTGATAACAATGGAATTTGATAATAAATCTACCATTGCCTGGGAAGGCAGGAGCTGTAACCCATATCCCATGGAGGGCGACAGTGTAGGCGTTATATTCTATGGTGATAATGGTTCGCTTGTTATCACCGGAGGAAACGCATATACCATTTACGATTTAAAGAATAAGATTGTTAAACAAGTAAAAGCTACTTCAGTAGTTAATACAAGCAGCCTCACAAGTCCATCCCAGCAATTAGATGCGTTCCACCTTCAAAATTTTGTGGGGGCTATTAAGGAAGGTAAAGCTCTCAATGCGGACATCTTTGGCGGGCATAAAAGTACGCTATTGGTGCAGCTTGGAAATATTGCTCAACGTTCTGGCAAGACCTTAAATATCGATCCGCGTAATGGTCATATTAAGAATGATAAGGATGCAATGAAGTTTTGGAAGCGCGAGTATCAAAAAGGCTGGGAACCTAAGGTTTAAATCGGGCACCTGGTCAGGTATTTTATTTGATAAAGCCTGTTTTCTTGTAATAGGACATTGAAAGTTTAATCATCCGGTTATAGGTTTTTAAACCTTCGGGTTGTTTATTGACTTTTAAATAGTTATCATAGAATATGCTGCTTAACCTATTTGCGGTGCCCTGATATTTCCTCCAGAACTCCCGCTCCGTTTCCAGATCCTGCATTACTGCAGGCGATATCCTGTCTTGTAATTGACGGAATAAAATACTGTCCGTTCTCAAAATCTCATTCATGAATTCCTGAGAAGCAAGGTAATATGCGGAGTATTTCAGTAAGTTATTATCCGAGGATTTTCCTGCAATAAAGCCCGCAAAATTTGCTTCGTCCTCAGCCCCAAAGCCCATTTGATGAGCCATTTCGTGGCACGCCACAAAAGGCTGGGTATAAACAGGCATCAGGTTATTGAATTGTGCTTCACCAGTAAAGGGGTTGTAGTAACCGGCTGTACCCAGATAATTTAAAAGAGGACTTATAAAACTGCTTTTTGCAAGAGGCTTTATAGCGATTAAAGGTGGATCAAAGGTCGATAATCCTGTCACTGCATCGATAGCCGGATTCACTATTTGCTTGTTTTTCACATTTAGGTCTGTTGCTTTTAGCGACGCACGGCTCCCGTTTGCAGAATCAATGAGCATAGATGTAACCCTTTTAAGCTCCGGAGCACTGTAATCATAGTTCGGCAGATTCAACCTTTTCTGAGCCGGCTGTCTGAAATAATTTAATGCCCAGAGACCATAAAATAATGCAACACCTATCTGGAGTTTGAGGATGAACCCCAGGAATATGAAGCCCGCTTGCGCAAACTGCCGGCGGATAAGAAATTTTGTGAACCTGGAGATTCCGACGATTAGTAAAACTATGATTATTAGGTAAAGTATATCCCCTACGCTGAACGGGATGTAGTTGAAAAGGAAAAGGAATCCGCTACGGACGAAAGTATAAAACACGTTTGAATAGTAACGCTCGGCAATTTCTGGATAAGATCTTAGGCTGAAGATTACAATCAGTATAATAAACATACATGCGATTGCTGCCAGCCTGGAAATCAGTTTTGAATCTCTTATATTATTCATAATATCACCTCTCCGTTACCGGTATCCCATTGCCTGCAGATTAAAGAGCTCAGCGTATCGCCCGGATTTGTGTAGCAGATCCTCGTGGCTGCCTATCTCAATGAGCTCCCCCTGATCCAAAACCAAGATACGATCAGCCATTCGAACTGTAGAAAAACGATGAGATATTAATACTGCAGACTTTCCTTTGGTGAGTTCTGAGAAACGCTCAAAGACCTCAAATTCCGCGCGTGCATCAAGAGCTGCAGTTGGCTCGTCAAGAATCATCAACTGCGTGTCTTTCATGTATGCACGGGCCAGTGCTACTTTCTGCCACTCACCGCCGGATAGCTCCATCCCTTCTGCGAACCTTTTTCCGAGCATCTGATCATAATGGTTCGGTAAGCGCTTCGCCAGCAGATCCGCGAGACTCTTCTGTGCGGCTATTTCAATCAAGCCACGGTTATCTTTTTCTGCTATATTTCCCACCGCAATGTTATTTGCGAATGTCATTTGGTACTTCAGAAAATCCTGGAAGATAATGCCCATATTTTTCCTGAGCTCAAACAGGTCGTATAATTTGAGGTCAATTCCGTCAAGAAGTATCCGCCCCTCTGTGGGATCATACAAACGTGCAAGGAGTTTAACCAGCGTCGATTTTCCCGCACCATTTTCCCCAACCAGGGCGAGTTTCTCTCCCGGAAGTAAAGTGAAACTTAAGTGCCTGATAGCCCATTTGTCGGAGTTCACATACCGGAATCCAACGCTTTCAAAAGAGAATCCGGTTTTTAATGGATTGGGAAAAGGAAGCGAATCCTTAGCAGGAAGAATACGCGGTTTTATTTCAAAAAATTCAAAGAAATCATTCAGGTAGATTGCCCCCTGAGAAATGTTAGTAAATCTTGTTAATATGCCTTCCAACAGCGATCGCATTTGCCGGAACGAACCTGCAAGAAACGTTAATTCCCCGATCGTCACCTTGCCTTCAATAGTCCTTAATATAATTATTACATAGGCAAGGTAATATCCGGCACTTCCTAAAACGGAAAAAAAAGCGCCCCAGCTTGCACGTCCTATCACCAGTTTTCGATTATCCTTATAAAACTTGCCTGACAAGGTCCGGAACCGGTCTGTTATAAAACCGGATAGGTTGAACATCTTTACTTCTTTAGCTGTTTCATCACTTGCACCCAGGAACCGTATATAGTCGAGTTCCCTCCTCTCAGGAGTTTGACCTCTGGTTAGGGCGTAACTTTTATCATTAAAATAAGACTCGCCCAGAAAAGAGGGGATTATTGCTACAAATAATAAAAGTATGAGCCAGGGGTTAAATGCTATTAAGCCGCCTGCAAGAAAAAGCATGGTAATAATGTCCTGTATCTGGCTCATTACCTGCGACAGCAGTAAGGTCCTGCCTAACGTTTGCTGCCTTGCCCTCTCCATCTTATCATAGAATAGGGAATCTTCAAACTGGTTGAGGTCGAGTGTAGCCGCGTGTTCCATGATCTGTACTGAAGTAAAATTGGAAAACAGGTCACCCAATAAACTATCAATTAAGGCAATAGCTCTATTTAGTACGTCAGTTGAAATTGCAAGGCCGAATTCTAATGCGATAAGACTCCACAGATAGTCCGTTCCGCTCCCTCGTGATCCGGTATTGATGGCAACCACTTCATCTATGATTAACTTTCCCACATAAAGCATGGCAAGAGGCAAGGCAGACCGGAAAAGCCGGAGGCCAGCACTGGAGAGAGTCAGCCATGCGTTAGTTTTCCATACCAGATTTAAAAAAGCGGGCAAATTCGACAAGGCCGATAAACGCTCTTTAAGCGTTAAAATATCTAAAGAAATAGAGTTTTTGGGTTTCTTCTCGAAACGGGTTCTTTCACTCATCGTCGCAAACTTAAATAATTTGTTTTATATGAAAATTGGCGTTTATTAGGTAACCGCGATATAATTTTATAAGTTATTTAAAGAACTTTTAGATTGCACGAGATTTTATCCTCATATTGAGGAGTTCTGTTGAAGGCCAGATAGGTAGCAAAACTGTATACCAGAAACATAGTTCTGAAAAAATGATTATTATAACGAATTACGAAGAGTTTGAGGCATATCTTGGGAAAAACCTAGGAACTTCGCCTTATCATAAAATTGACCAGACACAAATCAATAAGTTCGCCGATGCAACTCTTGATCATCAATGGATACATACTGACACCGTAAAAGCGGAGAAAGATGGCCCGTTCAAAGCAACAATTGCTCATGGTTATCTGACCCTGTCACTTATTCCGTATTTATGGAAAAAAATTGTTGATATCCGGAATTTGAAAATGGAAATCAATTATGGCATAGAAGATCTAAGATTTGGACAGGCAGTGCTTGTAAATAGTGAGGTTAGGTTAAATGTAAAACTTGGAGCTATAGCTAATCTGCGGGGCATTACTAAAGCCACAATAAATGTTGAGCTAGAAATAAAAGATCAGAAAAAACCGGCATTTTCAGGGAATGTGATATTCTTGTACCATTTCCTTAGCTAACACTTATTTGTGCTACATTATAGCTTTTAGCTTTATTGTGTGTGTTGTAGCCGACTGACCTCACTGATTCCCCCTTTTTGAAATGAATAAGCGTTTGTTTAATCTAGTGTAGTAACTAAAAATTATAGATGTTGTTTATCTTTAGCGGGAAGTATTTTCCCTACGACCTATAGATAGCATCATTTAATAAAGAAGTTCTACGGACCTCTAATTGAATCAAGATTTTAACTGCTCAGAATGAATTCCAATTTTGGTGACCTTGTAAATATCATTTCGGCCGTTCCAAAAGCGATTGCAATTTTTGACACCGAAATGAGATATATAGCTGCCTCAGAACAGTGGATTGAAGATTATGCTTTGCAAGGAAAACCGATAATTGGCGAATCTCATTATGATCTTTTTCCGGAGATCGGAGATGATTGGAAATTAATTCATAAAGAATGCTTTCAGGGTAAGGTTCAGAGCAATCCCAGAGATAAATTTATAAGATTTAACGGCGACATCCAATGGCTATGCTGGGATATTAGTCCCTGGAGGAATAGCCAAGGGGAAATATCTGGAATGATCATGTATTCGGAAGATATAACAAAACGAGTAGCTGATGAAATCCAATTAAAACGAAACCTGGATCTCCTGAATGAAACTAATGAGGCCGCAAGAATTGGGTCCTGGGAATACGATATCCTTACACAAAATGTTTTTTGGTCTCCAATGGTCAAACACATGTTTCATGTTGCTGATGACTTTGTACCAGATATAGACACTTTTAAGAGTATTTTCAAAGATGACTCTGATAAAAACCTGCTTGACAATGCGATTCGTAATGCGATAGAAAATAACGTCTCCTTTGATGTTGATGTGGAGATTATTACACGTAAAGGGGACCCATTATGGATAGAGTTTCGGGGTAATCCGCATTTTAAAGATGATCGATGCATTCGCGTTTCCGGAACGATTCAAGATATTCAGGAGTTAAAGATTCAAAGTATACAGTTAAAGGATAGTGAAGAGAAGTATAAATCAATACTGGAAAATTCACTAAATGCCCATTTTCTCATTCAGCCCGATGGTTACATTCTTGAAGCCAATAAAGCTGCATTGGAAATGTTTGGTTATACTATTGAAGAGATGCGGGCCCTTGGCAGGTCGGGTATTATGGACACGACGAATCCAAAACTCGCATCGTATATAAAGGAACGTGAAGATCATGGATTCGCCAAGGCCGAGCTGACTGGGATCCGAAAAAACGGCGAACGATTTCCGCACGAAATTTCCTCTGTTTCTTTTAAAGATTCCAACGGGGTGCAGCGCACCAGTGTTTCTATAGTTGACATTACCGAACGGAAAATAGCTGAAGAGAAACAAAAGAGTATTGAAAGTGCGCTAAGAGAAGAACGTGAGCTTTTGCGAACCCTTATTGATAATATTCCGACAAGTATTTTTGTTAAAGACCTTCAATCACGTAAAGTATTAGTGAATAAAGCCGAATGTGAGTTTATGGGAGTGGAGGATCCTTCGGAACTTCTGGGGAAAGACAATTTTGAACTTCTGCCCTTAGATTTTGCAAACCAATCCTTCGCTGAAGATAGAAAAGTTTTTGAAACAGGAAAAGCTATTGTAAACAGTGAATTGACAATTACCTGGATCGATGGCACAACCCGATACATTTTGTGTTCGAAGATACCTTTATACGATAATGGAAAGATCACCGGCTTATTGGGCTTAACACATGATATAACAAAAATTAAGGAAGCGGAAACTGCTCTTTTAGAAAGTGAGAAGAAATATCGCCGAATATTTGAAAATATCCAGGATGTTTTTTATCAAACTGATCAGGATGGGATAGTGACAGAGATAAGCCCGTCAATAGAAAAACACTCGGGTTATACACGTGATGAAATAATCGGTAGACCAGTAACCAGTTTTTATTTCCGAGAAGAAGACAGAGAACAATTGGTCGAAACTATTAAGACAAATCGTCTTGTTACTGATTTTGAAGTACATCTGAAAACAAAAGCGGGATCGCTACGATATAGTTCCGTAAATGCACAACTGATTGTAAGAAACGGAGAAGTTATAGGTACTGAGGGGAGTATGCGGGATGTTACGGAACGTAAGTTACAAGAGGATTCTCTTAAATTGCTTAATAATGACCTTAACACTCTTAACGAACAAAAGAATAAGCTCCTTTCCGTAGTTGCGCACGATCTGAGAAACCCGATATCAGGATGCGTTGCCTTGTTGGAAGTCGTTTTTATGGACATTGAGCATACCAGCAAAGATGAGCTGGTTGAGTATATGAGAATGATGCAAACAGGCGTAATGAATGCTCATGAATTACTTGAAGATTTACTGGAATGGGCAAGAATCCAATTTCATTCTGTGGATTTTATTCCTTCTATGATCGATGATCTTGCCGGGGATGTAAGACACACATTAAGAAAATTGAGCCCGATAGCCGAAGCCAAAGAGATCGAGCTAACACAGGAAATAGAAGAGGAGCTGCCTATCAGAGCAGATAAGCATATGTTAGCTTCTATTATTCGTAACCTGGTTACGAATGCAATTAAGTTTTCGAATAAAGGCAGCAACGTTAAAGTAGCAGCGGTACGCCATGATAATGGCTTCCTGTTCTCAGTGGCAGATCAGGGTGTAGGAATTCCTGCTGCCGACGTTGGCAAATTATTTAGTAATGACACAGGATTTACATCCTACGGTACCCTAGGGGAAAAGGGCACTGGGATGGGACTGGGACTATGCCGTAATTTCGTTGAGAAACATGACGGAAGGATTTGGGTAGAGACCACTCAGGGTTTGGGAAGCACGTTTTATTTCACTATACCAGATCAGCACGACCCGGAAGCGGAAATATAACCTTAAATTTTACTCGTTACCGTTTTTACCGGAGCATTATTAAATCTATTACCTTTGCACTTTTACTTTTTTGACATTAGCATCCCCAAATGGCTTCTCCTCGTAAAGCTGCTATAAGCTTCATTTTTATTACCCTGTTAATAGATGTTACCGGTCTGGGATTGATCATTCCAGTATTTCCGCAGCTTATCGGTCAATTGACGCAGGGTAACATTAGTGAAGCTTCACAATGGAGTGGCTGGCTTACGTTTGCCTATGCCATAATGCAATTTGTTTGCGCTCCAATTATTGGAAATCTTAGTGATAGGTTTGGAAGGCGACCTGTTTTACTTCTCTCTTTATTGGGCTTCGGAATAGATTATATTTTTCTCTCGTTGGCTCCGACTATTTGGTGGCTTTTTTTAGGAAGAATAGTAGCTGGTGTTTTTGGTGCAAGTTTCACTACCGCGACTGCTTATATAGCGGATATAAGCAATGACGAAAACCGGGCGCAAAATTTTGGAATGATTGGCGCTGCGTTTGGATTGGGATTTATCATCGGTCCGGGTTTAGGGGGCTTGCTTGGGGAGTTGGGGCCGAGAATTCCGTTTATTGCCGCGGCAGGTCTGACTTTTTTAAATGTTATTTATGGTTATTTTGTCCTGCCGGAATCGCTTATTAAAGAACATAGGAGGCCATTTGAGTGGAAGCGTGCGAACCCTCTGGGGTCGCTTCTGCAGTTGAAACAGTATAAAGGAGTAGGGGGCCTGATTGTGTCGCTAATATTTGTATATATTTCAGCTCATGCAGTACAAAGCACATGGACATTTTTTAATATTGAAAAGTTTAAATGGAGCAATGCCCTTATGGGAGTGTCTCTCACCGTTGTTGGCTTATTGGTTGCACTTGTCCAGGGGGTTTTAATTCGTTATACCAATCCAAAGCTTGGTGACGAAAAGAGTATTTACGTCGGTTTAGGGCTCTACTCAGCAGGATTATTTTTATTTGCTTTTGCCAGCCAGGGCTGGATGATGTTCGTCTTTCTCATACCATATTGCCTGGGGGGTATTGCCGGACCTGCACTCCAATCTATCATCTCCGGAAATGTACCAAAAAATGAGCAGGGTGAACTTCAGGGTGCTTTGACAAGCCTCATGAGTGCAACATCGATTATCGGACCCCTGTTAATGACCAATCTTTTTGCCTGGTTCACCCGTCCGGGTACACCCGTCAAATTTCCGGGCGCACCCTTTTTCGCGGGAGCCATTCTTATGATGATAAGTGCAATAGTGGCAGCACGCACCATGAAAAAAGAAAGTTTTCTTAATCGGAAGACAAGTTCCTAGGCTACATCTTTAATTTGAAAATATCATCCACCCTTTCGACACCCACACGGTCAATTCTCGCTAAATAGTCAGACGTTTCAGAATAATATTTTTGGATATGCTGACGATAAGAATCCTTGCTTACGGTTTTCAAGCGGGAAATTATAAAGCTCTGGAAGAGGGCATAATCGACAACAGACTCCTTCCAGTTTGAATACAAGGCATGACCACGATTTATTCCGATTGCGGAGGTAGGCCTCAATTCGGCCATCTTCATCCCAAAGAGATTATGATTTTCTTTAAAGATAGCGGAAGTAAAATTGCCGGTTTCAAGTCTGGCTTGTGAAAGGGCAACTTCAGGGTATTTTATTTTAAGTTCTTTCATAAGGGTCACTAATGCCTTTTCCGAAAAATCGCCTGGCGTGTTACTTGCCTTGGCACCAGATACTCGATCTGAATAATTTGCGAAGCCATTACTATTGTATGTATGACCAATTCCATATCCAAGGCCTAATATCAGCACGTAAAAAATGTACTTTTTCATGATTTGTTGGGTGCTCACAGACAATTTTCTCATTTTAATTTTCTTAGTTAATTCCCTAGTTAATTAATGTTGTGATTGAGCGGTTTATAAACAAGGTCGCAACTATAACGGCATTAATTTTGATTTGTTTTATCAAAAGCGCGAAATTCTGCCTTATTCGCGTTTCGCACGAGCAAAAATAATCCAACACGTCCAGATTCAAGGACAGTTAATGAGGCCAAAATTGGACATGATTTATGGGAAAATCTGCAACTATCGCTGTATTTTCAGCTTTTCGTCAGCGTGAAAACATTAATTAATAAGCTCGCAAGATATTTCTGCTTTTTATTACAGAATTCTCATTAATTCTAATTTTTGGGTGGAGGCGTGATCATTATATGGGCACGGTGGCTTCCGGGATCCATTAGCCACGGCATGCCTGGAGCATCGGGTTTAGTTGGAAGTCCTGTGCTTTCCGGGGTAGCATAAGGTATATAAATTACATATCTTAGAAAACCGTCTTTAACAGATCCGGTTTTAGGATCATAGTTTTCCGCCTTTGCCGTATAGACATAAAGAGTTGCAGGCTGTTTAGGCATATGTAGTTTTCCGCTTTTAATTTCTTCGTCGCGGATGTCAGTTGCTTCCTTAGCAGATTTTCCGGAATAACGCAGATCCCTTCCGCGTTTCATAAAGGGTTCAAGATCCTGATGATAACTCGCAACATTCAGCCCGGGTACCTTTGGATCATCAGCCAGACAAATCAATTCATTAGTACCTTTTCTGAGCTCAACCACTTCGCCTTTCTCATTATAACCTAACACCGTAGATTTTTCACGCTTGTCCACCGGCGCTGCTAATACCGCAGTTTGTATTTGAATCGCTGGCGAGGGGATGCTGCTTTGTGCGAATGAACTGGAGATGACGAATAGCAGACCAAAAGGCAGAAAAGAATTTTTCATGGTTTAGGATTTTGCACCAATTGTTAATTAATATTAATGATTTTTAATATCAATTACAAACTTTATTACTCAGCTTCGTCATCAATTTCGGCAGCGGGCTGCTCCACAAGTTTAACGGAGTTGTCGGTAACCAGTACAAGACGTTCTTTATATAGACTCCCGATTGCCTTTTTAAATGCCTTTTTCGAGATTTTAAGCTGGTTATAAATATCTTCCGGTGAGCTCTTATCACCAAGGTTTATGATGCCGCCATTTTCCTGCAACTCAAGGAGAAGGGTATCTTTCAGGTCCAGAATATGCCTGAAGCCAATAACCTGTAAGCTGAGGTCTATTTTATTTTCTTCCCTTATTTTTTTTACAAACCCGCGCCGGATGTCGCCTGCCTGAAGATCCTCAAATACTTCGTTGTGATAGAGCAATCCTGTATATTTTTGGTTGATGATGGCGCTATACCCCAAATCGCTCTCATCAAAAATAAGTAAGCTTACCTCATCGCCTTCTTCCAGATCATGCGTATCCTGTTCTATAAATTCAGTAAGGCGGGAAGATGCAGTGATCCTTTCATTTCTTTCATCAGTATATAAGAATACAACATACTTCTGACCAACCTTCATGGGACGTTTCTGTTCCCGTTCCGGTACAAATACATCTTTTCCAATACCCATATTCATAAACGCACCCTGTTCATTCACATCTACAACCTCTAAAAAAGCAAATTCGTCTACCATTGCAAGAGGGTTTTCGGTAGTGGCCATCAGTCGACCGTCACTATGAATATAGACGAATACATGAAGATTATCGCCGGGCTGCGCTTCCTGAGGCGCATGGACATAGGGCAAAACTACCTCTCTCTCCCCATCAGTAAGGATTAAACCAACATCTGTTTTTTTAATGAACCGGAGCTCATTGAATTTTCCTATATCTATCATGTGTTATTCGACTCTAAACTGTCCGACATTAATTTGTAAAGATACAAAAACCAGGACAACTGAATTTCCCCGACGGGTTGGTGTAAAATGAAAATGCCCCCCGGATACGGGAGGCATTTTTTCATTAATGAACGTCCGGAATATTAATTTCCAGAGATAACTCCGCAGCCAATTCTACTTCCCGCATTTCCTGTAGGCTGGGTTTTATAATCGTCAACCCCAGAATGCACAATTAAAGCGCGCCCCAAAATATTTGTTTTATCATCACCACCAATAGTCCATCTGTTTGATGACACGGTTACGGCACCGGTACCCTCTGCATTCAATTGAACATTTCCGATATCTCCTGAATGGTAAGCTGCCGAACCCCATTTTCCATGAGCTTCATTTGTAGGATTCCAGTGACCATGAGCGCCTTTGCCCGCATCCCCGCAATCTCCATGTTCATGTAAATGGACTGCTACCGTTTTATTAGCCATTTTTGGAAAATTGAGACTTAGGCTCATTTCCACGGATCCGTCATCTTTTTTCACGAATTCAACTCTACCGCTTCCCGTTGTGTCTGTTTTTGTGGCAGCGATATCAGCGTGAGCTTTAACTGCCGTACCATTCATGCCTGAAGTGGTATCCATTGCCATACTATCTGCATGCATAGTCGAATCATGACTTGCATCTGTTTTGTTTGTGTTTGTACAGGCTGCCATTACGCCTATAATTAAAGGCAAGGCTAACCATTGTGATGTTTTTTTCATACTGTGGGTTTTAGGATTTATATGTGTTTAACAAAACGCATTTAATAAGGTTTTGAATGTGATCCGGAAACCATCCGAATTTTACATGTAGCTTGGGCTACGATTATATACTATCTGATATTTACTTTCCAACAATGAGACCTAAGGGAAGCAGCACAATGTAAAGTTCGTAACTTTTGCAATATATTTTTGTATGATAACAGCCGTTTAAAAGATACTTTGTTTCAACACTGACTGCTTTGCGGTACAATTCAGTCCCTGGCCGGTTTTTTTGTGTATCATGATATAGATTGCCCTATATCCCATTATGCGTATTAAAGTCTCAAATTCGTTATCTCAGATAATAAGAATATTTTTGTACCTCGAACAGTTCAGCGCTTGGCACAAGTACTCTTAATCACCCCACCATTTACACAGTTAAATACACCGTATCCTGCGACGGCCTATTTAAAGGGCTTTCTCAATACAAAGAATATTTCTTCCTGCCAGGCGGACCTTGGAATAGAGGTGATACTTAAACTGTTCTCCAGAGCCGGACTATCAGATATTTTTGAAGTTGCTAAGAACCGCACAATTCCTATATCGGCAAATGCGGATCGTATTTTAGCATTGAAGGACCATTATATCCAATCTATAGACTCTGTAATTTCTTTTCTGCAAGGTAAAAATCCCACCTTATCCCATTTGATCTGCATGGAGGATTTTCTGCCTGAGGCATCCAGATTTGAGCAGGTTGATGAACTGGACTGGGCATTTGGAACAATGGGTAATCAGGACAGGGCCAAACACCTCGCTACTCTCTATCTTGAAGATATTTCTGATCTTATTGTTGAATGTGTTGACGAAAATTTTGGATTCAGCAGATACGCTGAGCGCCTGGGGAGGTCTGCAGCGAGTTTTGATGAACTTTACAGTTCCCTACAGCAAAAGAACACCTATGTTGACAATCTGCTTATAGAAACGCTCGCGGAAAAGATGCAGTGCCAGCTTCCTGGATTAGTTTGTCTTTCTGTTCCCTTTCCGGGCAATCTATATTCCGCATTTAGATCGGCCCAGTGGATAAAGATTAATTACCCGGAAGTTAAGATTGCAATGGGCGGCGGTTTTCCTAATACCGAATTGCGCTCGGTTTCCGATCCGCGGGTATTTGAATTCTTTGACTTTATATGCCTGGATGACGGCGAAGCACCGATTGAACACCTGATTGAGCTGTTGGACGGTAAACGAAAGATAAGTGAACTTAAGCGAACGTTTGTATTAAGCGGGGGAATCGTTACCTATTGTAACGCAAGTCTTTCCCGGGATTATAAGCAGTTTGAAGTTGGTACACCTGACTACGATGATTTGCTTCTGGATAAATACATATCTGTCATAGAGGTTGTCAACCCCATGCATCGGATGTGGAGCGATGGAAGATGGAATAAATTAACGATGGCTCATGGTTGCTACTGGGGAAAATGTACCTTCTGCGACATCTCGCTTGACTATATAAAGATTTACGAGCCAATTGCGGCTGGACTGTTGTGCGACAGAATGGAGCAGATTATTCTTCAGACCGGGCAAAATGGGTTTCATTTTGTTGATGAAGCTGCACCGCCGGCTCTAATGGGTTCTCTTGCACTTGAGATTTTAAGAAGGAAACTTACCGTTACCTGGTGGACGAATATCCGGTTTGAAAAGAGCTTTACCCGGGATTTGTGCCTTTTATTAAAAGCATCCGGATGTGTAGCTATTTCCGGTGGACTCGAAGTTGCGTCCGACAGGCTTCTGGAGCTGATAAAGAAAGGGATTACCGTTGAGCAGGTTGCAAGGGTTACCAATAATTTTACTCAGGCTGGAATAATGGTGCATGCTTACTTGATGTATGGATTCCCTACTCAGACGACCCAGGAAACTATTGATTCGTTAGAAATGGTGCGCCAGATGTTTGAAGCAGGGGTACTCCAATCCGCATTTTGGCATCAGTTTGCAATGACGGCACATAGCCCGGTAGGTATGTTTCCCGAACAGTTTAATGTTTCAAGGTCAACTGAAGCGACCGGCACTTTTGCAAACAACGATATTGTCCATATCGATACCCAGGGTGCAAACCATGAATTATTTAGCTATGGTTTAAAAAAGTCCTTATTCAATTACATGCATGGATCATGTTTTGAGCATCCGCTGCAGTTTTGGTTCGATCATAAAGTTCCGCGTACCAGGGTGAGTCCACGCTTTATTGAAAATGCGATTGCACAGGAGGAAGTATTTCTGGTTAGACCTGATGCAAAGCTTGTATGGCTTGGGTCAAAACCTATTATTAAGTATTTTGTAAAAGATAAGAAAGGTAAACAGTGGGAGATGGCGGAATTCAAATTTGTCGACAAGAAATCTCAATTTAGTATACAGGTTGAAGCGCCATATTCGACATGGCTTTTTGAATTCCTGGAAGGCATAAACACAGAAAACTCCGTTAGGCTGACTTTTCAAAAAGCTAAAGATGATTTCGAAAAAGTTTTTGGTCAGGACTTCGAACCGTTTTGGTATGGGAAGGCGGTGAACACGTTAAGGCGTTCTGGTTTATTAGTGTTATAAATTTTTTTAATTTTTATCTCAATTGTCCGGTCAACCGGAATAGAAAAGCAAAAAGCGTAATCATTCGATTACGCTTTTTGCTTTTTATCTGTTTGTGACTATGCTCAACTAAATGGACCCTAATTCACTCCTCCTTTTCGGGTTGGCGCACGTTCTGTCGGCCATTCAGAAGGGCGTCCTGTTCTGGGATTTAGAGGAAGTATGCTCTTTTCGCGCGATGCTTTGGCTGGATCTTCACTTGCCATATAAACCAAAATTGCCGTTAAAATTGCATTGTTCTGAACATCGTCAAATACAATTTTGTCATATGTATCCCGGTTGGTATGCCAGGTATAGTTGCCATAAGACCAACCTAAAGAACTAAGAGAGAAAGCTGGTACGCCTGCCGCTACAAACGAAGCATAATCAGAACCACCACCACCTGGGGATCCCGGGAAGCTTGTTACGATGTGCGATTTTATTTCTGTCGGAACTGGATTCAACCAACGACCCAAATAATCATACGCATTTAAAAATCCCTGTCCTGAAAGGCTTATTACTCTCCCTGTTCCGTTATCCTGGTTGAAAAGAGCCTGAATGTTGCTCACTATTTCAGGATGATCTTTGACAAACGCTCTTGAACCATTCAGGCCTTGTTCTTCACTTCCCCAATGGCCCACAAGGATAGTGCGTTTTGGATTAGGATAAATCTTCTTCAGAATTCTCATTGCTTCAAGCATAGTAATAGTTCCGGTAGCATTATCAGTTGCTCCTGTACCTCCATCCCAGGAATCAAAATGTGCCGATAACATTACGTATTCTTCCGGCTTTTCCGTTCCGCGGATCTCTGCGATGGTATTGAAAGTCGGAACGAGTCCCAGTTCTTTTGAATCGGCCCTTACGCTGATTTTTGGATTGATACCCGATTCTGTAAGACGGTATAATAAACCATAATCCTCAAGGGAAATATCAACGGTAGGAATCTTAGTTGTATTGGCACTAAAAATTTTATTCACCCCAAAGCCTGATGACCAGTTTGAAGCTACAATTCCCGCCGCTCCGGCGTTCTCAAGAGCAAGTGCAAGGTTTCTTGGGTTTAAGCCCGTTTTAGTTAAACGGCTTCTCCATGCTGTGGCCTGTGCAGTTCGTTCAGCCTTCATTTTTTCAAATGACTCTTTTGTGGCGAACTCTTCCCAGTTATAATCAGGGCGACCAGTAGGTTGGTTCATTGAAATAAGAACGAACTTTCCTTTTACTGATGGAAGCCACCTTTGAAAAGCAACCGAATCAGGCGCATCCCCAAGGATAATTGTTTCAGCTGTAACAGATTTCCCTTTTGTTGAAGGGCTCCATGCCAGTTGCATACCTTCCAGTGATTTCACACGAGGGTATACCATGTCGATATGCGATGCGCCTCGTTCCCATCCGCGCCACTCGCCCCATTTTTCGTTTCTCGCGCTCACTCCCCAACTTTGATACTTAGCGACGGCCCAGTCATGCGCTTGTTTCATCTGAGGTGTTCCAACCAACCGTGGTCCAATTCCGTCAGTAAGCTCATGAGCTAACTTTTTAAGCTGCGAATTTTGAGTTGCCTCTTTAATTATGTTTTCGATAATTGGGTCTTTAGCCTGCGAAAATGCAAGACTGGCTGAAAATAGCACGGAGAGGGATAGTAGTCCAAACGATTTTTTCATCTGTTTATAATTGGTTTTAGTAAGAACGTAAGCTAACAAGGATCTTATTTCGATTATTGGGTACCGCTGCAAGATCTTTTAGTTTTCACGAATGAATAATTAGTTCTCTTATTGGTTAATCACAAATATATTAAATTGTAAGAATTTTGATTAGCCCAGCCCAACTTTGCAGCTTTTTTAAATAAATCTTCTTACTTTCCAGCCTTTCTTAATACGTAAAGATGATTACCAAATTCATGTTTCTAAAAGTATATACGGTGTTTCTCCTTTTTGTGCTTTCGATTAGTACTGTTCGCGCACAATCGGTTTTTTCTGTTAAAGAAGCGCTTTTCACAACCCCGCGTCAGTACACTGTACTTTTCACAACTATTCCCCCCGTTATTGACGGAAAGATTGATGACCCAGCCTGGCGGGATGCAGCCTGGACTGAGAATTTTAAAGATATTGAAGGGGATAGCAAACCATTACCGACATGGAATACGAGAGCGAAAATGACCTGGACCGCTCAGGGACTCTATATCGCTGCGGAACTTGTTGAACCGCATGTTTGGGCTTATTTACAGAATCACGATGATATTGTTTTTTATGACAACGACTTTGAAGTCTTCATTGACCCCGATAATGATACTCATCGCTACTATGAGATAGAAATAAATGCAATGAATACCATTTTCGACCTGTTTATGTCTAAGCCTTACCGTAATAATAGCGGAGCAATGTTTGCCTATAACACTCCTGGGATGAAGACTGCCGTCGATGTGCAGGGAACTTTAAACAATCCAAACGACATAGATAAAGGCTGGACCGTTGAAATGTTTATACCCTTCTTAGCTGTAACGATGGGGAACGTTGCCAAAGTCCCTAATGACGGGGATTTCTGGAGGATAAACTTCTCGAGGGTGGAGTGGGATGTGGAAATTAAGGATGGTAAATATGTTAAGCTGAAAGGCTCCAATGGAAAAAATCTACCGGAACATAATTGGGTATGGTCGCCGCAAGGCGTAATCAATATGCATTATCCGGAACGTTGGGGATACCTGTTTTTCAAAAAACCTGAAGCAGGAAACACCGCCGCAGATTATAGTATCCCTTATAGCGAGAAGCAAAAAAAACACCTCTGGCTGGTCTATTATCTTCAGAAAGAATATTTTCAGAAAAACAGGACTTATGCCAGAGAGCTGAAAGATCTCGGAATTAATGAGGCGAGCTTTAAGGTGGATGCGAAAGACAATAAATTAAGAATGGAGGCTACCAGCAGGCAGTTTATGGTTTATATCAGCGCTGAAGAAATTACTTATAGTTTGAATGATGAGGGGCTGGTAATGAGGATTAACCAATAAGAAATCCGTGAATTAGCATAAATCGTTTATATAAAATGATCGTATAGCGCCAAGAGGTAACAACCGCACCAATCAATGATCATTTAAGGGTAATCCTCTTTTCTGGAACTCTTTCCAGTTTAAATATTCATCCCCTTTTCGTTGTTCTATCATAGTAATGCAATTATCAACCGGGCATATCAGAGAGCAAAGATTACATCCTACACATTCCGGTTCCTTTATCGAATAGGTATTGTAAGGTGTTCCATAGGATAAATTTATTGCTTGATGGGCAGTATCTTCACATGCGATAAAACAAAGCCCGCAATGAATGCATTTATCCTGGTTAATATTTGCCACTATGTGGTAATTCATATCCAACTCCTCCCAGCTTGTCATAACTGGCAAAGATTTCCCTATAAAATCGCTTGTATTAACAAAACCTTTCTCATCCATCCAGTTGTTCAAACCCTCGCATAGGTCTTCAATAATACGAAAACCTCTGGTCATAACGGCGGTACACACCTGCACGTTGGAAGCACCCAGAAGCATAAATTCGACAGCGTCTTTCCATGTGCTCACGCCGCCAATGCCGGAGATAGGAACATTTCTGGTGGTTTGATCCTGTCCAAGGGTCGTGAGAAATTTTAATGCTATGGGTTTTACTGCGGGGCCGCAATATCCTCCAAAAACTGATTTACCGGCCACATTTGGATTAGGTACGAGCGTATCGAGATCAATTCCGGTAACTGACTGGATAGTGTTGATCAATGAGAGGCCATTTGTTCCAGCTTCGACCACAGCTTTACCTGTGGGAACAACTGAATGAACATTCGGAGTAAGTTTCGTTATAACCGGGATTGTTGCGCATTCCATTACCCACTCAACCACCATGCGGGCAATTTCCGGATCCTGCCCCACCGTTGCTCCCATTCCTCTTTCGGTCATGCCGTGTGGACAGCCAAAATTTAGTTCTAATCCGTGTGCTCCAGTATCTTCTACTTTTTTAATGAGATCATGCCAGCTATCGCGCGAATTGTCTGCCATAAGGGATACGATCATGGCACGGTCCGGGTAGAGCCTTAAAACTTCCCGGATTTCGTCCAGATTTATCTGTAAGGGACGATCTGAAATGAGTTCAATATTGTTGAATCCCATCGCTTTTCCGCCGTTAAAATTAACAGCAGAATACCGGGAAGATACGTTTTTGACCTGGGAGCCTAAAGTCTTCCAGACAACTCCTCCCCAACCTGCTTCCAGGGCTCGCAATACGTTTATTTTTTTGTCAGTTGGTGGCGCGCTGGCCAACCAAAAGGGGTTGGGAGACTTAATTCCAAGAAAATTCGATTTCAGATCCGCCATTTTCTGTTTAAAGTTTTAGTGGATTTATAATAAGAGGTTCTGCAGGGAGGGGGATGATATTAAGATAATTTAAGATTCCAGCTGCCGCGTCCTTTCCCGCCTGAACCGCATCCACCACCTCTTTCCCGCCATTTACACAATCCCCACCTGCGAAAATTGATGCAATGGAAGTTTCATTTTGGTCGTCGACCATGATTTTGCCGTCGTTGTGGATGAATTCGTTCTCATCAATGAACCTCTCGAATGGCAACTGTCCTGTGGCCTTTATGATCATATCAACCTCCAGGCGAATAGTCTGACCTGTGGGCTGAGGTGATTTGCGTTCACCAGGAACGGTAGAATTTAAGGCCATTATATCACAAACAAGACCTGTTACTATTCCGTCTACGCCCGTAATTTCTTTCGGTGCCGACTGCCAGATTATTTTGCATCCATCCAGCTTTGCCAGGTTAAGTTCGGTTAGTGTACAGGGCATCTCATCCTGGCTGCGGCGATATACCAGAGTAACCTCTTCAGCGCCAAGCCTTTTTGCCTGGGTAGCAGCGTCAATGGCTGTCATGCCCATCCCGATAACAGCTACTTTGTTTCCAACAGGAACCTTATCGAACGGCCTGATACGGATATCGTAAATAAAATCTATTGCATCGGCTACACCATATAGTTCCTCGCCGGGGATGCCCAGCTTTCGTGTCAATCCTACTCCGATACCCAGAAATACAGCATCGAAGTTCTCCTCCAAATCAGTCAGTGAAATATCTTTTCCCAGGGTTTGGCCAAATCTGATATCAATTCCACCCAGTGAAAGAATGTAATCCACTTCCTCCTGACAAAATTCCGGGGTCACTTTATATGCGGCGATGCCATAGGTCATTAATCCGCCACCCTTCTCTTGTTTCTCGAAAACAGTAACGTCGACACCTTCACGGGAGAGTACGTGTGCACAGGATAATCCGGCCGGACCTGCCCCAACTACTGCAACTTTCTTTCCCGTGGATGCCTTTCGGGTAAATAAGGGCCACTTCTCTCTGATGGCTATATCCGTGGAGTATCTTTGAAGACGGGCAATCTGAATGGGTTCTTCTTCTAGTAGATTATACACACAGGCTCCTTCGCAAAGCTTTTCCACCGGACAGACTTTTGAGCACCCGCCACCCATGATATTTGAAGAGAAAATGGTGTGTGCAGAGCCTTTTATGTTCTCTGTGGAAATTTGCTTGATGAATTTTGGGACATCAATACTCGTAGGGCAGGATTTTATGCAAGGTGCATCATAGCAGAAAATACAGCGGTTAGCCTCGACTGCTGCTGCCGTGTAATTTTCAAATGGCGGATGAATATCCTGAAAATTGGATATGTATCCCTCGTGAGAAAGCCTGCTGTCCGATATCCCCATCTTAAAGTTCCGTTAGCTTACCATAAGTCTCCGGTCGCCTGTCACGAAAAAACTGCCAGGTGTTCCGAACCTCCTCAATCATGTCCAGATCAAACTCTGAAACCAGGAGCTCATCCTTATCCTCAGATGCCTGTGCAAATATCTGCCCCCGGGGATCGACGAAATAGGAAGTTCCGTAAAATCTTCCCAGGTTCCAGGGTTTTTCCTCGCCTACACGATTGATACAGCCCATAAAATAGCCATTTGCCACAGCATGTGCCGGTTGTTCAAGTTTCCATAAATATTCCGACAAACCCGCCACAGTTGCTGAAGGGTTGTAAACTATTTCTGCTCCGTTTAAGCCCAGCACCCGGGCACCGTCCGGAAAATGTCTATCATAGCAGATATAAACCCCGATTTTGGCATATGCCGTTTGGAATACAGGATAACCAAGGTTACCTGGCTTGAAAAAAAATTTCTCCCAAAAACCAGTGGTATGTGGAATGTGATTTTTCCTGTATTTGCCGAGGTAAGTTCCGTCAGCGTCAATTACAGCAGCAGTATTATAGAAAAAACCGGCCTGTTCTTTTTCATAAACCGGCACAATTATCACCATTTTATACTTTTTAGCATATTTAGCCATTAGATCAGTTGTCGGGCCCGGGACGCTTTCCGCAGAATCGTACCATGCTTTATCTTGTCCCGGACAAAAATAGGGGGTATTGAAGATCTCCTGAAGGCATAATATCTGTACACCCTGTTCACCGGCTTTTTCAATGAAGGGGATGTGTTTTTTTAACATTGCATCTTTAATTTCCTGAATTGTCCCTTCACCTTCTGTTTTTGCGAGGCTCATTTGAATGAGGCCCGATTTTATCTTTCTTGGCATTTTGTGATATTTAGCTTGATCAAATGATCCCTGTTACTTTTTTACGTTTAATAAATCTTCCATTACCTTTTTTAACAAGGCAATTATTTTTGTCGATCACTATTTTACCTCTCAGCAAAACTGTCTTCACTTTCCCCTTCACTTTCCAGCCTTCATAAGCAGAATAATCTGTATTCATGTGATGTGTTTCAACCGAAATTGTATGCTCTTTACCAGGATCAAAAATAATCAGATCGGCATCAGAACCAATGCCTATCGTGCCTTTCTGCGGGAACATTCCGAATATTTTAGCGGCATTTGTACTGGATACCTCTACATATTTATTCAGGCTGATTCTGCCTTTTTGAACTCCTTCTGAGAATAGGAGTTCCATCCTATGTTCTATCGCAGGGTGTCCGTTAGGAATCTTTGAAAAATCGGCCTTGCCCATTTGTTTCTGTTGCCATGTAAACGGACAATGATCCGTTGCTACTACCTGAACCAGGCCCTGATTAAGACCTGCCCAAAGTGCCGCCTGATCTTTTTTCTGCCTTAGGGGCGGGCTCATTACCCATTTAGCTCCATCAAAATCATCTTCGTACAATGAGGCATCAAGCGTAAGGTATTGTATACAGGTTTCCGCAAAAACTTTCTGATTTCGGAAAGTTGAATTGCGTATTGCGTCTAAAGCACCCTGACAGGTCATGTGTACAATATAGCCCGGGCTTTTTGTGTAACTGATCATATCGGCAAATCTCGCTGATGCTTCGGCTTCCGTTATTTCGGGTTGAGACAAATAATGATAAAGCGGTGAAAGTTTTCCTTCTGACCGGTGTTTTGCTACCAGGAAATCAATCATATCGCCATTTGTTGCATGAGTAGTGACAATACCGCCCTGCTTTTTAACTTCATCCATCAGGCCAACCATTTGTCGGTCGTCTACCATCAAAGATCCTTTATAAGCCATAAAAGTCTTAAATGAGGTTATTCCCTCCTCGATCATTTCTTTTATTTCCAACCTGGTCTCCGGATTAAAATCTGTAACGGCCATATGGAAGCTATAGTCTCCCACGGCATTTCCGTCTGCCCGGGATCGCCAATCCTTTAATGCGTTTTTTAGTGTATCACCCTGAGTTTGCAATACGAAATCAATCACAGTCGTTGTGCCTCCAAAAAGAGCTGCCCGGGTGCCTGTCTCATAACTATCACTCGAGAAGGTTCCCATAAAAGGCATGTCAAGATGGACATGAGGATCCACTCCGCCCGGGAAGATCATCATTCCTGTCGCATCAATAACTTCATTAGCAGGAGGAGTGAGATTTTTTCCAATTGTAGTTATCTCTTCGCCGTCAATGAAAATATCTGCGATATAATCCTCAGATGCAGTTATTATTCGGCCATTTTTAATTAAGACTGACATAATTATCCCCTTCGCTTAAATTAGACACGGTGTTTTTCATTAAAATATAATATATGCTGCCCGATATAAAAAATCCGGCAAACCAGGCATAATGATAAATTTCCGAAACCCATGGCCAGACTGAATCAGGGCTCAGCAACTTTACCTGCACCAGGAAACCTGGCACATTTACAATGACCCCAAGAATGATTGCCACTATAGCTTTTATATTAAACCCATTAGTGTAGCCATAGATGCCCTTAAAGTCATAAAGGTCTTCTAAAATCAGCAATTTTCTGCGAATGAAGTAGTAATCTGCGATCAAAATGCCTCCAACTGGTCCTAATAAGCTTGAATATGCGATTAGCCACGTAAAGATATATCCGTTTGGATCGGCTATTAATTTCCATGGAAATATTAATACTCCTATGATGCCGGTGATATATCCCCCTGTTTTGAAGGTGATTTTAGAGGGCGACAAATTAGCGAAATCATTGGCGGGGCTCACCATATTTGCGGCAATGTTTGTTGCTAGAGTTGAGATTGCAACGGCAATCATAGCAAAAGTTACCAGCATTTTGTTTTCAAACCTCTCGGCAAGTACGAGTGGATCCCAAATCATTTCGCCATAAATAATAACTGTTGCAGAAGTTACTACAACTCCTATAAATGAGAACAAGGTCATGGCCGGGGGTAAAGCTATTGCCTGACCAAATACCTGGGCCCGCTGGCTTTTTGCATATCGCGTGAAATCGGGAATGTTTAATGAAAGGGTCGCCCAAAATCCAACCATGCCCGTCAGTGCAGGGAAAAAGAAATTCCAGAAGTCGGATTGTTTGGTAAATTTTGAAGGCTGACTAAGAATCGGGCCCAGGCCCCGGCCTTCATAAATGGCCCAAAACAGTAAGGCCAGAGCCGCAATTGGCAGGAAGAACGCTTTAAATACCAGGAGCTTTTTTATGCTTTCGACTCCCAGATATATCACATACATATTCAGAAGCCAGAACAAGAAGAAGGTTATAGCAGGTCCGGTTTCAAGGCTCCAGGAGGCGGGAAATATCGGAATTAAAGTGCCTAACGCGGGAAACCAGAGCCTTAACATTAAATATGTGGCATATCCGCCAATCCATGTCTGTATGCCAAACCATCCACATGCAACAATAGCCCTTAAAAGCGCTGGAATGTTCGCACCGCTAACGCCAAAACTCGCCCTCGCGAATACAGGGAAGGAGATGCCATACTTAGTTCCTGCGTGGCCGTTGAGGATCATTGGAATGAGGACAACAGTATTTCCCAAAAATATGGTTATTATAGCCTGCCACCAGTTCATCCCTCCTTCGATTAGTGAACTGGCGAGCATATAAGTTGGTATGCATAAGCTCATACTAATCCAAAGCGCAGCGTAATTCCAGGTATTCCAGCTTCTTTTATCAGCCGGAATTGGAGCCAAATCTGCACTATAGAGAGATGGGGATTTCATTTAAAGTCAAGTTAGCGAATCATCAGCTATTTTTAATGCCTCCGAAATAATGGCAATTCCCTCGTCAATTTCGCTCTTCGTTACTATAAGGGGAGGCGCGATAAAAATACAGTTCCATCTTACGAAAGTATACATCCCTAATTCTCTAATCCTGGCTGCTACTTTATTCATTACTATCATCTGATCTGCCTTGGCGTTAAAAGGGGCTAAGGGCTCTTTTGTATGCCGGTTTTTCACCAGCTCGAGGCAACCCAGCAAACCTGTGTTTCTCCAGTCGCCGATGCAGGGATGTTTTTCTGTTAGTAATGCTACCTGTTCGTTCACATATCGTCCCATATTTTCCGCATTTTCTATAAGATTGTCATCCTCATATATATGCAGCGTTGCCAGGGCCGCCGCGCAGCTTACAGGATGTGCCGAATAGGTAAGGCCGAGCGGCAGAATTGTATCATCATATTTTGCGGCAATCTCGTCGGAAAGCATTAGACATCCTAAAGGAAGATACCCGCAAGTCAAACCTTTTGCCATAACAATCATGTCAGGAATTATATTGTGGTTTTGGAATCCGAACCATTTTCCTGTTCGTCCGAAACCGCTCATAACTTCATCTGCTATAAGCAGAATGCCGTGATCATCGCAAATTCTCCTCACCTGTTTCAGATAACCCTGGGGATATTTGAGACAACCGGACGTTCCGGACTCGCTTTCGAGCAGTATTGCTGCGATATTGCCGGGCCCTTCGAATTCAATTACCCGTTTCAAATGATTCACTGATTCTTTGAGGAGATTTTGTTCTCCATATTCCCAACGATAACCGTCAGGTATATCAAAGTGCACAAAGTTCGGGGCCTGTTGAGAGTCAGCGGGAAGTTTACGGGGGTCGCCGCCTGCTGACATAGCTCCATAACTGGATCCATGATAAGACTGGTAGCGGGCCAGAATCTTATGCCTGCCGGTGTGAAGACGGGCTGCTTTTATGGCGTTTTCTATTGAACTTGCTCCACACAGCGTGAAAAATGCCTTATTAAGGTTACCGGGACAAATTTCTGCGAGTTTTTTTCCGAGCTTCCCTCGAATTTCCGTAACACATGACGGAGTTACATAACTCACCTGCCGCATTTGCTCGATAACGGCCTCGGTTATCCGTTGATCACCATGTCCGATGTTTACATTCATCAGACCCGAAGAAAAGTCTATGTATTTCTTACCATCATGATCAAACAGATAAACTCCCTTACCATATTTGACGGCAATAGGATTTATGCCCTTTTGTTTACTCCAGGAGAACATCGTGTAATCAAGGTTATCCCGAATTATTTCTTGAGTTGTACTTTTATTTAAAACTTCTGCCATCTTCTTTTCAGTTTCCATTGCCCAATGTCGCTACACCCGTCACATACAATCAGCTCATCCAATTCACTCCAGCCTGCGGATTCCATTTTGTAGTTGATTTCTTCAATTTGGTCCAAAACTCAATAGAACTTTTCCCCGTAATGTCACCTACGCCAAACCGGCTTTCATTCCACCCACCGAAAGAAAAGGGTTCGCGCGGTACAGGAACTCCCACATTGACTCCAACCATACCGGCACTGGCATGATCGATTACATATTTGGCGGCAGCGCCATTTTGAGTAAATACCGAAGCAGCATTGCCGTAAGGATTGTTGTTTTCGATAACCAGGGCCTCATCAAGAGTTCCAGTCCGCATAATACTAATTACCGGTCCAAAAATCTCCTCTTTCGCAACAGACATTTCGGGTGTTACATAATCTATGATCGTCGCGCCGATATAAGTGCCTTTTTCTTTGCCCGTTACCACGGTGTTCCTTCCATCAACCAAAATTTTGGCACCCATTTTCTCAGCCTCAGTAATGTAATTCTCAATCCGCTCTTTCGACTCTTTGCTGATTACTGCGCCAAGGTTTTGGCCTGCTACCATTTTTCTTGCTTCCATACAAAGTTTTTCTATAATATGGTCCACCTCACCAACTGCAATCATCGCTGATGCTGCCATACAACGCTGGCCTGCACATCCGCTCATCGAGGCCGTAATGTTTTGGGCCGTCATGCCGGGTATTGCGTCTGGCAGAACAAGCAAATGGTTTTTGGCGCCCCCTAAAGCCAGGCATCGCTTATAGTTATGGGTTGCCCTCTGATAGACTAATTTGGCTACTTTGGTGGAGCCAACGAATGAAATTGCCTCTATTTTCGGGTGGTCGCAAATTGCATTAACAATTTCACTGTCGCCGTGAAGAACATTTAATACACCATCTGGTAAACCAGCTTCTTTAAGTAATTCGGCAATACGGCCAATGCTGAGAGGAACTTTTTCTGAAGGTTTTATTATCATGCAGTTTCCGAGTGCTATCGCGTTCGGAATTGTCCAGCACGGCACCATGCTCGGGAAATTAAACGGGACTATCGAAGCGACCACTCCTAAAGGAACTTTTTCGGTACGGCATTCGATTCCTTTACTGACTTCCAACAACTCCCCGGTAATCAACTGAGGAAGGGAGCATGCAAATTCAGTAAGCTCTATGGATTTTTCTATTTCAGCAAGCCCTTCATCCAGGGTTTTTCCGTTTTCTTCTGAAACCAGGGATGCCAGTTCTTTTTTGTTTTTCTCTAAAAGGGCCTTAAACCTGAAAAATACCTGAACTCTTTCTTTGATAGGTGTTTTGCCCCAGGTTTTAAAAGCTTCTTGTGCTGAAGCAACTGCAGTTTCAAGATCCGCAGATATTGACATTGGAACAGTTGAAAGGTAATTTCCATCTAGTGGGGAAATTACATTTAAGGTTTCCCTGTCAGAGGCATCAATAAATTTTCCTTGAATAAAGTTTCTTACTGCGGGGTATTTCATAAGGGCCATTTTGAGTATGAGCTAAGTTCATTAAGGGATTGAGCATAACGCGGTTACTAAAACGTTTGACACCAATTCCTTTATGAGAAGAAAGTCAGGGCAAAGAAGCGCATCAGGCATATATTTTGAGTCAGACCTTACACAGCACAAATTAAGCTAATTTATATGACATAAAAATGTCTTTAGTTTAATACGTATTGATGTAACTATTTGAGCTACCTGGCGTAAAAGATCAAAGACAGCATCTGGCACTTAATATTTTGCCAGGTAATTGACTAAGATCTCTTTAATGCATATTACTCGAAAACAGCTTTTTTTTCTGTGCTTAGCTTTCATATCGCTGACAGCAGGAATGCGCTCTGCAAAGGCCCAGCAGAAGGCAATGTTTACACAGTATATGTTCAACGGATTAGTTATTAATCCCGCTTATTCTGCAATAGACGAATCACTTAATATTACCGCACTTGCCCGCCAGCAATGGGTTGGATTTAAAGGTGCACCCAATACTCAAACGCTTTCACTTCACAGCCCGATAAAAGGGTCTAATACCTCTATGGGCATAATTTTGATGCGTGATCAGATTGGCGAGGTGATCAGTGAAAACGGAGCATTTGCTACCCTTGCTCATCGCGTTCAAATACAGGAAGGCACTTATCTGGCATTGGGGGTTAATGGGGGCATTAGTAAATATGTGGGGGAGTACAGTTTGACTGGAAGCACTACAGCATCTACTGATCCGGTGTTCGCCGACCAAAGTTCAATGCGTGGGAACTTTGGCGCAGGACTGATGTTATTTTCTGACAAATTCTATGCTGGAATTTCCTCTCCTTTTTTCTACTACCGCGATTTGGGCGGAGATTCTCCTTCCGAAACAGCTTATAAACCACATTACATAATGCAGGGCGGATATTTAGCAAGCCTTGGGGCGGATGTAAAGTTTAAACCTAACGTTTTGGTAAAGTATGTTAGCGGATCTCCTGTTCAGATAGACGTAAATGCTAACTTTCTGCTTAAGGAAACACTTTGGCTTGGAGGATCACTCAGGTCAATGGACTCATTCGATATAATCGCAGAGCTGCAGGTGACCCCTAATATCCAGCTGGGCTATTCTTATGATTTCACGACATCAAAGCTCGCCAAGGTTGAAAAAGGATCCCATGAAATTGTATTAAATTTTAGATTCGCTACAAAGGCAAGTCAAAGTGCTTTAGCGAGATGCTATTTTTAATTATTCAACACTAACAGTAAGGCCCTCCTGCTGAAGGATTTTACGGTAAACTTCGACTTCGGTAAAAGAACCCTCCAAAATTGTACACTTACCATCATTGTGTACCGTCCAGGCAATACGTTCAGCTTGTTTATCAGTATAATCCAGATACTTTACCAGGCAGATTATAACATGCTCGAAAGTGTTTGTATCATCATTCCAAAGAATAAGCCGATGATTGACTTTCAATGCTGATAATACTTCGTCAAGTGTAAGAGTTTCTTCCTGTACCTCTGTTCCCATTTTGCAAAAATACGAATTGGCAAGCGAATTTACGGTGATTAGATGAGATCGCCTTCAACTAACCATTGCGGTCACTCCAATTTCGATCAGCAGGTCCGGGTCAATTAGTCGGCTCAACTGAACCATTGATGTTGCGGGGCGTATATCAGAAAAGTACTCTGCATGAGCTCTGCCCGCTTCTTCTCATTCATCTTTTCTCAACTTCCTTTAGCGGAACGGGTCATGGTTTCAAGCATATCCCACATTTCAGGTGTGATTGACTCCAGCCCGTTAAATTGTCCCGCACCCTGAAGCCACTCACCTCCGTCAATAGTGATTACCTCTCCATTTATGTATCCTGAGAAGTCAGACATCATAAATGCAGCAAGGTTTGCAAGTTCCTGATGCTCCCCGACGCGTTTCAAAGGCACCCTGTTTTTGAAATCAAATTTTTTAGCCATATCTCCTGGAAGTAATCTGTCCCATGCGCCTTTAGTTGGAAAAGGGCCTGGAGCTATAGCATTGGTCCGGATTCCGAATTTACCCCATTCAGCAGCAAGAGAACGTGTCATAGCCAACACTCCCCCTTTTGCACATGCAGAAGGGACAACATAACCGGAACCTGTAAAGGCATAAGTTGTGACAATATTTAAAATTGTTCCTTGCAGTTTTTCTTTAATCCAATATTTGCCAAGTGCCATTGTGCAGTTTGCGGTCCCTTTAAGAACGATATCAATAATTGTAGAAAAGGCGTTTGCTGAAAGCCTTTCGGTCGGTAATATAAAGTTACCTGCAGCATTGTTTAATAAGCCATTCACTTGTCCAAAGTTTGCGATCGATGCATTTAACACAGCTTCAATTTCATCAGGATTCCTGACATCACACTGTAAAGGCAATACTTTTCCACCGGTTTCGGCTTCCATCTCAGCAGCGGATTTAGTAAGAACGTCAAGTTTGCGGCTGGTTATGACCACGTTTGCCCCAGTTTTAAGGAAGTAGGTGCTCATTGCCCGTCCCAGCCCGGTCCCTCCCCCCGTTACAATAATGGTTTTTCCGGACAAGGCATCCTCTTTTAACATCGGTTGATTATACATCAGGATGATTTTTGCTGCAGGTTTTGAATGATTGTCTTTAAGATTGAACGTGTGCTTGGCGACCACCACTGTTTGAGCATAATTTCGAGCATGCCTGTCTGGTCGGCACCAGCCTTTTCCAGGAGTTCTGAGCGTAAATTAACTTTGGTTTGCTGCCATGTAGTTGAATCCATCTGTATGTATTTTCGGATCTGTCTTTCGGCAGCATGTAAAATACTTTCCGGTTTAACTACTTCATCAACAAGGCCAGATGTCAATGCTTCATCAGTATTCATTAATTTACCCTCTAGTAAACATCGGTACGCGTTCGCATTTCCCAGCCAGAAAGAGTATAAGTGGAAAATACTTTGAGGAACAATTATCCCTACAGGAACTTCATTAAGTCCTATAATGTATTTTCCTTCGGCCATTATCCGGTAGTCGCTGCAGAGAGCCAAAACACAACCGCCTGCGGGACTATGGCCACTGATGGCAGTTACCATTGGTTTCGGAAATGCGATCATATCATTAACCAAATTCAGGAAATCTATCCAAAACTCCCTGATTTTTATTTCATCATAGTTATAGAGTTCAATAAGGTCCAAACCGGCAGAGAAGAAACCATCTTTACCGGTCATAATTAGTCCCGCGATGTTATCGTCTTTTCCGATGTTCCGGATCATTTGTTGAATCTCAGACACCATTTCAGCGTTTATGGCATTTGAACGACCCCTGTCGAGCTGGAGGACTGCCACTTTTTCTTTTATATTTACCTGGATGGTGTTCATTAACTATCTGACGATATATCTGTATATTTTTCTTCCAATTTTTCCATTTATGTCTATACCTTCGACAATGGCCTTATAATTTCCCGGGCCGTCTCCATTAAAAAATTCCACCCCTGCATTGCCGTTAGAGTCGCTGACGACATTCGGATTCCAATAAATTGTTGTCCTAAGATCCGCCATCTTCGTATTTAGTTTAGGATCTTCATAATTTGGAGAATAAAACTCGCGGCCCTTGTACAGACCTTTAGGATTATAACTAACAATGCCTGGAGCATAAGTCCTGTAATCCCGGTTAACTTCCGGGCGTTTGGTGTTTATTACAAGGACACCGCCGCCGCCTCGCATCCCATAAATCGCTGTATTGGCTCCGCTTTTAAGAACCTCTATACTTTCAACGTCAATGGGATTAATTGAAGAAATAAATTCCGGTTCCACCATCATCCCATCAATAACGATCTGCATTGGCACCGGGCCCCTAAATGAACTGTTCATGCTTCTTGATGAATAAACTATTCCGTTGCTGACTATTATCCCTGCAACCCGTCCCTGTAAACATTGTGTAAGAAAAGCACAATATTGAAGGTCTTCACCTTTTAAAATTGCATCCGCGTTCCCCGCCCCATTAAGATTAGATGAGTTCTTCAGGACCGGTTTCTTTTCTACTACTTTAACTTCGCTGAGCAAAATGCTTCTTCCTATTACTCCGTAGCGACGCAATTCATCGAATTGGTTTTTACTATTTTCAAGATATGGAAGGATAGATCGGTTCACGTTTATCTCAAGCATTGCTTCGTTCTTGTTTTTAGTTACAAGCTGTGCCGGTATTCTGTTAAGTTCGATTTCTACATTTTTGCGATCTTTTTCATTTCTTGCCTGAATAATAAATTTGGTGCTATCGCTGAAGTTCAGATCCGGAAATCTAAATTCACCGTTTGCATCTGTAAGTGTATCCATCAGGAAGACATCTCCTGAGGAGGAGAATAATGTTACTTTGCCGCCTACCACCGGCTTGCCGTTTAAAGCTTTCACGCGCCCGCTGATTTCCATAGTAGTTTCAGGCTGGTAAGCCAGGTTCGGAAATGAGTTTGAAAGGAGATTTTTCCATTCGAAGCGACGCCATCCCTGAGTCAACAATAAATTATCTAATTGTCTGATCTTTTCCTTGCTTATATCCGTAAAATAATAATTTGGCTGTTCTATAAATCCCTTTAGATCCGAACTGAGCAATAGATTCGAAACTATTGTTGTCTCCGCTGACTCATTGAATGGAACTTTTGTCTCATCAATTACGGAAACGGAGAAACTGCCTACTGCTGCTTTTTCTTTTTCATCTTTCACAGCCAGCATCAGTTTCACTTTTTCCCGTTTCCCAAATGATGCTTTTGTAGTGCTTAAATCGATTTTAAGCAAATCTGAATGGTTTATAAATACAAGTCGTTCCGCAACTGGCTCATTTGCGGGAGAGAATAAGGTTAGTTGTAAGATTCCGGTTGGAAACCGACTTTTAGGGATCTCAGATGTGAATGACTGAGCCTGAATTGTGTTCTTTGCTACAAAATTAACAACGCCGTTGATTTGAGCAACAAGCGTAAATTTGCCCTCGGGCTGAATGTTTTCAGAAGTGACTATATTCACGATAAGTTTTTCTTCATTAGTGTTATTGACACTTAGCACATATCCCCGGGCTAGCACACGCGGTAAGGGGAATGTTCTTTCTGACCCGTCTTCGAATTTGATGTGGGCTGTATATTTTTCATCAGGAAGGGGATGCAATGGGAACTGGCCCATTCCTGCATGTTCGGATTGGAATTCTGTTATCTTATTATTCCCTTTGTCCGTGATAAACCCGGAAACCTTCATTCCCAGCCCATCAGCTCCAACTGCTTTAAATCCTACCCTGGACCGAATCCCGGTTACAAGCTCACCACTTTCTGGAAAGAACTTCACGTCAGCCTGATTGGAGGTAGATTTGACCGGAAAACTTTTTGAAACTGCAGTTCTTTCGTCAAGCCTGATACTGGTAAGTATTTTTCCTGATTTTAAAATGAAAGGTTGATTGTTTGTAAAGGTTATCTGGACGTTTCCTCTGGAGTCTGTCGTCCCTTTGCCTTTTGCAATATCTCTAAAATCGAGGCTTACGTTATAGTTAACCTCTTTGTTCGCAAGGGGAACGCCCTGCATGTCAGTATATTGAATATCAGTAATGACCTTTTCGGAATTACCGGTTTTGCTGAATGAATAGTTAACATTCGTTAATACGGTGTTTGATATGGAATTACCGACAGTAAATGTTTTATCAAAAAAATACTCTTCGCCAAAATTCCGCATCCAGGTTGTATAAGCCCTGATACGATAGTTTCCTTCCTTCAACGAATCGGTCAACGTAAAATCGCCCCAGGCGAGCCCTAATGTCAGAGGTAATTTGAGGGATTGTTTTATTGAGTCTTTGTCATTAATAAGATCGACATACAGAATCTTGCTGAGTGCCGACAACTCGTTCATTTCAGCATTCACAACATAAGCTTTAAACCAGATATTATCGCCTATTGCATAGTAGGGCTTATCCATGTGGAGATGGACTTTCTCCTGCGGATATTCGGCCCGATATTTTTCAATCTGAGTTATTATCTTTTTTAAAGGCCCATCTTCCTGGATAAAGCCAAATGTTATGACTAAAATTATAATAGGGAATAATATAAGCAGGCGCCTGTTCATTGGATTAGTTTTTCGCAGGTTCGGGAACCGCATTAATGAGATACCCTAATTTACGAAAAAATTGAGGCTTTACATCCGGCCTAGCTTATTTATTACGAACTTCAAACTTAAAAGGAGTTCTTCCACATCATGCTTTCTACGGGTCTGGTTGTCTTATTGTTGTATTTCGCGTTACTTTTGGTATTGTACATAGTTTCTACTTCACCTTCGACAACAAAATAGATAAGTTGCCCTATTGGCATGCCTGCATAGATTCTAACGGGCTGGGCGCAGGATATTTCCAAAGTCCAGGTATTGCAAAATCCCACATCACCCTTCCCGGCAGTTGCGTGGATATCAATTCCAAGTCTGCCGGTACTTGATTTTCCTTCAAGAAATGGAACATGTTTATGGGTTTCTGTATATTCTAAAGTAACACCAAGGTAAAGTGTGTTAGGCTGTAGTACGAAACCATCTTTTGGGATTTCAAAATGGTCGATTTCGTTGTGTGCTTTTGCATCCAGAACCCTGTTCTTGTAAGTAGCAAGATATTTTCCGAGATGTACATCATAGGAATTTGTACCAAGACAGTCCTTATTAAAAGGTTCGATAATTATATTTCCTTTGTCGATTTCTTCAAGGATTAACTTGTCGGAAAGTATCATAAATAAGCTTAAGATTTGGCCTAAATTATGATTAATTTGAGATAGTTTTACAGGTATTTTATTTTTTAAAATGTCGCTTATTTATCATAAAGAATTGGACCCGGATACGTCTTTTGCTATCTGGAAGATCGAGGAAAATGCAGAAGAATTGCTGAAGCAGCTTCAGTTAAAACAACATGAGATTTCCTATCTGGACACACTTATTAATGGAAAGAGAAACCTGCATTGGCTAAGTACACGTGTATTGCTTCGCAGGATGATGAATACGGACGAATATATTGATTGCCGGGTTGATTCAAGCGGTAAGCCCTACCTTACTAATTTCCCCCACTTCATTTCTCTAAGTCACTCTTTTGACTACGCGGCGGTTATGATCAGTAAAAGCAAGGCGGTCGGTATCGACATCGAACTAATAAAAGATAAGATTGAACGAATTGCCCATAAATTCATGAGTGCACAAGAACTAGCTTTCATATCTGAGCACCGGATTGAACATTTATATGTCTGCTGGTGCGCAAAGGAGGCTATATATAAATTACATGGAAAAAAAAATATTAGTTTTCTTGATCACGTCAGAATAAAACCGTTTACTTACGGCGGCTCAGGTTCATTTCAGGCAAGCCTGGATACAGGAGTGCGGACCAACAATTATACTGTACATTACGACAGATTTGAAGGTTATATGATTGGTTACGTAGCAGACGATGACTCAGAATAAACACGTGATATTTCAAGATTGGGGTCTGCTTGATTATCAGGCCGCATGGGAAAAACAGGAGATTATTTTTTCTGCAACCGTAGATGCTAAAGTAGCAAATAGGACCAATGATTCTGAAAAGCCAGTACCCAACCATCTTATATTAGTTGAGCATCCCCACGTATTTACACTTGGAAAAAGCGGTGAAGCTAAAAATCTGCTCTTGAATGAAGACGGGCTGAAAGTAAACCAGGCTAGTTTTTATAAAATTAACAGGGGAGGAGATATTACTTATCACGGCCCGGGGCAAATAGTTGGATACCCCATTCTTGATCTCGATAATTTCTTCACCGATATTCATCTTTACCTCCGAACATTAGAGCAGGCAGTAATTGATACGCTTGCAGAGTTTGGAATCGAGAGCGGTCGTTATCGGGGTTACACCGGAGTATGGCTCGATGCTGATAATGAGAGGGCCCGGAAAATATGCGCACTTGGAGTAAGGTGCAGCCGATGGGTTACCATGCATGGCTTTGCATTTAATGTAAATACTAACCTGGACTATTTTAACTACATCATACCATGCGGGATTGATGATAAAGCTGTAACTTCAATGAAGAAGGAGTTAGGAAAGGATGTTGATATCGACCACGTAAAAAAAGTACTGGTTAATAATATTGTCAACTTGTTTAACATGCAATTGTAGAATGAAATTTATCATAGGGATTCTTATTGCGTTGTCTGTGTCGTGCTGTAAGAAGCAAGTGATACAAAGCGCTTCAGGGGGCAAGCATCCTGAGATAAAAACATTTCTGGCTCTTGGAGATTCTTATACTTCCGGGGAGGCTGTAATTCAAAATGAATCTTTCCCTTTTCAGCTTGCCGATAAATTAAGGGCTGGGGGTGTTAAGATGGAGACCCCGCATGTGATTGCCAGCACGGGATGGGCCACGATTAATTTGCTGGCAGCTCTTAAGGAGGAACCCCTGGACGAAAAGTATGATCTCGTTACGGTGCTGATTGGTGTGAATAACCAATATGTGAAACGCTCTCTTACAGAGTATAGAACTCACTTCACAGAAATTTTGAATAAGGCTATCAGCCATTCAAGAGGAGGAAGGGCTACTGTTTACGTTCTGTCAATTCCCGACTGGACTGTGACTCCTTTTGGAAAGCTTAAGGACACCAGTCTGGAGTCAGCGTATGTTGACATGTATAACAACGTAAACAGGGAAGAATCAAAAAATGCGAGTGTCAATTACCTTGACATTACGGCTGCATCAAGAATAGCTGATTCCGATGACAGCTACACATCAGTCGACGGGCTTCACCCTTCACATAAGATGTATAAGGAATGGGCAGAAAAATTATATCCCCTGATCAAAAAAGAGTTGAATTAATCACTTCACGTGCAATAAATAAACCTTCTTACATTATAAAAAAAGGTCCTTTCATTTACGAAAGGACCTTTTCAATTTTTAAGGGGGGATGATTACATCATGCCACCCATACCACCGCCACCCATTGGAGGCATATGGCCGCCGCCTGCATTCTCTTCAGGCTCATCAGCCAGAACTACTTCAGTAGTTAATAGCATCGCTGCTATTGAAGCGGCATTTTCTAAAGCTACGCGACCCACTTTAGTTGGATCAATAACACCAGCACCTATTAGGTTCTCATACACATCAGTACGTGCATTATAACCGAAATCGCCTTTTCCTTCTTTAACTTTTTGTACCACAATGGAACCTTCAATACCTGCGTTTTCGCAGATCTGACGTAATGGCTCTTCGATAGCACGTTTGATAATCGCAATACCAGTGTTTTCGTCTTCGTTTGATCCTTTAAGATCAGCCAAAGCTTCAACCGCACGGATGAAAGCAACACCACCACCTGCAACGATACCTTCTTCAACTGCGGCACGGGTTGCATGTAGTGCATCGTCAACACGGTCCTTCTTTTCTTTCATTTCAACTTCAGTTGCTGCACCAACATATAGTACTGCAACCCCACCTGAAAGTTTAGCCAAACGTTCCTGTAATTTCTCTTTATCGTAATCAGAAGTAGTTGTCTCAACCTGAGCTTTGATCTGGTTTACACGTGCTTTGATGTCTTCTGACTTACCAGCACCGTTGATAACGATGGTATTGTCTTTATCTACCACTACTTTCTCAGCAGTTCCTAAGTATGTAAGATCAGCATTCTCAAGTTTGTATCCTCTTTCTTCAGAAATTACCGTACCGCCTGTTAGGATAGCGATATCTTCAAGCATAGCTTTACGACGATCACCAAATCCAGGAGCTTTAACAGCTGCAACTTTCAAAGATCCGCGAATTTTATTTACTACAAGAGTTGCTAATGCTTCACCATCAAGATCTTCTGCAATAATTAAAAGTGGCTTTCCTGTTTGAACTTGTTTCTCAAGTACTGGAAGCAATTCCTTCATTGAAGAAATCTTCTTGTCGTAAATCAGGATGTAAGGATTTTCTAGTTCAACCTCCATTTTGTCTGCATTAGTGACAAAGTACGGTGATAAGTATCCGCGATCAAACTGCATACCTTCAACTGTCTTCATTTCAGTTTCTGTTCCTTTGGCTTCTTCAACAGTTATAACGCCATCCTTACCAACTTTGGCCATCGCGTCAGCGATCAAAGTTCCAATAACTTCATCATTGTTCGCTGAAATAGAAGCTACCTGTTTGATCTTGTTGTTGTCTTCACCCACTGATTGTGACTGACTCTTCAGGTTGGCAACAACAGCCGAAACAGCCTTGTCGATACCACGCTTAAGATCCATTGGATTTGCTCCGGCAGCTACGTTTTTAATTCCGGCAGTTACGATAGCCTGAGCTAATACAGTTGCAGTCGTTGTTCCGTCTCCCGCTATGTCAGCAGTTTTAGAAGCAACTTCCTTGACCATTTGAGCACCCATGTTTTCAAGGGCGTCTTTCAGTTCTATTTCCTTTGCAACGGTAACACCATCCTTAGTGATAGAAGGAGATCCGAATTTTTTATCAATAATAACATTCCGGCCTTTAGGTCCCAAAGTTACTTTTACAGCATTTGCCAGAATATCCACGCCTCTTTTCAGAGCATCACGTGCTTCAACATTGTATTTGACTTGTTTTGACATTTTTAAGGAGTTTTGATTTTTGGGTTATCTATTAAGGTTTATTTTAATAAGCTGAATCCCATGGTTTTAATGTTTATTTAATCTGAGGTCGGATGTCGGAGGCCGGAGGTCAGACCTCGGATCTCAGACTTCAGACATTATTATAGTGTTGCAAAAATATCAGCCTCACGCATAATAAGGTATTCTTTACCTTCATGTGTGATTTCAGTGCCAGCGTACTTTCCGTATAAAACAACGTCTCCAACCTTGTAAGGCATAGGAATTAAGTTTCCGGTTTGCTCTGCATATTTGCCGGGACCAACAGCTACAACTGTTCCCTTTTGCGGTTTTTCTTTGGCAGTATCAGGAATATAAAGTCCTGATGCTGTTTTCTCTTCAGCAGGAGCAGCTTCTATAACTACCCGGTCTGCGCTAGGTTTAAGATTTAATGCCATATGATATTATGTATTTAATTAATTAAATTTTACGTGACTTAGCCGTCACTTATTATGCCAAATGCCTGAGTCAGGAAATTCTTGTCAAAATTGCACTGATTAACATTTTGTTTCTCATTTTGTACCCGCCCGCGGTGTCATGCTGTCAGTTGAATGTCAGCTTTAAGCAAAAAAAAGCCCTCAGTAAGAGGGCCTTTTTGATAAGATTTTCGTCTATTTTTTTGTAGTATCTGCCGGTGCAGTTGCCGGTGCCGTAGGGAGTGTCATATTAGAAGGCGCCGGCGTTGAAACTGGCTTATTGATCATCTCCTGAATTTCTCTTCCTTCCTGGGTATCTGCCCCGCCTTTATCAACGACAACATTGACCATAAGCGCTAATACCATTAGCGAAACAGCCAGAACCCAGGTACCTTTTTCAAGGAAATCTCCGGTACGCTGAACCCCCATAATGTTATTTGAACCCGCAAAACCTGAAGAAAGGCCTCCGCCTTTTGGATTTTGAATCAGAACTATTAATACCAGCAACACACAAACTATGATTGCCAGAATAATTATTGTATATAACATATTATCTAATTTATTTTCTTTTCTAATTCACGAATTTGGTCGGCAAAGTACGTGCTTTTTTCCGGAAATTTCAAACTTAATTTTTTGTAAGTCTCAATAGCCTTGTGAAATAACATTTGATCTGTATAGATGTGTGCCAAGGTTTCAGAAACCAGGTCATTGGGATCTTCAGCGCTTTTCCTCGCCTTATTCTCATTATCCAGTTTTTCGGAGTTAGGGGGCTTTATTTGTGGTTCTTCACGAATGAACTTCTCAACGATGAAGTCTTCTTTACGTTTAACCTGAAAGGGGACAGTTTTAGGTGCGTTCTCCAGTTCATCAACAGGCGATTGAAGATGAAAGATATTCTCAATTATTTGCGTACTCAACTGGTCAACTGTATTCCTTCTGATGTTCTGACTTGTGTCGAGTCGGAAGCTTACGTATGGTTGATAACTATGTGCATGCTCTTTCCGGGTCTTACTAAGCCACCATAGGAATGAGTAAGGCATTTTATCATCATCGTACCTTGATATTTTTTGTTGATCTTGTATAACAGCATTGTGTGTTATTTTCTCTGCAATGTCAGCTTCAGGAGTAAAAACATCTTCGGTTATGTCTGATTCAGGATTTATAGCCTCTTCGTGTTTTAAGAAATCAGCAGACGAAACATTTTGCCTTATCAGGAGATCTAAATCGTCGTCTTCATTCGACAGGTTTACAACTGGTGTATCATGTTCAATAATCGGATTGTGAGTCTCGTTTCCTGTTTTATTATCCTCTTTCTCAAGGTCATCCTCATTTCGAATTTGAGTTTCTTTGACAATCGCCAGGTCCTTTTCCGGGGAATCAGGTTCAGTTGCCAGTATAATGCCGACCTCATCTTCTGCGCCGTCTTCATTCCCCTTTTTTTCAACATTATCCTCCTCCATCTCCTCCAAAATAGAATAAGCTGGATCAGGCGCGACTTCTTCAAATTCTTCAAAAATCAGTGGCTCTTCCTCTGGAATGACTTCAGGCTCATATACTGATTTTTCTGCCTCTATAGTTTCTTCCGAACCCGACACCGGCCTAACTACTGCGGGATCATTTTGAATTTCAAAATCTGACGGGCGCATCATACTTCTAATCGATTCCGGGTCTTCGATGATCGTCCGAAGAACGGACGCGTCGGGAGAGAGCAATGCCGCTTTTGTTAGTGCATTCTGAAATGAAGTTGTGGGTGAATCTACCAGGGAACGGGCATAGAACGCACTTAATAGCTGGGCATAGGGATACCTGTCGACCAAACCGGCCAGTACTTTTGCATCAGAAGCAGTTATTGCCGAGGGATCGTAAATGAGATCCGAAAATAATTTCGTGTCGAGCTCCTGAGAATTTTTCTGTTCCACTATGCTGTCTAATTTTTGAAAGCTAAAAAATA
>JAZKHM010000049.1:0-6209 GCA_040385405.1 Bacteroidota bacterium | reverse complement strand
GCACTTCTTCCCAGCCCGATCATTTGCCAAGCTATAATGCCTGGAGTGCGGATGGGGATGTCAGCGGTGAACTGGTATTTGTAAATTTCGGACTGCCGGAGGATTATGAAACACTTGAATCGCTCGGTATTGATGTCAAAGGTAAGATCGTAATAGCGCGTTACGGCCGTTCATGGCGCGGAATAAAACCAAAGATCGCGCAGGAACATGGTGCTATTGGTTGTATCATATATTCAGATCCAAAGGAGGATGGTTATTACCAGGGAGACGTTTACCCTAAGGGTTCTTTCAAAAATGAATTCGGTGTGCAGCGGGGCTCGATAATGGATATGGTTATTTACCCGGGTGATCCATTGACGCCTGGTGCGGGAGCCATTGGAAATACAAAAAGACTGGATCGCAAAGACGCAACTAATCTTCTTAAAATTCCTGTTCTTCCGATCAGTTATCATGACGCTCAGCCGCTGCTGGCTGCACTCGGCGGACCGGTTGCGCCGGAGGCATGGCGCGGTGCTTTGCCGATAACTTATCATATCGGTCCGGGGTCGACAAAAGTCCGCTTAAAAGTGGAATCCGACTGGAAAATGGTCCCTGCTTATAATGTCATCGCTAAAATAAAAGGTTCTCAATATCCCGATCAGTGGGTGATCCGCGGGAATCATCACGACGCCTGGGTACATGGCGCGAATGATCCTGTAAGCGGCGTTGCCTCGATGATGGAGGAAGCCAGGGTAATAGGAGAAATGGTTAAGAACGGCTACCGGCCAAAACGTACCCTTGTTTTTGCTGCATGGGATGCTGAAGAGCCCGGATTAATTGGTTCTACCGAATGGGTCGAAAACCATAAAGAAGAGTTGAAGCAAAAGGCTGTGATCTATATTAACACCGATGCCAACGGACGTGGATTCCTTGGCGCAGGTGGCTCCCATGGACTGGAGGCGCTCGTGGATGAGATCGCTAAGGACGTTAAAGATCCGCAAACAAACGTCAGTATATACGATCGCTTAAAAGCCCGCCAGGTATCAACGGCCGCTTCGGATAAAGCCAGGAAAGACAATATGGCGAAGAAAACTATGACGATCGGGGCATTGGGGTCCGGCTCTGATTATTCAACTTTTCTCCAGCATGCCGGGATTCCTTCCTTAAATATTGGCTTTGGAGGCGAAGATGAAGGCGGCTCTTACCACACCATTTACGATTCCTACGATCACTACAGCCGCTTCGGCGATCCGGGCTTTAAGTATGGCGTGGCGCTTGCCCAAACTATTGGACGTACCGTTCTCCGTATGGCTGATGCTGATGTCCTTCCTTTTAATTTTAAAAACCTTCACAAAACGGTATCCACCTATGTAACGGAGCTTCAAACCCTCACCGATCAAATGCGCGAAGCGACACTGGTACAAAACGAAGTGATCAAAGGGAATAACTATAAGCTTGCCGCAGATCCCAATGATTTCTTTAAGGAACCTGTAGTAAAAGAAGAAGTTCCTTATATCGACTTCTCCCCGCTTCAGAATGCTTTGCGTTTATTGGAATTATCGGCCACCGGGCTTGCAGAAAATATTGCCAAATTGCCTGCAGGTTCAGACCAGTCGGCACTGAATAAAAAGCTTTACCAGGCAGAACAAGTTCTTCTCACAGACACCGGCCTCCCCCGCCGCGGATGGTATAAGCATACCTTGTACGCCCCGGGATTTTACACGGGCTATGGGGTTAAAACAATCCCCGGTGTCCGCGAAGCAATCGAGCAGAGGGACTGGAAAGAAGCGGAAGAGCAGATTTCGGTGGTCGCCGGACGAATCTTAAGGCTGGCTGAGCATTTGAATGCGACAAAATAAGTTAGGAGGGATGAGGGATGAGTTAGGAGGGATGAGTTAGGAGTTAGGAGGGATGAGTTATGAGTTAGGAGGGATGAGTTATGAGCGATATGCAACTCATCCCTCATCCCTCCTAACTCATCCCTCTTTTTGCTTATCATTTCTCTTCCCCCCATCCTTTTTCAACCTCCCCGCCTTCTTCAGCGCTTCATTCAAAATCCATTCAATCTGCCCATTAGTGCTGCGAAACTCATCCGCAGCCCATTTTTCAATGGATTCCATAGTTTCAGAATCTATGCGCAGGGCAAATGACTTTTTTTCACTCATGCTTATTGATGCAATGTTCCTGTATTAACAACCGGCTGGGTGTCTTTGTCGCCGCAAAGCACAACAAGCAAATTGCTTACCATAGCTGCTTTCTTCTCCTCATCAAGGACGATAATTTCCTTTTCCGACAATAAAGCCAGAGCACTTTCAACCATTCCTACAGCACCTTCCACAATTTTATGCCGGGCGGCCACAATTGCAGAAGCCTGCTGCCTTCTCAGCATGGAGTGAGCTATTTCCGGTGCATAAGCCAGATAAGCTATACGCGATTCAATAACGTCAATTCCGGCGATGGCCATCCGTTCTACAATCTCTTCTTCAAGGGCCTTATTTACATCATCAAAGTTTGTACTCAGGGCAATCACATCATTTTCATCTCCGAAATGATCATATGGATAGCTTCCCGCAAGTTTACGAACCGCCGAATCTGTCTGCACCTTTACAAAATGTTCATAGTTATCAACCTCGAAAGAAGCTTTAAAGGTGTCTTTAACCCTCCATACCAGAATTACGCTAATAAGTACGGGGTTACCTAGCTTGTCGTTGACCTTTATCTTCTCACTTTCAAAGTTCCTCGCTCGCAGAGAAATATTGGTTCTTAAAAGAAAAGGGTTCACCCAGAATAAACCATTCTGGTGCAGGCTTCCCTTATAATCACCAAATAGAAGCAGCACCATGGCGTTGTTCGGACTAACAATCGTAAACCCGCAGCTAAGGAAGATAAAGAGAACAAGAACCACAGATCCGAACACCTTATTATCGTTAAAAAGGAGATAAGCCCCTCCTGCAAGCATGACTAAAAGCAGCGGTAATATGACATATCCGCTGAGTGGTTTAGTAATTTTTTCTGTCTTCATGATTATTTGATTTGATATCATTTTGATATTAAAGATAATACTATTTTCTTTAAATACAAATCGCGCGCCTTCCTGATAGTTGTTGTAAATCCACGTTTTATCCTGTGGGTGCAACCGAAGGCGTTTTTTGCCTTTTCTATCGATATCTAATGGTGTGTTTTATGTAAAGAACCTGTGACCCTTTAGCATGATTGCCAACCAATATGGCAAAGTATTTTCTCTTTAATTAACCAGATTCTTTATTCACGAAAAAAGTATTCTTCCAATGTTTCTCAGGCCAGAGAGAGGTAGCCTGGAATGGGCTTTAAACTTGTCCTGATGGCAGGAAATGGCTATATTTGCGACTTTATCAACCTTTGAATTCCTATAAGCGCGGGTCTGCACTTATGGTATCTATTTATGGCAAAACGAAACTTCGACTCCGAATTCTGCGGAAGTTTACCTCTAAATAATGTTAATCTCATTCAGGACTACGGTTACTTAATTGTAACCGACAGGGCAGATATGACCATCGTCCAGTTAAGTGAGAATGCTGAAGATGTCCTGGGTAATACACCGGAACAACTAATAAATTCTCAGTTATCTGAATTTCTTCACCCGTCTTCCTATCAGGCAATAAGTGAACTGGCTTCCGCTCATGCATCCTCGCGGATCCCGGTGACCATCACCTTCGCCGATAATCAAACACGTTCCGCACTGCTTCACCTCAAACCTGAATACCTGATCTTCGAAATTGAAGGCCGGATTCATTCAAACACCCGATACCTGACTTCTGTCCTTTCCGAAGTACAGGCCGCGATAATCGCGATTGAGGGTGCAGGCTCCCTGCAGGCTGTTTCTGAAGCCGCAATTTCAGAGTTGAAAAAAATGTCAGGCTTCGATGGCGTTCTGATGTACCAGTTCGATAAAGATTGGAACGGCAAGGTTATCGCGGAGGAAAAGACCGCTAAACTGGAATCATATCTCGGGCAGACTTTCCCGGCCTCTGATATTCCTAAACAGGCGCGTGAATTGTACCTTAAAAATCCTTATCGTCAGATTCCGAAACGTGATTTTCAGCCTGTTTCCCTTTACCCGGTGGTAAACCCGCTTACCGATGGCTTCCTGGACCTTTCCGACTGCAATTTGCGAAGCGTACCTTCCGTGCACCGGGAATACATGAAGAACATGGGAATCAATGCATCCATGTCCATTCGCGTGTTGAAGGATGGCCAGCTCTGGGGGCTGATTTCCTGTCACCATATAGAACCTAAATATATCGACATGGAAATGTGTTCTATATTTGAGTTGCTTTCAGGGATCATTTCATCACGGATCTCCGATATCCTTTCCAGGGATGCAAACAGTATCTCCAATGCGCTGCAGCAGACCAGAAACAATATCATAGATCGCCTGTACCATAAAAAGAGCCTGGGTGATGCGCTTTTCAATGACTCAAAAACGAATTTATTAAACCTCTTCAGCCTTTCGGGAGCTGTTCTGTGCTTTGATCAGGAGAGGATCATCTCCGGGGATGTGCCGGATAGTAATTTCGTGGAAGAGCTGTTGCTCTGGATCGACAATAAAAAATTACAGGGCCTGTTCCACACCGACCATCTTTCTGAGTTGCTGGAGGAATCGCAATTCTATAAGAAGCAGGCCAGCGGTTTACTGGTGATACCAATAGACCCCGGAAATTCAGAATACCTGTTATGTTTTCGTCCTGAAATTGAGGGCACCATCGACTGGGGAGGAAATCCAAATGAAGCCATAAATTTTGAAGCCGATGGTAAAAACTATCATCCGAGAAATTCGTTTAAGCTTTGGAAAGAAAAAGTCGATAGTTTTTCAGCACCATGGAATGCTGCTGAACTTGATGCCGCACGGGACCTAGCAGTATTCCTGGCAAGATCCCGAAAAAGCAGACAAGAGTAAAGGATTTTAATGTTTTGAAGACTCGTAAGTATAGCAAATATATCGTCGGTATAGGCGCGTCAGCCGGAGGCCTGGAGGCCATCCATGAATTCTTTGATCATATGCCGGCCAGTTCGAACTTTTCGTTCGTAATCATTCAGCACCTCTCATCCGACTATAAAAGCTTGTTGGTTGAGCTCGTTTCGAAACACACCCACATGAAAGTGTTCGAAGCTGAAGATAATATGACGATTCAGCAGGATTGCGTATATGTAATTCCGAACAATAAACTGATGACCGTCGTCCGCGGCAAGCTGAAACTCTCTGTCCGCTCGGATGTTAAATCGCCAAATACCGCTATTGATATCTTTTACCGCTCTCTTGCAAAAGATCAGAAAGAAAAAGCCATTGCGATCATACTGTCCGGTACAGGCACCGACGGCACAAAAGGTATCGAGGTCATCAAGGAATATGGCGGAATGGTCATGGTACAGGAGCCTGCCTCAGCTAAGTTCGACGGCATGCCAAACCACGCGATCTCTTCGGGCAATGCAGACTACATCCTGATCCCAAAAAATATGCCTGAAGAGCTGTTCAGATTTGTGAACGAGGAACCTGTCAATATTCTTAAAGACGGCAAGATCGACGAAGATCAGCTGGACGATATTTTCCGGATGGTATACCGGGAAAATGGTCACGATTTTAATCTGTATAAGACCCCTACCATCGTACGCCGCATTACCCGACGCATGACCGATAAGAACATCCGGGAACTTCACAGCTATATAGAGGTACTGAAGAAAGACCCTAATGAGGTGAAACTTCTTGGCAATGATTTCCTGATAGGTGTGACACGCTTTTTTCGCGATAAGCCGGCCTTTGAAATCCTGGAGTCAAGAATCATCCCGGAAATTATCAGCACAAAGGAAGATGGATCAGTGCTTAAAGCCTGGGTCTGTGCCTGCAGCACGGGTGAAGAGGCCTATACTGTAGCTATATTGCTTAATAAATGCGTGGAAATAAGCGGGAAAGATATAGATATTAAGATCTTTGCGACCGATGTAGACGCTGCAAGCCTGGAAATCGCCTCTTCGAACCGCTTCCCTCTGAATATCACCGAGGATGTTCCGCGCGAGATCCTGAGAAAGTACTTCAACAGGGAACACAATCATTACAGTGTGATTCCGGCAATCCGGAAACAGATTGTGTTTGCCAAACATGATGTGATCAAATCGCCGCCCTTTATAAAAAATGATCTGATCACCTGCCGTAACATGCTCATTTATATGAACAATGTGTTGCAGAAGAAGATTTT
>JAZKHM010000048.1:0-1426 GCA_040385405.1 Bacteroidota bacterium | reverse complement strand
GCCAAATACCTGAAGCAATGAAATATTTTATTCTCTTCTTGATCTTGTTGGGCATAGTGTCTGAAGGATCAGCCCAGATAAATGTACAACTCTTGCATCAGTTAGTGGCCGAAAGCAAATCAGAGCATAGCAAGCAAGAGGAAGCTAGAAATAAACAAGCCATTACATCTGCAAATGAAGAAGTGAACCGTTCTCAAATGAGCAAGCTTAAAGCCAAATACCGCGAATTGCAGAGCCGCTTCCAAACGCTCGGATTGGCAATAGATGTTACACAGATTGGATTACAAGCTGCGCCTGTTATCACAGAAATCATCCAGCAGCAAAACCTTATTTTCCAGCAAGCAGGTAATGACCCATTATTGATATTGCTTGCCTATAACGCTGAAATGGACATGGCTGATCAGGCATATTTACTAAGTAACTATTTGTACGGACTGGCAATAAGTTTCGGTGATCTAAACCAGATGAAATCCAGCGACCGCAAAATACTGTTCAGCCATGTTTTGACAGAGTTGCGTAGGATCGCCGGGGCATCGAGAGGGCTGGCAGCAACGATGTACTACGCCAGCAGGAAAAAAGCACTTCAATCTATAAACCCCTTTGCAGACTTTATCAATGAGGATAAACGATTAGTTGATGACATCCTGCGAAAAGTCGAGCTTCTTAAAAACCCCTGATCTTATGAAACACCTTCTTTTTTTATTTTTACTATGGGTTGGCTGGTTGTCTGGTTTTGCCCAGGTTGTGGTTTTTGATCCCAGGCACTTTGCAACGGTTAATGAAAACGGAGCAGTCCGCCTAGTAGCCGAAAATACAAACAATAACTACCTGAATACGATCAATAACCGGCTGGATGATATTAACCTTAATATCACTTCCGTTGTAATGGTACAAACGCTCATCCGTAACTCTTTAACTCAAGTAAACCAGGCGCTTAAAAGCGGTTTGACAGTCATACAGATCGGGCAGATCTCTAACGAAATCATTAAGGAAAGTAGTAATATGATCGCTATAGCAAGGACGGATCCCGTTTTGCTTCTGTTTGCCGAAGATGTTGCCCGGCAGATGAAATCGCGTGGCGTTAATCTGGTCAGCGAAGTATCCGGATTCATCTTAAAAGAAGGTGATAATGTTTTGATGGATTTTGAAAAACGAGATGCGCTTCTCCGCAAAGTTATCCTGGAGCTAAGGGTAATGCGGGCTTTATGTTACAGTATGAGTCGATCCATGTACTGGGCAAAAGTGAATGGAGTACTGAAGACAGCCAACCCATATCGTGATTTTATCAACCAAGATACCAGACTGGTAAATGACATCCTTTTTAAATATAGCCTCTTAAAAAAATAACGATGAAAACATTACAACTATCAGTCCTGCTCCTCTTCTTAGGTTGCAGGTCCACTTTCGCACAAATGGTGATTAATGA
>JAZKHM010000047.1:0-4834 GCA_040385405.1 Bacteroidota bacterium | reverse complement strand
TTGGAGGAGGAGATAAAGAACGTTATCAGGCAAATCTTACTGCAAATACTTATAACAATTCAGAACAATTTTCATTTATCGGCAACCTTAACAATACCAACAGCAACGTTTTCAATTTCGGAGGAGGAGGCGGTGGCTTTAGCGGCGGTGGCGGTGGGGCCAGAGTTCAACAAGTGGGCGGCGGTGGTGGTGGCGGCCAGCGTTTTCAAGGCGGCGGCGGTGGAATGCCGGGAGGTGGTGGATTTCAGGGTGGTGGATTTAGTGGTGGCGACGGAATAACTTCCGTTGGTTCTGTCGGATTAAATTACCGAAAGGATTATGGAGCCAAAATAAGTTCTTACGGAAATTACAGTTATTCAAACCGCGATAATAATGTATTGAGCGATCAGCTTCAGCAAAACAATTTCCAGTCGGGTTTGATCATAATGGATCAACTTTCCGCAAAAAACGTGATTAATGAAAATCACAGGTTTAACTGGAACGTGGAGTACAAACCAGACACTGTAAATTTCATTAAATTCTCCCCTTCTTTTAGTTACAGCGCAACGGACGATCTGGGAAACTCAAGTTATTTACAGAACCTAAATGGTGTATTAACATCTGATGGAACGACTATTTATAAGACGAATTCAACCAGCCCTAACTTTGGTGCTAACTTATTATTAAACCACCGCTTTCAAAAACGCGGAAGAAATATTTCACTGTTTGTTAATGCCAATAATTCTAAATCAAACCAGCAGGACGACCAGCTTACGCAATACATTAATTACATTGCAAGTGGAAATACCAATGTTTACCGTAATCAGGATTTATTTGATGAAAATAGAAGCTCTAATATGAGTGCCAATCTTTCATACATAGAGCCTCTGGGGAAATTTTCAGGATTAGAGTTTAACTACAATCACAGTACAACAAACTATAGAAACGAAAGAGAAACGTTTGATGTCAGCCCAGGCGGCGTATCAAGCCTGAACATGAGCCTGAGTAACGATTATAACTACGCTTTCAGCACAAATCGTTTTGGTGTTAACTTTCGGGTAAATCAGCAGAGATTTAATTATTCTTTTGGTTTAAGCGCACAGCCCAATGTCCTTGAAGGAAATTCAGTTGTACAAGGCGTCAAAACTCCATATAGAAATACCGGATTTAACCTTATACCTTCAGCGCGTTATTCGTACAATTTTTCCCGAACCAGGGCCTTCAACGCTATGTACTTTGGAAGGGCAAACGAACCAACCTATATTCAATTACAACCTATACCAGATGTTACCAATCCGCAGTTTCCCGTATATGGTAATCCGGATTTGAATGCAGAATTCACCCATATTCTAAATTTCAGATATAACAATTTCAATTTTGCATCTGGTGATGTATTATTCTTCAATCTTTCTGGAAACTACACTGAAAACAAGATAGTTTCAAATGTTGTCCGCTCTGACGTTTCCGGTGTGGGACTTGTCCAGGAAACCCGCTACCTGAATACAGATGGCTATTATACTGCGAATGCGTTTTATAATTACTCAAAACCTTTCCAGGAGAAAAAATATGTTTTTTCATTTAACGGTTCTGCAAACTATATCAATAACATCTCGTTCACAGATAATATCAAAAACAGGGGTAAAAACTGGATCTTCTCTCAGGGCTTAAACATGCAGATAAATCCCAACAAGAATTTGGAATTCAATCCTGGGTTAAGATATAGTTTCAACACGAACACAAACGATGCCATTACAAATAATAACACAAAGGTTTCCTCTTATGCAATGAACTTTAATAGCCGGGTCTATTTCCTGAAAACTTTCCTGATCGGTACAGATTTGAGTAAAACTTTTAACAAGGGATATAGCAGCTCACTTGCTGTCAACCCGTTCATCATTAATACCTATCTGGAGAAACAGTTTTTAAAGGATAAAAGTGCAACTCTTCGGTTCCAGGCATTTGATCTGCTTGATGAGAATACCAGCGTGTCGAGACAGGTTAGCGCTAACACGATTACCGACAGTCAGAGTAACCGCCTATCGAGATACTTTATACTTACCTTCACCATGAGGATTCAGAAATTCAGCGGCAGACAGCCTCAACAAAATAGCCCCGATTTCCGCGGGCCAGACAGAAGAACTGAAGCCGGTGGCATGATTCGAAGAGAAGGCGGAGGCCCGATCCATTAAAATTTAAATACATCAAATATGCCCGTCCTCTCTAACGGGCTTATTTTTAAAGGCTGTGTTAACGTACCCGTTTTATTTCTTTAAAATTTTTATATTAGGATAAGAATAACCTGATATGGAAAGAAGAAAATTTATAACTAAAGGTATTGCTGCAGGCGCTATTCTGCCAGCTGCCTATGCCACGTTGTTAAGCACGGAGACACATGCGTCTGGTAAACCTGAGCCGATGGAAACCATGGCCGATAAAGCTTCAGAAAATGACGGAATTTTTATTGAAAGGCCGGTACCTGGCAGACCGCATGAAGGAAAAGTCCTTGCAGTTATTCAGCCGCATGTTGACGACGCCACTCTATTCGCTGGCGGTGCCATTGCCAAACTGATCAGTGAGGGTTATACTGGTTACCTGATCCGGGTAACAAATGACGATGCAGCAGGAGCCGGATCTGATGGCGACAGGGTTTCAAATAATGAAAAGGATAATGAGAAAGTCGCGAAAGTTCTGGGGCTAAAAAAAGTATACAATTTAGGATATCGCAATCACCGCCTGGATGAATACAATCCCCAGGAAATAAAAGGACGATTAATTTTTCTTTTCAGATTGCTTAAAGTTGATACAATTTTCAGTTATGATCCGTGGGGACATTATGAAGAAAACCCGGATCATTATGTAACGGCTCAGGCAGTTGAAGCAGCGAGATGGATGGCGGGCAGTGTCGATTATCCGGAACAGCTTGACGTGGTCAAACCCTATGCTGTAAAAGAGCGATATTATTTTGCCAGAGGACCACAGCTGGTGAACAGAATTGTGGATATCACCAGGCATATCGATACCAAAGTTCAAAGCAATGTAGTTATAACCACACAGGGTCCCGGGGGGAATGCGGGCTCAAGAATCAAAAAGAGTCTGGACGATAAGGGCAGGAAATTACCAATACTGGGAGATACCGATGAGTCTGCCGATTTCAATTATGTTAAGCATTTTGTTTTGGATAAAGATTCCCTGGCAAGAAGAGGGACACCATCAGATAGAGAAGTGGGTAAAAAATATGGCCTTGAATGGGCAGAAGCTTACCATTATATCGGCGACCCTGTTTCCATTCTTGCTGATTATATTGAAAAGAACGCAGTTGTGAAATAGATATCAGGCATTAGTTACACGTCCCCGATCTGTTGTTGGTTGTTAGTTGTTAGTTGTTAGAGCGAATTGCCTAACCCGGCGGCTTAAAGAGCGTTTAGACCAACCAGCCTAACAACGAACAACTATCAACGAACCACTTTTAATTATTTCTTATTAGTCGCTTTTTTCATAGGATTAGTTCCGCTGGAGACTCCCCTTGCTCCGGTGCCTCCTTTAAACAGCTCAAACCTGCCCGGGACTAATTGCCTTGGCCAAATGTTATTACTCTCGTCTATATCAGCGGTTTCCAGATATGGATCCAAAACGATATTATTAACTTCCTTCTTTTTTGCAAAGACTTTGGAAACTTCCGATTCATTTAACTTCCAGATTTCAGCAGGTATTCTTTCCACTTCAGAAGTTCCATCCGTAAAGTTGAACTGAATAATTAGAGGCATAACCAGGCCGCCAACATTTCTGAATCTTAATTCATAGAAATTCAATCCGCTGTTAAGCATTTCCTTTTCTTTTGTACTTAAGCGTGCCATAAATTCTGCATACTGTTTCTCATCCTCAGGCGTTACGCTGAAAGGATTGTATGAATTGTAGAAATCACGGGTAGAAGGATCTGCTTCAACAACTGTTTTTGGATTATCTTTCAAATTATAGGTTTTACTGACATAAGCTTCCTCTTTGTCAGCGGCCTTTTTCAATTCAGCTTTCTTTTGAGCCGGTGTAAGATTATTGAGTTTAAACAAGTTCACCGATTCTAAAGATATATCCACTGGCTCAGTTTTAAAGAACCAGCCTCTCCAAAACCAATCAAGATCGACTGCAGAAGCGTCTTCCATCGTTCTGAAAAAATCATCAGGTGTAGGATGTTTAAATTTCCATCGTAAAGAATACTGTTTAAATGCATGGTCAAATAATTCCCTGCCCATCACTGTCTCTCTTAGAATATTGAGAGCTGTGGCAGGCTTGGCATAAGCGTTTGGCCCAAACTGAATAATGTTTTCAGAATTAGTCATGATCGGTTCCAGTAAATTCTTCTCACTTCTCATGTAAGGCACAATTTTGTGGGGCGGCCCCCTCCTTGAAGGATAATTTCTATCCCATTCCTGTTCAGCCATGAATTGCATAAAGGTATTTAAACCTTCATCCATCCAGGTCCACTGGCGCTCATCAGAATTGACAATCATTGGAAAAAAATTATGTCCAACTTCATGAATTATTACAGAGATCATTCCGTACTTGACCGCATCGGTATAGGTACCGTCTGTATCAGGACGACCGTAATTGAAACATATCATCGGATATTCCATCCCATTGGATGCCTCTACCGAAATGGCAACTGGATAAGGGTAATCAAATGTTTTGGAACCGTATGATTTTATAGTATGAGCGACTACTTTTGTTGAATATTGTTCCCAAAGAGGATTACCTTCTTTGCCATAATAGGACATTGCCATAACATCCTTTTCTTTCTGCTTCACTGCCATCGCATCCCAAATAAACTTGCGTGATGAAGTCCATGCAAAGTCTCTCACAT
>JAZKHM010000046.1:0-10805 GCA_040385405.1 Bacteroidota bacterium | reverse complement strand
ACATACCCATTGCCTTTGATTTCAAATTGCGTGCTGCTGTCTCCCACCAGAACTGTCGCTTGTTTTGAAATAACAGTTTGATTGGCAGGCAAAGTGCTCCAGTAGTTTTCATCTATCGAATCGTTTCCCGGCTTCATCTTCATCATTGCCTCTCCTTTAGACTGATCATCCAGAGCATCCATTTGCTGATGATCGGTCATCCCGGGATTTTTTCCCATAGCTGTTACGTTGTCTTTGCCAACAGGATGTTTTCCGCTATGATCCTGCTTTTTGGGTTTTGAGTTACAGGATACTATGAACAGCAATAAGAAAAAAACCAGGTTCAATATGGATGATCGATTGCTGATAGAAAGATTGTTTTTTTTCATGGCTCACTTTACTTCACGTTGGTATTCGTATTCTGCCTGAATGACAAATACCTGCCCCAGTTTATCTATACGCTCTATTTCTTTCATCAGCAACATGTTCCAGGCATCCAGCAGCACGAAAAATGTCCCCGTGTTTTGACGATAGGCAATCAGGTTACTTTCCAGGTTTTTCTGGTAGGCAGGAACAATACTGGTATCGAAATTCTGCAACTGCAGGTTTTCATAGTTTAGCATCGTGATCTTTTCACGGATCATTTGCCGGGCCATCAGCCGCATGGTAGCCTGTTCGTTGTTCATGGCTTCAATTTCAAAATTCATGGAACGTACTTCGGATTTATACATGCGGGACGCCCAGGGAACTATCGGTATGGTAATCATCCCCATTACGGAAAACTGGTTGGGCATGCCAAACATTTGCCCATGACTAACCTGGATGCCGAAATCCGGCTTGGAACCGGTTGCAGCTAACTGTTTATTGCTTTGCATGGAGCGTATCCGGCTTTCGACTGCGAGGATGTCACTACGGTTTAAGTAAGAAGTATCCGAAGTATTCACAAAATCGTTTCTATAGTCTTTTGGTTCGAGGACTGAATCAATCAAAAAAGCCAAATTTACATCCCGGCTCATTAATGTATTTAGCCCGATATTACTTTCTGCAATCTGCGAAAAAAGCATTGCCTCCATGTTTTTCAGCTCACTGTATGAAGCCTCTGCTTTGAATATGGTGGGTAAATCAGACTGGTTGTAGACATACTTATCTTTGGCTGTTTTAATAAACATTTGTAAAAGTTTCCCATAGTCATTGACAAGTTTCAATTTCTTCTCTGCCGTAAACCGGCGGTAATAATATAAACTTGCCGAATAGTGCAGAACATTCTTTTCCCATAGCGCTTCATTAACTGATATATCTTGCTGTGAAAGTATATAATCCCGCTTTGCGTTAAGTTTCGAGGGATTTGGTATCATTTGTTCAACCGAAAACATAATGCCTGCCTGGTTCATGGGAGTTTTTTCTTTGATCATTCCTAATTGATATGGGAACTTGTCCATTGCCAGCGAAACAGTAGGCGGCATCCAGCTTTTGGCACCCTCTGCAAGAGCTTTGATGCTATTGATCCTGTTTTGATAAAGACGCAACAAAGGATATGACTGATCGATCCCGCTAAAAACTTCCGGCAAGGAAAGACGAACCGTATCCTGAGCTGTGATCGAACCGGCTATCATTAATAGCCCAATTACTATTGGCATTATTTTTTTCAAGATCATATTCTGTGTATTACTCACCTATCTCCAGCACTTCCATTTTTCCATACTTTTTTAATTCCCATTCCCTGACCAGGTTATAAATAACCGGCAGTACGATCAACACAAAAAGGGTGGCAGTTATTAATCCAAACACAAAAGGGATAGTGATCGGCTTCATTACATCACTTCCGGTTCCGGTTGAAGCCAGCACAGGGATCAAACCCAGAATGTTAGCAAGCACGGTCATTAGTAGTGGCCTTACCCTTTGTGTAGCCCCAAAAAGAATAGCTTCTTTCAGCATTGGAAAACTAATGGTTTTCGAACTGTTCCCTTTTTCCTGAACCAGCTTTTTAACCGTATCATTCATATAGGAAATCATCAGAACACCGGTGCTTACCGCAACCCCAAAAAGCGCAATAAAGCCTACAGCAACAGCTACCGAAAAGTTTACATTATAAAAATACAAGGAGTAAACTCCCCCGATAAGTGCTACCGGAACGCTGATAAAAACCATTAAAACTGCTTTGTATGAGTGAAAAGTAATGAAGAGGATAAAGGCGATAATCAGTAACACTATCGGAATAATGATGCTTAGGCGCTTATTTGCCCGCACCTGGTTTTCATACTGGCCACTCCATTCGACATAGTAACCTTGTGGCAGCTTTTTAAAAGCTGCGTCAACCCGCTGTTTTGCTTCATTCACTACACTGCCCATGTCCCTTCCCCTGACATTAAACAGCACGGTCCCCCTCAGCATGGCATTTTCAGAATTGATCATGGGCGGCCCTTCTGTAATTTTTATATCAGCAACTACCGAAAGCGGTACTACGCCGTAATTCATGGTTTGAACGGGAATTCTTTTTATTTCATCAATATCATTTCTGTAATCCTGCGCTAAGCGCAGATTAACATTAAAACGTTCCCTGCCTTCAACAGTAGTAGTCAGGATCATCCCACCCAATGCGCTTTCAATTACCATATTTACGTCATCCACATTCAACCCATAGCGGGCAATGTCACGTCGCCGTATTTTTATATCGAGGTATTTACCGCCTGTAAGCTGTTCCACATATAAATCCTCCAAACCTTCAATACCTGCAATGGTCTTTTCTACTTGCCGGCCAATATTATATATGCTGTCCAGGTTTTTACCATATATTTTAATACCCACATCCGTCCGGATACCTGTAGATAACATATTTACACGGTTTATAATAGGCTGTGTCCATCCTACAACTACACCCGGTATCTGAATTTTTTCATTCATTTCCACAATCAGCTTTTCTTTAGTCAAGCCTTCCCGCCATAAATTTTTAGGCTTTAAAATGATGATGGTCTCAATCATACTGATAGGCGAATTATCGGTGGCAGTATAGGCCCGACCTGCTTTACCCAATACGTTTTCCACTTCGGGAAAACTTTTGATAATCTTATCCTGCAACTGCAGAATTCTTTTGGCTTCAGAATTGGAAACATCCGGGAGGGTAACCGGCATGAGCAATAGGGAACCTTCATCAAGGGGTGGCATAAACTCCGTTCCCAGATTGGTGACCAATGGAATGCTGCCGATCAACAAGATAAGACAGGCAGCCAGCACCGATTTGCGCCAGGTAAGGCAAAAACGGGCAGCAGGCTTATAGAGGGTAACAAAAAAATTGGATACCGGATTTCGGCTTTCAGGAATGAGCTTCCCCTTCATAAAAGTACGGATCAGCATCGGGGCTACGGTAATAGCTAGAATTGCAGCGCCAATTAATGAAAATGTTTTAGTCAGCACCAGTGGTGAAAACAACTTTTTTTCCTGCCCGGTTAAAAATAAAATGGGAGCAAAAGAAATAATCATAATCAGGACAGAGAAAAAAACAGCACGACCTACTGTGCGGGATGATTCTTTGATGATTGCAACTCGCTCCTCCTCAGCAATCTCGTTTGTATTGCCGATCCGTTCTTTTTCCGTTTTTGGTTTTTCTGTAGACATATTAATTTGTTCCCTGGTCTTTTAAAACACGGTTTGTTAAAGATCTGTAGGCATTTTCGGCCATTACAATTCCCGGATCTACCACATCACCAATGGCAAGGGCGATTCCTCCTAGTGACATAATGTTGGAGGTTACACCGAACACTTGCATCAGGATAAAGCCGATAAGAATGGATAAAAGGATGCAGGCAATGGCAATGAGCCCGCTGCGGATGCTGAACAAAAAAATGATGACCACAATAGAAACGATCAATATCATTTGCCAAAGCGACTCTGTTAACGTTTCAATAGCAGCAAGAATCAGATTACTCCGGTCATAAGCCGTTTTAAATTTTACACCGGCAGGCAGCCCTTTTTCCACCTCCTTCATTTTCACTTTCGTGCGTTCAATCACATCCTTGGCATTTTCTCCAAAGCGCATCACTACAATGCCTCCTACAACCTCACCTTCGCCGTTTTCTTCCACAATACCCAAGCGCAGATCGGGTGACATCTGTACATTTGCAACATCACTTAGGAAAATAGGTATTGATTTGTAGTTACCAATGGAAATATCCTTTATATCTTCCAGACCGGTAATGTAGCCTTGTCCACGTATCAGATAGCCTGTTGAATTCATCTCATAAAGGCTCCCCCCGACGTCGCGGTTATTTGCTGCAACAGCCTTGGTTATGTCCATTAGAGGAATACCATAATAAATTAATTTATGAGGGTCGATCGTTACCTGATAAAGTTTTTGGAATCCGCCAAAAGAAGCTACTTCACTAACCCCTTCCACATTTTGCAAGGCAAATTTCACATACCAATCCTGTAATGCCCGGAGTTCCCCCAGGTTGTAACCATCACCGTCAAGGGTATACCAGAAAACATGCCCGAGGCCTGTACCATCAGGACCCAATGTTGGAGTTACTCCCTGTGGTAAGAATCGTTGGGCATAATTTAGTCGTTCTAATACTCTTGTACGTGCCCAATACTCATCTACACCGTCATTAAACACCACAAAAATGAAGCTCATACCGAACATCGAAGCCGCCCGGATAGATTTGATTTTTGGGATGCCCTGCAGGTTGGAAACCAAGGGATAAGTAATCTGGTCTTCCATGATGGTCGGGTTTCGACCCATATATTCCGTATAGATAATTACCTGGTTTTCAGAAAGATCAGGTATCGCATCCACGGGCATTTCTATGATGGAATAGATTCCACCTATGACGATGAAAACAATACCTAACCAGACAAAAAAACGATTATGTATAGACCAGGAAATAATTTTTTCGATCATTACAATTAGAAAATTTAATCAAAGATTATATTTTTAAATTAAAAGTTAATAATATTACAAAATTGAGTTAATTAAAATGAAGATGAATTACACAACTTTGATTATATGGTACATGATTTTCTGATTACTATACTTGCGAGTAAATACCCGATCCAAATAAGACTGCAGCTACCAATAGCACAATAAGCCGGCTTTTTAAAATAGATAAGCCCGGGCTTTACCAAATTAGCCAGGGCTTATCTAAAGGGTTTATTAAACCCCTATTTTATTGCTTTCTTTTTTGTTAAAGCCAGGCAATGGGCAGCGCAGGCATGCAGCTTATAATTTTTATGAACGGTACCCAGGGAATGACCCTTAGGATCCAGGATTTCGCACGTTTCCGCATTAATATCCCTTACTGTAATTATATTCTCTCCGTTTACATTGAAATAATTGCCATTCTTTTGAGCTTTCCCTAAATTCTTCCCATTAGCATCTATAACGTTACCATTCCTATCAATAAAATAGATGGTCTTCCCCTGATTGTTTTTAACAATATCATCTTTAGTGATAAACCCTAATTTGGTACCACCATGATCATGGATTTCCCCTTTTTTATTTATGAATATCTTTTCAGATTTAGGCGTATCCGTTTTAGTCTGACCACTTAAATTAATAGTTAACCCTATGATAAAAAGTAATGTTAGTACAGAGAATAGGTGTAATGTTTTCATAATTGTTGCGTTTTGCTTATTTCAAAGTTCTGGATATAAGCTTATTGTTCAAGTGATGCGCAGCATTTAAAAAAATGATTTAGATCAGATATTCGCTTTATAAGGAGTAATGTCCTACTACTTTGATTGCTCTCCTTCATTGCTAAATATTTTTTAAAATAAATTCCACTCTCTCTACCGGTGGCAGCACAAGAACTTGTACCACAGGAAAAGAAAGAGATTCATACACTTCAAAAAGAAGTTCATGGATTCTTCTCTGCGCTGTCTCGTCTTCGGTCCGGGCATAATCTTTTATCAAAGGAAGAAAATCGAGAAGGAAAACTTTTTTGTAGGAAACAGTACGTAATGCCTCAGTTAACTTTGGGTCTACAGGAAGATTCAAAAAACGATAATAAGCAAGAGCATCAGGTATTGCCCGGTCGAGAAATACAAGCACCTCCGGTGAAATTTGATTCTCCTGCTCAATTTGCATTTCTAAAACTCCCAACTGAAATTCCAGTTGCTGTTTTCTAACGTCCTCTATAGTTTTTCCCTTCAGACGCTGCGTATCGAGATAATGTCGGGCATGTTCAAAGGTCGTTATGTATCCTCTTTCTTTGAGCAAGTTGACTGTAGTAGTTTTACCCGAACTCGGTCCACCAGTGATTACATACCAATTTGTTTTCCTTTGCATTGTTATTCAAGATCTTGAATTAGCATGTTATTTTTTTTCTATTAATTCCATTCCGCACTTCGGACATTTGCCAGGGTTATCAGAGATCACTTCAGGATGCATTGAACAGGTATAGGTTTTTGTTGCTTCCGTGTTTTGATTTATTAGGCTACCAGAATTCTGATTGCCCTGGTTGTTTTCAGTTTTTTGCATTTCAATTTTGTTTTATTAGTTAAATATTTTAAGTAGTCAATATTTTTTTCGCTATATCAACTATTTCTCAGTGCTGCAGATTTTTAAATCAACAATCTTTTTTTAGGCAATACCAAATAAGCAACCACCATGAGAATGACTGCAAGAATCCAATAAGCAATATGATCAGACCATATCATAATTATTCCCCCGATGACCACACCTGCAACTTGACCCAAACTATTAATAGAGCTAAAAATGCCAAGTGATGCTCCGTATTCTTTTCCCGAATCCTTTGTAATGAGAGAAGCTAAGCTTGGCGTGAGAAGAGCCATTCCGATTGAAATGAAGGAGACGTAGATTAAAATCCATTCCATTTGCCGTGAAGTAGTGAGCAGGAATATGCCAACGCTTAGGAATAGAAAACCGAAAGGCAAAAGAGATCTTTCACCTTTCTTTTCTATTAACCATGCAACAGGCCCTAATTGCAGTAATCCCATAAGCGACCCACAAACAATAAAAACGAGGCTCATTTGCTGTGAACCGAATAAAAAAAGACGCTGGGAGTGCAGTGCAAATGTGCCTTCAAACATAGACAATGCAAGCTGACTGATAAAAGATAATGAGAGTAACAGTATAAATGTTTTGCTTAGTGATTTCCAGCTGGGCAGCAGGCGCACTTTTACTTTTTGTATAACCTGTGTATTATTTTCTTTGATATTTAGTGATTCCTGCAGGAGGAAAGTATAGAGGACGAAGACCACTAATGTAAGTGCGGCAGAAATTACAAAGGGAGCAGAAAACTTATCTAGAATAAACTGTCCGAAAGGAAGCTTAAACTGCATATTAATCTTTGAAAACAGATTCCCCAGTAAGGGGCCTGCAACTGCACCTAATCCAGCTACGCTACTCAGCATTGCCATATACTTTCCTCTTTTTTCCTTTGACGTTTTATCTGCTATGCAGGCACCAGATGCAGTTACAAAACTTGCTGTAAATATTCCTGCCATCAAACGGGAGATGTAAAGCAATGCTATACTTCCACCCAATGAAAAAATAAAAGTTGAAACTGAAAACCCGGCGATGCCTGCTAAAATTAGTGGCCGTCTCCCTACTTTATCTGACAATGAACCCAGGTATGAAGAAAAGAAAAATTGTGTAAGCGGAAAAGCGGCTGTTATTAAGCCTACATGAAGCGAAACGGTCTTAGAAGAAACACCTTCAGACGACAAAAGTTCTTGAATGTAGAATGGAAGTACAGGAAGTGTCATGCCCAACCCCGTCATTACCAGGAACACTCCGCAAAGAAGTATTATTTTTTCTTTGTCATATTTTTTCCGTTCAACCATTTGAGTGATTTTTGAATACAATGCTTGCTGCAATGCCGATAACGCATAATGCATTATCCGAAATGAAACTGGATGGAGCTGAAAAACACATTGGGTATCTTCTTTTTTTTGTTAAAATTTTAGTTTTGGTGATTTACTAAAATCTTCAGGCTAAACAGTTGTATATATTCACTCATTATCATTTTTTATGGCATTCCACCGGTTTCAAACCAATAGCTTATACCATTGGGGCCTTTACCAACGGGTATTGTACGGATTACTTTTTGAGTGGCTACATTTATAATGGAAACCGTATTGACTGCACTGTTGGTAACGTAAGTGCTTTCACCATCTTTGCTTACAACCACCCCGTGAGCTTTTTGTCCCGTGGTGATGGTGTTGATGACTTTAGAGGTGGCTATATCTATTACATACACTTTGTCGGACATGGGCCTTTCCATTACTCCGCCCTGGTCGGCCACATATAGCAATTTGCTGTCGGGGGTTGCGTATAATTGAATAGGCCCCTGAGCGCCTCCCGGCAAGGGTATCAGGTTGATTAGCTTTGTTTTTAAATCGTAGCGTGCTACCTCTTTGCTATCTATCAGCGATACAAAAATATATTTATCATCACGGGTAACGGCTACCTGTGCAGCCATGCTTCCCATTGGAACATCGGTTACCTGCCCATCGGCTACCGTCAGTACGGACATGCTTTTTGAACCCATGTTAGCTATGTACAATTTGCCGTTGGCGTAGCGCATGCCATGAGGCCCGTGTTCTTTTCCCAACGGGAATGTCCGCACCATTTTATAGGTGGCGGCATCTACCTGTATCACACTGTTACCTTTATTAGCGGATACAAATGCATTTTTAGATTCATCGTCCAGCACCACATGCACCAGGTCAAGATTTTTACCTACGGAAATGCGGGCTTTTATAACACCTGTTGCAGCATCGATAACAATCAATTGTTCTTGATGCGTACTGTCTTCAGGCACACCTGATGCCCAAACCGTTCTCCCATCCGGTGCTACCTGCACATTGTGCGGATCGTATTTTACACCCGTGCTGTCGGTGAGGTCTATAGTGGCAGTGCTGTCGTTCTGCAAATCAATAACCGAAATGCTGCCCCCTTCTTCATTGGCTACATAAACCTTTGCCGCTTCCATTGAGGATTGCTTTTTATCGTTATCGCAACCACTTATGATCAGAAAAGATAACAGTAAGAAAATCAAAACCGGGAATGTTGATTTTAAAAAGAAATCTTTCATTTTTTTAATTTTAAACCGATGAATTGAATAATAAAAATCTTTTTATGTCAATTGATATTGTAACATCATCCCATCATCTTCGTGTTCCAGATTGTGGCAATGAAACACAAAAACACCTGTTAGAGTTGAAAATGGAATGATGATTTTAACTGTTTCACCGGGCATCAGTAAAACAGTATCCTTCCAGCCACTTTCGGAAGGAATAAGCTGTCCACGACCACCGCTTCTTTCCCATACCTGGAAATGCACACCGTGCAGATGCATGGGATGAGGTTCATCACCCTGCGAATTATCAAATACCCATATTTCCGTGGTATTGGCAGCAACTGTTTCATCAATCCTGTTTTTATCATAGGTTTTTCCATTGATACGATGCATACCGGTCATATTCATACCGCCGTTCATTTGCATGGCGTTTATAATAAAGTTTCTTGTTTTCGAAGATGATGAAGGAGAGACAGTACTTACAGAAGAAAGTGAAATCGGTACGGTAAAACTATCACTTACAGTTTTGGTTATTTTAAATTTCAGAATTTTGAATCCCTGTTTACCCTGGGCATTTCCAGCGCCATTGAACACCTTGCTTTCTAAAAACAATTCAGAACCTGTAGTCAGCCCGGCAAAGTTTACCAGCACATCTAAGCGTTCTCCCGGAGCCAGTAAAATATTCTTAACAATTGAAGGGTTTTTTAATAAGCCACCGTCATTACCAATAATAATTAGATCGTCGTTATTATTTAAAGCAAGATTATAGATCCGGGCATTGGAACCATTTAACATTCTTAGCCTGTAAAATCGTGTGGTTACTTCAGCAAAAGGAGATGCCTCCCCGTTTACAAGGATTGTTTCCCCCATAAAGCCAGACATAACTTCTCCCATTGAAGGGTTATAGGTAATTCCAGATGATGATAAGCGTTTGTCCTGTATCACCAGTGGGATCTCATAAATCCCGGAGGGCAAATCTAAAGCGGATTCCTCTGCATCATTAATTATAAACAAACCGGCCAGACCTTGAAAAGCCTGCTTCGCAGTAGCTCTGTCTGGGTGCGGGTGATACCAGCTCAATCCTGCCCTTTGATTAATGTTGAACTGATAATTAAAACTACTGCCGGGATTTACAACATCTTCCGGATGCCCATCCATAATCGCCGGTATTTTTAAACCATGCCAATGAATATTACTTTTTTCGGAAAGACTATTCTGAAAATTTATACTGGCATTTACGTCACTGTTAACACGGATAGTAGGGCCCAATAAACCTTTAGCCTGGTAACCCAATACCGGGATATTATTGCCATTAATAGTTGCCGTTGTTGCCTGTGCAGTCAATGTTGCATTACTTGTTACGGTGGTGGGAACGGGGAGCATTCTGCTGAAATTCCCTTCCTTTACAGATACAGGTTGCCCTCCCATATTCATCTTATCGCCATTCATCATGTGGCCTTTGCCGCATGCGTCTAACAAACTAACCACAGAACTAACTGCTAGTATGCTACCTGCTCCCAAACCTGCATTTTTTATAAATTTTCTGCGTTTCATAATCATTTATTTTAAGCGGATGGATCTATTTAACCTGCATCAACATTTTAACTTTTTTGCTGTTCATCATAGCTTCCTTTATCTCTTTCGACAGTATATGAACAGTATAATAAAGTAATCGACACTGCAATTTTTGTAGTGTTTTGATGATTTTTGTTTTAAAACTTTCTTCAGCTTCTCTGTTGCCCGAATAATTTATTTACGGACTATCTCCACAGAACATTTTGCATGTAA
>JAZKHM010000045.1:141405-170176 GCA_040385405.1 Bacteroidota bacterium | reverse complement strand
GCGTAATTTTATCTTCAGGCACTTTAAGAAGCTGCGAAACCTGTGTGCGTGCCCTTGCCGGAGTTTGGGTTGGTCCAACAAGTTCGATTCCGTCTGGCTTTACATGAGCGAAAAAGTTCATAGGCTCCATCGGGCTGTGAGAGAGAAAAGGACACTGATATTCTCCCTTTACTACCTTTGCAGCATTTTTGAATGCAGTGTCGACATCTCCGTCCTTACGGCGGACAGTAGCTGTTCCAGAATCCATTAATGATAAAAATAACTTATTATGATCATCCGTGCTTTCAATCGCACCATCCTTTTCGTATTCAATCTTAAGAAGTTTTCTAGCTTTTAAAACCTGCCATGTCGACTTACCAACTACAGCTACATAATTCTTAAAGCTCACTACATCCACTATCCCTGGCATCGCCTTAGCGGCAGCAGAGTCTACCGACTTGACTTTCATTCCAAAGGATTCAGGCCTTTGTATCATCGCGAAAAGCATACCTTCACGATAGAAGTCAAGACCAAAAAGCGGTTTACCGGTAACAATATCCTTGTTCGCAACGTTTCTTACACGTGTTCCTATCAGCTTGAAATCTTTCCGATCTTTTAATTTTACATCAGTTGGTACAGGTATCTTAGATGCTGCCTCAGCCAGTTCACCATAGCCCAACTTTTTACCTGCATGACTTACAAAACCCATTGAAGCAGTACATTCTGCTGCAGGGACTCCCCATTTCTGTGCGGCAGCCTGAACAAGCATTGCTTTAGCAGTTGCACCGGCAGTTCTTAATAGCTTCCATGAATGCGGAACAGCCCCGCTTCCACCGGTAAGCTGCCGATCGAACTTGCTGTCCAGATTAGCTTGTAAAACCTTTACTTTAGTCCAATCGGCTTCCAGCTCTTCAGCTACAATCATTGGAAAAGATGTCAGGATATTTTGGCCCAGTTCCGGATTGGGAGACATAATAGTCACCACGCCATCAGAAGCTATCGACAAGTAACTGTTAAATCCAATATTTCCAGCTGCCATTGCTGAATCCGATACAATAACCGGGGCAGCCTCAACATTCAACCAGTTAAATCCAAGTACCAGTCCACCGCTGGTAATAGCAGTAATTTTTAAAAAATCACGCCTGCTGTTTTTAGTTATATTTTCCATAAGCTCAAGCTTTAGTACTTGCTAGTTTGACTGCCTCGCGAATGCGATGGTAGGCCCCGCAGCGACAAATATTTCCATGCATACTACTGGTGATTTCTTCATCCGACGGTTTCGGAGTTTTCTTCAACAATGCTGCTGCGGTCATTATCTGACCTGCCTGACAATAACCACACTGCGCAACGTCAATTTCATCCCATGCTAACTGAAGCGGGTGATCTCCTTTTTCGGACAATCCTTCAATGGTAATAACTTGTGAATTTCCAACTGCAGATACCGGAAAAACGCATGAGCGCGTAACAGCACCATTTATATGCACTGTACATGCACCGCACTGAGCTATACCACAGCCATATTTTGTACCGACTAATCCAAAATTATCACGAAGTACCCATAAGAGAGGAGTATCTGGTTCAACATCCGCCTGGAGTGTCTTGCCATTGATTTGAAGTTTATAAGTAGCCATAAGTTTGCTTTTGATCGAACTAAAATAATTATTTTTTTCTATATTCATTTGTAACATAAATAAATCAAATTCGTTGAACACCGCAAACACCTCTCCTGTGCCGCCCATTATTGCTTATATCCGGAATCAGAAGGCCGCTAATCAAAAAATCGGTATATTTAAATACATTTATTCTTACGATACATAACTCTTCACGCAAATGGATCTAGAAGGAGCCAGTACTAATTCTAATTGTAAACTTTCACAGAATTAACAATCAATGCCTGTTAAACCGTTCACCGGTACATTTGGAAGACCTGAACTCATTCATTTATTGAAGCGGTCACTTTTTGGTGTTAAGAAACTAGATATTACCATCTATTCAGGTAAATCGCTCAACGAAGTAGTTAATAATCTTTTAGGGAATGAAATGGCCGTGAGTCCCCCGGTTAATAACTACAATGATGCTACCCTCTCCGACCCGAATGTTCCTGAAGGACAATCCTGGGTAAACGCCCCTTATGGTAACGGAACTATAAATTCCAGACGCATTGGTTCATTCACATCCTGGTGGACAGGATTGATGCTGGAACAAGCCCCTACTTTGAGAGAAAAGATGGTTCTTTTCTGGCATAATCATTTTGCTACGGAAACCGCAACCGTTGGTGATGCCAGGTATTCTTATAAGACAAACGCCCTCTTCAGGGCGTATTGTTACGGCAACTTCAGGGAGTTAGTAAAACTAGTTAGCCTTGACCCGGGAATGCTCAGATATCTTAATGGATATCTTAATACCAAAACTGCCCCCGACGAAAATTATGCGAGGGAGCTGCAGGAGCTCTTCACATTAGGTAAAGGACCGGGGTCGGGCTATACAGAATCAGACGTAAAAGCGGCTGCGAAAGTTCTGACGGGATACAGGGTTGACACAAATACAATAAGCTCAAATTTTGATGCTACAAGGCATGACACTGGCGACAAGCAATTTTCTTCATTCTACAATAATGCCCTTATAAAAGGCCAAACCGGTGTTAATGGTGCTAAGGAGCTTGATGAAATGCTAAACATGATATTCCTCCAAAATGAAGTAAGTTTATATATATGCCGTCGCCTGTATAGGTTTTTTATTTACTACGATATTACGCCGGAAATCGAAAGTTCTTTTATTGCACCCCTGGCTGAAGTTTTCAGGCAAAGCAATTACGAAATCAAACCTGTACTGCAGGCATTGTTCAATAGTGAACATTTCTTCTTAAGTCAGAACAGGGGATGCATGATCAAGAGTCCGCTGGATTTCACCGTGGGTTTATGCCGGGAATTTGAAATCACTTTCCCTGTTAAAGGAGATTATGTTAACCAGTATTATATGTGGGCCTATATTAAAAGCCAGGCTGCGGCTTTTCAACAGGATATTGGAGATCCGCCTGATGTCTCGGGCTGGCCGGCTTACTACCAGGAACCTCAATTTTATGAACTCTGGATCAATTCTGATACTATTTCAAAAAGAAATGTTTTTTCAGACCGTTTCATCGCAACAGGTTACACACGTAATAATCAAAAGATAGTAATCGATCCGATAGGTTACACCTCAAAATTTGCAAATCCATCGGATCCGAATGCACTCATAAATGAAGCTCTGGAGCAATTGTACAGAATTGACGTCTCGACATCAACCAAAACTTTTTTAAAGAGTATCCTTTTAAGTAATCAGGCATTGGACTATTATTGGACGAGTGCCTGGACAGATCATAAAAATGATCCAGCTAATGTTTCAAAGAAAAATATTGTAAACACACGTTTGGTGGCCATGTTCAAGTACATGATGAACCTTGCAGAATATCAGCTATCATGAAAAGAAGAGATTTTCTGGCCAAGGCTATTCCGGCGGGGGTTGTATTACCCTCGCTCATTAATGGAATGACATTCAAAGCATTCGGAGCATCACCATTAATTTCTGCTCTTACAGCTGCCGGAGAAGAATCAGATCATGTACTTGTGCTTATACAGATGAACGGCGGAAATGACGGGCTTAATACGGTAGTCCCTCTTGATCAATATTCTAATCTTTTTAAGGCCAGGTCGAACATCATTTTACCGGAAAAGAAAATCATCAAGCTTGGAAATTATAATACAGGTCTGCATCCCTCCATGCAAGGTCTTAGCGCTTTGTATAAAGAGGGTAAATTAAATGTTATACAGTCTGTAGGCTATCCCCAGCCCAGTTTCAGCCATTTCAGGGCGACCGATATCTGGCTTACAGCCTCAGATTCAAACCAGGTAATTAATACCGGCTGGACGGGCCGGTATCTGGATCAGGAGTTTAAAGGTTACCCGGTAGGTTATCCTACTTTAGAAATGTCCGACCCTCTTGCAATACAGATCGGATCATTTATTTCTCCTGCTTTCCAGGGACCGTCTGTCGGAATGGGAATGGCTATTTCTGACCCCGTTAACTTTTACAACCTGATAAACGGCATTCAGGATCCTGCTCCTAATAGCAATGCGGGAAAAGAGCTTACCTACATTCGTCAGGTTTCTCAGCAAACACAGCAGTATGCAGCTGTAATCAAAGCAGCTGCTGCAAAAGTCAAAGTTCAAGGAATCTATCCCACAGGAAACTCTCTGGCTGACCAGTTAAAGATTGTATCGCGACTGATTGCCGGAGGATTGAAAACACGTATTTACATGGTTAACATTGGTGGATTTGATACCCATTCCGGACAGGCTAATTCCGGTGCAACAGAAACAGGGGTGCATGCCACTCTCCTGTTAAAAGTTAGTGATGCAATAAAAGCTTTTATGGATGATCTGAAACTTCAAAATGCCTCTAAAAGGGTCATTGGCATGACATTTTCTGAGTTTGGCAGGAGAATACAGTCAAATTCAAGCGGAGGAACTGATCATGGCGCTGCAGCCCCACTGTTTTTGTTTGGGGATTATGTAGAAAACGGTGTCCTGGGCAAGAATCCAACAATACCGGGAAGTGTAAATACCAACGACAACATTCCAATGCAATACGATTTCCGCTCGATTTACGGATCAATTCTCGAAAAATGGTTTTGCGTTCCAAAAACAACGCTTGAAACAGTCATGCTGAAAAACTTTCAGAGCCTCCCTATCATCAGCAGCAGAGCGGGATGTAATAACAACTCCATTGCTAACCTCAATGCAGAGAATGAAAGAATCTTAATCTCCAATTATCCTAATCCATTTCAATCGTATACTAATATAACCTACAAGTCGAAAGGCGGACATGTTCTTATACAAATATTTGATATTCAAGGCCGTCTAATGGGAACGGTATTAGACCAGGTGACTCAGGCAGGGGAATTCTCCGTTACGGTCGACACTCCTTCCTATGTCCCCGGACTTTATTATGCGCGATTGCAAAATCAGGACCTCCAGCAGGTGAGGACGATGATGGTTGCCAGATAGTCCAGTAACATTTCTAAAATCAAACCTCATCCCACATTTTCTTAATTATACTTAATTATATTAGAGGATATTTAAATCGTATGGGAATAAGCAATAAAAAATTCTGCCTGGTAATATTGGCAATAGGAATTATAATGCTGGCAAATATGTCAAGCATCAAAGCGCAGCAAATTGACCTGCTCTTGAAAGGGGGGCACGTTATTGATCCAAAAAACAATATTAATTCCAAGATGGATGTGGCCATTTTAGCCGGGAAAATCTTTAAAGTAGCCTCTGATATTCCAGAGAATACAGCAAAGAAAACAGTCAATGTGGCCGGCCTCTACGTAACACCTGGGTTAATCGACATTCATGGCCATGTCTTTCATGGAACAGAACCCGATAATTATCTGAGCAATGGATTGGATGCACTGCCACCTGATGGCTTTACCTTCCGTTCTGGCGTCACTACAATTGTCGATGCAGGGGGCGCGGGCTGGAGGAATTTTGATATTTTTAAAAAAAATGTGATTGATGTATCACAAACAAGGGTTTTATCCTTTTTGAATATTGTTGGTGAAGGTATGCGTGATCTTGTTGCTTATGAGCAGAACACTACTGACATGGATGCTAAACTCACTTCCAGCATCGCGAACAAATACAAGGATCTAATTGTAGGGGTTAAAATAGCCCATTACATCGGCCACGAATGGGGGCCTGTCGATAAAGCCGTTCAGGCAGGCACCATTGCCAATATCCCTGTTATGGTTGATTTTGGTAAAGCTAACCCCCCACTTCCTATAGAAGAGCTTTTTATGAAACACCTCCGACCTGGGGATATTTTCACCCATGTATATCGTTATGACCAGGAGTTTGGGCGAGACGGCAAAATGCTTGAACATAAGCAGGCAGTTGTTGATATTAAAACCCAAAAAGTCAAGCCTTTTGTCTTCGAAGCCCGCAAACGGGGAATCATTTTCGACGTGGGCCACGGCGGGGGAAGTTTCATGTGGAGCCAGGCCATTCCAGCAATGCAGCAGGGCTTTGTTCCCGATGTGTTAAGTTCTGATCTTCACACGGGGAGCATGAACGGTGGTTTCAAAGATATGGCAAATCTAGCCTCCAAGTTTCTGAACATTGGAATGACATTACCGGAAGTGATCAACGCATCAACATGGAAACCTGCGAATGTCATCAAAAGGACAGAACTCGGGAACCTTAGTGAAGGAGCGGAAGCGGATATCGCAGTATTCAATTTACGAACCGGTGATTTTGGTTTTTCCGATTCAAATGGAATCTCCATCAGGGGTAGACAAAAGCTCGAAGCTGAACTGACCGTCCGAAAAGGGAAAATAGTTTGGGATCTTAATGCAATCAGCTCAGCACCCATGCCGGGACAATAAACCTAAGGCATACTGGTTTGGCTGAATTACTGCCTGTTGTGTGAAATCTGTAGTATGCCGGTTCTACAGCGTGATTTAAACTCTTTTCTCACTGATAACGCTTATGATTTTTATTCTTAGGGCAAAAAAATCATAAATTCACAAATCCTTTGTTACTGGTAAATAACAAAGACAGAGTGTAGATTAGATTCATATGGCGAAAGTAAACAGAAGAAAATTCATAAAATTATCCGCAGGCGCTGCGGCCGCTTCAGCTATTTGGTCGTCCTGGTTACAGGATGCCCTGGCAGTTGAAGCAAATAATGCCACGCGATCTATTCGTGATGTTGAGCATATTGTAATTCTGATGCAGGAAAACCGTTCTTTTGATCATTATTTCGGTACTATGCGTGGTGTAAGGGGCTTTGGAGACCGCTTCCCTATTCCTTTGGAGGGCGGCAAACGTGCATTCTTTCAATCAGACGGGAAAAAGATCATTCCCCCCTATCATGCAAATAAAAAAACTTCTAATGCAGCCTTAATTGCCGGCACTCCCCACGATTTCCAGGACATGCAGGCAGCCTGGAATCAGGGCAAATATGGATTCTGGCCAATGTTTAAGACGCCCTATTCAATGGCTTACTACACCAGGGAAGAAATTCCGTTTCAGTACGCCTTAGCCGAATCCTTCACCATAAGCGACGCCTACCACTGCTCGGTAGCTACGGGTACTGATCCAAATCGCATTGTATTCTGGTCGGGTTCCAATTTCGATCCGGAAAAGAGGGCCCAGGGCATCAATTGTACCGATCAGGATTCGGAGCCGGTAAATGTGCGCTGCTGGATTCGTGGGAAAATGCCCGATCCAGGATATTCATATAGGGGCAATGCATTTAAATGGCCTACGATTCCAGACGTTCTCGAAAAGGCCGGAATTAGCTGGCGTATTTACCAGGATCCTAATAACAACTGGACCGGCGCAATGCACGGTTGCCTGGCTTTTGAAAGTTTCAGAAACGCCAAGCCGGGATCTCCAATCTATGAAAATGGAATGCGGCATTGGACAATTAAAGATCTGGAGGATCAGGTGAAGAATAATACACTTCCGCAGGTTAGCTGGGTGCTTCCCTCACAAATGGATTCAGAACACCCCGGAGCGCCTTCGAGCCCTTATAGAGGTGCAGATTTTACTCATGAAGTATTGGCAGCGATTACTGCCAATCCGGAAGTATGGAGTAAGACGGCCTTCTTTCTAACTTTCGATGAGAACGACGGACTTTTTGACCATATTCCGGCGCCCGCTGTACCCTCTTATAACTTAGATAATACGCTGGCGGGAAAATCGACAATTGATCTGGCTGGCATGTATTTCAATAACGATAAGGGAACTTCCGTATTCCCAAATCCTTTCACTGCCGACTCACCAAACCCGGCTGAACGGGCTAAGACAAGAATCTATCAGGATAAAAGAGATACCATTTCCGGTCATATCAGGCCCTGGGGAATGGGTCCACGAGTACCGATGTACATTATTTCGCCCTGGAGTAAAGGAGGTTGGGTCGACTCACAAGTGGCTGACCATACATCCGTTGGCCAGTTTATAGAAAAACGTTTCGGTGTAGTTATACCAGCAATCAGTCCATGGCACCGGGCCGTTAGCAGTGATCTGACTTCGGCATTTGATTTTCTAAGACCTAATGACCCGGCCTTTCCCAAAATGCCCCATACAGGAAATCACGCATCGCTTGATGCGGTCTCAAAACTATTGCCCAGGGCAGAGGCTCCAAATGTTGCATCGCCGCTTTACCAGGAGAAAGGCACCCGCTTTTCAAGAGCGCTTCCTTATAGACTGCAAGCCAGCCTGATTAAACTGAAAGATGAAAACAAAGTGAGTTTGCTATTTGAAAATAAAGGAGCTGTGGGGGCTGTTTATCATGTTTATGACCTTACTCATCTTGAACGGATTCCGCGTCGTTACACCGTAGAAGCGGATAAATCTCTTAACGATGAATGGAACTTATCTGAAAATAACGGGAATTATGATCTGGAGATATATGGACCTAATGGGTATTTCCAGAAGTTTACCGGGAACCTTCTATCACCGGAACCGGATATTTCTTTGAGCTACAATTACAGAAAGGGTATTATTTCAGTTAGTATAAATAACAAAAGCGATATGCCTTTAGACGTAAGCCTGGCTTCAAATGCTTATGGCCATAGCGTTCCGCCATCCTTTACGCTTAAACCTGGAAAAAACAAGAAAGTGGAATGGTCATTAGCAAGTAGCGGTAACTGGTATGATTTCTCTGTAAAGTCTGCCGGCAAACATTTAAACCGCTTTGCCGGAAGAGTTGAAACCGGGCAGCATGGTATAAGTGATCCGGCTATGGCAACCGAGATCTGAAATTTGGTACCGGCGTTTTAATTCGGACGCATCAGACCTGATTCGGTTAAGTGAATATATTTTTAGAGGAACAGCGGGGCTGTCTTAAGCTACAAGGCCAGGACCTGCTTTTCAAAAAATAAGATCCAGCATGATTTACATTTTAGTAGATAGTGAATATTCAGCATCAGTTCCCAGGCCTTCAAAAAATACGATTGAATGTCCTTCGCTTTATTCATTATTTATAAAAATAAAGTCTTCTGCAAAAATCTCTACGGTTTCTAATTCTCTTCGCCTCTTGTAACATTAATACTACTTATTTTAGGATAAATTGACTCCTCAAGTCCCTAAATTAGTTAACTCGTTCAGCCGGATGGGGATAAGCGTGAAACAAATCTCAAAATAACCTAAATATACAAATTAAATGAAACGTAGAGACGTTATTAAAGGCCTGACATTACTGCCATTAGCCGGTGGTGTGGTTGGAAGCGTTCAGTCGGCAAATGCGACAGAAGGAGCTGGCCTTCTTGGAATGCTTGATGGGGAATCACCTGCAGAGCTTAAATCGGGCCCTCAGGTCTATCAATCAATTGGTGTTGAGCCGGTAATCAACTGCCGCGGTACATTTACAATCATCGGAGCTTCGACGTTGGTTCCTGAAGCTAAAGAGGCTATGCAGTATGCCGGCAATTACTACGTTCAGCTTGATGAACTGGCAATGGGTGTGGGCCAAAGGCTTGCAGAACTGAGCGGCGCAGAGTGGGGTGTTGTTTCGTCGGGTTGTGCCGGAGGTATGAAGCTGGTAACTATTGCTGCCGTAACCGGTGGTAATCCTGAAAAACTTATACGTATTCCTGATCTTACCGGCATTGAAAAAAACGAAGTGATTATTCCGAGAGGATCACGAAATGTATATGACCATGCGGTTCGAAACGTTGGAGTAAAAATTATTACAGTAAATACCCAGGAAGAGCTGGAAGCAGCGATGAATCCCCGCACAGCGATGATTTACATGATGCCGGGAAATCCGGGTGATTCAGGACCTTTATCTGTAAAAGCTATTTCAGCGGCTGCAAAAGTTAAGGGTGTTCCTGTTCTTGTAGATGCTGCTGCAGAAGCTTTAACACTTAAACCGAACGTACACCTGGCAGATGGAGCGACCGTTGTAGCATACAGCGGTGGTAAGGCTATCCGTGGTCCACAAAGTGCGGGTTTATTATTAGGTGATAAAAAGCTTTTAATGGCAGCGTGGCAGGCTAGTGCACCACACCACGGACCCGCACGTGATAATAAAGTGGGTAAAGAAGAACAAATTGGCATGTTGGCTGCAGTTGAGGCATGGACTAAGCGTGATCATCCAAAAGAGGAACGTACATGGACAAGCTATCTCGAAACCATTGCAAAAAGAGTCTCAGCTATTCCAGGAGTTACCACTAATATCCGTCAGCCGCAAGGCTTAGATAACAGAACACCGAATCTTACTGTTTCGTGGGATCCTAATAAGTTCAACGCTACCGGACCCGATATTTCCACATATTTATCTACAACAAAGCCACGTATAGCTATGAGCGCAGGTAACGGCCCTGGTCGTGGCGCTGGAGCAGCAGCATCGGCTACACCGACAACCTACATATCACTAGCGGCATGGATGATGCAGCCAGGCGATGATAAAATAGTTGCAGATCGCATTTACTCTGCTTTAACTATGAAACGACCACCATTACCTGAAACCATGGCATCTCCATCCGCGGACCTTAAAGGTAGATGGGACGTGACTGTTGATTATTTCAATGAAAAGAGCGCGCATACATTCATTATAGAAACCCAGGACGGTAACTTTATGAAAGGAACTCATCAAGGAACTTTCACTACGAATGAATTAGCAGGTACTATCGAAGGGAATGAAGTTAAATTCCAGAGTGCATCCAGAATGATGGGCGACAATGTTCCATTCACTTTTTCAGGGACTGTCAACGGGAATGAAATGAGCGGAAAAATTCACCATGGTGAATACCTGACATCCACATTCACGGCAAAGAAATTTATCTATCCGACAACTAAACAAAAAATCACTGTACCAGTAGGTCCTCCGCTTTCAAGCTAGAGATGATAGAGCTGATTTAATTAAAAGCACGGAGTATAATTTATACTTCGTGCTTTTTTTTGGGATGTTAGTCGTTAGTTAATATGATCCGGGGCTGTGCAAAGGTCGATGGTTGGAAGAAGTAGATATGGCATTAAATATTAAAGAGTGCTATTCCCAATTATCTCAAATCAGCATAAGGATTTGCAGTATTCAATATTCATTTCACGCAGGTGCCTTCTGGTAGCAGCTTCGGTGATGTAATTTCTATATTTTTCAATTTCCGGTATAAGTCGTCGGAATTAAACGGTTTATTGATGTAATCATTCATGCCAACCTCCCGGATCTTTGAATAAAGATCGTTTGACACGGATGCAGTTAATGCAATTATAGGAATCATTGATTTAGCATTATCCGGCAGACTTCTTACTAGTTTTGTTGTGGCATAACCGTCTAGTAAGGGCATGTGAATATCCATTAGAATTACATCAAAGTCCTCAGCTTCAAGTTTCTTTAGTGCCTCATAACCGTTGCAGGCAAATTGGGGAGAGTTGTCCCAATTTGCAAAGATCTTTTTTATCAGAAGGCTATTGATAGGATTATCTTCTACCACCAGTACCTTTAAATGCTCAATCTTATATTCCATTTTAGCATCGAAACCAGAAATATCAGCTATTTCGCCAGCTTTTTCAAATAAAATATCAAAGAAAAACTCAGACCCTACCCCTACTGTGCTAATTACACTAATTTCACTTTCAAATAATTTCAAAAGCCGCTTAACAATCGTCAGACCTAGTCCAGTTCCGCCAAATTTGCGCGTGGTACTCGAGGAAGCCTGAGTAAAAGCATCAAAAATCAATCTCTGCTGATGGACGTCGATGCCTATCCCTGTGTCAGCTATCGAAAAATGAATTTTTATTGAATGTGTTTGACTTTCAATAACTTTTAAACCCAACGTAACTGTCCCTGAGGAAGTAAACTTAATGGCATTTCCCAACAAATTAGATATTATTTGCGTTAACCTCGTCGGGTCCGTCACAACCTGATGCCTCTTTATAGAATCATCAATATTCACTGTTAATTCCAGCCCCTTCTCTTCGGCCTGAAAACGCATTCCCGCACAGATATCATTAATAAGCGAATAAAGATCGACGTTAATAGCTTCGAGATTCAGCCTGTCCGATTCCATTTTGTTAAAATCCAGAATATCGTTAATTAGCACATTCAAATTCCTGGCTGAAAAATTCACAATTTTGAGATTTTCAGACTGCTCAGAGCTGTACGGAGAACTTAATAATAATTGTGTCATGCCAATCACAGAATTCAGAGGAGTTCTCAATTCATGCGACATGGTGGATAAAAAGTCAGCCTTTGATTGAACCGCTAATTTGGCTTCTCGTACAGCTTCCTGCAATTGCTTATTTAATAATTCCTTCTCAAGGACGTTCCTGTTTAAAGCCTGATAATAAAGAAAATGAGCGACAAGGATGGTAAGGAAGTTCAGTACTACAATAATTTCATATGCGGGAGAGGCCAGCTCCTGCGGTACAATTCTGCTCAGACTGGGATTATTACCAAGTATTACTAATATGATTACCGGAAAGACCCCTAATAGGGAGTAAGTTACGGCCCACCGCCAATGCAATAGATAAAAGCTGCTTAAAATAACTGTCACCACTACCTGGATAGTGACAATATTTAATATTTGGGCGGTTAAAAATACATTTGACCAAATTAGGGACAAAGCCAGCCAAATCATTATTACACCGATTTTCTGGGAGTATCGTCTGTCAACTAACAGGATTTTAAGCAAAAAGACAAACACAGCTATGAAGAACGCGTTCCGGAGTAACTGCAGGTTCTGCTCGTTCTGAAAGCTTACTGGCAGCGCTACCAGCAGCTTGACCAGGGAAAAAATAATTATTGCGAAAATGATGTTGATCCTGGCCTTTTTAAGATTGTCAGGTTCGGTATTTAGTAGCCTGGTCAATGACCAGTTAAAGAATGATAGTTCACCTTTCATTATATCCTTAAATTTAAGGAATTAAACCTTAATTAAAATAGTTATCGGTTAAAAGATGGGAACGAGTAAAGAGTACCGGCTTCAATAAAATTTCAATGATCCGTGAGTGAAATGAATGTAAATTTCAGCGTGACACTTTGGCACAAGTAAATATTTTAACAATCATAGATCATTTAAAATCTGATGTTTACAAAACGTATATAATTTGTTGCTTAATGTGATATAAAGGGTGCGATTTTCCATTTTGTATTAGCATACGGAAATGTTAAAACTTCTGAATTAGCCATATACGCGATAAAACCGGCGGATAAAAAGAGACGGATCGACTTACGTTTCATTTAAGGAATACCCATTAGTGAACGTTAGTTAGTTATTGCTGGCATGTGCTATCCCTTCCATTCTGTTTCAATTCCTTGGTTTTGGATGAATTCCTGGAATTTTGCCAAGACATCCTTTTGTTCTCTTATCTGATAGGGTTTCATAAGCGTCTTAAGCCCATAGACAACTAATAAGCCCACCGATTCACCAATACTCCACTCGACAGGGTGAAGTCTGTAGCAGCCGTTTGTTATATGCGTAGTGCCAATGTTTTTGCAGGCAGGAAGCAGGTTCTCCATCCGTTTCGGCAGTAAGGCGCCCAAAGGGATCTGAAATGGCAAGGAGGCAAAGTCGATGTAGTTTTGCTTCCTGCTGCTTGGATGTAAATCAATGTGATAGTATCCCACACCCACGCTATCAAAGAATTTTGCGGCTTTCTTTCCAGCTTCTGCACCTGCAACCTGGACCCGGTTAGCCTGGCCGACATGCTCTTCCAACACTGTAAATTGAGCTTTAATGCGCCTCGCCTCTCGAATATAAGGGTATTTCGCCAGCCCATCTTCTGTTCCCATTATATCTTTCCTCAGCCTCAAACCCGGCCAGCCTAGCTTTCCATCCGGCCTTGGCGCCTCTGTTTGTAACCAATGAAAAAGTGAAAGGCTCAGTTGCTTTGCTCGATTTACGTGATGCTCGAATTCTTTTTGAGGCACACCCACCAGATTCCCGAGAGTATAATCGTTTTGCGGCCAGTTAACGGTTGAGATATCCCCTGTATACGCTCCAGGTAAAAAATTATTTTTGGCAATTATCCGCCTGTAGTTCCAAAGATTCAGATTTGGGGCCGTCGAGCTGCCATCAGGATTAAATCCAAGCGGCTTTTTTTCGAGTGTTTTAGGGTTTGAATAGCTTAAATCCAGTAGTTTTCCCGACCAGGCTGGTGTCATTTCCGGGACGAGATTTCTCCAGAAACTGTATTCTGCAGGTTTCTCCCCAACATTATCAGTTCCGGGCAGGTAGTCCATGGCAAAACACATGGTGAAGGCCTGATGATTATCGGGATCAGCTTTGAGCGGTGCATGCAGCTCGTGTGTTTCGGTACGTGACTCTGTGCCCGTAACAAATTCGGTCCCTGTCATAGGCAACAGATCCCCCATTTCGGTTGCATCTACGAAATAGGGTGCAGTTAGAATTAACTCGTTTCCGGTTTGTAAGCTGAAAACGTTAAGCGCCCGCACCCTGCTTCCAGAATAGTCAGCTGAGCGACTTTTGTGTTCCAACAGGAGGGTTAATTTTCCGGAGCTGAGATATGGAGCAAGCATTTCATTCAGGACTGCGAGTGACACGCGCGGTTCATGGCAAAGCTCAGATACTGCTGCATTTCCCGGGTTAAAATTTACCTTAGATTTTGCTTGAGTTGTAACTGGGTAATACGCTTTATAATAGTTTCTTACAGAATTTCGGTATTGCCGATACGAAGCGGGCGCGCCATGGGTTTCTATCCATATATGTTCGTCGGGAGGAACACCCTGAGATGTCAATTGTCCGCCTATCCAGTCGGTTTCTTCTGTCATAATAACCGAAAGCCCATTGCGAAGTGCGGCTAAAGCGGCGGCACAGCCTCCCACCCCACCGCCTGCAATTACCAGGTCGGCTTTTAATTCTGAACCCCGGCTTGATTGACCGGTTAATAAACCATAACTTTTTGCGGGTACTCCCATGGTTGTCAGCCCGGCGGCTCCAAGTGTCGTCAGTGCGAGGAAATTTCTCCTTTTCATATCATTTTGAGTTTGGGTTTATACCCGTTGATCCCGAAGAACATTATATACATATAGCAAACCAAAGGCAGCATAAAGGCAATTGTCCATGTATAGTGATCTTTAAGATAACCTTGTGAGAAAGATACAATTGCTCCCCCTGCGATAGCTGTAGACAAAATACCCGAAGCTTTAGTAGTGTATTTACCAAGTCCCTCAATGGAGAGCGAAAAGATGATTGCAAACATTACTGAATTAAAAAGCCCCACCCCAATCATCGACCAGACCGCTGTAGTCCCGCCTGTACTGATCGATATGGCAACCAGGATAATAGCTCCAGCCGCACACACGGTTAACACCAGAGAAGGTCTTATTCGCTGCAGGATAAAAGAGCCGATCAACCGTCCTACAAGCATTCCGCCCCAATAATAAGTCAGATAGGTGTTCGCAGAATCTATAGGAAGACTCAACGTATCTGAAATATAATTAGTCAGAAAGGTACCTATAGAAACCTCGGCTCCGACATATGCGAATATAGCCCATGCACCGAAGTTCAGGTTTCGGAAAGAGAACATGCTGTGTCTTTCGGCTTCCGTCGACTGAATGGTATTGGCTCTTGTATTAATTTTCGGCAGTTTAAGATTGAACACAACCAAAGCAATCACGATAAGCATTGCAGCGATTCCAAGATAGGGGTATTTTACAGCATCACTTGAAGTACCCGACTCTTCTAATCTCGAAAGGATAAAATACGCACCGAAATAAGGCGCTGATGTAGTTCCTATTGACCCAACAGCCTGAATAAGAGTCAGGCGTGACGATGCTGTGCGTGCAGGCCCTAATGCAGTAATATAGGGGTTCGAAGCTACCTGCAATACCACGATTCCTATGGCAAGGACGAACAGGGCACAAAGAAACAAATAGTACAAATGCATATCAGCTGCTGGATAGAAAAGCAGAGCTCCGATAGCTGCAATCGCAAACCCCAACACCATTCCGTTTTTGTAACCGATCTTTTCCACAATTATTCCTGCCGGGAAACTCATCATCCCATAGGTCAGGAAGAAATAAAACTGAACCAATGAGGAATCCGCATAGCTTAACGTAAAACCTTCTTTAAAAAATGGCACAAGGGTATCATTCAGGCAGGTTATAAAACCGTTCATGAAATAAAGAACCCCGAGGGAGATAAGCGCTGGCAAATAATTTGGGGTGCCAAGTTCGTTCTTTTCGGTAAAGGCGGCGCCTGTAGTAGGGATAATGGCCATTTGTTACTGATTCTTAATGCTTGGTTGTACTTTTTCCTGGATCTTTTTGTGAAATATTTTTCCTCGGTCCTTGCTCCTTTGCTCTTTGTTCTTTATTTTGTTAGTAGTTCTACATGAACCCACCATAGTTTTTGGTCCCACCTCAACTGCTGGGGCGGGTGGCCTTTTACATGCAAAAAGTATAAAATTCCTCCAGATTCCTTATCCCAATCTTACTCAAGTTTATTAATTGTAATGTCAACCGCTTTTCGAATCAATTTCGGGTCGTTCCCGCGTTCGGCAATATCCATTACAAACCACATAGATTCCAGTCCATAGTAATTAGTTCGCATGCGCCTGGCTAATTTCCTGCAGAGAAGCCGGCGGCAATTTCGGCTCCTGCATACTCCTCACATAGTTAACGATCGCGGTAATTTCGTTATCTTTAAGAAATGTAAATGATGGCATCTTAGTATCATACTTTACATTTGCGTTGGATGATGTATCTGCAGTCCCGAAAAGAATTTTCCTTATGAGAGGCAGAGCTTCCTTTGTAACTATTGGGGAACCTTTTAAAGGAGGGAATACCCCCGCCAGTCCCAGCCCATTCTGCTGGTGACAAGAAGCACAATATTGAGAATAGAGTTCGGCCGATGATTTAACCTCAGCAGAAATATCCAGCTTTTTGACTGTTCGCATTATATTACCAGTTTTTGAAGGGGAAATTTTGACGATCCGATCATCTGCCGGCAGCGGATCGCCCATAGTTCTGTTCCAATCGCGGTTGCTCGTCGATATATAAACTTCTCCAGCAGGTGAAATACAAATATCTCTCAGCCTCCCGAACTGGTTCTCAAGAAAGATCTCTTCATCCATGATCCGGCTTCCATCAGCGTTAAGCTTCAAAGCCCTCAAACTCTTTCCTTTTAGGCTTACCATTAACAAGGAATTATTCCATTCCGGAATAAGGCTGGAAGAATAATAGTCTAAACCAGCCGGGGCAATAGTCGGTGTCCATGCCTTTAAAGGGTCTTCTGTTGGTGTGCTATTCCGGAAGTTGATTTCCTTTGCATTATCAGTAAATCCATGTATTTCCGGCCAACCGTAATTCTTTGTTTTTGCGATCAGGTTTACTTCATCGTCAGTTGCATCGCCATGTTCGGAGGTATAAAGTTTTCCGTTCCTTGAAAAGACCATTCCCTGAATATTACGGAAACCCATTGCCCATACAAAACTGCCTTTAACAGGATTGTCTGAAGGTACGCTTCCGTCGATGTTAAGTCGTAAAATTTTACCGTTCCGCGAATTGATATCCTGTGCAAATGTGTTACTTAAGGCGTCGCCCGTGGCCCAGAAAAGCTTTCCATTTGAAAATGCCAGGCGTGAGCCGCTGTGACCATTAGTTGCAGCCACCTCCAACAGCACTTTAGGATTAATAAGCGTATCTGATTTCCATGTATATCGTACCAACCGTGAAAAAGGTTTGTCGCCATTTTTATAAGTATAATTCAAAAAAACGTAGGGCGAATTTTTCATATCCGGATGAAGGGCCATCCCAAGCAAGCCGGCGGTGCGAAAAAACCATATATCTTTCAGATCCAGAAGCACCATTTTTGCCCCAGTTCGCGGATCAATTCGGCTCACAGTGCCTTTCTGCTCCGTTATCCAGATCTTATTGTCCGGCCCCCAGATAATTTCCCAGGGAATACTCAGGTTACTCGCAACTACAGTGGCTTTTAAACCTTCGACTTGAAAAAACTCTTCGGCACTTTCAGAAGAAAAAGTGGCTTTCCCGGCATTTCCCGGCTGCTCCGTAAATGCTAAGAATCCATATAAGAAAGCGAAGGGAAAAAGCGTCAGAAAAAGAACTTTCATGAAATTAGTGTAAGGGCAAAAGATAATGAAAAATCTTTAATCCCTATACTTGGTTTTCAGGTGTTCAGTTAGTTATTAGCCCGCACTGCCAGTCTGCATGCCTATCCACTAACACCTGGTTACTTAACTAATTTTCAATTACTTATGACTAACAACTAATTTCTGATTTCTAAAAACTTATTTCTAATCATTTTCCGGTTCTAAGCTCATCGTCATCATCCTGATCTTCACCGGATCTATTCTCACCGTCTCTGTAATCCTGATCTGTTCTCTCAAGATCATTTTCCTGATTTTGCTTCCCGCTTTGCAAATTCCGGGATTGTTCCGCCTCCAGATCCTCATCTTCCGTCGACCTGAATTTGCCTGCTGGCTTGCTTTGATCCTCATAGCCCTCAGAGCCCTGCTGCCCGGTGATTGGCGCCGAGCCGGTATCACTATGTTCCTGCTCCCACTGATTATGTTGAGATGCTGAGGGCTGCTGATTGGTTGGACTATCTGTGCTCATTCCTCCCACTAATTCCTGACCATCTACCGGGTTTCCTGCCGGATCCCTTTTTGCATTGGCGTTACCACTCCCATTGGAATCGTTTTTTTGATTCTTATCATTAGCTCGCTGAGCATTTTGTTCTTCACTGGCTGTTCCCATCTTCTAATTCGCTTGTTTATCTGTACAACCAATTTTGGAGGCATATAGTTTTTGAATTAAACAATGCCGGTTTGTATGATTTTCATCGCCATAGCGGAATTGTCGTTTTGGAGAACGTCCTGACAGTAACCGATAATTTTACAAGAGATTAGATAACGGTCTCCTGGCTTCCCTTTATTCAGTTCAAAAGTTAGTATTCCGGAATGATTTAATGGAACAATAAGACTGACAGAAGAATCCGAAGTCCTTTCCATCTGTACAAAGTCAAAATATATGACAGCAACTTCAACTTGATAGCCGTCAACACTTTGTCGCCGGAACTGAGGGTTTAATTTCCCAAACTCAACCTTAATCGTAGATTCACCTGCAGAGAATGCCTTTGGAAACCCCTTTTTAAGAAGTCTCGATATAGGATAATCTTTACTAATGTCTTTCCATTAAAGATCGTCAACGTTAAGAGGAAGCTGCAATTTAAGCTGTCGTTTGAACATTCCGACCAGGAATTGCCAAAGTTGGCCAGAAGGAAAGCCAGCCCGATAGTAATCTATCTCATCAGTGTTCTGATGCAGAATTTATAAAAAGAAGATTTTAATGATACCTTTCCCGGCGGTATGAAAGGCTAATTCCTGAGTTCCCTAACTACAATCGAACCCTGGCCTTCTGAAGAACCAATCTGGACCTGAAGAGTCTTAGAAGCGTTTTGCCAGATATTATCGCGGATATTTATATAATTGGCCTTTATAAATTTTATTTCATCTTCTAAAACGGGAAGCGGCGCAGTATTCTTAATGTAATTACAAATCTTTCCGCCTTTATAAAAAGTAAAGTAAAACGAAAGTTCGCGGGGACCGTCTTCAAAAACCAAAACATTAAATTCCTCATGCTCAATACCACGTTCCTCTATAATTGAGTACCCTTTAACATTTTCAAGAATATACTCCTCTGACGCTCCTATTAATTGGGTAGTTTGTGCATCTGCAAAAAAAGCAGCAAAGCATAAGAGAGAAACCAGGAAGGTGCGTAAGAAGGTCATGCGGTATGTTAAGCTTCAAATGTAAATATTGAAGATCGGTTTTGTAAATTATATGACAACCTTTCTGAAAATATTACACAGGCTTAAGCAGAACGGTCTTTACTCAACAGGCTTGGCGTTTGTATCGTAATATTTCCGAAGTTCTGACGATATACGTCTGATCATCTCTTGTCTGGCCAGTATCAGCAGATAATCATCTTCGACTGGCTCGAAATCCGGTCCGCGAGACATCATGCCCGGATCGAAAGCCCTCGGGTCGCCCTGTATATTATCAACATAAGTGTTAACATAGGTGTAGTTAGGCATAAATGTGCGCTGAAATTTCATTCCCGGGGTGCCTTTAATGTTAAGATTCGTTGCAAACCGGGCATTGGAACGACGCTGAATCTGAATAATATCCACTGTTGCAGACACCGTCTGATATATGGGCTTTTTAGCAGCATCGGTACCGACTACAATATTCCTGCTGACCCTTCTACGGCTCCTTCGTTCATCGCGTGGCCAAAGCGTAAAACTGCTTATATCTATATTCAATACCACTTCCGGGCTTTCTTCCTCATCTACAAGAGTAAAGTTGACTTCCTGGAACTGTTCGAGGTCCTGAATTAGCTGAAGACGAAAATAATCCAGATTTATGAAATTTATTGTGGCGTTATTTTGTGCGCGAATATTAATAGCAACAGGCACGTCCCGTTTCGGAGGTCTGGGAGTTCTCCCGGATCTTGAGGAGTTACAAGCCAATGCCATTATAATAAGCAGAGGCAGAATATATTTTAAGTATTTCATAGGTTCTGAATTGGATTTTAACCAGCTAAGAATTTAACAATATTAATTGACAAATAGTTTCACAAGCCGGTTTCACTAATTCCTTTATCCACGGACAAAGCAGCCTAATATTCCAATTGAAAACAGTGAATCTTGCTCAAAAAAACAGATTGCGACCAACCCGGCCACTCGCACTTCATGATGGGATGTCGTATTAACCATCCGAAGACAAACATCCTAAATATACAAAAAACAGACGGGCGGGCATTGCCCGGGAGATGATATGCGCCTTGCCAGACTTAGTTTAGCCCTGCGGCTATACGTGTTGATAAAAATTTGACCTTGCTTGCTGCGATGCTGGATGAAATTGCCCTTGTGTAATATATTAGTGTACATTTTGGTTTAAGAGTAATTATTCTCAACTTTAATAAAATTTAAAGCGAAATATTATGGGAGGTTTAGGTGCCCCGGAAATCATTTTGATTCTGGTAGTTGTTTTACTTATGTTCGGTGGAAAGAAGATCCCGGAAATGATGCGTGGTCTTGGCAGAGGAATGAAAGAGTTTAAAGATGCTAAGGACGGAACTTCAGATGAAATGGGAGCCAAACAGAACCCGTCGCCGATAGCGAAAGAGAATTAAGTTGGCCTGACGGAAACTTATATCTTAAACGAGTCCTTCCGCGGATGCGATCCGTTTTTAAAGTTCGTCCAGTTTGACTGCAAGAGTAATCCCGCCCCTTTAACTAGCATATCGGGGGTTCAGTCTTGCTTCTTATTTTTTGATCATGCGTAATTTTTAATCGCCCTTCAATACATTTATAGATGCTTCGGCAGCAAGAATTCGTGCTTTAGCCAGCATGGCAGAAGGTTGAAATTTACTTCAATAAAATTGGGCTTTCTCCATGTAGTGCCATTCTCCAGCTCTATTTCTGGACAGCTCTGTACACAACATCCTGTATTCTGCTCCTGATATTAAGCTGATAGAGTTTATCTGTAATCTTTGGATGTACACGATTTGATAGAAAGATGTAGATTAAATTATATTTTGGATCAACCCATACGCATATTCCCGTAAATCCTGTATGTCCATAAGTCCCGGGAGTAGCCAGCCTGGAAGGGTATGCCTTGGTAGTATCCGGATCTGTCATATCAAATCCTAATGCTCGCCTGCTAACGGCGGATTGCTTTGTAGTAAAACGGGTTACGGTTGCTGGTTTTAAATAGCGGTCACCTCCATATGTTCCTTTATTCAGCATCATTTGGTAAAGTATCCCTAAATCGTTAGCGCTCGAAAATAACCCGGCATGACCGGAAACACCACCCAGTAATGATGCTCCCGGATCATGCACATATCCATGCAGAAGAGATTTGCGAAAGTTCGCTTCATTTTCCGTAGGTACAATCTGATCCTTTTCAAAACGGTTTCTTGGCAAATAGCCGGCTGTATACATGCCTAAAGGTCTGTAGAACTGATCCTGAACATATCTGTCGATAGGCGTTCCGGATTGCCACTCCACAATTTCCTTCATAACGTACATATTCATATCAGTATAAACGTACGTTCCCCGGTTTTTTAGCGGAGCCTTTAAAAACGCTGGCCAGAACATCTCTCTGAAATATCCAGGCTTGAAAAAATAATTATCAGCAACCTTAACGGGAAAGGCCCGAGAAGAATCGGCGCTATATTCTTCTGGTTTCAGCTTGAGATAAAATGAGACCGCAGTGACTCCCGAATTATGAGCGAGTAGTTCTTTGATCTGAAGATCTTCTTTGTTGGAATTTCGAGCGTTGGGAATATAATCGCCCACAGTCTTATCTAAATCAATTTTACCCTGGTCGTAAAGTTTCATTGTTGACATTGTGGTCGCAGATACCTTTGTAACTGAGGCGAGGTCATATATATCAGACAAGCTTGTCTTCTCTGAGCCTTCATATGTATGAGACCCATAAGCCTTATTAAAAATCACATTACCATCTTTAATAACCATGACGACAGCACTGGGTGTGGCTTTTTCACGAATTGCTTCCGACGCTATTAAATCTATGCTATCAAGATCAGCTGAATTCAAACCCACTGCTTCAGGGGATGAATACCTGAGTCGGGTTTTCTCAGTTGAATATCCCGCTCCGGCCTTATATTTTGAACTTACCGTCCGTTTCAGCTTACCGTGGGCGGCAATTCCACCGAATATTAACTGTGCCGAATGACTCGCTGCATCCGAATCCATCTGTGTACTCCAGATGACGGGGCCAGAAAAAAAATCAAGCTTTTTTAGTGAGCTAATTTCTCCAAAGCCGGCAATTATTACATTTTTTCTTTGCTGGTTGTCTGTAATAAACCGGATAATTTCCGGATCATTCAATGACTGGCTTGTAACCTGAATGATTAGTGTATTATAATACTTGAGATAGTCGCCCGTAAGGTGATCCAGATTCAAAGAGTCAGTTCTATAAGCTGAAGTTTCAAAGCGCTTTACATCGGCATACTTTCTGGCCAGGCTGTCGAAGATTGTTGAAAATTCTGAACCTGCGTTTATGCTGGCAATTTTACGTTCAGCCAGTCGTCGAAGGGGAATAGTTTTGGCTTTATTATGAAACAGAAAAAGTGAGGCATCAGAACGCAGGGGTGCTCTCGTTTGGCCGTACAAAAGACTTGCGGTTCCCGAGAAAGCCAGAATTAATATAATTAACTTAATTGCGGATTTATTCATTAGATATACGTTGATTTTAATTCAAGATCTGTAAGACGATTTGCGTATTTTTCCGCTTAACCTTGTTAGAGATTTCTAGATAACGAAGTTCCTGTATGCACTTCCTGAGTCCACTGAAGAATAAAATTGATTACGATTTTGAGAGTTTGTGGGCTATCGGTATTGAAAATCCCTGACTAATAGCTTATAGACGCTCTACATCTTTATGCTGTTCAGGGTGCAGTTCCGACTCGTTAACAGTTTCCTCAAAATTCTTTTGATCCTTTCTGTTTCTTCTTATCAGAACAATAACCACAACGATAGCTATAATTAAAATTAAGCCTACAATAAAATAGTTGATTTCCATATTGTTCAGATTAGATGCTTGTATTATATATTTCTATTAGATCATTAAAGTTAAGCTTATAATAATTGCCTTGCAATATTAGCTTTTTATTGCCGCGCTGCAATAAAAAAACCCGCGACGGGCATGTTCGTTTCTGAGTAATAATTACCTGACCAAAATAATCTTAAACCAAGACAAAAATATAAAACCAGGAGAAAACGAACTATGATAAAGTCTATTAGATTTTTGTTAAGTTCTTGTTAACATCAAAGGATATTCATCCAATCATATCAATTCTATTAACAGGGGCAAAAGGGCCAGAACCCTCCCACCCCTGCAATAGATCTCAATTAATCTGTTACCGGAACGAAAGTAGATCTTTCCGGAACTATGCAATAATGGCTGGATACCATTACTTGAATACAAGACTCCATTTCTTGCCGGAATCCCATTCTGTTGGAATTTGCTATTGTAACAAAACCGTGGATTCAATCACGTAATAGTGAAACAGGATAGAAAAGTGAAAAGGTGTCGCTTCAACTTTTGCTTTCCAGTTGCTTCAGTTCCTCCTCTATCTTTCTATTCCAAAACTCCTGCATAGTTACATTTGTGCCATGAGAGGTTTGCTCATCATACTGCTGCTGAATCTTGTTCATTTCCCGGTAGAATTCCAGATATTCGAAATTTATTATGCCCTGATAATTTTCAGGACTAAGTTTCTCAGTAAGAAGCTTTTTCTTGAACCGTTCCGCAATAATCTTAACCAGATCGAAGTGTTTTTGCTCATGCCTGAGATTATAGTTGCCTGGTGCTCCAGGACCTACCCAGGACGCACTTTTAACCACATAAACTTTCACTGCCAGTTCAACTTTAATCTTCCCGTTCTCGACTTTCATGCGCTGATCATACCCAAATGAAGGAAAAACTGAAGCCGAAAATTTGCTATAGGAGCGCTTTTCGCGAAAGTCGCCCCAGATCAATGGACGTTCCGGATGATAATACACGGTATCTTCATGCTGCTCGATATAATCACTGAAAGTCAAATCTACGCCCTTCGCCAATATTGGATTGCTGTTGGCTTGTTTATTTAACCAGTCATTAATGAAAGTCAGACTATTGCCGATCAGTCTTTGAATAGTCGGTTCAACAATCCCCAAATTTGTTAATGAACGGATATATCTTGCAGTACTTTTATACTGCGTGAGATGCGCAGTACCACTCTCTTTTTCGAGATCGAAAGCCAGAACCAGGTTCACCTCGCCGTTAACCCGGTCGGTGCCGGAAAGCGATTCTTTTATGTTACATTCTTTAATTCTGACACTTAAAGGCATCAGTGTTGTATTCCTCGAACTACTGTCGGTAAGAATCTTTGCAATTCCTTTTACTGAAGCGCTTTCCAAAGTGATTTGGCGGGTTATGGGGCCTTTATTTGAGCTAAAGAGAAGTGCCCGGGCCGAATCCGGCGACACCCGATCATCGAAAATAGAGCTGATATAAAATCCTCGCGTTAAAACCGCAGATTTATGCTTTGAAGTTTGTGCAGACGATTCTGTCAGGAAGCCACCAAGAGTCCCTAATATGAATAACGATATCCGGATTTTTTTCACGTAGATTGAACGACAAGTTTAGACACTTGTTATCAGCTATCATAGAATCATAAGCCCTGGCTTAAAGCTTTGTTTTGTTTTCGTAGACTTTCATAACTGCGTTGATCACATCATCCATATCTTGTCTGGTTCCCAGGAGGCAGGATGAGCCCGGCAAAACCACCATTTCTTCGTTACAGATAAGATCACAGTTTGGACACGCCATTTCATCCGTATATTGTTTAAGACGGGCCGGAGAATACATTTTCTGGTATTCTTTAAGTCCTTTGATGTGATCAATCCAGGGTTCAATATGCAATCCGCGTGCAATATATGGGCTTAAATTAACCCCCTCAGCAAAAACTGCCTTCAAAAATCTGCTTCTTTCAACATTGTTAAAATGTTCTTTGTGGTAACTCATTGCAAAATGATAATATCCCCCGCTCTCGGTTCCGGGATATTGTTTTTGAGGAACCAGGCCGCCAAAGCCTTTGAGTTTTGATATCAGGTAATTTGCGTTTTCGTTTCGCTTTTGAAAGCGGGCCCGGGCAGATCCGATCTGGCCCATAAGAATAGCTCCTTCGAACTCATTCATCCTGTATTTCGGACCGATAGTAACGTTGCTGCCTTTACGGTTTGTTCCGTGATTCTGAACAGTATAACACTCGTCCATAAGCTCTGCGTTATTGCTGATTATAGCTCCGCCTTCACCGCAGGCTATTTGCTTACTGGCCTGGAAACTGAAACATCCCACATCGCCAATGGTTCCTAATTGCTTACCCTGATAATGAGCGAAATTTGCCTGACAAGCATCTTCAATTACCTTCAAATTATACTTTCTTGCAATTGCCATGATTTTATCCATCTCGCAGGGCATACCCATCATATGGACAGGGATTATCGCTTTCGTGTTTTTGTTTATTTTCTTTTCTATAAGCGCCGCGTCAAGCTGATAGGAAGCTCTGTCGAGATCTACAAGTACGGGAAGAGCTCTGCTGGTCAGGATAGCAGAGACAGTTCCAAAATCAGTGTACGGAGAAGTTATAACTTCGTCACCCGGTCCAATGTCCATTGCCTCTACACAGGTTGCCAGAGCTTGTGTCCCAGAACCGGTGCCTACACAGAACTGGGTACCCATCAATTTCGCATATTCCTTCTCGAAGGTGGCAACTGTACCTGACGGGGATTGAATTCTGCTCCAAATGCCACTTTTGGTGGTTTTTGTAATTGATTCCATCATGCTGTCGTCTGCGAGCATTGCCGGCCACTGTGGCCAAACCTTAGCTCTGACCGGAGATCCTCCAAGCAAAGCAAGCTTACCCGGGTTTTTACCGGCAGTTTTTGCAAACGCCGGAATCGAGTTGGACAAAGCCGTTGCAACCGTTGTAGTCGTCACTGCGGCTATGAATTTTCTTCTTGACAAATCGTTAAACATAATCTGAAGTTTAAAACTATTGAGACAAGGAATAAAATTGGATCAGGAGCTAAAGAACCATGAGAAGATCTCAGATTGCAGAATTATCTTCCTCAGAACTAGTATAAATCTTTAATTACTGATTACATAATTTCACGTGTACGCTACCGGACCAGAAAACAAGTTACGAAATATCTTTGTAAGATATTTGTATTGGTACTAAATCAGCGATACAATGTTGCCTGACCTGACAGATTCGTCACATGCAAATGCTATCCGAAGGCTGTTTACAGCATCCTGAACGTGATCTTCAAGGTCTAAGTTTTCCTGGATTGCCTTTAGGAAATAGCGTTGCTCACGGTTACATAGTTCCTGATGATCAGGTTCATCTGTGAGATTAATCCAGGTATCTTCCTGAATAAAGTTATTTTCCTTATCGAGCGCCGAATGGTGAAAGCGAAGTGATTCAGTTTTTGTATGCGATTCAACAGAATCTGATTTACCAGATCCTCCGGCTTCTTTTGCAACGATTGAAACGGAGCCTTTAGGCCCGATCACATCTTTTACAAAAAATGCAGTCTCACTCATCATGGGGCCCCATCCTGCTTCATACCAGCCTACTGAACCATCTTCAAAGCGTATTTGAAGTTGACCGTAGTTGTAATTTCCCTCCGGAATATCCTCAGTAAGCCGCGCTCCTATAGCATTAACCTGAACGGGCCGGGAACGTGTCATCTGGCACATGACATCGATATAATGAACGCCACAATCAACGATCGGGCTAAGGCTTTTCATCAGGTTACGATGCACATTCCACATATTACCATGGCTTTGCTGATTCAAATTCATTCTCATCACCAAAGGCTTACCCAATTCATGGCTAAGGCTTACAAACTTTTCCCATGATGGATGGTGTCGCAGAATGTAACCGACAACAAGCTTCTTACCAGCTTTTCTTGCTGCGTCAGCAACCCGAACAGATCCTTCCACTGAATCCGCAACCGGTTTTTCAATAAAAACGTGGCATCCCTGTTCAAATGATCTGATGGCATAATCTTCATGCGTGTCGGGATATGTGGAAATACAAACTGCGTCTGGTTTAGTAGCCTCCAGCGCTGCAGAAAACTCATCGTAAAGTTCATATTTATTATCCAGCGCTTCATTCAGAATGTTCTTGCTTCCACCAGGTGAAACCAATCCGCAGATTTCAAATTCCTCTATTCCATGGTAAGCTTTTGCATGGGAAGCCCCCATGTTTCCACATCCTACTACCAGAATTCTTATTTTTTTTGATGTTTCAGTCATATGCTATTCAAATCTTGAAGTTAAGTACTTCGAAGGTATTAAATCATGAAGTGCCGACATAATTATTTCTTCCACATTAGAGGCGAAAGGGGAAGGTTTATGATAATAGTACATCGAGCTTACGGTTTCATAGTTGTATTTGGGTTCATTTAACGCACGATTCGAAGGTATATAACAGGGAACATCATTGGAGTATCCATTAACCCAAACACGGTTAACATCAAATTCTTTTTTTATCCGCAGGGAATAATCAGCAACTACCTCACCTGCTAAAAATACCATCGCCAGGTCCTTTCCAAACGTCCAAACCTGTACCGGATAAGCTAAACTTGCAGGCATGACTTTTCCCCGGGCAATTTCATTTAATACCAATCGATAATAGTAGCCTTTTACAGTTTTATCATCAGTTTGTTCTACCATCTCTTTTATGCCAGGGATATTTGCGAATGGAAGCTCGACCACTTTTACTCTACCCACCGGGGCTTTGTGTATTGGCCGAAAATCCGTTGTCAAAAGCCTTTTAACTTCATCAGCTATTAACTTGGCGTAGTGATCTACACGCTGAAATTGATTAAAGGCCTCCAAACCAGCTAAACTGGGGTTTGCATCAGCGCCACAGCCAACAGCATGCAGCGCTATAATACCCGGATTATTTTTCTCTATAAGACGCTGTGCCTCCCCCACCCAGTCGCCGTGATAACTATTATTAGATCCATCAAGCGCAACTGCGTGACACGAGTAGTTAAGAAATAAAGCTTTTATCTTGCCATTTATGTCGGTCACACGAAGTAAAGGTAGTGAATGGTCAACAGGCCCGTCGGCCAGCCGCCGGTTCTTCGAGAATTCAACTTTTCCCTCTGTCCAGGAGACATAAGATGGCTGCCTGGCTTCAAGAGCTTCCAGGGCAACTTGCTCGA
>JAZKHM010000045.1:78226-141305 GCA_040385405.1 Bacteroidota bacterium | reverse complement strand
TGCTCGACATACAATGCGATATGATTCATCTGGCTTTTGGCAATGAGCGAGTCACTGAATGAGGTCGAACTTCTGTACTGGAGGATATTCAGAAGATCGCCGAGCTCAGGACCGGAATGTGTATGTGAAGCAGAGATTGCAAAATTAGCAGGCGCAAGGCCAGTTTTATCCTGGAGACGACGGGCTACCTCTTTGGTCACGTTCCATGGAATTCCAATCAGATCAACGGTAATTATGACCGACGCACCTTTCTTATCGCTACCAAGAGCAAGAGCTTTAGCATTAAGCCGCAAAAGGGTCCCCTCGGCTTCTGCCTTGCTACGTATGGCGAATCCGGCAAGCCTCACGGGCCAGTCAGGAGTGATATTTATTGAGGAAACACCCGCATCGATGATTTTCGGACTGGTCTTCCGACCGTATGTGTTTTCAATTAATCCAAAAAAGAAAAAGATGGCTAAAAGAAGTTTGCCTATCTCAACAACGCCAAAATTCTCAAAAAACTGGTTTGTATTAACTTTACTCGCCATTAGGATTATTTATTTAATAATTTTCGGATTGCCTTCATCATTATATCTTCCGCGGCGGCTGTAACACCCGAGGCTTGGCCCGTTTCATAGCCCCCCTGACCGTAGGCATCGGACGTACCGATATAGCCAACTCCGTAATCACCATAGCCCGCAACTGCAACAAAAAGATCCGGCCGGAGAGCTTTGGCAGCAAGTTGGTATTCGACAAATGGTTCACCAGGAAGGTGAAGAATTCTGGCTCTGCCAACCGTTAGGCTGGAAATGTCAATTTTCTTTCCTGACTGAAGACGTCTAAGCCAGACCAGTTTAGAAATATTGTTTGCAATAAATACCGGCGTCTCAGTTCGCAAACCGGCCTCCAGCTTTTCAATTCCTGCTGCTGGTTTAAAAGAAACCGGCTCAATATTCCAGTTAACGGAACCCGGCGTAATGGCTTCGCGAGTGGTACTCGCCCAGGCGCGTTTCATACCATCAGCTAATCTCTCTGCTAAAATCAATCTGTTTTCTTTAGCACCATCATTATACTTTCCCGCCGTGATATTGCCACCTGCACCGTTGAAATGAATATGAAGTGCATCCGGAACGGCAAGCTGACGCATAAAGCGCGAGATTCCGGGAAAGTCCGGATTGGCCACACCAGTACGATAATAACTTTGCGGATGGGAGGCATAATAACTTAAGACTGCGAGCGGCGCATTATTATTCCAGAAACTGACAAGTGAAACCATCGGGTCAATAAGCCCTTCTGGTTCAGCCCTGATTAGCGAATCTTTTGTTGCGGATGTTCGGGTAGCTTTAACCTTCCCGTCCGGGCCAAGGATTCTGCGGTTGGAAGATACTTTAAATACCTGCGCTTCGCCTGTTCCCACATGTGTTAATGGCCGGGCAGTACTAACCGACTTCTTAATTGCTTCACCTAAACGTTCGATCAAATTACGGGTGTAGGAACTTTCAAAAGCTCCGGGACTTACTCCAGCGGCTTTCATCAGGGCCTCTGCCCCCAGATCTGATGTCGGGGCATCATGCTGGTGTATTGCATGTACGGCCACACGCGAAGGGATAGTTCCGGCAGCGAGTGCCATAATGCGCTTGAATTCGTCCTGACTTTCATTCGAAATTCCAATCCAATCAACCGAGCACATAACTATGGGCTGGCCGGACCCTAAGATGACTATCCCTTTTGCCCTTAAGCCAAGATCCCAGTCATTTATCATAGGATCATAGGTTAGCTGGCTTCCCATTGGAGGTGTCGCATCAATATCAAAGACTGCCAACTTTAATCCATCCTGAGATGACTGAGCAAGAACAATAGCCGAATAAAGAAGAAAATATGTACCGAACAGCCAAACAGTAATTTTTCTCGTTAATACACCTGATATTTTCATATTGCAACTCTGGAGATTCAATTTGTAAGATAATTTATTAGCTAAATAGTATTAATTCTTTTAACCGGCACCCAATTGACACTATAAATTCATTCATACGTTTACGTACCCGAATGTAATGATTGTTTTAAGATTGTGAATATGATCGATGGAATACTTGTTTAGGGTATGTATACTATCGTGTTAATTGTTAGGTATCGGTTAATTAAATCAATCCTTTAATTACGATAAAAATCAGCGTTTTCTTTGGTGAGAATATCTATAGGCATAAAATGAATCTTTTCGACTGTCGAACCAAAAGCCAGGTGCTGGTAAAGTGACATTACACCGCGATAGGCCTGCTGTTTAGGCTTCTGGCAAATCAGGAAATCAATAACCTCCTTTTTAAGATATTCAACATTCTCTGCGAGAAAATCGTAACCAATTAAGATTATGTCGTATTTTGATTTCTCAATAAATCGGGCAACCTTGGAAACACGCGAGTTAGTGACAAACACAATCTTAATATCAGGTGAATCACTAAATGCCTTGGAGATGCTTTTTTCAATTGCATTATCAGTCACATCTTTAATATCGAGCTTAACGATATTTGCTATGCGGTTGTGGTCCTTGAAGTATGCCCTTAGCCCCTCCTCTTTCTTTAATAGATGGTGTTCATTATCAATTTCTTTGGAAATATTTACAATAAGAAGTTTATCGTTCTCGCTGGCCAGGTAACTTATCAGGTGACCACCCATATATCCGCTGTGGTACAGATTGGGACCGATATAACTCAAACTGCTCTTATTTGGAAGATCAGAATCAATGAGAACATAAGGAATTTTTAATTCCTGGCATTCATTGGTAAAGGCCACAGACTCTTCTATGAATGAAGGTCCCAGAAGTATGCCATCCGGCTTACTTGCAAGAATAACTTTCGTCTGTTTCACAAACGATTCAATTGAGTTCTGGTTGTAGAAATAGGTATCTAAGACAATACCAAACTGTTCAATCTCCGAGCCGGCCTGCTCTATCCCTTTTAGCGGGGCATCCCAAAAGCTTGTTTCTTTGGAACTTTCAGGAATTAACGTAGCAAGTCGCAGTATTTTCCGGGATGCGAGCCGTTGTGCCAGCAGATTTGGTTTATAATTAAGTTCATCTATGAGCTTATTGATCTTATCCTTCGTTTCGGCTGAAACTCCTTTGCGATTGTGTATAACTCTGTCAACGGTAGCAATGGAAACATTTGCTCTTCTGGCAATTTCCTTAACACCGGTAAGTTCCGTAACTCTTTTTCTCATTTATACTCACGTTTATTAACCTATGTCCGGTTGTAACTCCTGACCTATTCTTTCAGCAAGTTATTTGGAAAGAATGGTTTATTTTACTCGTAACGACAATATTAGTTTATATCTGTGGTTTTTCATAATTATCATTTTAAGCGGATAAAATTGATTTCAATTATAACTGTCGGATCAGGCCATTAGTCCTGGAATTTAAGAATCTATCGTGGAAAAAAATTCAACAATAAACATCTTTTTCTTAACTTGTGTAGGTACCCGCAACTAAGCACAAAAGTGTATGAAAAAGGAAAATTCCAGGCGAAAGTTTATCAAAATCTCAACTGTTACAGGTGTAAGCGCTGCGCTAGGTTTAGGCGTTCCACTTGAGACCTATTCAGACAACATATTAGAGGGGCAAGTATCGGCTGATAACGGAAAAGCATTGCATATTAAGCCAAGATATCATCGGTGGCATGTTAATCCCGGACAAGAATGGCTTGAAACAAACACCGGTTATGCTCATCTGGACTGGGAAATTCCTGTATCCCGAACTGCTTTAGTATTACTGGATGTCTGGCAACGGCATTACATAAAAGAAACAGAGGAACGAGCAGAGAAAATCATAAACGAGAAATATATTCCACTACTTGCAAAAATAAGGGAACAGGGAATGGAGGTAATTCATGCCCCATCCCCCGAAGTAGCTACAAAACATCCGAACTGGGTGAAATTGATTTCAGAAGCCGAACTCATACCTGCGAAGGATTCCTGGCCGCCTGCCGATTTCCGTTATCAGAACGGACCATATAAGGCATTTCGAAGGCCTCTTGAGCCACGGGAAATAGAAAGACAAGCACTACCTAAGTTGACTTTTCATCCTAAAGTTACTCCTCAGCCAAATGAAGCCGTCGTTGCCAATGGAGAGGAACTTCATCGCTATTGCAAGAAAAAAGGAATTCTATTCTTATTATTTGCTGGTTTTAACACAAATGCCTGCATCCTGAGCCGCGATTACGGGGCCACACAAATGAGCAATAGAGGATACTCAGTAATTCTGCTCCGTGATTGTACTACTGGGATGGAAAGCAAAGAAACACAGCCGGAACTAAGACAGACTAGTGGTGCGATACTCCTACTGGAAATGTTCGGCCAGTATTCAATCACATCAGATGAGGTAGTAAAAGGCTTTCAAATTTCCAAAGGGTAATTCTGGCGCGCGAATGTGAGCAAACGGGTTAGTAGCCGCATGCCAGTCACGTTATTATATTTACCCATAGAATAGCAATAAATCATGATACACATTACGGAACAATCCTCCAAATACCGGCATTTAGAAAAGATGACCATAGAGGAACTCACCTTAAATATTAACAATGAAGATAAACTGGTGGCAGGGGCCGTTGAAAAAGCCCTGCCGCAGTTGAATGTCCTTATTGAAATGATCGTTTCAAAGCTTAGCAAAGGGGGAAGATTATTTTATGTTGGAGCAGGCAGCGGTGGCAGATTATCAGTTTTGGACTGTATTGAACTTCCTACGACGTTCGGAATTCAAAAGGGTTTGTTTAATGTGATTCTCGCGGGGGGGCAGGAACATTTAATTGAAGCGCCCGAAGAAAAAGAGGATGATACGATTGCCGGATGGGCCGAGCTCCTGGAACATCATGTTTCGGAAATGGATCTTGTGATAGGCATTTCGGCAAGCGGTACCACTCCCTTTGTATTATCGGCTTTGCGGGAGTGTGTTAAACGCAAAATCACCACGGGCTGTATTGTGAGTAACCCTGATTCCCCCATCGCCGCCCATTCAGAAATTGCGGTCGAGGTTATAACGGGCCCTGAATTTCTTTCAGGCAGTACGCGAATGAAGTGCGGAACAGCTCAGAAAATGATATTTGATATGATAAGCACAACAACTATGGTAAGGTTGGGCCATGTTCTGGACAACCAAATGATAAATGTGAAACTTATCAATGACAAGATTACAGACAGAGCTGTAAAGATGCTCATGAAGAGTGCGGAAATTACCGATTATGACGCAGCAAAAAACCTGCTTCTGGAATCCGGAAGCGTAAAAAAAGCCCTCGACAAGTATCCTCATCGCAATTTATTGTAATGTGAGTACGAAATTTAGTCTCGCATTATAAAACGAAGCCTAAGTCAATTTTTATTTTTTAGATGTCTCCACTACTCAAGACAATCACAGGTTCAGAAGCATTAACAAGTGATAAAATGTTTGATATCTCGCCAGTGAATTTCAAAACCTGTTTCAGTTCTCCTGAACTACCTTTATTCCGCCGGTCAAGATGCAAGTATAGCATATTAGTAATATGAGCGCTCCGAAGAATTTTAAGAAGCTTTTCATGTTTTGTTTTAAATCCGTTTCGCGAACATTTCCTGATAATGAGCTGATGGTTCAAATATTCCGCCACTTCGATCGTAGAAATCCTTATTGAGTTCAAAAACTCCGTTTTTTCGTTGGAACCATGAAGCATCAGAGCCTGGATGATACTTTACCATAGCATCCCAGTTTGTGTAATTCATATCACCATTCGTTTCCATCAGGCCCATGTTAATTACCGGAAACGGAGCCAGGTGGGCTGCCAGATTTTTATGCCAGTCAATAAGGATGGGATTTACGGTTAGGTCGGCACACATACAAGGGACATTTCTTTCTGCAGCCAGTTTGGCAAGTTTGACCGACATACTTAGCGTTTTGGCGATTCCTTTAAGTACAAGAACATTATAGCCCTGATCTAAGCGTTTTATTGAAGATGCTTCATCGTGGGCGCTCTCATCTGCTCCTATTCTTATTCCCAGATCTGCAACATTTTCATCATTATTTTCGTTCAGCGGTTCTTCATAAAGGAGTATCCTGTCAAACGCTCCTATCTTTTTAGCATGATCAAGATATTTCTGAAGTGTTTCCTTCTTTTGGTAACGCGCATTAGCATCCATCGTATAGATCATCTGGCCATCGGAAGTATGCCCGGTTCTAAGATCCTTTAACGTATTATGGATCAGCGAAAGCCGGTCTATATCGGCCTTTAACATTTCCGATTGTGAACCCGGATGCCCCGTTTTAATTTTAAAGACGAAGTATCCCTGTTTCGCAGCGGTTATTATATCCTGCATTGGCATCCCGTAAGGGATCTGATACATAATTGCAATCTTGTCATTTCGGTGAGACAATGCCATCTTGTATGGTGCGGGAATCATCGCATCGAATGTATTGAACTTATTTTCAGCTGCAAATATCAGCCAGGCTGCATTGTCTACACTAACCAGTGCGTTGTATACGAAATTTATATTGAGGTCTGATTTGCCAGTGATCTTTTTTCCCTCAGCTAACACTGATGGCAGTATTTTATCAAAAAGTTCTACCGGGGTATTAAATTGGGTATTCTTAACAATGTCCAGCGCCTTATTAACAAGGACATACATTAATGCATTGCCGCTTGATTCCGAATGAAGCGAAAAAAGATCTGCATCGCCATATAGAACGCTTTGAGTGGCAATCCCTATTTTGCTTATCCCTGATGATGACTGCATTTGAGAAGCAATTTGCCACAGCTCGGTCAGATAACCTCCCTTGAAACCAAAGGGACGTAATAGTTTTTCGCGTTCGAAGTTCGTTTGCGTATTTACAATATGGATTTTCTTTGGAGAATCGGGCGAGGCATTTGCCATGTTGGATAAATCTAGTGAACTAATCGCAGCCATAATACCAGCACGTTTAACGAATCCCCTTCTGTCCATTTTCATTTCTCACCCTCTCAGTTGTCCATTTTATGCTTTAGGCAACGAGCTGGTCTTTTATAAACTGGTCGTCTGTCAGTTCCGGATAGGCCCTACATACGCGATCGATTTCTTCCATCTGACCTGGCGATAATTCTTCGTCCGGATTAAGGCACCAACGGCCTTCCAGCAAACCTTGTCTGCGCAATACTTCGTGAATACCCGGAATACAGCCGTGGAAACTATGAGCAGGGTCAAAGATCGCAGCATTCATATCTGTCACGTAAATACCCTTGGTAAGAAGTTCAGCTGAGCCCTCATAATTTCTTGATCTGCATGACTTTATCTCTTCAAGCAGCTCGACGGCTCTTTTAGTCCATACAGCCCAGTGACCGAGCAAGCCTCCTACGAATTCTTTGCTTACTACCTTTCCGTTGACATCAAAGCTATATTTAGTCAGAAGATCAGCTACAATATTATCATCATTACCTGTATACAAGTCAATTTCATGGGCCCTGCTCGACGAACAAACAGCCCTAACAACATCCAGTGTCTGATACCTGTTAAAAGCGGCAACTTTTATCGCTTCGATATTAGGAATTTCAGCAAACTCTCTCCAAAACTCATAAGTAAAAATGCGGCCTCCCACAGATGGTTGTAAATAGAATCCAATAACCGGGATAATTGCAGCCACATCTCTAACACGCTGAAGAATTTCTTTTTCTGTCCATCCCTGTAAACCGCCCATACTTAGCAATCCCAGGTCGTATCCATACTTTAAAGCCAGCTCCGCCTCAGCTTTAGCCTGGGCAGAAGGACCACAAATTCCAGCAACCTTAATAAACGGCCTGTCAAGCTTTGCAGCATCAATTTCCTCTGAGGCCACTCGCAGAACGGTGTCCAAAAGGTTAATTGCCGGATCCCTGATCTCAAACTGGGTAGAATGAACGCCAACCGCAAGGCCACCAGCACCCGATGCCATATAATATCGCGTCAAGCCTCGCTGGCGTTCTTCATCGAACTGGCGTGATTCATTTAATGCTAAAGGGTGTGCGGGAATAACAGTGCCGCCAGCCAGCAAAGATTTAAGTTCGGGATTCAATTTTTTTGACATAAATGGGTATGGTATTTTATAAATTAAAACTGTCCTTTTCTCTCCTGAAAGTGCGTAGGTTTATTAATTGTTTTCCCGCCTGCCTGAAGCCATGCGACAGTCATTTCAATCATCTGACGTATTGTTACTCTCGGATAGCCAAATAGTTTGTGTGCCTTAGAAGCGTTGCTTAACAATGCATTAGGCTGTATTTCATTAACAAATGTCGGCTTCTTATCCAGTAAGAGGCCGAATTGCTCTGCCAGCCACTTTACTGAAAGTGTTTCAGGACCGGTTACATTCAAAATATTGGCAGGAGTTTCACAATGGAGTAAAGATCTGATAGCAATTTCATTCGCATCGCCCTGCCAGATCACATTCACATTTCCGGTTGTCAGGTCAATCGGTTTATCGGCCAATACTGCCTTTGCAATCTCGAGCATGACGCCATAACGCAGATCAATAGCATAATTTAACCGGTAGATAAGGGTCGGGATTTTATATCTTTCAGAGAAATACTGGAACACGCGTTCGCGACCCAAACAGGATTGACCATATTCCCCAACTGGTGCAGGAGTAGTTTCCTCAGATAATCCGCCGGAATTTATGGGGACAAATGGATAGACATTTCCTGTTGAAAAAGCAACGATACGTGAGTTCTTATAACGTTCTGCCACTCTTCCAGGCAGATAAGAATTCATGGCCCAGGTGAAAGGTTCTTTTCCGGTAGTACCAAACTTGGTACCCGCCAGATAAAGAATATTCGGTGCATCCGGTAATGCAGCAAGCTGCTCTTCATTCAAAAGGTCTGCCGCAAATGTCTCGATTCCTTCGGCTTCAAGTTCTTCACGTGTTCCTTCCTCCGAAAATCTTGAAATGCCAATCACGCGATTTTTACTGCCTGCTTCCAGTATCGCCCTACGTGCCAGTTTAGCCATACTCGGGCCCATCTTGCCTCCCACCCCAAGGATAATGATGTCTCCTTCAATTTTCCTTATATCAGCTATTAAAGGGTTGCTTGGTTTAAGTAATTCTTGTTCTAAAACTTCTAATTCAGTCATTGAAAGATGTATAATATTAATTCTTTATCTGTTTAATTCAAACAGTCTATTTCTTACGAGCCATTTCCATAGCTTGTGTTGTGGTATAATATTTTGACAACATGTTCGGAACTTCCCACGCCGGAAGCTGTCCCAATTTCAAGTATTCCAGATATTTTTTTGCAACTTCCGCAAAATGATCCTCGTGTCCAACTTTTAACTTTTCAGGGATAACAATTTCCCACAAATTGCCGGCTTTTTTGATCGTTAAGCCTATATATCTCCCCTGAAGACGTCCAACTGCATCCTGAACTGCTTTTTCAGAGCTCTTCAGAGGATCAATATATACCACCGGTTTGTATCCCTGCTCTTTACCCTGCTTGATAATCAAGTTGGCTTTTGTACCCCTCATCAGTGAGTAGTGCGTATCACCGCTTCCTTCCGGTGCCTCAAAATTCCATTGAATAGATACCTGCGCATGAACATCTTTAAGTGTATAATTCATTTCCCCGTTCGAAAGCACTTCAATTTGATTATTCTTAACATATTTCTGCAGATAATCCGGGAATTCCGATTTTGTTGTGGACTTTAGAAATTGTGCAGGGCTAATCAGGGTGGGCCATTCCTTCGCAGCTAGCATTTTCACATCCTTTTTATAATCAATTGCCATATCAGGAAAACATTCCCACTGGATTAAATCGACCATGTGGGTAGTGATATCAACTAAGCCGTGTCCTTCCTGTTCGACGTCAAAAAACCAAACTGGTCTGATGAGCGGCTTTCCGGAAACATTTTTGTAAAAATGATGTACACTCTGTTTTATAACCGAGGGATTTTCCAGAGTTCCCTTTTCCAAAGTTCCAAAAAACTCCTTGTCCTGGCTTAACTCTCGCTGAAGAACATAATAGATATTGTAACGCTCGGTCATAATATCGTATAAAAGCAACTTCTTTTGTTCAGCGGTTTTAAATGCCTTTTCAAGAGAGTGAAATCCTTCATTGTCAATTGCCAGCGGTTTATCAGCCAATACATTCAGTCCTGAATCAATACACATAGTAATATACTTGGACTTGCTCTTATTGTTACCTGAAATAATCACCACATTCCCCTTCTTTTCACTGAACATTTTCTCAAGATAATCAGACCCCTTATACATCTCTGTTTTCCAGGAAGTAGGATTTTCACTCCGGGTGTTATAGCTGTCCACAAGTTTCATATGGTTTTCAACTTCCGATCCCTCTGGTGCATAAACATGTACTACAGAATCAATTTCATCATACATAGATTTCTGCAATAGTGCGGCATGAAAATGACCAGGATCAAGTGTGATGATCCGAACTTTCTCTTGATTCTTACCCATAATTTCATTTTTGGGCTGGCAGCCAACCATGGCGAAGAGAATGATTGTACTTAAACCATACAGCCGTGTTGCAATGCTGGGTATATTTTTACTATTCATGCTATTATTTCAATAATGATTAACCTATAATTCCCTTATCTCAATATTTTTGAAATACGCCTTATTGCCATGATCCTGTAAACCGATATTACCTACAGGTGACATACCATAATCAGGAGAATCCTTCCACTTGCTTGCAGCCTTTCTCTTCTTCCAGTCGGCGCTCAAGGCTTTAAATTTGACTATTCTCTCTCCATTCAGCCAATGTTCCACTCTCCCGTTTTCAAAGATTATTTTACTTGTATTCCATTCACCAACCGGTTTAAGAACCTTATTACTCCCCGCAACATGCATATCATAATCAGCACCGGTAAGCTGGTAGGGTTCAAGTTTAGCAGGGTAAGTTACATCGTCAATAATTTGATACTCAGGTGAAGTATCAATGGTACGTTTGTATTTAGGGTCTTCGACTATGTGATAAAAGACACCGCTGTTGCTTCCTCTATCTACCTTCCATTCCCAGCGCAGTTCAAAGTTTCCAAATACCTGATCTGTAATAATGTCTCCTGATCCGCTGGTTCCTTTGGCACCAAGGCACACCAACGCGCCATCCTCCACCGTCCAGTTCTTAATTGCTGCTTTGTTGTTAAAATGATGCCAGCCATTAAGGCTTTTACCATCAAAAAGGGTTATCCACTGGCCTTTTGGGGGATTAGAAATGGCTTTGCTGCGTAGGTTAGCATTTGGAGGAGTCACAGTAAAGGCTTGTGAGGACAGGCTTGTGACGATAAAAGACATGACAAACAAAAAGAATTTTTTATTCATAAGAAAGTTGACGGTTACGTACACGTAAATATATAATTATAAATATGAAAATAAACAAAGACTCCTGAATAGAGGATATCTTTTTATACTATTTTCTAAGTACCCCGGCCTCAATGGCCAGGCGCCGAACTTCGTTTAATATATTTGCCTCAATGCCGGGCTGCCATTTTGCGGGCAAACCATATACTACATGGGCGATATCGCCTTCATATCCACCCTCTTTCAGTATAGTGGATGTTGGAATATAATTCATTACATCATTTGAATATCCAAATACAATGGCGTCGGGGCCGAGCATTTGTTTCACATTAATAGAGTAACCCACAACCAGCTCCCCGCCAAAAGTAACTAATGGATGATTTCCCAGTGTCCATACCTGAATGGGGTAAGGATATGACGTTATCATTTTTTTCCCGGCTTTCAATTCAGAAAGTGTACGTTCGGCCCAACGCTTTTGGTACGATGTTTCAGATGTTTGTGAAATTTTCGTAAGCTCAGCTTCTCTTGGAAGATTGTCGAGTGGCAAAATTAGTTCCGAATAGGTTGTTACCAGTTTTGAGGGAACCTTCTTCATGCTTTCTTCAAGTACCCGCTCTACTGCTGCAGCAAGCTCTCTTCCATACTGCCTGGCAAGCGGCACTGTATTTCGCGGCAGGGGGTTCTGATCCGCGCCTGCGCCCTGGAAAAATAAAGCCGTAGCTCCGGGGTGGGCTTTTTCAAGCTCTATCTGAGTGAACCCCGGATAATCGCCAGAAAACTCATATCCATTTAAAACTGTAGGATGGCAGGCATATCCAAAAGCGATGGCCTTAATGCCACCACTTGAATTGAGAACTTTAATGACAGGTACATCATAGTCGTTCGGACCCTGGAGTTCCGACAATTGAGTTAGCAATGCGGCATTGTTGTTACGGCGGTTCACCTGGAAACGTGTAACACCGTTTTGAATAAACAAATCCGCTGGTTCCAAATTTTTAATACTCTCACCTACCATTGTAACAATCTGATCTTCAAGTAAGGCTGAATAACGCTCAATTGATCCCAGTTGTTCCTTATTTAAAATATAGATATCTGTGAGAGCACCATCCAATACCGGAGCGGAATGAGTATGTGAGCTATTTAAAAGAATTTGATCACGGTTGAGGCCGAACCTTGTCTTAAGCTTGTCTCTGATTCTATCGGAAAGAACCTTCGGGAACCCTAAAAGATCGCTGCTGATCATAACGGCACGCTTTCCTTCTGAGTCTTCCAGCATAAGTGCTTTCGCCCAAAGATCATGGAGCATGCCTTCTGAGTTGTGTGTTCGGGATGCAAAGCCCGCCATTGGCATAGCCTGCTTAGGAGTAATGGCGACTTTAGAAACACCGGCCTTCCAACCGGATGAGCTTCCAGCAGGATTTTGAGCTCTTGCCAGAGCAGATGTTATAATTAAAAAGAAGGCAAAGTATATCGCTGAAATTCTCATTAGGCAGATGTTATTTTTTTTATGAAGCTGTAATTTATTATTTCAATTCAACAATTCCAGGGCTGTGACCCAGTATTTTATCGATAAATTCGTACGCTTCTTTACGACTTTCCACAGGAAAGTCATGACCGGCATTCGGATATCGAACTTGCAGCATATCCGGCGCATTGTACTTTGCATACGTATTCATTGCAAGTTCAATTCCAGCTTCTACGCCCTTCACATCAAAGTTAGCGTCATTTAATGGCGACACTGAAAAAAAGGCTCTTGGAGCAATAGCTGAAATCACATCATCGAAATTAAATGGAATACGATTTCCGTCCAGGTTATACTTGGTTTTAAACCGGGGCATATATCTTGTTTGGGCCCAGGGACCTAAACGCCCGCCATATTTCTTTTCAGCGTCTGTCCCAATGTTATAGTATTCGAATTGGGTCCAGCCACTCGCCGAAACGGTAACCTTGATCCTTTCATCAAATGCCGCTACAAACATAGAATTATGTCCCCCCAGCGAAAGCCCGACCACCCCTATTTTATCCCGGTTGACATCCTTTCTGCTCTGAAGCAAATCAATACAACGCATATGATTAAATATGCCTTGCATTGTTGCAGAATCATAACGATCATTTTCGAAATTATGGTCCTTCAAGTCTCCAAAGCTAGGATAGTCCGGAGCAATAACTACATATCCTCTCTTTGCTAATTCTCTCGCATAGGCCCGGTTAGGTTTGCCATCCTGACCATCAACCCCCCGCCTACCTATTGGGTTGGTTTCGTGAAGTACTAACATTGCGGCAACTTTCCTGGCAATGCCATTTTGAAAAGGTACGTAGAGATATGCTGTTAATCTTTCATCCTTAGCGACACTAAAACTCAAATTATATCGGGTAAAGTCCTCTTCAATTAAACTATCGATAACCAGTATATCAAATGGAACGAGGGAATGGCGTTGCGGAAGCTTGCCCATAACCTTTTCCATGTTCTTTAGGATCTGTTTCCTTGATTTTGGTCTGGAACCAGTAATGCTTCTATTAACCGTATTATCACTCCTTTCAGTAGTCCTCTTATCAGTATCAGATACCAGCGGTAGTGTCCAAAAGAAGCTTAAGCCAAGTAAAGATATCAGGAGTGATTTGAAAATTAGAGCCATATTAATCTTGTTGTTAAACCATTAAGGAAATTTGGAACTAAACCACTCGCCTTCCTATATAACATTAATAAGAGGATTAATCCATGCTATGAATTAATCCTCTTCTAGCAATTGAAAACGTTAAGGCGTTACGGTAATAGTTATTTCCTTTACAACCTCTTTTTGACCATCAACTGTAGTGTTAGCAGCTACAAAAACCGCCTTGTAAGTTCCTGGTTTGGTATAAGTATATGAATATTCCGTTAACACAGGATTAGTAATACCTCTGATAGGTGTCGACCAGTCCGGCCCTAAGTCAACTTTATCTGCGGTAATCCCTTTACTAACCGCCCAGTGTTCACCTGCGGGATCATTAAACGGGCTTGCCGGATCAAAAGCCACAAATGGCTTATATACTGCAGAGGGCTGGTAGGCAGCTTCCCTTGGATTATAGATCGGATTGTCTTTGTTAAAGATGGGATTATTAGGATCGAACTGTGGAAGTCCCGCATGGAGATAGGTATTCCCCTGCAATGTTAATCTTGTAGATGTAACCGATGACAGTGCAGGCGCTTTATCCTTATTGTCATCCACAATAATAAACCCTACTTTGGCTTGGTCAACGATAGGCAGGGGAAGAGTATTGTCCAGCAGTTTTTTACTATTAATGGCAAAAGTCTGTATGAACCACTGACGGTTTATACCATTTGTAGCCTGAGGCTTTGTAATATAACGGAAGGCGATATAGAGCGGCTTTCCCGCAACAATCAAATCCGAGATATCTTTAACACCCGATGCGAGGAATGCCGTTCCGGTACCTAGTGCAAATCTGTTCGTTATATCCACCCAAGTTGCTGCCTTCACTTTTGCCAGACTGCTATAGTCGCCGTTAAAGTTCGATGATGCCATTATGGATAATTGGTTAGTTTGGGTGCCCAATTGAACACTGCTGGTAAAAGTCATGGTAGCTCCGGCTCCATTTATATCAACTACACGACCTCCCTTTGAAGAATACTCTTTCAATAATTCGCCCGAATAAAAAGAAATCGTTTGAGCATCACCGCCCTTTATATCAAATTTTACCGGCACGCCGGCTTTCACCGTTGCAGTCGCCGTGGTAGCATCAAATGCCGGCACCTCTGCTTCAAGTTCGGGCTTATCGCAAGATCCAAACAGGAGCCCTGCGAATAGTATACTGTAATATCTTAATTTCATAATTTTCTGTATAAGTTTAATTACCAACCCGGGTTTTGGACCATTGCAATATTCGCTGAGACCTCATTCGCAGGTATCGGCATTAGTAAATCTCTTGAGGTTACGTTTGAATAGTACTTAACAAAGAACTGACCTGGACTATCCTGCTGCAGTTTGTTTCCCATATCCTGATTAACTTGAAGAAATATACCCCAGCGGAGCAAATCTCCTTTTCTTAAGTTCTCAAAGTTCAGCTCCCTCAACCTTTCGTCCTGAATTGCAGCAAGGAACGCTGATTTAGAAGCAGTTTGAGCTGATGGAAGATTTCCTTCGTTTGCTCCATAGATCGTTGCTGAAGCTGTTGCACCAGAACCTCCGCCACCAGAAATTGTGATTGTGGGTACGGAAGTATAAATTCCTTCCTTATCAAAAGTTATCCCCGCATCGTCACGGTCCAGGGTTATTGCAGTTACGCGGCCGCCTGAAATGGTAGCTGTGGCAGTGGCTCCGCCATTGCCTGAGAACGTAACTGTAGGCACTGTGGTATATCCTGACCCACCATTGGTAATGGTAATGTTTTTTACACCTTTAGACCATGCTCGTCTTCTCACCTGGTTAACATATTCAATAGCTTCAGCCGTTGGACCGTTTTTTAGCTCGTTTTCAGCTTCCGCATACATCAGCAATATATCAGCATATCGGAGCAAAACCATATTTTGAGGCGTGGTTGTAGGACTCTTAGGAAGAAGGGTTTCATATTCACGTCTCCACTTGGCTGGCCGAAGCAAATTTTTTGCATTCTCATTAACCGGCAGAGCATTGAGTGTCTTACTCCCATTTGGTCCTGTGGCTAAATAGGTAAAATGCGCTATGCTGAACCACTTACGGTTATCGCCCGGCTCAAATGAATTATATAATTTAGAAGTAATGGACATGTACGAATCTGCACGCCCCGTTGCAGATGAAACTACTGACGCCGGGCCATTAATCCAGCCTATATTACCCGTTTCAACATACTGGTCAGTACGGTTGCCAAAGAATTCAACCTCCCAGATACTTTCTTTAATATCATATTTATCGCCAGCCAGATTCATAAATATCTGGGGGTAACTCGGATTCAAAGCATGCCCGGCTTCGGCATCATCGATAACCTTCTTAGCCCATTTACTGGCTTCAGCATATCTCGTTTTATCTTTTAACGGTTCTCCGGCCATATGTAAATTTACACGGGCAAGCATACCTCTTACTGCTGACTTACTAATAGCACCACCAAAACCAAGTGTCTTAATTCCAGGGACAAGTGCCTCTGCCGCCTCCATATCTTTAAGAATCTGGGCATACACTTCTTTATCCGTGGATCTGGGTAAATCTACATCGATTACGGAACTTGTAGGTTTAAGTTTCAATGGTACACCTCCATAATAACGTACCAGTATGGAATAATAGTAGCCTCTCAAAAAGAGCATTTCTCCTCGGATGACGTCACGTTTTTCTTTCGGTATTTTAGGATTCTTATCCACATTCTCCAAAACAACATTCGTGCGGTTAATTCCTGCCCAAAGATTTGACCATAGACCCGCATTATACTGATCTGCGCTCGAATAAAAGTAGTTCCATGGTCCGGATGTCAAAGTTGCTCTGTTCATATAGCCTTCATCACCATGCCAGGCAAGGAGATAATTGGCATATGTTCCATGCAAGCCCCCGGCACCGAGGTGATGATATGCACCGGCCCTTGCAAACTGCAACTGGGCTTCTGTTTCATAATAATTGTCGGGATTTAGAAAATCCGTAGGTTCTGTTGCCAGAAATTTCTTACAAGAGCCGAGGCTGCAGAAGAAAAGTATTGCGATTATATAATATCTTATTTTCATTTTCTTGAATATTGGTACTTAAAATCCAGCTTTTATTCCAAAGGCGATTGTTGGTGACTTCGGATATGAGGAATAATCATAACCCGGAGACAACGTATTGTTGCGTGTCGAAACTTCGGGATCCATACCGGAGTAATTCGTCCATGTAACGAGGTTTTGTGCAGAAACATTCACGTTCAAGCTGCTCAAATAAGCCTTCTTAATAAGATTTGCTGGTATATTATAACTCAATGCTACGGTCTTTAGACGTAAGAACGAGCCATCCTCCACCACTCTTGACGAATGGAAACCTATCGGACCCTGTCCGCGTGTTCGGTAGTTCACATTGGTTGGATTAGTGGGAGACCATCGGTTTGAATAACTGGCAAACTGATTGATGTTAGCAAATCCGTTGCTATTCCCTTCCAAAAGTAATCGGTTTGCATTGTAAATATCATTGCCGTAAGACCATTGGAAAAAAGTATTCAAACTTAGGCCCTTGTAAGTAAAATTATTAGAAAAACCACCCACGTGTATGGGCTGTCCGCGACCAATGAAAGTTAAATCGGCGTCAGTCATCGTACCATCACCGTTTATGTCCTTGTATTTGATATCTCCGGGTTGTATAGTCGTCCTTACAGCGCCGTTGGCCGGAACGTTTGGCTTTAGAACATAAATTCCGGGAGATGGATTGTCGAAATCCTCATACTGATAGTTGCCTTCCCAAATAAAACCGACCATCATACCTGCTGGTTTTCCTATCTCAGCATAGTACAGGTCTTTGTTGAATTGTGATACATAAGCGGCAGGCGTGCGCAGGCTCTGCTGACCACGGGTTAGCTCCATAACCATATTCTTATTGAAGCTGATATTAAAATTACTCTCCCAGCTAAAATCTCTTGATGTGAGATTAACGGTGTTCAAAGAAAATTCCAGTCCATCATTTCTTAATTTTCCTATGTTTTTGGTTGCACTTGAAAATCCAGTAGATGGAGGAAGTATAGCGTTTAGAAGTAAGTCTTCGGTTTCCTTACGGTAAACTCCTACTTCCAAAAAAATTCGGTCTTTCAAGAGACCCAATTCATAACCAAAGTCAATAGTATTAACTTTCTCCCAAGCAAGATCTGGGTTTCCAACCGCGGAAATATAAACTGCGCCTGTGGGGGTTGAGTTATTAAATGAATAACCATCCAGGCTCTGCTGTAAACGCGCATAAGTGTCAAAGTCGCCAACCCTGTTGTTACCCGAGCTTCCGTAACTTGCACGCAGTTTAGAGGTTGATATAAACGGAAGTGTCTTTTGAAAGAAACTCTCGCTATGCATATTCCAGGCAATACCCCCACTTGGAAAATAGCCCCAGTGGTTAGTGAATTTTGACGAACCGTCTGCCCGGAACGAACCGCTTAGAATATATTTAGATTTATAATTGTATTCAAGTCGGCCCGCATATGATGCCATTGTATTACGACTCGAATTTGCTATTGGATTATAAGACAATCCTTCTTCAAGCCCATCCATTCCAAGGTTCTCATTCGGTAATAGACGTCCGCTGTAACCTTTTGCTGATGTTTCAGTTTTATTGATCTCAAAAAGTGCCAGTGCAGAAAAATTATGGTCACTATTGAATGTTTTCTTGTAATTCAGCAGATTGGTATTCGAAAACTGGTTCGAAAACACATTATTAATACTTCCATTAACGCCGTTAACATTATTGGGGCTGGGCCCACCTTGAGCGGTTTTCGAATTATAAAAACGTTCTAAAATCACTTTATTATGCCGGATACCACCTTTTGTCGTAAATATCAAATCCTTCGTGATCTCATAGTTTATTGATCCTACGGCATCAACAAGATTTGAAATATCATAAGAATGCTGATTTTCAAGATCTATGAATGGATTGACACGAAAATCCGAAGCATTCATTGCTTCGTCATCTACAGCGTCTGCCAGCAGGTCATCGGCAGGGTTCGGGGAAATAGGCCGGTATAACCACGCTCTTGACAGCGCAAACGCGGTTGGATTACCCGAAGTCAACGCTCCCTCATTTACCTGTTGTCCATATTTTTTAATGCCGTTATAATTTGCTGTAATATCAGCTTTAATTTTGTTGCTGATCTGTTGCTGGAGGTCAACCCTACCTGAATAGCGATTATAACCGGTGTTGATAATTGAACCCACCTGGTCAAAAAGGGACCCTGAAATCGAATATTTAGTTTGCTCAGTACCCCCTCTCACTGCCAAATTGTAATTCTGAGTAGAACCCTCTCTTAAAACATAATCCTGAAAATTAACTCCTTCAGCATTCCGGTAATCTTCCAAAGTTTTACCTCCGGCAAAGAATGCGGTAGTTGTGGGCGATAACGGATTTAATTCTGACTGATATTTTATGAACTCATAAGGACTCATCAATTCCATCGGTTTTGGGGTTGTTTGTATACCATACGCCGTTGAAAAATTAACTTGTGGTTTTCCCGTTTTACCCCTTTTGGTTTGAATCACAATAACACCATTGGAGCCTCTTGATCCATAAATTGCAGTTGAAGATGCGTCTTTAAGGATAGTTAACGACTCGATTTCTTCAGGATTAATCGTTGCAGGATCCAAATTCTCAACCGGAAAACCGTTAATGACATACAAAGGTGCTGTACTTTGAGTCAGTGAGCCTGCCCCACGGATGACAATATTAATACCTCCGCCAGGCTGACCATCTTCTGCATTTACCTTAACTCCTGCCACTCGCCCTGCGAGGGCCTCAGCAAAAGTTCCAACCGGAGCTTTAAGCATATCTTCAACCGGAGCGACACCAACTGCGCCTGTCAGATCCTTCTTGGCAACAGTACCATAACCCACAACAACAACTTCACTTAGCGATGAAGTTTCAACTTCGAGTGCAACATTAATGGTTGTCCGGTTACCTACGACTATCTCCTGCGTTTTCATTCCTAAAAAACCGATTTGCAGCGTTTCATTGTTTCCTGCCTGAATGGTAAACGTTCCATTCTGCGTCGTTGTAGTGCCCCGCGAAGTTCCTTTTACTTTAATTGTTGCCCCGGGCAAAGGTTCGCCGGCATCAGTTACCCTCCCGGTAACCGTTTTTAATCCCTGAGCTCTGGCCTGGCCGTTAAAGCTCAACAAGAGGATAATGAGCATCCCAATCCCTGCAAGTGAAGGAAGAATCCTCTTTTTTTTGGAAATCATTGTGTAAATTTTCAGCATAGTTTTAAATTAAAATCCAGATTAATAGAGAGTCAGAAATAATACGGGTACGTGCCCGTATTTTATAATAAATTTAGTCCATTCAAGAGTATTTATAATAACGGTTGACTATGATGCCTTACGGCGTAAACATTAAAAAACGTATATCGATATTGGCTGTAAGAATGTTAACAATGTACTTCTCATTACGTTATTTAATGCGTTTCACATTAATTCGTGGAGCTTATTGTTTACGTAACCGAATATAACAAAAAAAATATTCAATAATGAAAATAAACCAAAATTTGCAGGCTTATTTTAAGCTCAAATTAGATTTTTCAGCAAGGGGTTCTCTATTTTTATTAGATCGGTTCGCGTATGACCATTCTCAGAAATTCTCGCGAGCGAATAAATTGAACCATCTGATCCTACAGCAATTGAATTTACATAAAGAGGCCTCTCTCCATTGTCATAAAAAATTGCTCCGTGATCCTTATATTCCCGCTTTGGTATGTTATAAGTTATCAAATGCAGATTTTCCAGTCCTCTGGCCGCCCCCTTTGCTATTGTTTCTACACCATTAACGCGCTTTCCATCGACATAGATTGGTCCACCTGTAAGATAATAAATCGTTTCTCCATCCGGCCCAAGTTGAAATCCCAGATATCCGTAACTGAATTGATCAAATAAACCGCTCCTTCTGGATAATTCGGACGTAATTCTCTGTACAATTTCCAACGCTGATTTACCCGGCTCAAATCGAAAGAGGTAACCTGAATTGCCATGAACGCCGTAAGCCGCATGTTCGGGCTTATACCATAATATCTTTCTCCAATTGTAGCCCATACTGCCCGGTAATGTCGGATCGTATTTTCCGAAATAATCCAACCTTAGGTTGGCTTCCTCATATTTTATTATGCTATGAGTTTCTCTGTTGTATTGGAAAATATCGCCTTCCGCTGTAGAGTAGTAAAGCATACCATCTCTGGGGTCGACGAGAAGTGAGCGGCAAAGCGAACGAAAGTCTTCTCCCGGAGTACCTGCTTCTCCATTTCCGGAAATCCTACCGAGTGTGAGCAGTACATTTTCCTGTACGTCATAATGAATAAAGTTTCCTGTAGGCCAACTAATGCCATAAATATGGGCCCTGTCGCAGTCCATAGTCATCGAGACCATACCTTCTCCGTCTGGAAGGAGAGCTAGGTCCTCAAATTTCTTGGTTTCCAGATCGTATGATAAGATATGCCCTCCCGGGTACAACCCATAGCCTGTTGGCGGATTAACCGGCAGGCGGTCCATGCCATCAATCAACTCATAGTAACCTACATGTGTTGCAAAATATAGTTTACCATCACGTTCATAAAATCTGGTGTGGCTTTTTCCCTGAGGTATAAAGTTTTGGTCTTTCTCACCACAAATTTCTGTCAAATCTCCTAAAAAATCTGTTTTGTCACTTTCCGGATCATAAACATACATTTTTCCCCCGACTTCGATACGATCAGACGACAGTACATAATAGATTTTGCCATCACTGGCCGACGAAAGTGCATTGTATGTATCATGTGCTTCCGGGAATCCGGAATTATACGTTTTTGCTCTTAAACTATTCTGAAGTTTTGAAGGTGAAAGCAAATCTGTTATTTGATCTAACCCGTCCATATTATCCATAAACTCTTTTGGTATTAAAATTTGTATTTTGATGCAGAAAGCGCATCTGCTTTCACTCTGGATTACTTTTTCATTGATGTTTTAATCGCCCCCGCATTTTTGTGAATTTTTTCAATTGCATAAGCAATAGCGTCCATGTCATCCCTGCTTCCCAATAGTATGTTCTGTGTGAACCAAACTGCTTCAGAACACAGCTGGTCGTTTTTTGGACATTGATTGCGCTCCATATAGCTTGAGTAGTCCAGCATCTCTTTTGGGTAAATCTTCTTAAAATTCTTTGATTCAAATGCGCTTTTAAGAAATTCCTGGGTATTTAATGTGGTATATCCACTCGAGCACGGAACTCCCTCAGCACGCAGAGCCGTTAAGAATTCTGCCCGGGGCAAATCCTTGAAGCCCTCTTTCTTATACCTGAATGGAAATAAATGGAATGCCGCCCTAGTTACATTATCATAAAGTCTATACGGAACAATGCCCGGTATTTTTTCGATTTTCGATTTGAGATAAGCGGCATTTTCATTTCTGGTCACGGTTTGTGCTTCGAGCCTCTTCAACTGTGCCAGACCAATAGCGGCCTGGTATTCAGTAAAACGCACCTTTGTGCCGAGCCTGATACTCCCTGTTGTAAAAGTACCGACGGCGCTGCCGTAAGGCAAGCCAAGGTTTTGATACGATACGCAGCGGTCCATAAACTCGACATCATTGCTGACAATAGCTCCCCCTTCCCCGATCGCGATATTCTTGGAATTCTGAAAACTGAAGCATCCTGCATGTCCTATTGTACCCACTTGCTGTTTATTAATCTCTGCCAGAGGTGCCTGACATGCATCTTCGACAACTACTAGATTATGCTTTTTAGCAATTGCCATAATTCTTACCATGTCTGCAGGCAGGCCCAGTATATGAACTGGTAATATCGCTTTGGTGCGAGAAGTAATTTTTGCTTCAATTTTTGAGGGATCTATCTGGAAAGTTTCGGGATCAACATCGACAAAAACAGGCATAGCACCATTCGCAAGAATGGCCTGTACGGTAGATATAAAGGTATATGGAGGAACAAGGACTTCATCTCCGCCCTTAATATCAAATTGATTGAGGGCTACGATCAAGGCGTTTGTTCCGTTCGTTACTGCAAGGGTACGCTTTACACCCAGAGTCTTAGACCAGGCAGCTTCGAATTCGTCGACAACTTTATTGCGCGACCAAACGCCGCTTCGCAGAGTTTCAAGCACACGGGGCTCATCGGTCTCCGGTATCCAAATCGGCCATTTAACCCATTTAACCGGATCCCAGGCTGAACTTCCACCTATGATGGCAGGCAAAGAAGCTTTATTTATATTCCCTGCTATCAGCGATGGTGTTACGCCTAAGCCAATGATTGTAGCCATTCCGGCTATGGAACTTTGCTTAACAAACTTCCGTCTTGACGCATCTGCCTTTTTATTTTTCATCTGAGTAAATTTAAGATCCGTATAAATCACCCATTTCATCACATGGGCTTGTTAGCAATATTTTAAACAGGCACTTCTCTTCCCAAACTCAGGCAGTGAAGTCTCCCCCATCGGGCTAAAATTTTTTCCACCGTTTACGTACCCGAAAATAGCAATAATTTTCTTATATACAATAGATGTTGATAAGAAAACCAAATTCGGGAACGCTGATTCTGAATTATTCCTTTACAGTTCCTATCATGTCAATTGAAATCCCTGGTCCATTTAGACCGACTTCTTTCAGCATTGCTTTAGAAGCTGCGGGCGGGCGTTTCGGATCGTAGTATTTGGGTCTTAGGTCTGTAAGACTTTTGCTGAATTGATCGCTGGCGACATAGTAAGTCGCCTTCAGCAAATGGTTAAACGAAGATCCGCTTGACTTTAAAACATCGGCCATTGATTCGAAAACACTGTTAACTTCAGAGTCAGGATTACCAGAATTTAATCCGTAGATCCCCGATAGATAAACTTTTTTCCCGAAATTGAGTTTTGCAACTTTACTGTAAACCGGCGAAGGCATCATCCCCGGAGGAGTAATATACTCAATCTGATTTTTCTCCCCTCTGAAAGGCGATGCAGCAATTAATTCAATTTCAACCACGGGATTGGCACTCACCCACTCAACAAACACAAGAGGCGGCATAATCTCATCTTTAAAATAATCACTAAATTCCTTTCGAACAACATTTAAAGAGGACATTGGAGTAAGGAACGTTTTAATCTGGACCACGTCTTTTTTGGACAGGCCCAGTGATTTCAATGTTTCACCAAGTTGTTTGAGGGTTCCCCGGGTAGCTTCAGCCAGTTCGCCATTGGCTGCCTGACCGGAGATATAAACTACAGGTCCCGGCGGAAGAACGGCGGATGATGCCTCCAGGCCGGATTTTGAGCGCGAAAGATTTACACGATCATTTATGATATTTGAAACAGCTATCGCATCGATAGCTACCAAGGCTTCGGGCTTAGAAAGTTTGCCTATAGCGAAAGCAAGCGAAGGAGCTTTGCCTGCCTTAAATTTTCTGCTGATCAAAGTTTGCACCTGGCGCATAATTTCCGTTTCAGTTACATAGATATTTAGCTTTATAATGTCATCGGGCTTAGAGCCGGATTCTTTAAGAATATTTGAGATATTTCTGAATATCTGGTCGATTTGCACGACAGGGTTGTTTTTACCAACAATTGATCCGTTTTTGTCTACGGGTAAAAACTGCTTTGTGTGGACTAAAGGAACATTATCAACTATAACCGCGGCAGGGTGTCCTTTGGTAATACTTGCTCCAATATACTGCACCTTGCTTACCGGCCCGGCATTCGGCTGCGCGGCCGCTGAAAAACTTGCAAGTAAAATCCCTATGTAAATGAAAACTTTCATTTTAGGTTCAGTTTCTAAATTCTAACTGCTGATTGGAGCCCAATAAGCACAATAAGCTTCCGGGCGCACAGGTCCTTTAAACAACATGCATCCGCCGCAAGGCTTATCTTTTGCAGGTGGGATATATAGCGTACAATTACTGCAATGACTATCAGGGATTGGGGTCTTAGTCACATAAGCCAACTTCTTCCGCTTTTCAATTTCCTCTAAGCTTACACCTGTTAGGTCATCGCAGGGATTTTTCTGCTGAGCTTCGAGCTTTTGCTGAGGTGCTGGAGCCTGTCGAGCTTTTGTTGTATCCTGGTCAGTTTTTGATGAACTGGCGGCAGTTGATTCCGGCAAGTCGTTTGCGACTGATCTTAATGAAGTGCATCCTAATAAGACGCCGCCCCCTAGCAGTACCGAGCTTGCGTAAAAATACTTTCCAATAAACTCGCGCCGGGAATATTTATGTTTATCTGTTTTCATAGATCGTCGTTTATTTATACATTTTTCTCAAAGCCACAAGGCCTTCTTTTGCACCCTGTGCAGTATCCGGACTTATTTGACTAAGCACCTGTTTCAGCATCTCATCCGATTCCTGGTTCTTGCTCAACCCAATTTTCAGACCTTTAAGTATGGTCATTTGCACCTTTTCATTGCTTAGTATGGGCTGAGAGATTACATCTAAATACGATGCCATCTGAGCTTTATTATTCCGGGAACCGATTATATTTGACAAATCCTGAAGAAAAGATGTTCTCCAACCGCTCTCCTTTTGCACAAATGAGGCTCGCTGACTTAAAACTTTTAATATTTCATCAGAGGAGCCGGGCTCAGAACTTAATACAGCATTTCTAAACCAGGAATCTTCTCCAAACTTGTCTACTACGTTAGCTAATGCTGATACAACGTCGCTATTATTAAAATTACCGGCACTCAGCGTAGCCTGCAGGGCAACCCGTTTTTCAGGGTCCTTAATTTTCTCTAAAATCAATGGCAGAGTCTCGGGGAATTTTTCTGCAAGCATCAAAGCGTTTTCACGGACACCTGGTGCAATATCATCTAACGCCTTTTTCACTATGCCAGCATCGAGTGAATTTAATCCCTCCAGAACATATAAAGCATGAAGCCGGGCTCGCGGGTCTTTGCTGTTATTCAGGAATGCTTTCACAACAGGAACAACAGATTTATCCTGTCGCTCGAGCAAGAGGCGCTGAGCCGCAGCACGCCACCAGCCATTATTTCTCCCCAGTATTTCGACCAGTTTTGCACTTGATATTCCTTTCAAGTTAACTGTAGTATTTTTGTAGGTAGCCCCCTGAGGAACAATTCTGTAAATTCTGCCTTTATCGCTACCGGCCATAAAATCCATGTCAGCTTTAAGCTCATCAGGAATAGAAACTGGTGTTTCAATATGCTGCCTGTAATAATCCAGTATATACAAATAACCATCTGGACCTACGGAAGAAATCACCGGGCGGAACCAGGGATCGGTAGAATAAATAAATTCTCTTTCTTGCTCTTTGTCAGCCCGCTTAGCTACCAGTACCGGGCTTTTGGGATCAGGACTTAGAATATCTCTATGGACCAGGTTACCCGCCACTTCGGTGGTAAACACGTTTCCATAAAATTCTTTTGAATATGCATCGCCATTATATATAGTACCGCCAGAAGCTCCCGTAAACCGATCTTCTGCATACTCAACACGATTCATATTATTTTCCTTGTACATTTTATTACGCTGATTTGTACGTTCAGCTCTCCAGTAAGGAGGTGCTGTTTCCTGGAACATTATTTCCTCATGGTCGCTAATACTCACATTGAATTTGGAAGTTGGCATGAAAGCATGCCGGTGAGTATATCTCCAGGGTATTACCGCCTGTTGCAGGTGAATAGAATTTTCAGTGAAAAAGCGGTGCCCCCAATCGTCGATAGCTTGACCGAACTGACCCGGTCCGGTTTCGAGCTCAAACAGATTCCGGTCAAGCCTGAATCGAAAATCTGCACCGCGGACTTCTACTGGCGCTGCGCCAGGAGTTTTACTAAAAGTAACCTTTCCACTCTGCCCGCGATTATTAGCATAGATCCAGTTATCGATCCCAAATCGGAGACTTGTAACCTGTGCCTCAGAATTATTCTGAAAGAACCCGGAGAATAAAATCTCCGAGGTGTCGGATTTTCCGTCTCCATTGGTATCCTTAAGGTAAAGAATATTGGGCGCTGCTGTAACAATCAACCCCCCTTTCCATGGCAGGATGCTCGTAGCCTCCGTAACATTTTCTGCGAATATCGTGGCTTTATCAATGCGACCGTCTCCGTTCGTATCTGACAGCATTTTAATCCGTCCATGTCCTTTGCCAGGTTCCACTTCATAAGGATAATCCGGCATCTCAACCACATAGGCATTCCCCTGGTCATCGAACTCAAGTGCAACCGGATCCAATACAAATGGCTCTGCCGCATAAATTTGTGCAAAAAATCCGGGCACAACATTAAGTTTCTTCAAAGACTCTTCCGGACTTAAAGGCCCGGGATAGCGCTGAGCCGAACTCTCGCCTGCTTTAATAACAAGTGGTAACAATAAAATAGCAAATTTGCAATATGATTTAATTTTCATTCCGGGATATATAAACAGCTTTTTTGATTAATAATGTCTTCAAAATTGAATAGCTACCTTATGCGGTTACGTACCCGAAAGTAGCTATTTATTTTCTAATTTCAAATCTATTTAAAATAGCTTCGGATTCCTTTTTATTTTGTCAGTTAATAGCCTAATTAGCATTTTCAAAAACTGTATATAGAAAAGGTCCGGCGAACTCCTCATGAGGGAACGTGAAAAACTTCAATTTCCCCTGATCGTCGAGGGTGAAGCCCGGATCGTCTTGAAGTTCTACCCAATTTCCGGTGACTGACTTAACCCGATAATATCTTGTCCCACCCGCAGGTATGTCGAGCCGCACAAAATTTACCTTCTTAAACTGCCCGTCTAGCTGTAATTTAAAGATCCCTCCCTCCCGGATATAAGATATGATCTTCCCAGAACGTTGTGTACCCGAGCTATATTCCCAGCCCGCTGATGAATTTAAGCTGACTTTATCACTCTTCAAACTGATCCTGTCTTCTATCTGACGGCCCTCAAACTCGTATTTGATCGTATAGATATCTCCCTCACTTGTTACCGATTTGATCCATGGATTATTGTCGAACGGTTCGTGTACTGCAACGAATGAGGAAGTACCGCCCCTGTTTCTCTGTAGAATGCCGTTGTCCATATAGCTATCAAGCTGGTTGTCATCTTCACCTGCCCTTCTTATGCTAGGCGATTTAAAACTGAAGACTTCAACACCTGGTTGAGAAATATTATGCGTGCGAAGTCCTGAATTTTGATATTTCCATGTCGCGGTCCAGGAACTATTAGCTGTGTTGCCTTTAATGTCTTTCATATAAGAATAGGCATGGATCTTTTTGCCTTCCAGGTCGCTTTCATACTGATTTTTTGGCTTTGCGCTTCCACCCCAATCCGGAACAAGGCTAGTGATGTTCTTGTGTAATGGAATGCTGGTAGTCAATATGCCGTCCTCTTCACACATTCCGTGCAAAAACCAATCGTGTGTCTCTCCTCCTTTAACATCAAACTGATCGAAGATATAATCCCGGCCCGGTCCTGCATGGACCAGGACAAGCCGACGCCTGTAGGTTTTAGCCTGGAAGTAAGCTGCTGATGCATCTACATCTACCACTTTCACGTGTGGATTACTATCGTCATAAAAAAGAAGATTCCCAGTCACTGGCTTTGTTAGTGTTCCGGCGTCCTGTGCTTTTTGATCAATTACAACAGTATTATGGGAAGCAGTATGGATTGTCCAACCACGGTATTTGCCGTGTGTGTATCCGATATCAGAAAGTAATTCTCCGCCTTTTGCAAATAAAATAATCGAGGCATTGTCATAATGCGAATGACCATAATTACCACTCCAGTTTACATTTAACATGGTCTGGTGCTCACCCTCCCCGACGCCAAGTGCAGCGTTTCCCAGAGATTCCCACAAGCGTGAAACGGATTTGCTCGTTGGCTTAGGGGTGCCGTTTCTGTAAGCCCATGTATCATTAATAGGAATTTTCCGGCCATTTGGCAGAACTGCTTGCTGGCTTACGGCCAAAGCTTTATTAAAAAAGGGCATGTCTTTATTTAAATCTAGGTTCTCGAACCGCTCTCCTTTCCAGCTTCGCGGGTCAGAATACCCCTGAGCGGCAAGTGCAACACCTCTTAACGATCCTATGGTCTGATCGTGGTAGGAAACGGTACCCTCCTTCCACCAGCCATCCGCAAAAAATCCCAGTTTTAAGAACTCGCGGAAGCGTTTTACGCCCTCGTGGACTAATTCAGGTTTATTCAGAATTCGGCCAACTATCACCATATCGCGATAAGTACCCGGCGACATATTAGAATAAGTTTCGGGATTCGCAGCGGTAAATTCATAACCCTTTAGCAGCAAATCATTCTCCACTTTTATGTTCGTTTCTATTCCTATTATTTTATCCATCCTTTTCCAGTCGTATCCTTCTTGAAGATTTGCATATGCCCGTGCCATATCAGCCGGGATATCGCCATAACCCCACCAATACCATTTTGCACCTCTGTAAGCGGTCAAACCCTCATACGGCCACTTCTGATCGGCCGGAAAAAACCTTACCGGTGCATTGGGGTAGTCATAGCGTATCGCGTAATCAGGGAACACCTGGGCAAATCTTCCCAAAATAGTTGCTGCTCGGTCACCATACGCTTGATCTTTTGTCTCCTTCCAAAGTTGCGACAGTGAGGTTGCCATCACCTGGATCCATTTCCATCGTTCGTACCAGGCATGCGCTTCGAAATGGTATTTTATTCCCTCCTTATTTTCATGATAACGATAAATATGCTTCGCCCCACTGGGTGCTACAATAAGCGTTTCACCAGTATAGGGAAACTTCTCGTTTGGAAATATCATACTGCAATATTTGCACTTAACATGTGATCCCAGGGACGGTTCCCAATTAAGTACACCCATGTCCTGTGCTCCGCCATGACAGTTCGGACAGCCTATAAAATGCAGCCCGGAGGCCATCGGTACATTAGCCTTGACTTCTTCGAGAGTCATCTTAACCAAGGGTTCAACTGAAACTTTCAGCTCCGAAATTTTAGTATTGCTCCCAGCCAATAGGGATTTCGATTGCGCCCGTCCGACCAAATTGCCTGCTAAGAGGAGGATTAGAAATATCAACATTCTGGTAATCATCATGATAACGTTATAGAATAATTAAGAATCCAAGGGCATTTTGTTTAACGGTTATCTAAAATCAACTTCGGAATATCGTTCTTATTTATTCGGTTTATAAAATATAAACACATATATACTTAAAAAATTTTATATTTATGGGTACGTACCCATAAAGACAATGATATTGAAATTCTTTCTTTTATCGATCCTTAACAGCGTCATATTTCTTAGCACCTATGCGCAAAAACCCGTTCAGGTAATACCTCTGCCGGACAGTTCAGGATTTACGGTTGAAACAGTCACAAAAGATCTGGGCGGAGGTTTTTTTGATCATGGTGTTGCCTCACCGATCAGCAATCATCGCGGCGTGGTGTCAACAATAGACGGCGATGGAAGAAATGTGGTTCTAGTATGGCTTTTTGATCACCGCGGAGGATACGCCCTTTTAATGATCGATGCGCTGACGGGTAAGAGCGAACAATTTCCTATCCAATTCGATCCAAAACAAGATACTCCCTACTCCTCAATATTATCAGCCGACAATAAATTTTACACGCTTTTTAAAGATCACTTTACAGAGTTTGATCCTGTCAAAAGGTCATTCACTTTTACGAAAGGCACTATGCCCCAAATGGCCATGTCCATGACCGAAGATGATAACGGGAAAATATGGGCAGTAACTTATCCGAACAGCGGGATAGTCTCGTTTGATCCTAAATCAAGGGAACTAAGGGACTATGGGTATGTAAACAAAGAGAACTGGCGACAATATCAGCGGGCGATTGCTGCTGATGATTCGGGATGGATCTACTTTGGGTTAGGAAACGCGAGTACTCAGATTTTCGCTTTTGATCCGAATACCGGAAAAGCAAAACCGATCCTTCCTCAAAATGAAAGGAAGCTGGGCCAGGCAATGGTGTATCGCGATCTCAACGGCAAAGTATATGGGCAGACTACAGGAAACGTAGATAACGAATGGTATGAGCTTTATAATGGAGAGGGTAAAAAAATTGGCTTGTATACAAAACGCAGAATAAAACCAATAAATACAGGCAGTCAGGGACTATTTCATAGAAATTTTCCTGACGGAACAATTCTTAAAAACCTTGATTTGGTTAACCGCATTCTTGTCACCGTAAATCCGAAAACAAACAAAGAAAACATAGTTTCCTTCGATTACACTAGCGATGGTGCAATTGTTATGGGTATTGGTGCAGCGCCTGACGGTACAATTGCCGGCGGAACAGCATTCCCCATGAGATTCTTTAATTACGACCTGAAGACAGACAAATGGGTGAACCGCGGGGCCTTGGGCCAATTTAATGCTCTGGCTATGCAAAACGGTAAAGTCTACTTTGGGGTTTACAGCGGCGGCCATCTTATTGAATGGGATCCCTCCCGGGCCTGGGTCGCGACAGTAAAAGACAACAAGAAGTCAAATCCCCTGCATCTTACCACTGTATTACCCGACATAATCCGCCCTTTTAGGGTACTTGCCTATCCAGATGGAAAAACGATCATCATGGGAGGAAGTCCGGAGTACGGAGCGACGGGTGGCGGATTGTTGTTCTGGGATAATCAAACCGGAAAAAAGATACTTCTTAAAGATCACGAAGTTGTGCAGCACCAGTCAAGCATGAGTCTGGCCCCATTAGCCAATTATAAGATTCTTGGAGGCACAACCACAGCACCAGGCACCGGGGGGGAGAAAAAAGCCAGCGAAGCAGTTATATATCTCATGGACATGGCTTCAAAGAAAATTGAATGGCAAAAGGCACTTTTTCCTGAAGTACAGGAGTACAGTGACCTGAGAGTTGCTCGCGGGGGCTTAGTTTATGGCATCGTCGATAAAAAAACATTCTTTGTGTTTGACCCCGTGAAGAAATTACTTGTCCACCAGCAAAATGTGTCAGAAAAATTCGGACCAACGACTGCTGAACAAAGTCCCAGAATTTTCGTAGAGGACCCTGAGGGGGAAATTTATATCCTTTTTGCAAATGGAGCAATAGTTCAGATTATGCCAAAAAATTATGAAATGAAATTGATCGCCACTTCCCCAGGCTCAATTAAGGCTGGAGGGGATTTTTCACAGGGAAGGATATTTTTCGTAAGCGGATCTCATCTCTACAGTTATGTTTTAGGGAAGTAATAATCAGTTGAAAGTGCTCAGCAACCGGTAATGCAAGTGGTCAGTGATCGGTACAAATTTTTAATATTTTAATTCAAATAACATGGTTAATATTTCATTTAGGATTCTACTAATTGTCAACCTGACTATCCTAACCAGTGCTGGTTTTGCTCAACGCACTCATGGCGGCTTCTATACCGAGGAAAAGCTATATAACCTGCAAAATAACTGTAGTAAATACGAATGGGGAAAGAAACTTAAAAACAGCGCTATAAGTAACGCTGCATTCTGGACGGCTAAAAGCGATGATGAGCTCTGGGGCATGGTTCAGGGTCAAAACTTGCCGCGAACTATTGATGTCACTTTTGACCGGCTCACATCAGGGCCCAAAATCCTGGGTTGTTTAAAATGCGGTCTGGATGTCCTTAAGTTTGGCAATTACCCATATGAGCCCGAATTTGAAACAAAGCCATGGAAGCTGACATGCCCATCCTGCAAAAGTGTATTTCCCACCAATGATTTCGGTAAGTTTTTCAAAAGTGCGATTGATGCCAGCGGCCAGTTTGACGCTTCTAAAGGCGATGAAAGCCTGCTATTCAATGTTGATCACCCGGATCCAAAAGACCCCCTGCATAAGTTCGGCGTTGACGACGGCTTTGGTTACATCGATCAAAATGGCAGATCGCACAAATTTATAGCCTATTACAATTGGAAGCACTGGGATTACATTAATAAGGCTCTGACAGAATTAGGCGACGCTTACATCTATACAGGTAACAAATTGTACGCACGGAAAGCAGCGATCATTTTAGACCGTCTGGCTGATGTATACCCCGCGATGGAATGGAATACCTATGCTTCGAAAGGATGGTACGGGTCGGATGGCGGAACGTTAATTGGTAAAATTGGCGGAAGTATATGGGAAACCAGTTTGGTACGCATATTCATCGACAACTACGACAAAATAATCAGTGGCACAATTAATAATCCGGAACTCTATTCGTTCCTGAAAAAACAGTCACAGAAATACCGCTTACCCTCCGAGAAAGGTACACGTCAACTTTTTTTAAAGAACGTTGATGACGGCCTCCTGCGTGAGGTTTATAAAGGTGCATTATCCAAAAAAATCAAAGGAAACCAGGGAATGCATCAGCTGTCGGTAGCAATGGCTGCCTTAGCACTCGATTCGCAACCCGAAACAACAGCATGGCTGGACTGGGTGTTTTCACCGGAGGGCGGGAATATTTCCGGCCAAATGATCAATAACCTTGATCATGACGGCACAACCGAAGAGGGTGCGCCCGGCTATACATTTATGTGGGGAAGGCTAGTAACTGACCTGGCCGACCGCCTTGAGGGATACAAAGGCTATACAAAGCATAACATAATGAAGGAATTCCCTCAGTACGGGACGACATTTATCGCTGCTTATCGCATGTCTGCTTTAGGCATTGCCCTGCCAAACATTGGTGATGCAGGTGCAACAGGTCTTCGAACCAATTATATTGATCCGCAATTTATTGCCAAAGGCTATCGGTACACCCGGAACCCGGAATATGCAAAAGCTGCATATCGCGGCAACAAGGGCTCGGCAGAGGGACTTGAAAGGGACATATTTGCTAAGGATCCTGACCGCATCTCGGAGGAAATAAGAACGATCGGTGAAAGTGCAGGTCCCCGCCCGGAAGGTGGCTACCTGATGAGTGGATTTGGACTTGCGATACTAGAAAGCGGAAAAGGTAATACGGGAATCGCGCTGACCAGTAACTATGGCCGTACTATCAAACACGCCCATCCGGACATGTTAAATTTTGACCTCTTTGCGTTTGGAAACTGGCTCGCCCCTGACCATGGCTACCCGGAATATGCAACGCCAATGCCAAGTAATAACGATTGGACTGGAAGCACTATTTCACATAATACTGTTCTTGTTAATGAGCAGCCACAAAAAGAGATTTGGAGCGGGTATTCGAGGATATTCAAGCAGCTTGACGGAATTGGCGTTTTTGAACTGGATGGGAAAAAGGCTTATCCTGGCCTGGAAGTCTACAACCGGACCATGTTTCTTATTAAATCCGAAGAAGACGATAACGCTTATGTAGTCGATCTTTTTAGAGTTGAAGGAGGAAAAGATCACGTATTTAGTTTTCATGGGCCACCGGGAGAAATCACAACAGCAGGACTTAATTTAAAAGATCAAAACGAAGGCACTTATGCAGGAGAAGACATCCCTAAAGGAACCGGTTTCAAAGACTTCCCCAGAGGTTATTCGTTTCTTTATAATGTCCGTAAGGATTTAAGTCCCCCCGGACAATTCATGGTCGATTGGCAAGCGCAGTCCGGATACCGCACGATCAAAGCAGAGGATAATGTTCATTTGAGGTTGTATTCATTGACCCAGTCTAATGATGTTGCCCTTGCAGATGGGGATCCACCCCAGAATAAACCGGGCAACCCGAAGAAATTAGGCTATCTACTCATGCACAATAAAGGCGAAAATCTGAATAGTACATTTGTCTCGGTTATCGAGCCTTACAAGAACAATCCCTTCATTAAAACCGTTAAAAGGCTTTCAACTGGTAATGACGAGCAGATTGCTCTCAAGGTCGAACACGTAAATGGCGACATCGATCACATCATGTATAATTCGGGGACGAAAGAGATGAAATTGTCAGATTCCATTTCGATGACAGGCACCATCGGCTATATTCGAAAAAAAGTAAATCAAGCCCGCCATGCAGTGCTCATAAACGGAACTTCCTTAAGTGACGGAGGCTTAAATCTAAAGTCAGAAGGCCAGATCAGAGGTAAAGTGCTAAACATGAATAAAGAAACCTTCGGCGGAGGCTGGATCCTTGTTGATCAGAAATTACCTGAAGGAAATGCACTGATGGGTGAACAAATATTCGTTTCAACGACCGGAGAAAGAGATGCCAGCTATACCATTGTGGATGTCAAACGGGAAGGGGAATTCAGTCGTATAAATTGCGGACCGATTTCGTTTGTGAGCGGCATGAAGACATCATCAGAAGAATCAACCGGATCAGTCAGCAAGTATATCTATGACTTTAATCAAGGTGCAGAATTTAGCATTACATCTCACAGTGAATGGCCTTTAAAACAGAAAAGAAAGTAAATATGGAAAAGAATTTCAGCAGAAGACAATTCGTTACCTCGGCCGTAGCCGCAAGCGCGGTGACTGTTCTGGGTCCGATAAGGCCTGTATCTGGAAACGAGACAAGTTCATCCCCGGCAGAAAAGCAAAGCTGGAAAAGTATAGGAAAGAAAATTTATGGAGCTAAAGCCGATGAACAAGGCCCTATTGGCGGCGGGAAGGGCTATAAGAGAGTCCTAACAAAAGGAGATTTTACGGCGGAGAACCTGGAAACGCTTATCGATTCATTGTCAAAGGCGAAGCCCGGGCAGGTAGTGTTTATACCAGGAAATGCTATTATCGATATGACAACCTTCATTTATATTGACAAAACTACGCTGAAAATACCTGAAGGGGTTACACTGGCCAGCGACCGTGGACATAATGGCTCACCGGGTGCACAAATAACCAGCGATAGTCTCGACACGCCACTTATGATTCAAGTTATGGGGCCGAATGCAAGAATCACAGGAATCCGTTTACAAGGACCAATCCCAAAAGATATCTGGATCATCACAAAAGAGCTTTCGGGCCTGGAGGACCTGGGCATACTTACTACTACAAATTTCCGACCTCTAATGGAATAAACGTCAAATTTCCAAAAGCTGAAATAGACAACTGTGAGATTTCGGCATTTTCACATGCAGGCGTAAACCTGCCCGCAGGTAATGATCACCATATTCACCATAACCACATACACAAATGCCAGTATAATGGATTGGGATATGGAGTAGCACTCGATAACTCAACAGCTATAATCGAATATAATATCTTCAATGAAAACCGTCATTCTCTTGCAGGGACTGGACGGGTAGGCTGCGGGTATATTGCACGACACAATGTGCATGAAGAAATTTCGCTGAGTCATTGCTTTGATATGCACGGTGGCCGCGACAGAAAGGACAATACCACCATTGCTGGTACGCTAATTGAGATTTACAATAATACATTTTACGCTCCGCAAACGGCGGTTGTTATTCGGGGCGTTCCTCAGGAAAAATGTGAAGTTCGTCAAAACTGGCTGCCCACACATACGGATGCGAAAGCTGCAGTCAGGGCAGAAGAGAAAACGTACGTTACTGATAATTTATATGGTCCGAACCCAGTGAAGGCATCCTAGAGAAGCTACCTGTTGCCCGTTACCAGTAATCAGTTATGAGGCTAACGCCCGGCAATTCGCCCGGGCGGGATTAAGCAAAAGACACCTTATCTACTTCTCCTCTTGATAATTTTGACTATTGCGTCAGCAATGAGCTTGTGTCCTGTATCGTTGGGATGGGTACCATCAGGCAATAGAGAATCAATGCTTTTGGGATCCTTACGGGTATGTTTGTAGAATAACTTCCAGGAATCTATAAATAATACTTTATTGGCCTTTGCGATAGTTTTCGCGGCCTTCCTGTACTCAGTTAAGCGTTCGTAACGGAATCGGTCCAGTCTGGATCCCACAGGATTGGGAGTCAGCACGATAACTTTGCTGTTATCCTTTTTAACCTGAGTAATGAAGTAATTCAGGTTCTCTATGTATTTTTCAACCGGTATGCGTGACGGAGTACCAATACCATTATCCTGATAAGCGTCATTGAGGCCAAAGTTGAGAGTAACCCAATTGGCATGGTGGCTTAAAACAGCTTTCCCGAAACGGTCCATTCCATGTTCGATCTTGGTAAAACCATTATCTTTAACAGAACCCGAATGGCTTCCTCCTATCCCGGAGTTGATCACTTTGTTCGGAATCCCTGCTTCTTTGAGCTGCTCGTGAATACGCACAGCGTACACCTTTTCAATACCTTTTCTGGAGGCAGTAGTAGAATTGCCAAAGGTAACGATCAAAAGCTCCTTTTTATTTTGAGCAATTGATGGACCTCCAGTAAACAAAAAGAGTAGTGCAATTGCTAACCAAATGACAAACATGTGAGAATGAACATTCCTAATGCCTGCCAAACTTGGCGTAGAGCGTGGAAAATATACTATAAACGGTTCCGGTGTCGAAAAACCGGGTATTATTGGCAGTATGACTGGTTTCTCCATAAGTTATGTCAGCGCCAGAGAAGTAAGAAGCTTATAGACGGAACAGTTTTTTTGCATTATCGTAAAGAAGCTTTCGCTCTATGGTCTTTGTAGATGAAAGGCGCCTGATAGCAGCGATTGTCCCGGCTCCCTGGCACGGTGCTCCGATACCAACTGAATCGTCACAATCGCTCCCATATAATAACTTATCCTGATGACGTTGTAAGAATTCCCTGGCGTGTTCTTCGTCTCTTGTCATAGAACTCAATCCGGACCCCCCAGATAAATCACCATATATGTTTGGATAATCATTTAGCAAGCGGTCGGTCAGGCCACCTGCGGTAACTTTACCTTTCGGATATAATATATTCTGGTCAGGATGGTTTTTATCGATGTTTGCCCAGAAGGTTTGAGAATGGCCGATGAAATTCACCCTGGGATATTTTTTTAACATTTTATGAAAACGATCGTATCCTCTATTATACATATTAAACTGCCAGTGCATAAGTACAGGAACGTCGTATGCCTGAGCGAGCTCATAAATCCTTCTCATTTCCGGCGAGTCGCACTCAACATTAAATTTAAGTTCACCGATTACTTTCGCCCCTAGTTTCAGGTACTTCTCAAGCTCAGGAATTGCCCCTGGAAAGTCTGGCACTTCACATGCACCGAACAAAAATTCGTCTTTATTCTTAACGGCGAAATTATAACATACTTCATTCCCTCCTGCCTTAACCTGCAGACCGTTACTTACGCCGTAGTGAGTCGAACCATAAGAAAGCGGCCGCCCGGCAGGCAAAAGGATTGTTGTTGTTATGCCCATTGAGCGCTGGTGGGCATGCATTTGCTCATGAGTCCGGCCAGCATAGTTGGTGTGCTGGTGTATGTCGATGATAGGTTCATCAGCTAAAAATTCGGAGCCGTTCACTTTCATTGCAACACCGGCGATAAGAGCTCCGGTCCCTGCTATAAAATATCGCCTTGAAATTGGTTTTATAATTCCCATAAATTTTCGTTTACGTACCCGAATATACCGTTTTGTGTGAGATGTTTATAATCAATCTCTCAATCAATATTTCTTCAGCGTTTTCAATGCCTTTCTTTTCTTTGGAAAACGAAAACTTTGGAAATATCAGACTATTATCATTACTTTGCATATCAAAGTACTTTTAATCATAAGTGTTGTGCGATCCCATCCTAATCGCGGTATGGATTGCAGTTAATTGCGGAAATGGAAATGCAGATATGAGAAATTATGTGAAAGAAGATTCTATTGTGAGAAGGATCTGGGGCAATGCCGATACCATCCTCTTTATTTTCGCGGGTGCTTCGGCAGAGTTTGCACTTAATAAGGCGGTCGACTGGCTTTATTTTACCGGCCGGCTTCCGGCAGATCCAATTGCAAGGTTATTTTCAACAGTAGAATATGCGCGAAGAATTGTTTTTTCTCGCCACGATGCGGCGTTGAAAGCAATCGATCAGATAACGGCAATCCATAAAAATGTGGAAGCCGACAGAGGCGCGAATATTCCGGATTGGGCTTACCGCGATGTTTTGTACATGCTCATTGATTATTCAATACGCGCTTTTGAGGCTTTAGAGAGAAAATTGAACGACAATGAAAAAGCTGAAGTTTTCTCTGTTTTCAATGATGTCGGGCTGAGAATGGGAATTCAGGAACTTCCGGACAGTTATACAGCCTGGGTGGCTGACAGGGAAAAACATCTCGAATCGGACCTTGCCTGCAGCAATCTCACCTATGATCTGTACAAGCAATACCACATGCATCTTGGCTCTGTTAGATACGAAATACTGAAAAAGGTGCAATCTATGATATGCCCGGAATATGTAATTCGTCTGCTGCCTTTTAAAGAAATCTCACTTTTTCCTCCAATATTGGGACTCTACAAGCTATTTAGGTTTTGCAAACTAGACAGTATAATAAAAGCTATAGTCCTGCCAGGCCAGTATCAGCAACAAATTCATGCGCTAAACGTAAAGTGATCTCAAAGCAATCGGGCTTATTCATTGGCCTGCGGTAGTATCTGGCCATCGCCGATACATACTTTTAAGTTGCCTTCCACTCCGCCTTATGAAATGCTTAGAACCTTCTCTCTAACATTACGTCATTCTTATCGATTTCATTTCTGTTTTCGACAAAAGTTCCCTTTCAGGCATTTAGTCTTGGTAATTAAATCATTCGCCAGAGTCCATGGTTTTGATTTTTCTTCCACTTACAAAGAAAAAGCTTCATATTTAACCAACCTTGTTAACACAATAAATTTTATAATGAAAAGAAGAGATGTTATAAAAAGCTTTGCAATCCTTCCGGTCTCGGGAGCAGTAGCTGGCACCTTAGATCCAGATTCGTTTCAGACCGCGCCAACGGCGAAACCTAAAAGTGTTTATGAACCTTTGGGAGTCAAGACCCTGATAAATGCCCGGGGTACAGTTACTGTAGTCGGAGCCAGCAAAATATTGCCCGAAGTTCGGGATGCGATGGACGCTGCAATCAATGAGTATGTACAGATAGATGAATTAATGGATGGAGTTGGAAAACGCCTGGGCGAACTAATGGGCACAGAATCCGGTTGCGTTACCTCCGGTGCATCGGCGGCCATCACGGCGGGTACAGCGGGCTGTGTTACCGGCGGTGATCCGGATAAGATCTGGATGATCCCGAACATTACGGGAATGAAAGACGAAGTAGTGGTTCCCTCCTATTCCAGATCCGCATATGACGCTGGATGTAAAGCGGTCGGTGTAAGAATGGTCCAGGTGGCTAATGTGGAAGAATTAAAAGCTGCTTTAGGTCCTAGAACGGCCATGGTATATTTACTGGCTGGGGAGGGATCTGAAAAAGGAGCATTATCATTAAGGGTAATTTCCGAACATACAAAGCCATTGGGCATCCCTATTCTTATAGATGCTGCTGCCGAAGGCCCGGAAAATCCCAATCCGCATATTCTTCAGGGGGCAGACCTGGTTGCTTATAGCGGCGGTAAATATTTAAATGGGCCGCAATGTGCCGGTCTGTTGATTGGCAGGAAAGATCTGGTTATGGCTGCCAGAATGAATACCGGGCCTCATCATGGATTCGGGCGCGGATTCAAAGTCGGGCGTGAGGAAATCATCGGGATGCTAACGGCGGTAGAAATGTGGTTTAAACGTGATCATGCGGCTGAGCGGAAAATATGGACTGCGCGTCTTGAACGAATTGCTGACCGTTTAAAAACTATCGAGGGTGTTACAACGAGTATCCGGCAGCCAATAGGACGATCGAACCCAAGTCCGTCTCTTTCTGTCTCCTGGGATCAGACTAGAATCTCTTACATCGGGCAAGATGTCGAAGATCTTTTATGGAATGGCACTCCAAGAATTTCTGTCGGAGCTGCGGGAAGCTACTTCCAGCCGAATCAAAGGCCGGGCATTTCAATAAACTCTTCGCAACTTAGCGATGGAGAAGAAAAGATCATTGCAAACCGAATTTTTGAAGTCTTATCCAATCCTGTTAACTCGTCCCGGGCAAGCGGCGCGCCGGCAGCAAACCTTAGCGGACAATGGGATGTTGAAACAAGATATTATGCTGCGACCGTTAATCAAACGTTTATGATTGAGCAGAAAGAAAATGATCTGAAAGGTACATATATAGGACATATCGGGGCCAGAGATCTGACAGGAACAATTCACGGAAACGATATCCTGATACGCAGTACTTATGGCGTCGACGGCGCCAGAGTTCATTCATTCTTTACAGGAAAAATAGTAGGAGATACGATGCAGGGCCATCTCAGTGTGGGAGAATATGGTGAAGGCACCTGGACGGCAAAAAGGCATGTTTTTAAGATGTCATAATTTAAAACTGAAAGTTGATTGAATCGAATTAAATCAACTCCTTCTTTTTCAACTTTCAGTTTTTCTTCCACACGCTAGTAAAGTTCCACAATCATCTCAATTTCCACTGCAATGTTATTAGGCAGTGCATTCGTTCCTACTGCAGAGCGTGCATGTCGTCCGTTCTCACCCCAAATTTTAACGATCATATCAGAGAATGCATTCATTACTTGAGGTTGTTGGGTAAATGCCGGCGTGCAGTTTACCAGACCAAGAACTTTAACGACTCTCTTGACCTTTCTTAAATCACCAATTTCCGCTTTCAAGCTGGAAAGCAAAGCTATACCTGTAAGTCTTGCTGCTTCCTGGCCTTGTTCAATTGTAAGATCACCTCCAACTTTACCAAAGATTTGGCCGCCGCCCGGTTTATCTGGTCCGTGCCCTGAAGTGTATACCATATTTCCGACTCTGACAGTCTTTACAATACTAGCCGTAGAAGGCGCTACCGGTGACAATTGAATTCCAAGTTCCTTAAGTTTTGCTTCTACATCAACCGTTCCGACTGCCGTTGACTGAGCAGACGGCAAAGACTTACAGGAAGCGAGCGCAAATAAGATTGCAAATAGAAAAGTATACTTCTTCATATCGAATAATTTTTAATGAGCCTAAAGTTAAACTCAAAAATTCATATTGGTAAATTTTTATGTAAAGAATATATAATGGACTACAGGGCAAAGGACTTCGTATCGTACTACGCTAACAAATCAGTAACAAATGGCGTCACATACATTACACTTATCCGAAAAGACTTTCTGGAAAAAATAAAAGAACTTGGTGGTGATTTTAACCGGGAAGGAAATGAGTTTTTTTTTAGCTCCCCCACCGCCGGTTATGATCCCATCTACTAATAATTGAGGGTATTTCAGGAGGTGATACCAAAATTGACAAAGTATTCTTTGCCAATTTTGGCGTTACTGGCTTTTTTTGGCTATTTCAACCATATACCTCAAACTTTTTCTGAATCATAGCGCACATATCGAATGCTTTTATCAATTTTATAATTCATAAAGGTACTGAGATGACTTACACCAGAAAACAATTCCTGCAAAACTCGGCGGTTCTAGTAGCCGCATCGTGGACAAGCTCCTCATTTATTTTGCTGAAAAACAAACCCCTTTTAGCATTCTCCACAATCGCGTGTCCGGACTGGTCCTTAAAACAGGCCATAGATTTTGCAGCACTGCATAGCTATTCAGGCCTTGAGATACGGGGAATAAAAAGGCAGATGGATCTTCCAAATGCAACAGAATTCAACAGCCCGGAAAATATGGAGTCGACTCTGGCAACGATGAAGGAGAAGGGATTAAAATTTGTTAATCTTGGAGCATCAGCAGCGTTTCATATGCCGGAAGGTGCAGTAAGAGATAAGCACATGAAAGAAGCAAAATCCTTTATCGATCTTGCAGAGCAAATTAATTGTCCGTTTGTACGCGTCTTTCCCAATGAGTTTCCTAAGAACCAGGACAGGGATAAAACAATAGAATATGTGGCTAAGGGGCTCCTGGAACTGGGCGAATATGCAAAGGCACGCAACGTCACTGTTCTTATGGAAACACATGGCGATTTCTCACACTCGGACGATATATTGAAAACAATGAAGGCTGTAGCGCATCCTAACATCGGGTTGGTATGGGATATTTCAAATATGTGGACAGAAACCAAGGAGCCGCCTGCATTGGTCTATAAAAAATTGAAAAAATATATAAAGCATACCCACATCAAGGATGCCAAAATATTATCCGATGGCAAACTCCAATACGTCTTTCTGGGAGATGGAGACGTCCCCATTTTTGACGCAATCAACATCCTGGAGAAAGATGGATACAAAGGCTACTACAGCTTCGAATGGGAAAAACTGTGGCATCCTGAAATACCTGAGCCGGAACTTGCATTAGCTGACTACGTAAGAGTAATGAAGAAGCATTTCAGGTATTAGTTCATTGTCAGTTATTGTTATTAGTAGCAGGTTCAGTTATTGGTTATTATTCGCCAGGGCTTGTTATTGGCAGTCAAGAGGCTGATTTAAGCGAGATTAGATTTCAGTTTCAAAAGCTAATAAACTCCCTCAGGATTTTCCTGCTTTTACCAACAAAGTATGTAAAATACATCCTCTGTAATGACACATAAAAGCGAGCATCCATTTCTAACAGGAGGTGGTGAAATGGGAGAATTAATTCGTTCCATTGATTGGACAGCGACATCTCTGGGATCTCCGGAAGGATGGCCTTTATCCCTGAAACAAACTGTAAGCATGATGCTGGGAACTACTTTACCTGTATTAATCTGCTGGGGAAATGAGTACATCCAGTTGTACAACGACGCTTTCAGGCCGATAAATGGTGATACAAAACACCCAAAGTCGCTTGGCGGCAGGGCTTCAGAAACCTATAAAGAGATATGGGATAGAATACGGCCTATGTTTCAGAAAGTAATGCAAGGAGAGTCAATTGGTTCTCCGGACTTCTTGGTCGTGCTCGACAGGCATGGCCATCCAGAAGAATGTTATTTTGATTTTTCGTATAGTCCAATTCGTGATGAAAATGGTAGTATAGGAGGCATACTTGTCATTTGTATGGAAACAACTGCGAAGGTTAGAGCTATTAAACAATTTCAGTCCTTAAGCGTGGAACTGGCTGCCAGTAACGAAGAATTTGCAGCGTCTAACGAACAACTCGCTGCCGTAAATGAGGAGCTCGCTGCTTCAATTGATGAACTGAATAAGACTCAGGAAAGCTTATATCGCAGCGAGAAGCTTTTCAAATCTATCGCCCTGAATATTCCTAAATCCCTGATCCTGATGATCGACAAGGATCATCGCTATATAGCCGTAGAAGGTGATCTAATGGAAAGGCTAGGCTATGACAGCCGGGATTATACCGGGAAACACCCAAGGGAAGTTGCACCTCCTGAACGTTATGAAGCTACAAAACACCTTTACGATCGGGTGATGGCAGGGGAGCAATTTTCCGCAGAACGGGAGTCTATTACCGGTGAAAAGTATATTGTGCATTTTGTTCCTCTTAAAGACAGCAACAACCAGGTAGAAGCCGGACTTATGATCGCACTCGATATTACCGATATAAAGGCTTCGGAAGAAAAAAGCGCTAAACTTGCAGCGATAATTGAGTCTTCGGATGACGCGATCATCGGTAAGACACTGGAGAGTGTAATAACCAGCTGGAATGATTCAGCTGAAAGAATTTTTGGCTATACGGCTGAAGAGGTTATTGGTGAAACCATTTACAAGCTCATTCCTCCCGACCGTTACGACGAAGAGCCACAAATCATCTCAAGGCTGAAAAAAGGCGAGCGTGTAAAGCATTTTGAAACAAAAAGACTGGCGAAATCAGGTAAACTTGTTGACGTTTCCGTATCGATTTCCCCGGTCAGAAACAAAGAAGGTGAGATTATTGGTGTTTCGAAGATTGCGAGGGACATCACTGAAAAGAAGCTCGAAGAGCAACGAAAAAACGATTTCGTTGCTATGGTCAGCCACGAGTTAAAAACCCCCCTGACCACTATCAACTCATACATTCAGCTTTTATTAGCACAGGCAAAAAAAGAACCGGAGAATTTCAGAAATAAAGCCCTGACCCGGACTTATGTCCAATCAAAGAAGATGACTTCAATGATTGATGATTTTTTGAGTGTGGCCAGGCTGGAAGAAGGAAAAGTTCCTCTTAATATCGCTCCTTTCAATTTTCACGAGTTGGCTGAGGAAGTATCCGGGGATCTCCAGTTTTTGACCACAAAGCACATCATTACGTTAAAAGACTGTAAGGATCTGAACCTTAATGCCGACCGTGATAAAATTGGACAGGTTTTGAGTAATTTGATAAGTAATGCTATCAAATACTCGCCGGATGGAGGATCAATAACTGTTTCATGCAAGAAAGAAGGGACAAAAGCAAGAATTTCCGTCACAGATGAGGGGGTTGGAATTAAACCCGTCGACCAGATTAGACTTTTCGAGCGGTTTTATAGAGCATATAATGAGAAATTGCAAATGGTATCTGGATTTGGAATAGGACTGTATCTGGTTTCCGAAATCCTGCGCTTTCATAAAAGTAAGATTGAACTGGAGAGCAAAGAAAATGTCGGCTCTACTTTTTATTTCAGGCTCGATATCCATAGATGAAAGACCACTTCGAAATATTCGGATGTATTACCGAATAAAAAAATGTAATTTGAATACTCAAATGATGTATAGCTACTAATTTCTGTAATCTTTTAAATATTTGGGACCGGGTTCTCAACACCTATCAGGAAGAGAGGATGGATATGAAAATAGAATATGGAGCCACCGGCAAACATTTAACAGCAAAAATGGTTAGAAGTTCTTTTGTTGCTGAGGACAATATAATGAAAGATATTGAATCTGTTGATTCTGCCAGAATGATGGCATGAGGTTCCCGGCATAAAAGACTTGCGATCCTGGCAGACTAATTTGAGGGAAGTTGGGGTCTACTCATAAATGATTTTTCATTATGAGATTTTGATTTCACGGGATGGAGTTGAGGCGTTAGCGCTAACCGATTCGCAACAGCCCGATTTGGTTATTACTGATATAATGATGTCTTATTCGTCAGGCATGGAAATCGTAGGATATATAAGGCAAAAATATCAGCAGAAAATCAAAGTAATAGTTCTCTCAGGAATGGGCCAGGAGAAATGTTATCCTGGAAGCTTTCCGCATGAGGGCTGACGATTATATAACCAATCCATTCAGCCCTAATGAACTATCTAAACATGGTTAATCTCAATGTTGACATGACTGACGCGATCTTAAACGTCAGATCTGAGCCTTGCTCACCGATGCTTTTGCAGACACCAGATTATCCTGAGAAAAACTCTGTCCGATTCCTTTTAGATACTCCGATTTTTCAACCCCTTCGCCGTTGATAAACAAAAGAGTGTTGTCTTTAATATCATTGATTATGTCGCTGAACAAATCCATGGGCAAAGCTGGGCAGCCCTGACTTCTTCCAAGACGGCCTGTTGCATCAATTATATTCTGACTAACATATTCAGCGCCATGTACCACAATAGCTCTATCACGCGCGTTATTATTCAAACCGGCATCCAATCCATCAAGTCTTAATGACCTCCCGTGCTTTCCCGTGTAAACTTCAGCTGTTGTATAAAATCCAACACTACTTTGGTTTGAAGAAGGGATGTTTGAAAAAGTCTGAGCAATTTTTTCACCACTACCCCTTCCATGAGCAACCAGCGTGTTAAACAGGACTTTGTTTGCTGCTAAATCAATTACCCACATTCTTTTCTCTGTGCTGGGCAACGTAAGGTCAACTACAGAAAGGATTGCCTTTGTAGCCGGTATAACATTCAAATCTTTTAAATTTTGATATCCGGTCATCCCTTTAAGAAATACCTGATAATCAAGACCACTGGCTGCAAGGCCGGCAATATTGTAAATTGACAATGCATATTCATTAAATAAGACTTCAGCCGATTTTACAGTTTCGGCTTTTGCTGTTGAACTTTTTGTAGATTCCTCAACATTTACTGAGGTAGTGCTTTTAAAACTTAAGGTAGCAATGGTTAGCAATAAAATTCCAACTATCGATCCTGTTTTTAATCCTTTTCTCATACTTTAGTTTTAACGGTGTCTGATATATAATAATACTATATAACGTCTATTATCGTTCCATAATTGTCTGAATTTCGAGAGATTACAATAGGACGACAATGTAAAAAACATCCTTTAAAGCTTCATTCGCTGTATTCTCACCGCATTTAAGATTGCCATCAAAGCAACCCCGACATCAGCAATAACCGCTTCCCACAAAGTGGCTATCCCCCCAGCACCAAATGCCAGAACAATGATTTTTACGGCCATTGCCAGGATGATGTTTTGCCAAACAATAGACCTGGTAATTTTACCTATAAGAATAGCGGAGACCACCCTGGAGGGCTGATCATTTTGTATCACAACGTCGGCAGTTTCAATAGTCGCATCACTGCCGAGCCCGCCCATGGCTATTCCCGCATCAGCTAATGCAATTACCGGGGCGTCGTTTACTCCATCGCCCACGAAGGCTACACGCAGTCCTGCCTTCTTAAGTTCCTCCACTTTTTCTACTTTCCCTTCCGGCAAAAGGTTTCCAAAGGCGGAATCTATTCCGAGTTTTCTGGAAACATCGTCAACCACGCTTTGTTTATCACCTGACAACATAACGGTTCTGATGTTCATTCTCTTAAGTTCGCTAATTGTTTTCGCTGCGTCCTCTTTAATTTCATCAGCAATAGTAATATATCCTTTGTAGACATTGTCAACCGCCAAAATCGCGATAGTATCTTGAATCGCTTCAATCTCATCAGGGTGGTTAATAGAAAATTTCCTTAAAAATTTCAGGTTTCCCACTAGCACTTCTTTGCCATCGATAACACCCTTTAAACCGTGGCCGGAAAACTCCTCAACGTGCTCTGCCTTCGCCTCACCTATCTCACCTGCATAATCCACAATCGCTTTTGCTACCGGATGTGTAGAATTTCTTTCGAGCGTTGCAGCCAGTCTTAATAACTCTCTTTCGTCTATTTTCTCTGTAACTATTTCCTGGACTCTGAAAACACCTTTAGTGAGTGTACCAGTTTTGTCCATCACAACCACATTGATGGCAGTCATAACATCAAGGAAATTCCCGCCTTTAAATAAAATCCCATGCTTGGAAGCTAATCCTATCCCCCCAAAATAGCCTAATGGGATCGAAACCACTAAAGCACATGGACAACTGATAACCAGGAACACTAATGAACGGTAAAACCAGGTTTCAAAGTGGTAATTATCCACGATGAAGAATGGCAAAAAACAAACTGTTAATGCTAGAAAAAAGACAATGGGAGTATAAACCTTTGCGAACTTTGAGATAAAAAGTTGGGTCCGGGATTTGCGAGCTGTCGCATCCTGGACCATCGATAGAATCTTACTTAACTTACTATCGCGAAACAGAGCAGTTACTCTGACTCGTGCAACCTTGTTCAGGTTAATCATTCCAGCCAGGATAGCTTCGCCTGCATATTTTGTATCGGGCTTGCTTTCTCCGGTTAAGGCCGCAGTATCGAATGACGCATTTTCAGAAATGAGCTCACCATCCAGTGCAGCCTTTTCACCAGGCCTTATGATCACGATCTCATTCAATGAAACTGTCAAAGGGTCAATCCGAGCTTCGATACCGTTTCTCACTACAGATACTTGATTAGGCCTGATATCGAGCAAAGCCTTAATATTGTTCTTTGCGCGATTAACCGCAGAATCTTGAATCCACTCTCCGATAGAGTAAAACACCATTACCGCAACTCCCTCACTGTACTCCCCTATTAAAAATGCACCTAATGTAGCAACGCTCATGAGGAAAAACTCATTAAAAATATCAAGTCGTTTAAGCTTTTTTAAAGCAAGACTGAGGACATTCAAACCCGCCAGCAGATAGGCCAGCACATAGATTAGCACGTTAATGGAATCCGGAAATACAATGTTAAAAGCATGTTCCAGAAATAGCATAATAACTAGTATCGCCAGCGCCGCCAAAACCTGCCAGTGAGACTTCCAGTTAAGTGCAACGATGCCGTGATCATGCCCCCCGTGATTTGAGGGTGTGTTAGAGTCGGTGAGTTTTATTGTTTTGATCTCATTATCATGGCTGCAGCATTCAGCTTGTGGTGTTTCAGATTTCATGATACAAAGAAAGCTGCTTTAGCCATGCAATGGAATTGCAAACTTATTTTGCACACTTCTTACAAACTCCTTTTACCAGCAGGCTTAATTCCTCTTTTTCAAATCCTTCGGGGAGCGCAAAAACCGGGATAAGTGTCTTAGGCAGGCAATAGGTGCCATCACACTTGTTACAATAAAAATGGACGTGAAGATCATGGTGAGGTGATATATCACATTCTTCTTCGCAAAGTGCATACTTTGGTGCACCTGTGCCATCGTCAATAGAATGCACCAGGCAATGCTCCTCAAAAGTTTTTAAAGTTCTGTATACCGTCACACGATCCACTGGTGCGAGAGCTTTTTCAAGTTCCGTTAAGCTTTGTGCTGATGACTGATTCCTTAGGTAGTCCAAAACCAGAATGCGCATTGACGTTGGCTTTATCCCTTTAGCTTCCAGCTTTCGCTCTATTCCTGGTTTCATAACCTTAGCTTAAGTCCGCCATTAATGACAAATCCATCCAAAGGAGCATATATATCCCGAAACACCGGGCTTGATATAGTACCGGTATAGATACTTTCAAAGCGCGTCTGACGGGTATCAGTGAAGTTCTCAAAGTTAATGTATAATGAGTATCGTTCCCAAAGCTTTTCTGCCATAAATCCAAGTATCCAATATGGTTTGCCGTTCGTGCCATCGCTAAGAGTTTGAATACTATAATAATATGCTTCTGCGCCAATTTTCCATTTATCCTCGGCCTCATACATCAAAACATTATTCAGACGATGTTTAGATGTTAAAGGATTTACCCTGGAAATTTGGCCAGTATGTATTTTTGCATCGGTGAGACTATAACCTATAAATAATTTGAAGTCATCGTACGTTAGTTTCACATTTGTTTCCAGTCCTTTGGTGTCAATATTACCTGATAAATTATTAAACCTGAACTGGCTTCCGGTATATTGTTCCATCACCAGGGGATCATCTATGAGCGTATAGAAAAACAGCTGATTAATGCTGAAGCTAATTACATCGCTCAAAGCGGTCCGATAGTTTATGTCCCAGTTCACTCCGTAGCTTTTTTCAAGTTTGTTCAACTCTGAGCTAACGCCGAGGACATTTTGGTATTGGATGCGCTCGCTTTCTTCAGTAAAAATGGTCGGGGTTTTATACCCGAAGCTTCCACCAATCCGGGAATTCAATTTGCTGTTTACTTTTATAAAAGCTGAAACACGGGGGAGGAGAGCAAAACCGTAATCTATTACGTAATCACTTCTCAGGCCAGTCTCTAATTCAAGCCAATTACTAACGTGAACATTGTTCTGAATAAACGTTCCCAATGTTGTCAGACTATAATTACGGAGTGGTACAGTCGTCTTCCAATTTTCCACGAACTTGTCTGTCCACAAATTAGCACCTGCTACCCATTCAGCGTTGTCACCGCTTGTAAAATAACTCGCCTCTGAAAAAGAACCCAACTGTCTACCTTCAAACCGGTAACCTGGAACTGCTATTTTCCTGTTAAAATAGCTTACACTATTTTTTAGGTTAAGTCCTGAATGTGCATTAATCTGCTGCTTCAGGGAGAACTGACTCGACAATCGCTTTGTATTATTCTTTTCAAAAAAGATATGCGAAGTACTAGCTCCTTCTTCAATGAGAAATATATCGCCGCCGGTTCTGTTCTCAAAACTACTGTTGATTCCAAAGTTAAGTGAAGTTTTACTGTCCAAATCCACAAAAACCTTTGGATTGAAAGTATACCTGCTAAATTTGGGGATGGCGGTAAAATCAGTATTTCCAGGTGCGTATGCTGCGTTGCTATTCCTTGATGCAAAAAGGGTCATTCCGGTCTTTCCAAATTTTTCTCCATAGAATGTATTTAAATCCAAACCTCCAGCGGATGTTCCGTTGAGTTGGAAGTTCAGCTCCCTCTCTTCTTCCGGTAATTTGCTGATGAGATTTACCAATCCAGCAATAGCACCTCCGCCATATAATGTAGATGCTGAGCCCTTTATCACTTCCACCTGTTTCAGATCCAGCGGAGGCGTTTGTAGTAAACCAAGGCCGCTCGCAGCGCCGGAAAACAAAGGAAAACCGTCTTTGAGAATCTGAGTATATCTGCCGTCGAGACCTTGTATACGGATAGATGCGTTAGCACTTGTTGCTGAGGTTTGCTGAGTTTGAATACCTGTGCTTTCATTCAGTATCATACGTATATCACCCGGCTTCATATTACCTTTCTCATCCAGTTCCTCACCAGCTATGACCTCTATACGAGTTGGTATATTGTCAATCGTTCGGCTGCTTCTGGTTGTGGATACAATTATCTCATCAATAGCTTCATTTGGGGCTATTTCAAGTGTGAAAATAAAAGGTGATTGTGACGTTGAAGGCAAAAAAACCGAATCTGTCCTGCTTATGTAGCCAAGGTAACTTATATTTAATATCTGCTTCCCATCCGGGATATTTTCAAAAATTATTTCCCCGGTTTGGTTTGTAGAACCCGCTTTGTCGAGATTTCCGATTGCCACTGTAGCACCAATTAATGGCAATTGAGTTTTAGAATCCAAGACAATCACGGTAAATTTATTCTGGCTTAGAGCTGTAGATGATAATGCACAAGCTAAAAGCATCATAATAATTATTTTCATCAGATATTAACAGCTATAGACTGCATTAAAGCAAAAGAGTATTGCGAGGATTTCACGATGTAAAATTAATTAATTATCCCCGTTTAGGAAGAACATTCGGAGCGTTCGACGATAGCTGTATATAAAATTGAGCCAAAGTTTAGTCCGAACAAAATATGATAAATGGAACTTAATCGTATATGTTGTGGGAATGAAAGTCCGAAATCTTTATTGGAACTTGAATCGATTACTTTCCATCTAGATTTTCATTAGCTTAGTATTATTATGGATCAAATCAGAAAAGAAGATATCAAACAGGAAGTGTTTGACCTTTATGACGACTATGCGCACAGCCGCATTGACCGACGCTCTTTCATGCATCAGCTATCTGCTTATGCAGTAGGCGGACTTACTTTAACCTCACTTGTGAGTTTTCTTATGCCTGATTACCAAAGTAATATCCAAATAAAAGCGGATGATCCCAGACTTATTTCAAACTATATCAATTACCCGTCGCCGAGAGGTGGCGGCAGCATTAAAGGACTATTATCTAAACCTGTCAAGTGGAAGAAAAAGAAGCTAGGCGGAATCATTGTAGTACACGAAAACAGGGGGTTAAATCCCTATATCGAAGATGTTTCGAGAAGAGCGGCTCTCGGCGGATTTATTGCGCTTGCACCGGATGCATTAACTCCTCTCGGCGGATACCCGGGAAATGATGATGAAGGCCGAACCATGCAAAGTAAACGGAACGGAGCAGAAATGCTTGAAGATTTTATCGCAGCATATGAGTATTTGAGAAGTCATAACGATTGTAATGGAAAAGTTGGAGTAGTCGGTTTCTGCTTCGGGGGAGGGATCTGCAATTCTATGGCCGTACGTATTCCTACGCTGGCAGCAGCCGTGCCCTATTATGGAGGCCAGGCTGCAACAGCGGATGTACCGAAAATACAAGCCCCTCTGCAACTACATTATGCATCACTTGACACACGAATTAACGCAGGCTGGCCGGCCTATGAAGCAGCCCTTAAAGAACACGGCAAAGAATATGAGGCTTTTATGTATGAAAATGTAAACCATGGTTTCCATAACGACACGACGCCGCGTTATGACAAGGCGGCCGCTGAACTTGCCTGGAAAAGAACGATTAAATTTTTTAACAAGAAACTGCGTTAGGACAATCGGTTCGGATAATCCGAAATATATAATTTCGAGTCAAGTCATTCTCCGCTCCATGGAATTTGCTCCTGTTCCTTATTCTCCTCAGGAAACGTCAGCAAAAAAAAACGCCTCCCATAATGGAAGGCGTTTTTTTTACTCAGATCACGGTTAACGGCCCGCGTTCGTTGGTGCCGGAGTAGGTCCTACGGGTTGTCCGATTCCGTCCAGGTCGTAAACCACATTGCCGTTGCGAATAGTCATTTCGGTCTGCAACCGTTGCTTTCCTGCAATCTTGCCCCCTCTGACCGGCCATCCGTAAGTACCATTAGTAACTTTAAAAATAGCGATATCTGCAACAGACCCCTGTGATAGGTTTCCCAGTTCCTCACGTTTAATAGCTTTCGCAGGTTGCCATGTACTTGCAGCGATAACTTCTTTTAGAGGCATTCCAGTAGCCATGAACAGGCCCATAATGTTTTCCATTGTTTTCATTGGTCCATTCATACTTCCTGTGTGAAGATCAGTACTAATAGTCGTAGGATAAAAACCTGCCTTCACTGCCGGGACACCCTGGTTATATAAGTAACTTGCACCTCCGAAGCCTACGTCGAAAACAATTCCTCTGTCTCTTGCTTTAAATACATACGGTTTTACCTTGCCATTCATATCAACAATAGATTCCCTCCCATCAAGGCTCGGCGTACCATTGCCGCCGAAAGCGTGGGTATAAATATCGCCGGGACGAAATTTCACGTTAAACAATGAATCAAGCGAGAGATAGGGGTTTGCAGAACCAAAATCAACCATAATTGGAATATTTGCAAGTCTTCCAGCCTCAAGCGCACGGTCCGTTGGTACCCAGGTCCGCCCGTTAAAGTGTGCAAGCTTAACACCAACAATATCTTTTGGATATTTCTTCGCCATTTCAGCAGTCTTAACAGGATCCATTTCCTCTATATTGTTCTCACCGTCGCCATCCATGCCCGTACCTACGATGTTAAGCATGGCCAATACACGGGTTTGGGAAGCATCTATAGTCTGCTTTTTATAAAGCTCGAAATCTCTCCAGCCGGTGCAGCCAGCATCAACTACTGTTGTCACTCCTGTTCGGAACGTGAAGCCATCGGCAGGCAAAGCTGTAGGAGCATTCTTTAAGTAGCTTCCTTCATGTCCCCAAAAAAAGTGCACATGAAGATCAATTAATCCGGGAGTTACATATAGTCCCTTAGCATCAATAATCTTGTCTGCCTGATCGGCGGGAATATTCTTTGCTACCCTGGCCACTCTGCCTTCTACAGCAGGAACGGCTGCGCGGGCTTCAACAGCAGGGCGAGCTGGGCGGTTGCCATCGGCTGGACGTGCTTCCATTGCGGGACGCGCCGGCATTCCACGGGTACCAGATGTCACCGCAACATCCATTATTTCATTAATGTTATTTTTTGGATCGATTACATGTCCACCCTTAATAATGTAACTGTAGGGTTTACCGGATGCTTGCTGCTGCTGCTGTGCCCAAGAGGTAGAACACAGGATCATAAGCACGCATAAAAATGTTAGTTGTCTTTTCATTGTTTGTTTTTTATTTCAATATTGGAATATAGAAATAAACTTAGGCTGTTACAAGATTATTAAAACGGGAAGGATTTGATTTACGGCTCCCGTGCGACCTATATATAAGTAAATCAGCTTTATATACAGAAAACCTACGGACTGTAACAATAACACGAGGAGCACGGGATTTGGGTGCGACGCTGACGAGGAAGTTTTGACAGCAAGAGGTAAAGCCGGAAGCAATAAACTAACTGGCGAGTCTATGTCGGTGTATAAAGACAACAACCCGCAGAATAACCGCATTTACCAGGGAACCACAGTGGTCTCTGGATTAGCGGTTTCAATCGTTGAATCAACGGGAAACAATACAGAACTTGGTAAAATCGGGAAAAGCCATAAATGCGCTAAAATCCAAAGGTAAAGTAGTAGCAGTGACAGTCGACGGCATAAATGACGGCCCGGCTCTAAAGGCGGCACACATTGGGATTGCCATGGGTAGAAAAGGTACTGAAATAATAAGAACGCTGATCTATGTTAAGCCCATACCCGGCATTTTTCAGTTGCAAGCACTTAGATCTTCAGAACTGCTTAAGTGTAAGTGTAGGCTTCGTGTCAGTCATCTGGTTTGAGCTGATTAAATGGAATATAAGACGATGTTAGTCTCAGATTCATTCAGAGCATCCCAAATAAACCCCTTGTATATTAAAAATCTGCTTTTTTTTGCGGCTCTATTTCTAAGCGCGGCAAAACAGTCCTATTATTAATATTTTTGTAATTTTAAACCAGAATGGAAGAATGGAAACTCTTAAATGCAATAATTAATACTGCTATTGATGGAATCATTACTATTGATTATCGGGGAATAATTGAATCGATGAACCCTGCTGCCCTTCAACTGTTTGGGTACGACGAAGCCGAGGTTAACGGAAAGAACATTTCTGTTCTAATGCCAGAGCCGGACAGTAGTGCTCACGATGGATATCTTCACAGGTACCAAACCACTGGCGAGAAAAGAATTATTGGTATTGGAAGAGAAGTCCTGGGATTGAAAAAAGATGGCAGTACCTTCCCATTCCGTCTGGCCGTCAGTGAGGTGGAGTATGAAAGCCGGAAGATATATACAGGCTTTATTCATGATCTTTCAAGAGAAAAAGATGCTGAAAAATCACTCAAGGAGTATACTGAAGTTCTTGAAGAACGCATTAAAGAACGTACTGCTATTTTACAGACTCTTGTAAATGAACTGGAAAAAGCAAAAGAAGATGTGAGCCTTTCTCTGGAAAAAGAGAAGGAACTAAACCAGCTTAAAACCCGGTTTGTATCGATGGCATCCCACGAGTTTCGAACGCCGCTAAGTTCCGTGCAGCTTTCTGCATCCCTGATAGAAAAGTATGCCGAAAAGCCGGATGCGGCCAACATTGTGAAACATACAGGCAAAATCAAAAACTCTGTTGGACAACTCACTGGGATCTTAAATGATTTCCTGTCGCTGGAAAAGTTAGAAGCTGGAAAAACCAGGGCTGAATTTCAGGAATTTGATATTGTTAAGTTTTCCGAGGATCTTATTGAGGAGATGCAGATGATCACCAAACAAAACCAGGTGATTGTATACCAACATTCCGGCATATCCAGCTACATTAATCTTGATCCTGCGCTTCTGAAAAATTCGATAATAAACCTCATTTCAAATGCCATCAAGTATTCCGGTGAAAATACATTTATAGAATACATTACAGAACTAAATGATTCAGGCCTTACCATGACGGTAAAAGATAATGGAATTGGTATTCCGAAGGAAGAGCAGAAGAATTTGTTCGAACCCTTTTTTCGGGCTCACAATACAGGAAATATCCCTGGAACGGGCCTTGGACTGAATATTGTAAAACGATATGTGGAATTGATGGGTGGAACAGTAGTTTGCAAAAGTGCTCAGGATAAAGGAACCACCATCACTTTAATTTTTACGGATATATGAAAAAAGCTCCCAAAACCATATTGATTATTGAAGACAATCACGATATCAGGGAAAGTACGGCTGAAATACTCACTCTGGCAGACTATCAAGTGTATACCGCTGAGAATGGAAAAAAAGGTGTTGAACTTGCCATCAGTAACAATCCGGATATCATCCTTTGTGATATTATGATGCCTGAACTCGATGGTTATGGGGTACTGTACATGCTGAGCAAGAATGAACAAACAGCAGGTATCCCCTTCATTTTTATTACAGCTAAAAGCGAACGAACGGATATGAGAAAAGGCATGGAAATGGGCGCGGACGATTATCTTTCCAAGCCTTTTGGGGACATGGAGCTTCTCAATGCAATCGAAACCCGACTTTTAAAAAGAGACGCAGCAATCAAAGCTTCTGGAAAATCACAATCGCTTGACATGCTATTGGATGAAGCAAGGTCAGCCAAATTGCTTGACGAATTTTCCGAAAGCAGCCGTCAGCGTAATTACAAAAAGAAACAAATAATATATTCGGAAGGTGATCATCTTTCTCACGTGTTTATGATCAAAAGTGGCGGTGTGAGGACATTTATGATTTACCAGGATGGCCGGGAAATTGCTACAGGAATGCTTGGACCGGGTGAATTTTTTGGCTATGATTCTGTCCTTCTTAACAAACCCTGCACCGACAATGCCGAAACCCTCGAGTATACAGAATTGAACCTGCTTTCCCGTGAGGACTTTCACTCGCTTCTTTTCAAGAACCCAGGCATTTCGAAAAAATTTATAGAACTTCTCTCCGGCAATGTTCGGGAGAAACAAGAACAATTGCTAAAACTGGCATACAATTCGGTGCGTAAAAGAGTCGCTGATGCTCTTCTGAACCTGGCCGAAAAATTTGGAGAACGAGGTTCAGATACCTCGACAATTAAAGTGTCACGCGATGACCTGGCTGCGATGGTAGGTACGGCAAATGAGACTGTCAGTCGTACGCTTTCAGACTTTAAAGATGAAAAACTAATCGAAAAAGAGGCCAGTACAATAAAAATTCTTTCTCTTCAAAAGCTGAGCAAAATAAAACAATAAGTGATCTGAATCACCTTTCTTACTGATTAACCTCATAGCAAACGTCTTTCTGCTAGCCTAATTTTGTTTTAAATCAAACGGGCGATGAAAGCAGTAGCGTACAGCATAAAGACGTGTGAAAAGGAACCTCTGACAAGGGCCAATAATAAGAAGCACGATATCACTTTAATTTCCAACAGATTAACAACGGACACAGTATCTTATGCGAAGGGAAAGGAAGCTGTTCTTGTTTTCTCAAGTGATGATCTGTCTGCTCCTGTTCTCAATAATCTGAAAGAACTGGGCGTAAAATATATTTGTACCCGTTCGAGTGGTGTTGATCACATAGATCTCTCTGAAGCAAAACGTTTGGGTATCGAGGTTAAAAATACGCCATCCTATTCACCCGCTTCAATTGCTGAACACGCTCTTGCTTTATTAATGTCCCTGGTCAGGAATATTATCCCTTCCCACACACAGACCCTGATGTATGATTTCAGACTGGATGACCTTGTAGGGACTACTGTCAACGCCAAGACAATTGGTATTGTTGGCTTCGGCGAAACCGGGCAAGCCCTAACCAAAATATTAAGCGGTTTCGGTGCAAGGGTGCTAGTAACTGACATTCTTAATCTGGCGGCAAAGGCGAGGAGTTTCGGGGCAAAACAGGTCAGCTTGAACGAGATTCTTAAAGAATCCGATATAATTTCATTTCATATACCCCTTAACGAAAGCACTCATCATTTCGTCAACTCTAAAACAATTTCTAAAATGAAGGAGGGCGTAATATTAATTAATGTTAGCCGGGGCGCCATTTTCAATTCACATGATGTTTACAATTCCCTTCAAAATGGTTTTATATCCAAGATTGGAATGGACGTATACGAGTTTGAGCACAATGTATTCTTTTTTGACCACAGCCGAAGCCAGATTGATGATAAGCTCTTAAAAGCATTCATCCAAAATTCCAGGGTTCTGCTAACTCCTCATCAGGCATTCTTAACAAAAGAAGCCCTTCACGCAATTTCTGCTAAAACGATCCAGCATCTGGACAAATGGGCTGCAATTAATGACGTTCAAAGTTTAAGCACCCATTCCGGGCTACCAGAAAACTCTCCAGTTGACATTGTTTCCTTTGCCGCCCTTCCTGTAGATTCTCTGACGCAGGTTTTCTCAAACAGCTCAATTCAAAAAAAATGACAAGCGAGAACCTGATTAAAAAGTACAATATAGCAGCTCCCAGGTATACAAGCTATCCAACTGTTCCCTATTGGGATGTTGCAGATTGGGACCAACAGCAATGGTTCAATTCTGTTCGAAAATCGTATAATGAAAGCAGTGATAATGGGATCAGCCTGTACATTCATCTTCCCTTCTGCGAGAATTTATGCACCTATTGTGGATGTACAACAAGAATCACTAAAAACCACCAGGTTGAAGGTCCATATATCGATGCTCTGCTGACTGAATGGAAAATGTATTACCGTGTTCTGGGAGGTAAACCTCGAATTCGTGAAATCCATCTTGGTGGGGGAACACCGACCTTTTTTAGTCCCGAAAATCTCCTCAGACTAATTAATGGTATCAGACAAAACGCTTTAGTCCTGCCTGATGCCGACTTGTCATTCGAAGGCCATCCCGCAAATACCACTCCTGAGCATCTTAAAACTTTATTCGAAAGCGGATTTCGGAGGGTGAGTCTAGGTATTCAGGACTTCGACCCATTGGTCCAGGAAATAATCAATCGCCGGCAAACTGTTGAGCAAGTCGAAAACGTCACTTCTGCAGCACGTAAACTGGGTTATACCTCTGTGAACTACGACCTGATTTACGGCTTGCCTTTGCAAACCTTAAATTCCATAAGAGATACCATGGCAGAAGTTATAAAACTTCGGCCTGACCGAATAGCCTATTACAGTTATGCACATGTTCCATGGATGAAACCCGGACAGCGAAGCTTTTCGGAGAAAGACCTTCCGGTAAACGAAGCAAAAAGGCAACTGTATGAATTAGGAAAAACACTGCTGGCAAAAGCTGGCTATCATGACATTGGAATGGATCATTTCGCTCTCCGGAACGATCGACTCCTTTCAGCGTCCCGATCAGGTGAATTGCACAGAAACTTCATGGGTTATACCCATCAATACACTAAACTTTCCATCGGCCTGGGCGTTTCGTCGATCAGCGACAGCTGGTATGGATTTGCTCAGAACGTGAAATCCGTCGAAAAATATCTGCAAAAAATTTCGGAAGACCAGTTCCCCCTGATTAAAGGTCATACACTGACAAAGGAAGATCTGATTTTCAGAAGGATCATTCTGGATATTATGTGCAAACGACACGCCGTACTTCCAGATGACAATGTTTTTAATCCCGATTTTTCAGAAGGATTGAGGGCTCTCGAGGACGACGGGCTTTTGATCATTAATGGGAAAGAAATCTCTGTTACCCACACCGGACTTGCATTCTTAAGAAATATTTGCATGTGTTTCGATCAAAAACTTCTCTCTCATGCACCTGAGAGCCAGATATTTAGTACTTCTGTTTAAAAACATTAATATGAGCCACACTTTTCACATTCCGGTACTGGGCCTCGGATTCTCAATAGACACTCCGTTAAAGGTTGCCAGGTATGGTATCTCTTCAGTAGTTTCAATTGTTGATGATGAACTAATAGAGCGGATGAGAAAATTCCACTCTCCGGAAGGAAATCCTTTTACGCCAATCGAAAAAGGAGACCATTTGTCCAGGTCAGCGCGAATAACAGCTTATCTTAACCTGCTGGATGACCTCGTCGATCAACAACATGAAAAGCTTAAGCAACAGGGTTTCAGCTCAGGATCAGAAATAACCAGATATTTCGAGCTACTTCCTCCCCAGTCAGAAGACAAAATAGTCTACGAACTGATGCTTTCTGAACGGAACCCCTACAAAAAAAGCTATTTACAGAACCGTCTCAGATCGCATATCAGGAAGGGTGCCATAGATGTAAATATTATGTCGAAGGTGGATAAGGTAAACCATCAAAAAAATGGAGATAAGGGGAGCGAGCAGTTGTCTGATGCACTGGCAGCTTTGCAGGGTTATGCTAATAGTAAATTATGCTCATCTCTAATTCTTTCGGCCGGATTGAATCCAAGGTTATACACGTTCATTGAAGAGTTTCCGGACTTTTACCCGTCTGGGAAGAGTGCTGCCAGGAAAAAAATCATCCTTAAAGTAAGTGATTACCGCTCTGCATTTATCCAGGCGAAATTCCTTGCAAAAAAAGGCATATGGGTCCACGAATTCAGAATCGAATCAGGGTTGAATTGCGGAGGACACGCTTTCGCAACAGAAGGCTATTTGCTTGGACCGATTCTCGAAGAGTTTAAACAAAAACGAAATGACATGATCGGTGAGCTTTTCGAAGGTTATCAAACGGCCCTCGCTGACAAAGGCTTTGAATTTATTTCTTGTCCAATGACGCGGTTAACAGTACAGGGCGGGATTGGAACAGCCGAAGAAAACGAATTTCTACAAAAGCACTACCAGTTAGATGGTACGGGATGGGGTAGCCCGTTTTTGCTCGTACCTGAGGCAACCAATGTAGACGATAAAACCTTAAAACTACTGGTCGAAAGCGATGAGCAGGATTTCTACATAAGCGGCTCCTCTCCGCTTGGTATCCCGTTCAATAATTTCCGCAAGAGCTCTGCCGAAGCGCAACGGATCCAGCGTATAAAGGAAGGACGCCCCGGAAGTCCCTGCACAAAAAAGTATCTGGTATCAAATACTGAATTTACAGAAGAACCTATCTGCACTGCATCACGCAAGTATCAAAGCTTTAAAATTAAGGAGTTGAACGCGAAAGCTCTTCCCACTGCGGAATACGAAAAAAGGTTTAGTGAGATTACAGAAAAGGTTTGTCTTTGCGTGGGACTCTGTTCTTCAGTTTATATCAAAAACAATATGCTGAAACCCCGCGAAAACAGCGCAGTAACAATTTGTCCCGGACCCAATACTGCTTATTTCTCAGGGATTTATACTCTTGACGAAATGGTGAAGCACATTTATGGCAAACTCAATCTGCTTGAAGGGTCGAACAGACCTAATATGTTTGTCAACGAGATCAAGTTATATATCGATTACTTCAGGAAGGATACTGAAACAAACATTCGGGAAATAACAGCCAAAAAGACAAAACAGCTTGAAAAATTCAAAGAACAGCTGATATCAGGAATTAATTATTACACGGATCTGCTCCCTGACTTAATAACTATGGGCCAGGCGATTGATAACTCTATTCAGGATGAACTGGCGAGGCTTAAAATGCTTGTCGATCAGATCAGAGTGCCGGGTTCCCCGGCAAACTGAACCCGAGCCCATAAAGCTTCAACCTTAAAAATGAATGATTTAATAAGACTAAAATAACCCGTATTTATGGATACTCAGACAATTACAGCAGAGAAATGCTACCATTGCGGAACTGAAATAGGGAGTGAGAACTTCCAAATTGAAGAAAAGAAATTCTGTTGTATCGGTTGTGAAAGCGTTTACCTGGTTCTGTCATCAACAGACATGTGTAACTATTATGCCTATAACGACAATCCGGGCCAAAAACAACTAGTCTCTTTCAAACACCTCGCGTATCTTGACGAACCCGGAATCGCGGCTAAACTGATCGACTATACGGACGATAAATTAACGAGTGTAACCTTTTATATCCCGGCCATACATTGCAGTTCCTGCATCTGGCTTGTGGAGCATTTACATAAAATAAATCCCGGCGTTGTCTATTCCAGAATCGATTTTCTTAAGAAACAAGCTTCAATTACCTTTCGACATCAGGAAATATCGCTCAGAAAGCTTGTGGAGCTAATGACCTCCATAGGATATGAGCCTCTGATAAGTTTGCAGGATGTCGTAAAGGAAAAACAGAATTCCGTTAATCAGACACTCATCAAAAAGATTGCAGTCGCCGGATTTTGCATGGGAAATGTCATGCTGCTGAGTTTTCCGGAATACCTGGGTCTGGCTTCCTTTGAACAACAGTTCCGCTCGCTTTTCGGCTGGCTGAACCTCGCCTTTTCAATTCCAGTTACCTTTTATTGCGGCAGGGAATTCTTTACTTCGGCATGGGCAAGCCTAAGGCCCAAAATAATTAATCTGGATACGCCCCTTGCGTTGATTATAGCTGTTCTTTTTCTGCGCTCAGCTTTTGAGATTATAACGTCTACGGGTCCCGGATTTACTGATACTCTCACTGGCCTTGTGTTCCTGCTACTCTGTGGCAGATGGGTAAAACAACGTACATATTATCACCTCTCCTTTAAGAGAGACTATCGCTCATACTTTCCCGTTGCAGTCACCCTGATAAGGAACGGTCAGGAAAAGCCTGTTGCAATTGAAGAACTAAGTGTAGGCGACAGAATGCTAATCAGGAATAACGAAATCATTCCTGCCGACTCCATTTTGATGAAAGGGAACGCATTAACAGATTTCAGCTTCGTTACCGGAGAATCCGCTCCCGTGCGCAAAGTACTTGGGGAAATTATTTATGCCGGCGGCAGACAGACTGGCGAAGCAATTGAATTGGAAGTGATCAAACCCGTATCTCAAAGCTACCTTACATCACTGTGGAACAATGACACTTTTACAAAGAAACACGTTGAAAAAAATAAAAACTTTAATGATACTGTCGCAAAATATTTTAGCGTGGTAACCCTGACCATTGCTTTCGCCGCAGCTGGGTATTGGGTAAACGCATCAGACTCAGGGAAAGCCTGGAGCTCCTTTACGGCTGTTCTGATTGTGGCCTGCCCATGCGTACTGGCTTTGAGTACGCCTTTTACTATGTCTGCGATTCTTGCAGTTTTCGATAAAAATCTTTTTTATTTAAAAAGTACTCAGACGGTCGAGCAGTTGGCAAGAATCGATACGGTGGTATTCGATAAAACAGGAACTATAACATCACCCGGCGTACCGGAATTTTCCTTCTCCGGAAGA
>JAZKHM010000045.1:0-78126 GCA_040385405.1 Bacteroidota bacterium | reverse complement strand
TAAAACAGGAACTATAACATCACCCGGCGTACCGGAATTTTCCTTCTCCGGAAGATTATCTGCCGAAGAAATATTGCTCGCGGCATCCCTTGCAAGAAATTCCATGCACCCGCTGAGCCGCGAAATTGTTAGCTGGTCAAACATTGACCATTATTGTTCAGTTACAGATTTCCACGAGATTCCAGGCAAAGGTTTGTCAGGCAGGATTAATCAACATTTCATCAAATTGGGAAGCAAGACTTCTGCAAGTTCCCAGGGCAACTTAAATGATTCAACCAGTGTTCATTTTGAAATAAATGATGAGTACAGGGGTTATTTCAAGATAAAACAGGGCTGGCGACCTGGGTTAAAACAACTATTTAATGAACTTTCTGCTGATTACGATCTACACTTGCTTTCAGGGGACAACGAAGGAGAAAAAGAAAACCTTTCGACAATATTCCCCTTTCCCGCACAGATGAGATTCCGCCAGTCTCCTCATCAAAAACTGGAGTATATACGAGAACTTCAGTCGGGTGGAAAAAACGTAATGATGTTGGGCGACGGTCTGAATGATGCAGGGGCATTAAAAGAAAGCAATCTAGGCATCGCGGTTACCGACGATATCAATAATTTCAGTCCCGCCTGTGATGCCATCCTTAACGGAAGTTCATTCGAACTTCTGCCCTCTTACCTAAAACAGGCGAAAGACGGAGTGAGAACCATCCAGCTGAGCTTTATAATTGCTGGATCATATAATATAATTGGGCTTTATTTTGCTGTTCAGGGGATCCTTTCCCCACTCACAGCAGCTGTGCTGATGCCCTTAAGTACGGTTACTATCCTAACATTTACATCGATAAGTACACGATATTTTGCATTAAAAAATAAACTGTCATGAGTTTTACTCAGTTCCTTCTGAGCTTGCCATTGCTCGCTGCCGTTCTGCTCTTTGCAGTATTCATAGTCATCCCATACTATAAAGCCCGAAGATCGAAATGACCATATTATATTTTCTTATCGCCTGCAGTATTCTTATCGCATTATTTTTTTTGTCAGCTTTCTTCTGGGCAATGAAGGATGGTCAGAACGACGATATGGAAACACCTGCCATTAGGATCCTATTTGACGATGATAAACCGGATAAGAATTAAAAGCGGAAGGGTTAACAGCTAACGGTTTCTTCTCCAAAGAATGATTAACATCACACTTTCTTCTAACCTTGGTCACACCACATTAATAGGCCTGAAAGTACTTTTACTGCCATAAACAAACCGATTTTTTATATATGCAGCTCGAAAAATATCATTATGACAACAAAATCGTCAGGAACTTTGGCATAGCAACAGTAATATGGGGCATCATTGGGATGACTGTAGGATTGCTTGCTGCTTTTCAACTCTTCACACCTGGCGCAAACCTGGGTAATCAGTACACAACCTTCGGACGGATCAGGCCATTGCATACCAATGCTGTCATTTTTGCGTTCGTCGGTAACGGCATTTTTATGGGTGTTTATTACTCTTTACAGCGCCTTCTTAAAGCTAGAATGTTCAGTGATATGCTCAGCAAAGTCCATTTCTGGGGATGGCAGCTTATTATTCTAGCAGCAGCGATCACGCTGCCGCTCGGTTTTACGACATCGCATGAATATGCGGAACTGGAATGGCCTATAGATATTGCAATAACCCTGATATGGGTTGTCTTTGGAATCAACATGTTCGGAACTATCATAAAGCGCCGTGAACGACACATGTATGTTGCTATCTGGTTTTATATCGCAACGTTTGTTACCGTTGCCGTTCTGCATATCGTAAACTCTTTTCAATTACCTATATCGGCTTTCAAAAGTTACTATTTGTACGCAGGTGTCCAGGATGCATTAGTCCAGTGGTGGTATGGTCACAATGCCGTTGCTTTTTTCCTCACTACGCCATACCTGGGCATGATGTACTATTTTCTGCCTAAAATGGCTAACCGGCCAATCTATTCATATAAACTTAGCATTTTGCACTTTTGGTCGCTGATTTTTATTTATATCTGGGCGGGCCCTCACCACCTTCTCTATTCATCCCTGCCTGGCTGGGCACAATCCCTTGGAGTCGCATTTTCTATCATGCTGATCGCTCCAAGCTGGGGCGGTATGATCAACGGACTTCTGACACTGCGCGGTGCATGGGATAAGGTTCGGGATGACGCAATTCTGAAATTTATGGTGGTGGGTATTACAGCTTACGGGATGGCTACATTCGAAGGACCTTTACTCTCTTTGAAGCAGGTAAATGCAATTGGCCACTTTACTGACTGGATCGTGGCCCACGTACATGTGGGCGCGCTTGGATGGAACGGGTTCCTGACTTTTGCAATTTTGTACTGGCTGGTTCCCAGAATTTATCAAACCGAAATATTCTCGAAAAAACTGATTGGATTCCATTTCTGGATAGGCACGTTGGGTATTCTGTTCTATGCTATTCCAATGTATCTGGCGGGCTTTGCGCAGGGGTTAATGCTAAAAGAATTCACTCCTGAAGGACTGTTAAAATACCCCTCGTTTCTACAAACAACTATTGAAATCATTCCAATGTATATTTTCCGTGCAGTTGGCGGATTAATGTACCTGACCGGGGTAATTGTAATGTCATATAACCTGGTAAAGACAATGAAAAAAGGCAATCTTCTGGCCAACGAAGCCGCCGAAGCAGTCTCACTTGAACCCGTTTTTGTCCCTCACGCAAGTGAAAGAACATGGCACCGCCGGCTGGAACGCAAACCTATGGTCTTCATGGTTCTTTCAGTAATTGTAATTCTCATCGGCGGAATGGTAGAAATGATGCCAACCTTTATTATATCATCGAATGTTCCAACTATAGCAAGTGTGAAACCGTACTCCCCGCTTGAACTTCAGGGAAGGGACATTTATATCAGGGAAGGCTGTGTAGGTTGTCATTCGCAAATGGTCAGGCCATTCCGTTCAGAAACGGAACGCTACGGTGAATACAGTAAAGCGGGTGAATTTGTGTATGATCACCCCTTTCTTTGGGGTTCTAAACGGACCGGACCAGACCTTCACCGCGAAGGCGGCAAGTACTCTGACGCCTGGCATTTCAACCACATGCTCGATCCGACTACGATGTCACCCGGAAGTATTATGCCTGCCTATCCATGGTTAGTAGATCAGCAGCTGGATACCACCACTACGATATCTAAGGTTAATGCTATGAGAACCCTGGGTGTTCCTTATGCGGAAAACTACGAAAAAATAGCCAACCGTGACCTTAATATTCAAGCACGCGGTATCAGAGACAATTTAAATAAGGATAACATAAAAGTAAAAGACGATCGGGAAATAATTGCACTAATAGCTTATTTACAACGGTTGGGAACGGATATTAAATAAGTTATAGGTAATAAGTTATAAGTAATAAGTTATAAGAAACAAGTCTCTGCGCTTATCACTAACTCATGATTACAACTTATTACCAACGACTTATTACTTATTACTTAAACTTACAACTCAAAACTCATGTTCAAGCAATTCATCCAAAACTTCGCCGACAGCAGAATCTATCTGATCTCCTCCTTATGGCTGTTTCTTATATTTTTTATTCTGGTTGCAATTATGCTTTTCCGCATGAATAAAAAGCATATCGAATATATGAGCAAGCTTCCTCTGGAGGATAAACGAGATGCCAGCGATACGAATTTGGCAAACCACTGAAAAACTTTATTAAAGAGAACCAATGATTTTAAAATGAACTTGCTGAGCCTGTAATCACTAAACAACAAAAATAAGCCCATGCAGCGTTTCATGCCATTTATGAACAATTTACGTCCAATGAAAAAGCTCTTATATGTTTTATTAACCTTTGCACTTCCTTCACTAACTTTCGCACAGGTACAGGCGCCCGTAGATATCAAAAGCAGTAGCTCTGGAAATCTATACTTGGAATTATTAATAGGTGCTTTCATTATCACAGCCCTCATAATTCTAATGGCGGCGCTTTCTATGCTTAAAGCGTTCCGGGTGATTGCCCGGGAAATGTTAAGTCCAACACCGTTTACACGAGCCGAGCCCGTGCTTCCAAAGGAATATTCAGCGTGGAATGAGGAAAAAAAGAATGTCTCGGGTATATGGACCAAATTACTTGGTCTCAAACCCTTATCGGAAGAGAAGGATATTATGATAGAACATCAATTTGATGGAATATCGGAGTTAGATAACCCTACTCCCGCCTGGTTCATGTGGCTTTTCTACAGCACGATAGCTTTTGCGATTGTGTATATGGTATATTTTCATGTGCTGGACTATGGTTTGATGCAGGAAGAGGAATACGAAATCGAGATGGCCGCGGCAAAAGCTGAACGCGAAGTTTTCCTCGCTTCTTCTTCAAACAAAATAGATGAGTCATCCGTGAAAGAAAACCTGGATCCGGGCACCCTTGGATCGGGCAAATCTTTGTATGCATCGAACTGTATTGCGTGCCATGGCGACAAAGGTCAGGGCTCGGTAGGACCAAACTTAACCGACCCTTACTGGATTCACGGCGGGACGATCGGTAGCATCTTCAAAACAATTAAATATGGAGTACCTGAAAAAGGCATGATTTCATGGGAGAAAACTCTTACTCCGAAACAGATCTCCGAGGTCTCTAACTACATTATTTCGCTTAAAGGAAGTAACCCACCGAATGGAAAAGCTCCGCAGGGAAACAAAGAAGGCTGATCGGAAAGACGATGAAGGGAATCATTCCAATAACAACTAATATTAACTCTGATAAACGGGTGTGGATCTATCCAAAGCTTATCAAGGGTAAACTTTACCAATATAGAAATTTAGCAAGTTATGTGCTGCTAATAACCTTGTTTGCCACACCGTTTATTCATGTCAACGGCGAACAATTGGTGCTTTTCAATGTACTTGAACGGAAATTTGTAATCTTCGGTGTACTTTTCATGCCTCAGGATTTTTATTTATTTGTTTTTGCCCTACTCAGTTTCATAGTTTTTATCGTACTGTTTACTGCTGTTTTCGGACGGGTATGGTGCGGTTGGGCATGTCCGCAGACCATCTTCATGGAGATGGTATTCAGAAAGATTGAATATTGGATAGAAGGTGACGCTCGCAAGCAGACCGAATTAAATGCAGCGCCGCTTTCGGCTGCGAAGATATTCAAGAAAACCCTCAAACACAGCATATTCGTTCTGATCTCCTTCTTTATAGCAAACATTTTCCTGGCCTATATCATCGGTTCTGATGTGCTGATCAAGATAATCACTGCGCCGGTTCAACAGCACTTATCGGGCTTCCTGGCAATCTGTATTTTCACAGCGGTGTTTTATTTAGTATTTGCCAGGCTCCGCGAGCTCGTATGTACGGTAATCTGTCCTTATGGCCGGTTACAGGAAGTTCTTCTCGACAGGAAATCCCTGGTGGTGGCTTATGACTATAATCGCGGCGAACCGCGCGGACATATCCAGAAAGACGCGGAAAGCAGCCTTGGTGACTGCGTAGATTGTGGATTATGTGTTCAGGTATGTCCTACAGGAATTGATATCCGGAAAGGAACGCAGATGGAATGTATCAATTGCACGGCTTGTATTGATGCTTGTGACATGGTAATGGAAAAAACACACAGGCCTTTACGACTAATTGGATTCAAGTCTGAAGAACAAATCATGGGAAGCCAAACCTTCATGTTCAGCAAAAGAGTTTACGCCTATGCTGTAATCATGGTTCTCTTGTTTAGTACTTTGACCACTCTGCTTGCAAGCAGATCAGATATCGCCATAACAGTGCTTCGCGCTGGCGGGACTCTGTATCAGATTCGGGAAGATGGAACAGTCAGTAACCTTTACAATGCCGAATTAATAAATAAAACTTCCGGTCCAATTGATTTTGACATACAAATGCCTGACAAGGAAACAACAATTCAATACATCAATAAAGCAAATAAAATACAACGGGGAGAGAGTGTCAAACTCACCTTCTTTCTAATCCGGCCGCAACATCATGTCAGCGAATACAAATCGGCACTATCCCTTGGAATTATGTCCGAAGGGAAAGTAATTTCAAAGGCAAAAACAACTTTCATTGCACCTCCTAATCCTTAAATATGAACTGGGGCACAAAATTAACGGTCGGAATGGCTTTATTTATGGGATTTATCGTAGTTCTGGTTACCCTAATGATCAAACCACATCAGGCAGATTCACTGATTGATACCGATTATTATGAAAAAGGGCAAACATACGATGTTGATTATAATGCCCGCCTGGACGCCAGAAAAGACAGCATGTTGCCTTCAATAAAGCCGGGGGAAAACGATCTCCGGATCAGCTTCCCAAAGGCGGCAAGTTATAAAATTTCGCTCCGGCGATTATCGGATGCGCGTTTAGATAAATTCTACACTAGTAATATAGCTATTAAAGAGGTTATAATTCTGCCTGATGAGCTCCCATCCGGCTCATGGCTATTGAGGATCGAATACAGCAGAGAAAAACGTAATTACCTCTATCAGGACAAGATATTAATGCCATGAACTATCAGAGTCTAGCCTTTTTTACAGGACTGTTTGGAAGCCTTCACTGTGTTGTGATGTGTGGCCCTCTGGTCATGTCGGTACCGTTTACCGGAAGTATTTGGTTTAGCTTACTGCAGAAATTTATCTACCAGATTGGACGTATCCTGACCTATTCGCTTCTCGGATTTGTTGCCGGATCAGTAGGTTCATTATTCAATATTCTGGGCCTTCAGCAAATCCTTAGTTTTGTAAGCGGAGTACTGCTTATACTTATAGCCATTTATCATTTTTCCGGCAATAAAAGGACGCCAAACAAAACTTACCTGAAACTTATTGGTCCACTCGCTAAATTTTTGGGACGGTGGATGAGCAAGCCTTATGGCGGTTTCGTAGCCGGAAGTCTTCACGGATTCATCCCTTGTGGCATGGTTTATATGGCAGTTGCAGCTTCGCTAAACACAGGTTCTGCATTTGCCGGAAGCGAGTTTATGCTTTATTTCGGTCTCGGAACTACACCGCTTCTGATGCTTACAACATTTATTCCGGTTGTGGTGCGGCGGTTTCGCGCACCACAGGTACTGATTCCAGCGCTATTTTTAGTTGCTGGTATACTTCTTATAACCCGTTCACTAAACCTTCAGATTCCCTATGTATCAGCTCCCGTATTGTCAACCACTGAGGCGCCCGTTTGCAATTAATATTATGAGATAAATACAAAGAACAAGATATTTTCCATTACAAGTTTCGCTCAAATATTTTTTTACAGAAAAATACAATGATAAAAGAAACCAGCCAGTCGGAAATAAACTTTCTCAGCGGCCCGCAGTCGCGTTGGAAAGATCTGAAATTTACGGCAGATACATTTTTCCAGATGATAAAAGGATTCAGGGCCCTTCATTTCGCAGGTCCTTGCATAACATTTTTCGGTTCTGCCCGCTTTAAAGACGGTCATGAATACTACACTTTGACCAGAACTATTGCGTCTGAATTTGCACGGCTTGGATTTACCATTATGACTGGTGGGGGGCCCGGTTTAATGGAAGCGGCTAATCGTGGAGCAAAGGATGTTGGAGGAAGGTCTGTAGGCTGTAACATCAAACTTTCCCTCGAACAGATTCCAAATAATTACCTGGACAGGTGGGTGAACATGAAGCATTTCTTTATCCGCAAAGTCTTGCTCGTAAAGTATTCTTATGCTTTCGTCGTCATGCCCGGTGGCTTCGGGACCATGGATGAATATTTCGAGGCACTGACCTTAATTCAAACGCGAAAAATAAAAGATTTTCCAGTTATTATTTTTTGCAAGGATTTCCACAAAGAGCTGCTACAACATATCGACCAAATGTACACTCAGGGCGCAATATCTGACAAGGACAGAAGATTATATCTTGTTACCGACTCAATTGAGGAGGCAGTGAAGCTAATAAAAGAAAGATGTATCAAAAGATATAATCTTGTATCGAAGAAGCCGCTGTCACCTTTAAGACTGTTATTCGAACGCAGGTGGTAAATCTTTTTAAAACAAATACTCGGCCTAAACATCAAACAGTACCATATCCTCATTTTGCTTCATGATTTTTACAGGAATACTGAATGTGTCGCGTATTTTGACCCTCAGCGCTTCCTGAGCCGATGGTTCACCGTGAACCAGCATAATCTGATGGGGCTTCTTTTTGAATTTACTTATCCAATTCAGCAATTCGGATTGGTCGGCATGGGCAGATAAACTGGATATTTCTCTAACCCTGGCATTTACATTATAGTACTTACCATGTATTTTAAGCTCAAACGCCTGATTCTGAAGCGCCCTGCCCCGCGTTCCTTCAGCTTGAAACCCCATTAATAAAATTACGTTCCGCTTGTCTCCAACATAATGTTTTAAGTATTCGAGCACACGACCGCCAGACAACATACCACTCGCAGCTATAATAATTTTTGATCCTTTGCGGTTAATTATATCTTCAGTATTTCTAAAATCCCGGTTTACAGTAACGTTTTCCTTGACTTGCTCCCAATAGATGGCTGCGATATTGAAGAATTTCGCATATTTAAACGTAATGTCTGTGGCCTGTGCCGCCATTGGACTGTCCAGATAAACGGGTATGTGAATTGGTATTTTATGTGAATCTTTGAGTTTTGTAATAAGATACATCAGCTCCTGTGCCCTCCCTACAGCAAAACTCGGAATTAAAAGGTTTCCTTTCATTTCAATGGTTTCATTGATCACATCTGCAAGCTCTTCGGCAGTATCCTTATCCGAATGGAGCTTATCGCCGTAAGTAGATTCCATTATTATGTAATCTGCTGAAGTAAAATAATCAGGAGTTGGCAGAATGGGGCTTTGCACGCGGCCTATATCGCCGGAAAATATGATCTTCCGGCTGTAGCATGTCACTTCCACCGAACATGCTCCAAGAATGTGTCCGCTTTGCTTAAACCGAAAACTCAGATTCTTTCTTAGCATTATCACTTCATCGAGTTCAATAGTAACAAACTGTTTAAATGACTTTTCTGCATCTGATATCGTATAAAGCGGTAAAGCAGGCGTGTGTTTAGAATAGTGATTTCTATTCGCGCGGTCCGCATCCTCCTCCTGTATCTTTGCACTGTCTAATAGTATTAGCTTAGTCAGGTCTTCCGTCGGTCTGCTCATGTAAATTTTACCGCGGAATCCGCGTTTCACCAGAAGCGGTATATACCCGCAATGGTCAAGGTGAGCATGAGTAAGAATAAGCGCATCAATTTCATCTAAAGGTATGGGCAGGCTCAGCCAGTTTTGTTCTCTCAGCGATTTTATTCCCTGGAACAGGCCGCAGTCAACAAGAATATTTCCTTCGGGTGTTCTAAGTAAGTGCTTAGACCCGGTAACGGTTTCTGCGGCACCAAAAGATTGTAAACTAACTGTGCTCATATGTTGGTTATTATTCGGGATAGTGAATAAAAGTTGCGTTCATAACAGGCCTTGAGAAAAGATCTACTGACTTGCTATTAGGACTGTAGCAACCATCAGCCCATGGATTACAAGACTTAACACTAGGGAATTAAAAGTAAACCTGAACGATGCACTGCCCATATTCGCAATAACATTAATGAAAAACATCGTCATACTTATAGTGAGAAATAGAACCGTCGGTCCGTTTAAGGAATAAACCAGTAAAAAGGTTAGCGGCACGAGAATACAGCCGTGAAGCATAAGTGATCCAAGCCACCAAACTACAGCCCGGGGCCTTTCCAGGTCAACAAACTTATAGTATTTTGCCAGTAGGCCGACTGAATGGTTTTGCACGACAGAAGAATTGTAAGAAAAAGATGCCGAAGATTTATTGGTTTGAAGATTTCTATGTGTGGACATTTTGCTTGTTTTTATATTGCAAATTTGCCCCGCAGAACGCTCCTAAAAAATGATTCGCGTCATCGAATGTTGTGATTTCGGTGATATAAACTGTCAGGATAAGAAAACTGAATTAGCTTCCTGCTAGCTTAGATCGAAATCTGGTGTGAAAAGCGATATCAAGTGCCTCCCTATGATCAGGATGCGATATGGAGATTAAAGCTTTTGCTCGTTGCTTTAAGTTCTTTCCAAAAAGATCCACAATACCATATTCAGTAACAACCCAATGAACGTGGCCCCTGGTTGTAACAACCCCCGCTCCTTCTTTTAAAAAGGGCGAAATACGGCTGATACCCTTGCTCGTTTGCGAGGGAAGCGCAATAATAGGTTTCCCTCCCTCCGAAAGCGCCGCGCCATGTATGAAATCCATCTGGCCTCCAATGCCGGAGAACTGATAGGTACCAAGTGAATCTGCACATACCTGGCCTGTCAGATCAATTTCAATAGCGCTGTTTATTGCTGTCACCTTTGGATTCTGCCTGATTATACTCGTATCGTTAACATAACTTATATCCATTAGCCTGACACTTGGATTATCGTTAACAAAATCATACAGTTTACGGGTTCCTGCCAGGAAAGCAGTTACCGAGCGACCCTTATTTAACCTCTTTCTACTGTTATCTATTATACCCTTTTGAATAAGGTCAATCACCCCATCAGAAAACATCTCTGTATGAAGACCCAGATTCTTATGTTGCTTAAGGTTTTTAAGCACCTGATCCGGTATACTACCTATCCCAAGCTGGAGCGTCGCGCCATCCTCTATTAATGTAGCCACATTATAGCCTATGCTTCGCACAACGTCACTCACTTTCCTGGAATAATCAACTTCAGGGAGGGAGGCGTCAAGCTGTACCATTGCAGAAATCTTGCTCACATGGATAAACCCGTCACCGTGTGTTCGCGGCATCAGGGAATTAACCTGAGCAATAACGTATCTGGCTGTGTCAACAGCGGCTCTCGCAATGTCAACAGAAGTACCTAAGGAACAATAACCGTGGACATCCGGCGGTGAAACCTGCACCAGGGCTACATCAATCGGGAGAATCTGTTTTCGAAAGAGTTGCGGAATCTGGCTAAGAAAAATGGGAATATAATCGCCGTCCTCGCTGTTCACAACACTGCGCGTGGCTTCAGATACAAAAAAGGAGTTGAAAAAGAACGATTTGCGGTGTTCAGGTGCATCGAAACTGACACTTCCAAGTGTGGTAATACTAACTAGCTCAACATCCCGAAGCTCATTGTGGCGTGCTTGCAGGGCTTCTACAAGGCATACTGGAGTTGCTGCACTCCCATGAATAAACACACGGTTCCCGCAGCGCACGATCTCAACAGCCTTAGCTGCTGATAGGTATTGATAATTGGACATAGTTATTATTAAAAATCAAAAGACACGACCGGACCCCAAGTATAATCCACCATAACTCACGATAAAAAGCTCGCATCTTGCTATTAAACCTGAAACAAGCACTTTTTTCATAACGTAGTAAATTAATCCTTTAATAAATGTAACGCAAGATTAAATTCGGCCATCAGCTTATCGCTGGTTTGAATCATCCCCCCAATTTTTCGCGGAGGAACTATGTTGAAATCAGAGAACTTGATCTCTCTCACTCCTTTCAGCATCAGAGCGTTCGTGCCGGAGGGCAGAACCAAAAATACCACATTAAACTTCTTAGTGACTCCCGCAAGTTGAATGCTTACAAGGCCGTTGAGCGGATATGTTTTAAGCCTCATGTCCGGGTATCGGCTCAGGCTAAGGACACCAACTTTCATTTGGGGAAACTCCTTTGCCTTTAAAGTTTTGCGAAGATCGCCAGTCATTATGGGATTATTGCAGTTAAAATCCTCCACATTAAGAATCATACCGCCAGAAATACTGGTTAATTCAGAACTGCCTGATCGTCCTAATGTAACTGTATCTGGACGAAAACTGTTGGTAATGATGCAGCTGAAACTATTGACGTTGGTGCTTCCCTCTACTTTTAAAGAACACGCCCTGCTAATGACCCACCGGGTGGCATTTCCTGCGGGCTTTCCAGGTAAAAGCGCAAGTAATAAGGGGATTAAAAAAAATTTAAGATAGTACATGTCAGATTTTGGTTCATAAAAAAAGGGCTGACCATGTCAGCCTGTTCTATTTGTCCGGTCAGAAACCCACAACGGCCTGAATCATATAGCCATTAAACCCGCCACCGTTCCGGTAGTCTGCAGCAGGGAGATCTTTGAATTGTTGATTTACGTATTCAGCTTTTAACATTATGTTTTTGGTAAGGAACCAGCCTGCTCCGAATGCGATCCGATCAACTTTAATATCATCATTGTAAACTATAGCAGAGTTTGCACCTGCAGCAGTTACATTTGCCAATCTCGCCGATACATTGTTATATCTCACACCAATAAATAGGTTCTCTTCGATTCCGAAGCGATAAACCGCATCTGCAGCAAATTGAGTTGCTTTCCTGTCTGACGTTTCTGTTTTGGTCCTCCCGCTAGCAGCTTCATATGTTGCAAAAAGTTCCAAACCGCTTGCTTTGATGAACCCATTAAACTGAAGCGCTCCAATCCTTTTGCTGAAGCCAGGATTCAGCCGGCCTGAGAACGCATTGGTGGCATAATTGCCCCCGGCCTTTTCCAAAGCCATAAAATAATTAGATCCTGTGCGGTCCCCGCCGTAAAGAGTTAGTCCGCCTGAACTGCCATTGGTATAGTAAGAACCGCTGAACCGGACACGTGCCACCTGATTTATTTGTCTGTCGAAGCCAGCTTTCAAATATACCGACGGTGATTTATTTGTGTTATCATCCTGGGCTGTAGCAGTTAATTTATCGATATTTCCTTTAATCATACCGTTTGAAACTCCCACTAAGCCGAATATTCCATTCTTACGAAGTAAAATTTCTCCCCCGATCTCAGTTGTAAATGCATCCATAATGTAATTCTCAACAAAGGGATTGTAAATGGTCTGCCCCCCATCTGATCTGCGAAAGTGCTGATCGCCATAATTGATCTCCATATGTCCAACCTTGATAGTCGCTATCTTCATGATATCCTGCCAGACTTGACCTTTAAAAGGTAGTTTGTCAAACTGAATATACCCGCCTTTAACCCAGGTTTCGTTATGATGACGTGAAGATAGATAACTGGTAAGATTCAGTAAGATACCATCCGCCAGTTGGGTATCCATATATAGATTGGCATTTGCAGTATTGAATCCCGGGGAAATCTTATAAAGCCCCCCTGATGCGTTTTCATGCTTGAGTCCCTGGAATGACTGTGTGAATCCCGCTCCAAACTTTACCCTTAAATTATCAAAATATGCATTCGTATCTTTTACTGCTTCAAATACGTTTATTCCGCTTTTATCGTATGGACGGACATTAGCAATTTGGGTAACTGCATCCCTTGTCTGAGCATCAACCGTTCCGGCACATAGGGCCAGGAATATTATAGCTGAGGCTTTAATCATTGTGGTTTTCATGGTTTAATGTTAATTCTGAGAAATTATATAGGTCTGTTTTTTAAGTTTCAACAGGAAGTCGATCGTAACGTCGTTGCCGGTTTTAAGCGCACCCATCATAAAGCTTGGGGGTTTGATCTTATGGTCACTCATTTTTATTGCCTTAGAGCCTTTGCAGGTAATGGTCTGATCTGAATTCATTATATAACTCGTCATGATCGTAACCTCATTTGTAACACCTCCTATGGTGAGGCTTCCGGTTGCCCTGATTTTTTGCTGGGGCATCATCGATGCATCTTTAAGCTTAAAGGTTATTTTGCTAAACTCGGAGGCTTTTAATGACTTATAAGCCCGGGTGTCCATCAGGTCGTCCTTGCTTTTCAGATTCGTAACTGGGAGCGAAAACAAGAGTGAGTTAACATCCAGCAGTTCGCCGTCTTTTACTTTAAAATCTCCTTCACAACTAAAGTTGCTTGCTGTCATGTTCCAGTCATGAAGATTAGAAGTTCCGAACACTTTGATCTGCGAGCCTGGAATTATCTTATATAATATTTGGCTATGAGCCTCCACTGCAAAAAAGAGCAGGATGAGAGCCAGTAAGAAAGTCGGTAACATTCGGTATTCCCGTATACTGGATGTCCTGAAGATTTGGTTTTTCATTTCCTTTGGTTATTTATTTGGTCCAAAGGTATCCCGCCGGGCAGCGGTAAAGAATGATGTGGAAGCGTGAAAAAAGTGATCGTAAGCACTTAATAAAGGCAAAAAGACCAACCCATTATATGGTATAATAACCTTCATCAGGTTACTATTCTGAAGATAAGGATAACAATCGCTATAAATACAATGAAAGAATAAATCAATTTATTTTACCTGGCAAGCCAATTGGGCGGGAAAATATCAAAGTTATCACTGTTGGATTTTAGAAAATTTTCTTGCGACAAGAGTTATTGGACAAATGCGATTAAACAAAATCAAAACCAATACTTCAAGGAATATGATCCCTAAACAAATCCACACCCAATGATCGAGTTATCATTATACAACCGCGTAAAGCAGATAAAAGATAACTACGTTAAAAAACACCCAGATGAGGGTGTGTATTGCTTTTATTAAAATAAGTTTGTGCCGAATAGTTATGATCTTGCCCATCACAATTTACTATGTTTACTCTTAGTAAAATATGACCAGACACGGTTTCACATATGATGCTAATCAGAAATATTCTTCGTTAAAACTGTCTGAGGCTATCAAACTTTCTCAGCCTCAAATCCCGCCCTTTTAACAGCTTCAATAATTTCAGCTTCCGAAGGGTCACCATTAACGGTTAATATCTTTTGAGGGTTGTTCAGATCGACATTCCAGTTGTTTTCTCCAGCCAGGTTATTCAGATTCGGCGTTACCGCAGAAAGGCACCCTGTGCATTTAATATTGGTCTTAAATTTTCTCGTGTTCATGATTCTAATTTATATTTATACATTAATTTTCAAGATTTGCTGCTTTCAGACGTAAACTGTTTGTAACCACTGAAACAGAACTTAATGCCATGGCTGCCCCTGCAATCATAGGGTCGAGAAGGAAGCCATTATAGGAGTATAACACCCCCGCAGCCAAAGGTATTCCTATCATATTGTAGATAAAGGCCCAAAACAAGTTCTGACGAACTGTCTGCACCGTCCTTTTCGAGAGCTTTAATGCCTTAGGTATTGCTAGGAGATCAGAAGTAATAAGCGTCATTTTTGCTACATCCATTGCTATATCCGAACCTTTGCCCATCGCAATGCTTACGTCCGCCTGCGCTAATGCATGTGAGTCATTAATTCCATCGCCTACCATAGCTACTATCTTTCCCTGTTGCTGCAGATTTTTTACAAAAGCCGCCTTATCTGAAGGTAATACTTCTGATTTGAAATGTGTTATTCCAACTTCATCTGCTACGGCAGATGCAGTTTCCTGGTTATCACCAGTCAGCATATATACTTCAACTCCACTGCTCTGAAGGAGCTGAATAGCTTTTGCAGATGTTTCTTTCACTTTATCAGCAATGGCTATCACGGCCAAAACCTCCTGCTGATCTGCAAAATAGATTACAGTATTTGCTTTGCGCTGATAATGATCTGCCTTCTCGCTCAGCATTTCATCTATTTGAATAAAATTATCTGAGATCATTTTTCTATTTCCGGCGCAATATGTTGTTTCACCGGATGTGCCCTTTACTCCCCGGGCAGTTATACTTTGAAAGGAAGATAAGTGAATGCCTGTACGTTCAACTTCCTTCAAATGGTTAACTACCGCTTCGGCAAGAGGGTGCTCCGATCTTATTTCAAGACTATAAAGAATGCCTTTAAGGTGTTCATTACTACCCGCCTTATCACTCCATTCAATAGCATTAACAACCGGCTTCCCTTCCGTGATCGTTCCGGTTTTATCGAGAATGATCGCATTTACTTTATGCCCAAGTTCCAGGCTTTCAGCATCTTTGATCAAAATATTATTCTCCGCACCCTTACCTATTCCAACCATAATGGCTGTTGGAGTAGCAAGCCCCAACGCGCAGGGGCATGCAATTACTAACACTGTAACAGACGTGAGTAAAGCATGAGTAAAAGCATTTTCACCACCAAGCAGCATCCACACGATAAAAGTAATTATAGAGATAGCAATGACCACCGGAACAAATATTCCGGAGATCTTATCTACAAGCTTCTGTACCGGGGCTTTGCTACCCTGGGCATCCTGAACAGCTTTGATGATCTGTGCGAGCAAGGTGTCGCTGCCTACTTTTTCCGCACTAAACTGAAAGCTTCCTTTTTGATTGATGGTTCCCGCAAATACCTTAGTATCCTTTTGCTTTTGCACCGGAACAGGTTCACCGGTGATGGTACTCTCATCGACATACGACGAACCCGCAGTAACGATTCCATCTACAGGGATTTTCTCCCCGGGACGGACAATAATAATATTCCCCTTGACCACGGAGTTTACCGGAACTTCTTGTTCTATATCATCTATTAATATTCTGACAGATTTAGGCTGCAATCCCATCAATTTTTTTATTGCGGAAGATGTGTTGGATTTTGCCCTTTCTTCCAGCAGTTTCCCTAAGGATATGAAAACGATTATCACCGATGCTGCTTCGAAATATACATGAGGATGCAGACCCCGCTGATGCCAGAATTGGGGATTCAAAGTATTAAACACACTGAAAATGAAGGCAATCCCAGTGCTCAGTGCCACCAATGTGTCCATATTGGCTTTACCATGTTTTGCCTGCTTCCACGCGTTGATAAAGAACGAACGCCCGAACCAAAACAAAACCGGAGCAGTCAAAATCATCGAAATCCAGTTTCCATTGGGAATCCCACCCTGCTGGCCGGGTTGTTCCATAAAAAACATACCAATAACTACAACCGGTATGGTGAGGAGAGATGCAAAGATCGTCCGGTTTTTGATCTTCCGGTAATTTACCAGCTGCAGTTCTTCCTGAACTTCCGTGGAATTTTCCACGTCAATCAGAATATCGTAACCTATAGATCGGATCGTCTTTTGTAATTCGAAAGGATTGGTCTTATTTTCATCATATTCTGCCCAGGCAGTTTGATTGGCATAATTCACGCCCGCATCTACAACGCCTGACGATGATTTTAACATTGACTCCACACTAACGGCGCAGCCGGCACAAGTCATCCCGGTTACAGGGAATGATTTCCTGATCGTTTTTGTATTGGCAATTTGTGTAACGGAAAGTACTAACATAACGACAACTTTTATTTAAAACAAAGTTAAGCCAGCTATGTGACGCAGCTTTACAGAATTCCGTGAAAGAATTATATTACTTTATGATGTAAAGGGAATTCAGATCGCATCCAGCGGCTTTCTCTTCATATCAATTGCCCGTGTCTTTTTGAATAACGATGGTGTTTGACCGGTGACTTTTTTGAATTGTGCGGAGAGATGGGCGATACTGCTGTATCCTAACTTTAAGCTGATTTCTCCCAGGCTCAGTTCATCATAAAACAACAGCTCTTTAACCCGCTCAATTTTTTGTCTGATTATATATTGCTCGAGAGTTATTCCCTCCACCGATGAAAACAACGCGCTCAGGTAATTATATTCATGAAAAACCTGATCAGAAATAAGTTTGGACCAATTCACCTTATCATCCAAATCCCCTGAATGATGAACTTTTTCAATAATGAGGTTCTTGATCTGTCCAATCAGCTTAGTTCTGCTGTTGTCAAGAAGCTCGAACCCAAGGGCGGTAAGCCTGTTAGCAAGATCATTACGCGTGTCCTCATTTAAAATATCTTCATCGAGGTGTACTACACCCATTTCTACAGCAAGCGGATGCAAACCCGCCGACAGGAGTTCACTTCTTACCGCCGTAATGCAGCGATTGCACACCATGTTTTTTATATGCAGCTCTACCATTGTATTAAAGATCGTAAGTGAAAGGCGCTTTTCAAAATAGAGATCAATTTACCCGCTCAGCAAGGTCAATACCCAGGTTTCTTGTACCGCTTACCCTCCCCTTATCATCCACTAAAATGCCCCGGTAGCTGGGATAGGCTTTTAACAACTTGAGTCCCTTCTTTTTTCCGAGAACCATAATAGATGTACTTAACCCATTTGCAAATTCCGCACTCGGGCCGAGTATTGTGACGCTTGACAATCCGTGAGCCGGGTACCCGGTTTTTGGATTAATTATGTGGGAATACCGTTTCCCATTGAACACAACATATTTTTCGTAACTCCCTGAAGTTACAGCCGCCTCATTATCCAGCGACAGTATTACAAACAACTCATTGTTGTCAATTGGGTTTGTCACACCTATTTTCCATGCATCTCCGGAGGGATGACGTCCCCAGCTGCTCATATCACCTGAACCGTTAACTATGCCCGCCATGACGCCTTTTTTAATCATTATCTCCCGACATTTGTCGGCTGCATATCCTTCTCCCAAAGCGCCAAAGCCAATCTTCATCCCTTCTTTCTTTAAAAAGATTGTGCTGTTATTTTTGTCCAGCAGAATATTCCCATATCCTATCTTTTCAACAGATCTTTTTATCGCTTCCGTGGGAGGCATTTCTGACATAGAGCCGTCAAATTTCCAAATCCGGTCCATTGCAGCAAAACTGATATCAAAGGCCCCATTTGTTAATTTTGAAAGATACAATGCGCGCTCCGTAAGTTCAAATACTTCACGATCGACTTTGACAGGCCTGATTCCTGCATTTCTGTTCACTTCCGATATTTGGGTTTGAGGCCTCCAGTCGGAGATTAAATTTTCAATCCGTGTTACTTCTGCAACAACCGTATCGATATAGGCCTCAGCTGTTGAGGAATCATTTGAAACGATAGTAATATCGAACCTGCTTCCCATTAGTCGTACAGCCCTCTGCCGAAGAACCTGCGCACTACAAGAAAGCGCTGAAAGCAGGAAAACTATGTTTAAAATCAATCTCATTTCAATAGCAGTCCATTAAAATCTGGCCATTAGACTGATAATAATCTACATCTCTATTATTATATCTCTGGCAAAGTCCTGCCAGCAATTGGAGCACGTCACGCTGCATGGCCAAAGAACCACAGATCATTATCACACCTCCATCCTTTAAACTTCCGGATACAAACACTTCATCCCTGGCAAGGATATCCTTCACGTATTTTTTTTCTCCTTCCCGTGAATACGCCAGATGCAACCCATTCAGTCTACGCGTTTCAAGGCTGTTATCAAGTATATTTCTATAAATATTAAACGACTGATCATTTCTGAAGCCACAATATAGAAAGCAGGGTTTCAATTTTTTATTCTGATCAATCATTCCAAGGAATGGTGCTATGCCCGTTCCATTGGATATCATGATCACCATAGGAGAGTCTTCCGGTAAATGAAAATGCGCGTTTCTGTCTATTCCCGCTTTGATAGTTTCTCCAGGTTTCAGACCATACAAGAATTGAGAGCCCAGGCCTAAAGAATGCATCTTTACACTTAGCTGGATAGAACTACCTATTTTCCCAATTGAATACAGGCGCTCTCTATGATCGTTCGCAGGGTAGATGGCAAGTAAATCGCCTGAAGTGTATCTGACCCTTTTCAAAGGCTTTAGTTTAATGAGGAATGCCCCTTCCGGCTGTGCCAGCTCAGATCGTTCGATCACTGTAAACGTTTGCAGCTGTCTGGGTCGTATTTTAAATTCTTTTGCAGAAATATTAAGGGATACTTCTGTTTTCTGAGACCATAGCGACACCCATTGCATAAACTCCTCCGGCGATTTATCATTAATCGTATGGATATCCAAAAGTGGTTCAGCCCAGTTCTGTGCCAAAATTTTGTTATTCACTTCAAATGCAAATTTGCAGAAATCAGGGTAAGCATGAGAACCGAAACCAATTACTGAAAATTTTACTTTATTTGATTGCTTAATTTCTTCTAATCGTTTAATGAATTTAGCCGCATTTGTTGGCGCATCACCGAGGCCATATGTAGCTGTCATAATAATAAGATGTTCGGCTCTGGCATAAGAATCGAAGTTGTTCATCTCCCCTATGAAACATTTTTCACCTGCATTCAGCAATTGCTGAAACACAGATTTTGCAAATAGAAAAGTATTCCCATTTTCAGATCCCACAAGAATAATAAAGCGGCATTCGTCAGACTTGTACCTGTTTTTTACCCTGTTAGCACGGCGCTTAAGCATGATAGCAAAACCAGAATAAATAAAGAACAATATGTTTATGGTTGCTATTGCCAGGATTAATGCCCAGATACTATTTGTTCGCCCGGTGTGAAGGTCAAGGCTAAGTTCTGTAAACATGGCAGAACGGGAATATCGAACCTCACTCAAAATATCACCGTTCAGTTGATTTACAAGCAATTCCCTGTTTTTAAGTTTTAAGGTATAATAATCCTCCGGATCGTCAGAAAAAGGAAATTCTATGCTCTGAACATCCGCCAAAAGCGTATTCTTAAACACAGCGAATTCTGCAGAAGGCACCTTATCCTCTGAGTTTATTTTGTTGAAATCAATTTTATGGTTGATCTGCTGAATTTTGAAAACCTCGAACCTTGCCAATGATAAATACGTTCCCGTCAAGGCTATAATAATGATGGGAATCAATGAAAGACGTCCAAGGACCACATGGTAGTATTGAGCGAAGTTCTCCCTCACGATTTTTGCAAAAAAGCGCTTAACTCCACGCTGGCGCTGGATAACAAGGACTGTACCTGAAAGAGCTATAAGGAGAAGTAGAAATGAGGTGAAACCTATTAAAAATCTGCCTGTTTCCTTCAAAAAGAGGGAACGATGAAAAGCTGTAACCCATTCAAAAAAGCTGCTTTGCGCTTTAGGAGCACCCAGGGACCGTCCTGTTCGCGGATCGACATATACAGATATATTTTCGCCTTCGCTGTTTGTTCCATTTAAAATAACAAATTGATTATTGTCAACGCTGAAGTCGGTAATTTCCGGATATTCTTTCCTTATAGTGGGCAGCGACTCTGCCAGAGTAATGTTATTGAAATCTTGAACACGATATGAAAGCGTCTTTTGTGCAACAGGATCGAACGCCAGTATAATTCCCGTAAGGGATGCAAGGAGTATAAACAAAAAGGAAGATACCGCCAATGCCAGGTGGCTGTATCTCCAGATCGAAATAGTCATAAGGTTTTAGTTGGGACTCATCCGGACATAACGTATATATCCTGTTCCATCAATTTTCCCTGAAACATTGGCGGTAGTAAGTGGAAATTCGAGATCCTTCACATGATATTCCTTATCTTCTACTGCTACTTCAAACCGCAACTTGTAGCCCTTGTTGATTTTTGAGTTTTCTATTTCGAACACCTTTATGCTCCGGTCGCCTCCGGCTACCGATGCGCCGGTAATAGCACTGATATTTGCCAGCTTTTTTTTGCTGAACTGATGCCATTCCCCCAGATCTTTATACCATTTATTATTCTTTGCGAACATATAAATAGTCTTCTCATAGGCTCCTTTAGGATTTATTAGAGACACAACGATATATGCTTCTTCTCCGGCGTAGTTTGTCATCTGGATCATGCATTTGTATTGTTTGCTGCCAGCGTTCTGCGCAATCGAAGCGACCGGGCCGAAGATCCCAATCATGAGAACCAGTATTAATTTAAGTTTGTAAGCCATGATTATTTTAAAAAGTCTACTGAAACCTTATTTTTCGATAAAAATTCATTCTCAACCCCTAAATCATACGCGGTCTCATCAAATTCCGTCTTAGAATCTTTTTTCGCTCCTGCCGCTAAAAGGAATTTAATCATGCTGACATCTTTTGCACTCATAGCCGCTTTATGTAACGCGGTATAACCTTCCTTATTCTTCGCATTTTTATCAATATCTAAGTTTTCAATTTTCTTTAAAAGCTCAAGGTCGTTCTTTGCAACTGCCAAATGATACAGCGTGTTGCCGTTCTGTTGAGGAGCTGCAAGATTTAAGCCTTTGCTCTTTAGTATATTCATCTTTGCATCAAAGACTGCTGCATTCTGAGGAGAATAAGATTGAATCAGGTAATATGCCAGATTATCACCGTTCGCATCAACAACGTTTACATCTGCACCTTTGGCGATAAGTGCCGATACAACTTCCGCGCTATTACCTCTTACTGCAAAAGTAAGGGCGGAAAGTCCGCTTTTGTTCTTTAAGTTGATATTCTTTGTGCTTGCAGTAAATAATTCGATGGCATCAAGGTCCCGGTTCGATGCTGCCGCAACCATCAAAGCTGTGTTGCCATCATTATCAGTTTTGTTTACATCCACACCCTTTGACATAAAATAATTTATGATCCCCGATTGTTTATCTCTCCTGCCAATGCCGTGCAGCACCGTCTGCCCAGTATTGGAAACCACCGCAGGGTTTAATTTCAGGCTTTCCAAATACTGGTACACTTCGATAGGGTTGGCTCCGCTTCTTCCTCCCTGAGAAGCTAGAATGAATGCGTTATCATTGTACTTCACACCCTTTTCAATCAGTTTTTTCAATACATCTATTTTACCCGACCGGGCTACATAATTGAAAATAGTATTGCCATTTTCATCAGTACTATTGATGTCCAGGCCTTTCGCAGTGAAGTAATTTAACAGTGCGAAATCTTTATCTGCACCTGCACTTAACAATAAAGCATTGGCTCCATCTTCGTTAACATCTTTCTTAAGATCAGGATTTTTGTTCAGCAGAAGATCATACACTTTTGTATTCGGCTGGCCTGAACCAGCGGCGAAATTCACAGGACTTGCACCATGATCATCTTTCAGGTCTACCTTCGCACCATTTTTTAAGAGGTATTCCATCAATTCTGTATTTCCCGCAGATGCGGACCAGAATATATACGTCCTGCCATCGTGAGTCAGTTTGTTGACATCGTTTCCTGTTTGCGAAAGCAAAAATTTTATGGATTCATTTGGAGCCTTCTCTGAAATGGCCAGAACTACCGGATCATAACTTGCACCGTTTAATTCCGAAGGATTATTACCTTTCTGTATCTGTTCCTGTATTGACGCAACAGAAGGTGCCGTTTTCCAATAAGCACGGTCCAGAAAAATATTAGTCTGGGCGACCGCTCCGAAGGTTCCCAGGGCAATCATGGCTGTAAATAGGTATTTCATTCCTTTTTTTCTTGTGTATCGATTTGATAAAATCTTTGTATAAAATCTTCGCCGTAAATCGTTCGCAAGTTAATAAGAATAATTCTAAATAGTATGTTTTTCCTGTTACATTGATGCTTTATACCAGCTTGTTGAGATAGAGTGTGACTGAAACTGTTTCCGGATGCATTAATGAGACGAAGCTGGCAACTATCGTAACAGATTCCCCTCCGGCAACCTTAGGAAATTAAAATTTAAGGTAGCAGATAATCAGCTATTTAAAGTTCAAAAAGCGGGCAAATTAGGCTGAACTGCAGAATAAAAGCGCGGTTAATTCTTTACCCGTGGCTCAGAAGTATGTAGCAGATTTTTAATTAATAAATATTAGGCCTCCGATGATAGCAGAAGCGCTAAAGAATTGTCGGGAAATAAAATCTAAAATGAATCTCTATTAAGGTCAATTTGCTCAGCCTTTAATGTTATTTCTTTAACAATTCCATCCAGTTCCTGGGCTGATTCCAGGACATAAGCAAGTAATTCCGACTTAAGTTGTTCATCACTCGCAGGGTGCTTAATCAAATCTATTAATCCCATGAGTCTGGCGATGGGAGCCCTGACGACGTGAGACTGAATCCAGGAAATTTCGTTGAATCGTTGGTTTTGTTTTTCTATTGCGTCGATGTAATTAATTCGTTCGGTAATATCATGAGCAACTCTTATATGGGCTATCTTACCCTGAAACAGAATTTCGCTGGTCTGATTCTCTACAAAAATAATCTCGCCGTTCTTTTTTTGATGTCGATAGATCTCTTCACGATGTGCGGTTTGATGATCAAACCAACTAGCTAAAGGAGATACCTCTTCGACCACATGTTCGTGCTTTGGCTCTAACCGATCAATTTTCATCGACAAAAATTCTTCACGCGTATATCCATATTGACGAATTGCTGCATCATTAATATCTAGAAATCTATTGCTTTCTACATCATAAACCCAGGTTGGGTCAGGGCTCAGGTGGAATAAATTACTGTATCTTCTTTGCGATTCTTCGAGTTCCGAGTGCGTTTTCTTGCGTTCGATATTGTAAATAATACTCTTATAAAGCGATGAGGCAGTTAGCTCATCTTTAAGGAGGTAATCTGATATTCCCAGTGCGAGAGACTTCACGCTAAACTCAAAATCGGTATATCCCGTTAGAACAATAATAGGGCAGTCAGGGCATATATCGACTATATCTGTAATCAATTCAGTTCCATCTCCATCAGGCAAAGTTAAATCGAGCATAATGAGATCGAAATTAGCGCCCGATTCTCCTGACATCATTTTTTTTGCTTCCTCCAAACTGGTAGCGTGAACAAGATTAGGCCGAACAATATACTCCAGAACGTAATCCTCAATAAGCAGGTAATCTCCGGGGTTGTCTTCGATTATGAGGATATTATAGTGCCTCGAATCTTTTTTGTGAAGCATTAATTTCTATTTAGGAAGCTGGACAATATTGATCCAAAAATCTTCAATTTTTGATATAGCATTCATAAAATCTAATGCTTCCACGGGCTTGGTAATAAAACAGTTCGCATGATTCTGGTAAGACGTGATTATATCAGATTCCGTTGACGAAGTCGTTAACATAATAACAGGAATATGTTTAAGATCTGTATGCTGTTTGATGTGTTGAAGCACTTCATGTCCATTCATCCTGGGTATATTAACATCAAGAATTATAAGGTCCGGCAGGGTGTTAGATTTAAGATCTTCAGAAAGCAAATCTATGGCAGACCTTCCATCCCGGACTACGCGCGTCGTGTTTAAGATTCTTCCTTCTTCGAAGGCCTCCGTTGTTAGAAGAATATCCCCCTCATTATCCTCGACTAATAATATATCGACAGCCTTCATAAACAAAGCATTAATTGAATTAACAATTCAGAAACAACAAATATACACGATTAAACCCTGTTTGATCAAGCCTTTATTATTTTGGAATTTCCTTCATGTTTATGCTGGCCTTTGAGACAGTAAAATAAAAGATACTGCCCCTGCCCTCTTCCGACTCAACCCAAAGCTTGCCTCCAAGATTTTCAACTATTTTACGGCATATCGCAAGGCCCATACCCGTTCCGGAGTACTGATCTTTAGTATGCAGACGCTGGAATATAATAAATATTTTCTCAAAATAGTCTGGTGAGATACCTATACCATTATCCTTTACCCAAAACTCCCAATACTCTGGCTTTTCTGTAAAACCAATTTCAACCAGCGGCTTGGTTTCCGGCAACTGATATTTGAGGGCATTGGATACCAGATTTTGCAGCAATTGACGGATGCTTGCTTTCGGAGCGTTTATAAAAGGTAAATCACTTATTACGAACAAAGCCTTCTTATCTTCAATATTTTTGCGGAAGAGTATAAGGATTTCATTAATAATTTCGTTTAGGTCTACAAGCTCTATCTCGGAATCAGCCCGGCCTACGCGGGAGAAATCAAGCAGGTCAAGGATTATCTGACGCATGCGCTTAGCACCATCCACCGCGAAATGTATATACTGATGGGCTTTTGCATCCAGCTTGTCGTCGTATTTCCGCTGGAGCTGTGTAAGGAAACTGGTTATCATTCTAAGCGGCTCCTGCAGATCATGAGAAGCGACATAGGCGAACTGTTCCAGTTCTTTGTTCGAAACTGCAAGTTCCTTTACCTTGGTCCTAAGGACCCTGTTAAGCTCTCTTACTTGTATGTCATAAATTTTTCGTTCGGTAATATCTTTGAAAAAGACCGAAAGACCATCAACAGAAGGATAAGCACTAACTTCGTACCACTTATGCATGGCAGGGTAGTAATCCTCAAAATGAATGACCTCGTTAGTTTCGATTGCTTCCTGATATTTCAAATACGAAGCTGATTCGGTCATGTGATCAAATACTTTCCATAAATCATTTCCTAATGACTGTTTCCTAGTTATTCCGAGCAGTTTTTCAGCCTCTTTATTCCAATAATTTACAGTCCAGTTCTTATCGACCGCAAAAAAGCCGTCGCCGATACTTTCCAGGATCGTATTGCGCTCATAATAGGCTTTTCTGATCTTTTGTTCCGCCTGCTTACGTTCCGTTATATCAGTATGAATACCATATACGGCTTTAAGCTGGCCATCCTCATCGAAGACTGGTCCGCCACTCAAATAATAACTGATCAGTTCCCCGGCTTGCGTTTTAATTTCTACATCACCTTGCCAGTATTTGCCCGTTAGCAGGGTGTCGAAAACCTGGCCAACAAGCTGACGGTTTGCGTAAATCGATTCCGGATGGTCGTGAATAACTGGATCAAAACCAATTGCTCCGGAAAAGGCCGGATTTAAGTAGGTAATTTTCCCTTCGAGGTCAACTATAGCAATACCATCTCTCGAATTATCTATGACTTCCTTAAATTGTAGCAACTCAAGTTCAACTTTTTTTCTGCTTGTTACATCCCGGAAATAAACTGTTAAGCCATCCTCAGAAGGAAAGGCACTGACTTCAAACCAACTGTCCAGAGGCGGAAAATACTCTTCAAAACGCACAGGAACGTTATTATCAACCGCCCTATGATACTCAGAATAAAATTTCAGATCAACGGCTTCCTCAAACACTTCCCAGAGGCTTCTGTTCAGCACCTCAGAACGCTTTAATAACAGCAGATTCTCGGCTTCGTGGTTCCAGTACGTAACCGTCCAATTTTTATCGAGTGCATAGAATCCGTCCTGGATACTTTCAAGAATAGTATTTTTTTCATCATAAATTTTCAGAAGTTCTATTTCAGCGACCTTTCTGTTAGTTATGTTCTGAAAGCTTCCGTATAACTTCAAACATTTTCCGTTAACAAATTCAGACTCACCGATTGCCCTTACCCATCTTTTATTGCCCTTGGCGGTGATGATCTGAAGCTCCATATCCCATGGTGTACCATAATTCAGGCTTTGCTCCACCGCGTTTCTTACGGAATCCCTGCTAAATCCCTCGGCATAAAAACCAATGCCTGTTTCCATATCGGGTGTAAAATCAGCATCAACTTCGTGGATTTGCCTTGTAACCGACGACCAGTAAATGGAGTTATTTTGAATATTTATTTCCCAGCTGCCGATTTCCGCAAGGCTATTTGATTTTTCGAGGAGAACTTCAAGGTTTTTCTTCTCGGTAATATTTTTTGCGACCGCAAACATAAGGCCTTCCTCAGGAGATGGAGTACTGGTCCAGGCCAGCCAGATCACTTTGCCTGACTTGGTAATGTAACGATTTTCATGATAGTAAGTATCACTAAGTGTTACAAGATTTCGAACAAACTGCCAGGTCATGATTCGGTCATCCGGATGCACAAAATCCGATACAGGCTTTGATAAAAGTTCCTCTTCGCTATATTCCAGCATTTCGCAGGCGGCCGGGTTTATCTTCTTGAAGTATCCATCAGTACCTGCAACTGATATCACATCTGGAGCAAAACTGAATATCTGCTTAAGCTCCTGATCCAGTTGCTTCCTCTTAATTTCTGAACTCAGGTGCTGACAAAAACCGGTGCGGAATGCTACATTTTCCAGCAAACTTTCACCTTTTTCCTGATGAAAGAGAATAAGTACCCCGATAAATTCATCGTTGTAGACAAGTGGAAGTCCAACCGCAGTTTTTAAAGCAGCACGTTTGGCTGCAATATGCCGGATAAATTTTGACTCAGTATCTATATTGTCCCATGACTCAACTTCGCGGCTCTCCCACACTTTTCCAGGCAAACCAGCCCCCCGAACAAATATGTTTAATTCAGATTCTGCTTCATAAAATAAGTCGAATTGCCGGTCTTTGGTACATCTGGAGGTTAAGTTAATTTGTCGCTTATCAGAACTCGGCAGCCATATTTCCGCGACCGCTATATCTCCATAATTAAGTATATGCTCCAGTACTTGGCCGAGTATTTCGTTTAGAGAGGCATCGGGTTGGTTAAAGAGTCTGCTTGTCTCTGCATGCAATTGCTTTTGCTTTTCGGCGATCTTGCCTTCGCTAATGTCCTGCATCGCTCCTACCAATTTGATTGGAGTTCCGCTTTTATCTTTGATTAAAATGCCTTTATCAAGCACGAAAGCATACTTACCGTTAGATTTCCTGAATCGGTACTCCACAGTCCACGTTTCCGAATGCCCATTAATAACAGATTCAATCTTGTCCAGTACCGCTTGTATATCTTCAGGATGCAGAAGTTCTTTCCAGAATGTGCTGTGGTTTTTGTTAGTTTCAATGGGATGTCCGAATAATGTTTGAAAACCGCCCCCATAATACACTTCGTCAGTCCTAAGGTCCCAGTCCCAAATGGCGTCCGAAGTCGCCCGTGTTATATATTCGTAACGTGCATTGCTTTCTTCCAATTCTTCCTGGGTTCTTTTCCATTCCGAAACGTCAATGCCTACACACTGTAGTTCACTCGGCTGCCCTTTTGAGTCGGTTAAACAAATAAAGTCCCATAAAGTATTCACGACACCATTTCCATCCCTCCGCGGCTTATCAATAAACACCTGAAAGACTTTATTGAGTTCTGCGAAACATTTAGTTACGGTATCCGACACGCGTTCCCGATGATAATCAAGTATAGAACTCATACAGTTTTGACCGATAATTTCCTTCCCCTCATACAACCATCCGAAATCCTGCTGAAATTTATTATTTAAGAAACTATAATTTCCCTCCAAATCGGTACGAATCATATAATTTGTTTGCGATTCGAATATACCCCTGTGACGTGCTTCACTCACCAGCAGTTCTTCTTGTGCCAGCTTATCTTTAGTTATGTCCTGTACAGTTCCTTCAAAAACTACAATTTCACCCTCTTTACTTTTGATCAGGTTACCAAGCGCATGGACCCATTTAATCGATCCGTCAGGAAGAATGATCCGATGTTCTATGTCGTGCTGTATGTCCTCTTTTAATGCCTTGTCCCGGCTCCTCAAAAATTCTTTCCGGTCATCAGGGTGTATCGTGTTAAAATGAGAATCAAAATCAAGATTAAATGTTTGTTTATCAAGTCCCCATATATTATAAACTTCATCCGACCAATAAAGACCCTTACTGCCCGGGAAAGACTGCCAATATCCAACCTTTGCAATTTTTTGGGAAGCCAGTAGTTTAGACTCATTTTCCTTGAGGCGATGATATGCCTTCTCCCTTTCGGTGACATCATTACATGAAATCATCAGACAATCGCTGCCCCCAAAATTAATTTTGTAGCCAAAGATGTCGGATTGAATAAGGCCGCCATTTTTCTTAAGCTGTATAACAATTCCCAGATTAATACCTTGTCCGGCAAGCTGAATGTGCTTATGAAGTTCAGCAACCCGATTTCTTTCGTGCGCAGCTGTGATGTCAAGGATGGTTTTGGCGAGAAATTCTGATCGTGAATAACCATAATGCTCTGTGGCCGTATCATTCACGTCCAAAATCTGGAAGGTGGACAAATCGTACACAAAGTTTGGAAGCGGACTCGATTGGAAAAGAAGTTTATACCTTTCCTCAGACTCTGTCAGCTTATCCAGAACCTGTTGCCGTTCTGTAATATCAATCGCCGTTACAAAAGCTCCGATAACTTCATCTTCCGAGTTTTTTGCTGGTTTATATTTGATTGAAAAAACGGTTTTTTCACCCGACAATGGGTTCGTCATAGCTAATTCCGAGACATGAGATTCTCCCCGAAACACCCTTTCATAAATATCCGCTACGATGGATCGTCTCTCAGGCTGGGCATAATCCAGGATAGACTCCCCCTTTTCGACGATTTTGTCGAAATAGATCTGGTAAAGCTGCTTGAACTGATCGTTAAAGGAAACAATCTGAAGATCCTTGTTAAGGAGAACGAATGATTCTTCTGTATTACTGATCAGCAGGTTTTTCTCAAGTTCAGCCAGTGTGTCATTCGTAATATCTTTTGAATAACAGGCCGATCCAAAAATTTGACCCTGCCCATTACGCATTGGACTGAATGACACAACGGAATATTCAATTCCGTTTCGCGACGGACTGAAATACTTTTCTTTGACCGTGAAGCTTTCTCCATTTAATGCCCTGTCATAGTAAGCTTTCCATTTGTGATTTGTCTCTTCACCAAAAAAGTCGTCCTGAACGTAGTCACCTTCCTGCAGGTCCTTTCCGGTAGCCTGCTTCAAATTGCTTAGGAATGCTTTATTTGCGGTAATAATTCTAAGGTCTGTATCAACAGACCATATCAGGTCTTCGGAACTGTTTACGAGTGCTTCCTGATTGACTTTGGCCCTGCGAATCTCAGCAGCCTGCCTTGCCTGCAGGGTTATGTCCACTACGGTGGAGATCATAAGATTTTGATGGGGCAAGGGTATATTTTTTGCGTTAACAATTCGCTTTTCCCCCTTAGCAGTGGTCACTTCTATATTTTGCCATTCCATCCTTGCCTCTTCACCGCTGTTGATGTCGTCCATCACAGTTCTAAGGATTTCTTCACGATATTGTGGCTCAGGATAGACCTTCTCGAAAAAGCTTTTTATATCAACAAGATCCCGTTCACTCCAGCCATACGTTTCGCTGAACTGATGATTTACCAGCGTAGCTTCGCCGGTGTCTATCCGGTTCACGGCTATACCTATAGGAAGATTCTGCAAGATTGTTTCTATCAGCTCCGCACGGTCGCGCTTTTCAGTGCCATTCCCGGAATCCTCCATGTAAAATTCAGAGGGGGTATGGCGTAATAATAAACTTTGGCTGACATAGCTTACTTTCCCGTCTTCTGTAAGTGCTGTATGTTCAATATCACAGTAAAAAATTTTAGGAACTGCCCGGTCCTCCATGTGGACAGTTAATTCTATATTTTTAACCACATCAGAGATACCTGAAAAGGCCGTTTTTTCAAACGAATCGGCCAAGTCCGGAAAAACCCCCTCTTTCAAATGAATGTTTGCAGCCAGAAAAATATCAGAAACCGCTTTATTGACCAGGTCACCATCGTGAACCCCTAAGACATCATGATAGGCAGAATTTGCGAATTGACAGTAATAACATTTATCTGAAAGTGCAAAAACGGCAATCGGAACAGGAGATGAATAAAGTGTTTTTAAAAAAATTTCCGGACTTATCATATTATACATTAGATTCTCGGCGTCAAATCTCCGCCGTTCTATCTCACAAACCATAACGCACCATCTAATCACAGAAATTAGCCGGGCAAATAAACTTTTATAGTTAATAAAAATACGTAGTTTTTTTTCATGAAAAGAAACAATCTCCCGAGTTTCTGGATAAGGATAAATAACGTTTTTAGGCAGATTACTATATATCGCTGGGTAAAATTTGAAGTCAGTTTCCGGCTGAACTTTTTCCTGAGTAAAACCTGATACGTACATACGGCTAAACCAGATTTTCGTAACCAGAAATTTAATATCTTCACAGATAAAGATTAATTAATTTTTCAATGATTTCCATCAGACAGATAATCTTCGACACGTTCGCCAAAGTAGGCATCACTATTAACGGCCCTAAACCCTGGGATATGCAGGTACATAATCCGAAGTTCTACGACAAAATCCTCAGCGGCGGATCAGTAGGATTTGGTGAAGCTTACATGGCTGGATGGTGGGATTGCGAAGCACTCGATGAGTTCTTTTTCAGGATTCTTTACCATCGTGTTGATAAAAAGATGCCGATAGATGTTTACACCGTCTTTTACGCTTTAAAGGCTAAGTTTAAGAACCTTCAAACAAAAGACAAATCCAGGGAAGTTGCGTATAAACACTATGATATAGGAAACGATCTGTTTGAGAAGATGCTCGATACACGCATGATGTATTCTTGCGGTTATTGGAAGACCGCCCGGACTCTGGACGAAGCACAGGAAGCAAAGCTCGATCTTATTTGCCGTAAGCTAAAACTGGAAAAAGGGATGAGTCTCCTGGAAATAGGTTGTGGCTGGGGCGGTTTTGCAAAATATGCCGCGGAAAACTACGGGGTTTCTGTTGTAGGCATCACAATATCCGAAAAACAGGCCATTATGGCAAGGGAAATTAACAAAGATTTGCCGGTGGAGATTCGGATACAAGATTACCGTGATGTGGAAGGCCAGTTCGACAGAGTTGTTTCAATCGCAATGCTCGAAGCGGTGGGTCATCGGAATTTCCGAAAATACATGGAGGTTGCTGAAAAAAACCTAACCCAGGACGGTATTTTTCTAATCCATACCATTGGCGGAAACTATGATGCCAAAACAACTGATCCCTGGATAGATAAGTATATTTTTCCTAACGGGATGTTGCCCTCCGCTAGCCAGCTTTCTAAAGCCTGGCAGGGACTTTTTGTTTTGGAGGACTGGCATAATTTCGGACCGGATTATGATCCGACACTTTTGGCATGGTTAAAGAATTTTGAAGATAACTGGGACACGATCAAAGCTGATTATGATGAGACTTTTTATCGAATGTGGCGCTATTTTTTAAGCGCCAGCGCAGCATCTTTCAGATCGCGTAAAAACCATTTGTGGCAAATAGTATTAACAAAACCAATGCACGTCGGGATTTACGACTCGGTACGTTAAAATACTGCAGAGTGCGACAGAGCTCAAGCCCTAGATCAACCTCTGCTTGTAGTTGCGCCTTCGGGTTACTTTTGGTTAGCCACGCAGCAAATGATTCTATTGTAGCTTCGTTTAATCCGGTTCCCTTTCCTTCGGAATTTCCTGTTTTAAATGTCGCATAACTGGTGTAGCCGTGAGGCCGTGGATCAGTATTGATACGAGTATCGTGAAGGCAATCATAGCCCAGATTGCGCGCTCGTTGCCAAAATAGCCTTGTTGAAATGCAAATGCAAGGTAAAAAATTGATCCAATTCCCCTTATTCCAAAAAAACTGATCGCTAATTTTTCTTTTATGTGAATGTCTGTCCCCAGGAGGCTCGCAAATGCTGCAGCGGGTCGAATTATTAACACAAAAAAGAGAGTGAATAATCCCATCTCCCAGGTAAGAGGATCTAAAATACCGCTTACTATTGCTCCCCCAAATAGAATCAGAATCATTGCCACCAGGAGCCTTTCGGTTTGATCTACGAATGAATGAAGTTCGTAATGAATATCATGATGCTTATCAAAATGGCGCAAAGTTATAGAGCTAATGAAGACAGCAATAAAACCATAGCCATGTGCAAGTTCGGTAAGTCCGTATACGATCAGAGTCAATGAAATGGCAAGGAAACCATCCCGTGTTTTTAACGATGGAAATTTTTCAGAAACTATAAAAACCATATAGCCCGCTATCCGGCCCAGTAAGTAACCAATTATAATACCGGCGACGATCTTATAAAAAACGTGATAACCCAGCCAGTTCAATACTTCAGCTTGATGTATCGAGTGATTTGCCCCGGCAATGATGATGGCAAGCCAGATGAACGGAAACGCCATGCCATCATTTAGCCCTGCTTCCGCCGTCAGGGAAAATCTGGTTTCGGACTTGATGCGTTCATTGGGAGGTCCCACCTGAACATCCGAAGCCAGGACCGGGTCGGTAGGTGCCAGGGCAGCTCCCAGAAGTAGTGCTGAACCGAGGTTAAGACTTAACAGCGTGTACCCAAGAAAGGCTGCAAGGGCTATACAAAGAAGCATTGCAACACTGATAAGTCTTAGAGGTGTTGCCCAGTTTTTGAACGAAAACGAACGGTCTATCTTTAAGCCGGTCCCCATTAACGTAATGATTACTATCATTTCAGTGAAACGAACCGTTAATCCCTCCTTTGCCATGACGTCTGGATTGGGAAGAACATCCGGGAAAAAGTAATAAATAAAGACGCCAGCAAAAAGATAGATTATCGAGTAAGATATCCCCGTGAGTTTCGATACAGCCGGCATCCAGGCCATCCCGAAAGCCGCCAGCCCAATAAGCGTCAGTATCAGGAAATATTCATTCATATGCGGGACTTCTCAACTACTATACCAGTTAACCTTGCCCGATAATAAAATATATTATGCTGTTCCTTCGACAACCCTCAATAAAATTGTCCTTTCGATTGAGCACTGTATCAAAATACCCTTTTTCTGGTATTGATTTTTTTCCCGCGCGCGCATAGCTTTAGTTATCACAATTACATCAAATTATAAGAAAGCTTCTTATAACAATCTCAATCTGACCTTCATTGATCCTGACGGGCAAATGACCCTATAAAAAGAATGCTTAAACCAATCATAAGAATTATAGCGGCTCCAAAAAGCATAGTCTGTATGTGGGGAACAACCTGATAGGCCATGGCTGCTACACCCTGAACCATGAGCAGCAGCTCGTTAATAATTACGCCCGCCACGAAAATCCATATACCGATAACTACCTTCTTTGTTACCTTAATCAGTTTCAAAGAAACGATATATCCAATTGCAAAGATCGTAGTTACACCGAGAAGTACGAGGTGGAGATAACCGATAATGATAGGCCTGAAGCCGTAAGAAAGCTGGCTTAGCTGAGGATGAATCGAGCCGGTCTGTAGTAAAAGCTTAATGGTAAAAGCGGTCGCTGAAAGTATCAAAAGCACCCTGGCAATAAGGGCAATTCGCTTGCGCAGGATGTCTGAGTTCTTAACGACCGTCTGCAAAATAAAAAACCAGCCCACCAGTTGTGCGAGGACGGCAGCAATCAGAAAATAATAGATACTTTCTACGAACGGAAGCCACAGAACCGAAAGAAAATAAGCTGGAATACATGCGGCACAGAAGAGGTAAAACGCATAATATAGTTTCCTTGAGGGAACATTTAACATCGTCAGCTGATCTGCTAACAAACCTAAACCAGCAAACAAAAACCAGCCATTATATTGAAAATGGAGAAAAAAATACACTGATGATAGGTACCAGTTTTGGTCGGCCATTTTTACTGACATCAGGTACGCTAATGCAAAGGGGCCCAGATTGGATAGAGCGCCGAAGATCAAAGCCCAACGGAACCATAGCCGGCTTACAGACCTTTCCTGTATGCGATTAAGATCCTTCCAGAAAAAAACACCGAATAAACCGAACGCTGCTATGGAAAGAGTAGAAAAACTGATGGAATAAAAAGCATAACCCTGCAGGATAAAACTAACCAGCATACCATAAGAACTAAGCAGATTGGCCCAAAGAATTAGGCGGTACCTGGAAAAAACCTGTTCCCCCAGCCTTACACTCAGATAGTAAACAAGAAGCAACATGAGCGTTTGGGTTACCCATCCCGCGAAAGCAAAGTGAGAATGGCTATGCAGCAAATTTTTTTGATCAACAAAAGGAAGTGAGAAAACAATTTTGTATCGAAGCACAAATCCCAGCAGCGATACAAGAAACAGATTCAGAAAGGATATCTTAATCCACTGTGATAAAAAACTCATCTTTGGCCAAAATTAACCCTGATAAGTTTAAACAGATATGACTTCAATCATATCCTTGCAAAATACTTTTCCTCGGCTTATAGACAGTTCGCCCTTATCATGCATGTGCCTCATCGTACGGATCACGGTTTCGACTCTAAGACCGGTCATACCTGCAATCTGCTGACGCGTTAATTTTAACTGATCACAGTCGGGACAAAAGCTTTTATTTTCTATTTTAAGATGATTAATCAAATTCGCAATTCTGATTTCCGGACTGTTTGATGCCACGGACTTTAAGAGGGAGTATTTAAATCGCAGCCTTTTGGTAAACAGTTTGGTAAAATCAAACAAAATTTGACTATTTTCATTTACAAGCTCCATAAAAGAGGGCTTATAGAGCCTGATAAGAACGCAATCTGTATTTGCTATTGCAGTCGCCGCATAAGGTCCATCGTCGAAGAGCGGAAATTCCCCGAAAGAATCCCCTGGTTCTGCAATCTCATGTATACATTCCCTCCCTTCTTCGTCGATATTCAACCACCTGACACTTCCGCTAACCAGCTGAAAATAATAGCTGCACGCATCACCTTCATGAAAAATTGTTTCGTTCGAATTTACTTTCTTATAAGTAGCTCCCCATGCCAGCAACAAATGTATGTCAATCATTTTCTAATGTTAAGGTGATGAACAAAACTACTTTGTAAAAGAAAGTGAAATCATGACGGCAATTACTCATATATATGATCTTAATCATATATGACTGAACGCATAAAGTAATCTTTCACTGATGTCTAAACTTGCTTAAGAAAAATTAACTAAACTAAGCAATATGAAAAAACTTTTTGTGTTAACCCTGGTGGTTGTCTTTGTCGGTATTGTTGCATCATGTGGCGGAAACAATGACAGCGAAAGTAAAACGGAAACAAGCACTAGCGAATCTTCAACTGCTGAGGCGGGCACAGAAAACCCGTCCTACGATCCTAACCGCGGAGAAGGTAAATTTACTTCGGTGGAACTTGGACCGCTTGACGCCAGCAAAGCCGAACTGGGCAGCCAGGTTTCCCAGGTGAAATGCAGTAGCTGCCATAAACTAACTGATGAGCGCCTTGTCGGACCTGGCTGGAAAGGTGTAACTGAACGCCGCCAACCGGAATGGATCATGAACTTCATTACAAATACAGATGTGATGATTGACAAAGATCCGGAAGTCCAAGCCCAGCTTGAGTTATGTCTGGTACGCATGCCTAATCAGAATCTCGGAGATGACGACGCCCGTAACATTCTCGAATTCATGAGAAAGAACGACGGGGTGAAATAATATTCCGCCGCCCAGAATCATCATTTAAAATACCGGGTTTTAAGCCTTAAAAAAGCGTTTATCAATGCTTATCGGGCGAACTTTGGCCAAACAATTTTTTGAACAAACACCTAATAATCACTAAAAACGATGAAAATAAATACAAAATATGCATGCGGTGTGGCTGCCCTTGCATTGTTAGCAGGCTTGAACGCCTGTAAGCCAAAAAATGCCGGATCCGTAGTAAGCGGTGATGCAGCTTCAAAAGCGTACGTAGCACCCGGCAAATACGACGAGTACTATAACTTTGTTTCCGGTGGGTTCAGCGGGCAGCTTTCTGTGTACGGCCTGCCCAGCGGAAGGCTCCTTCGGGTTATTCCTGTTTTTTCGGTTGACCCCGAAAAAGGATGGGGTTACTCGGAAGAAACTAAACCTATGTTAAATACCTCCCACGGAGAGGTGCCATGGGACGATCTTCACCACGTTTCCATGTCGCAAACAAATGGCGAAATCGATGGACGATGGGTTTTTGTTAACGGTAACAATACACCACGTGTTGCCCGTATTGATCTTAAAACCTTCCGTACGGCCGAAATTCTCGAACTTCCCAACAGCGGAGGTAATCACTCCTCGCCTTTTATTACAGAGAATTCTGAATATATTGTGGCCGGGACACGGTTCAGCATTCCTCCTGATGACAAAAACGGCGATGTACCCATTAATACTTACAAAGAGAATTTTAAAGGCACTATCAGCTTTATCAGTGTCGACAAAGAAAAGGGCAATATGGATGTAGCGTTTCAGCTGCAGGGTCCGGGTGTAAATTTTGACCTGAGCCATGCAGGTAAAGGCAAATCAGCAGGATGGTTCTTCTTCAGTACATACAATACTGAGCAGGCAAATACGCTGCTGGAAGTAAATGCATCGAAACGCGACAAGGATTTTATCATGGCAGTGAACTGGAAGATGGCAGAGAAGCTGATAAAAGAAGGTAAAGGCCGCAAACAGGCAGTTAAGTATGCCAGTAACCGATTTGACGAGAAAACACATACCGCTACATCTACGATCAAAAATCAGGTAACAGTACTTGACATCCGTGATTATCCGGGTTTGGTTTACATGATTCCATGTCCGAAATCCCCGCACGGCTGTGATGTAGATCCAACAGGAGAATACATAGTAGGTAGCGGTAAACTTGCTGCATTGATTCCTGTATTTAGCTTTGAAAAGATCCAAAAGGCCATCGCCGACAAAGCATTTGACGGCGAATACGATGGTATTCCAGTGATCAAATATGAGGCTGCTTTATATGGTGAAGTTAAGAAACCTGGATTGGGCCCTTTGCATACCGAATTTGATGATAAAGGAAACGCCTATACCTCAATGTTTGTTTCAAGCGAGGTGGTAAAATGGAATGTCAAAGACTTAAAGGTTCTTGACAGGGTTCCTACCTATTACTCTGTTGGTCATCTGATGATCCCCGGTGGCGACTCTAAGAAACCTACTGGAAAATACATGGTTGCCTATAATAAAATCACCAAAGACCGCTACCTTCCTACTGGTCCGGAATTATCTCAGAGCGCGCAGCTTTATGATATTAGCGGCGACAAAATGCAGCTGATCCTGGATTATCCGACAATCGGAGAACCGCATTATGCCCAGGCTGTGGGCGCCGATGTGATCAAGAACAATTCGGTGAAATTCTTTAAGATTGAAGAAAACAGTCATCCTTACGTAACTAAGGGTGAAGCTAACTCCAAAGTGGTAAGAGAAGGAAATAAAGTACATGTTTATATGACGCTGATGCGCTCACACCTTACTCCGGATAATATTGAAGGAGTCCGTGTAGGCGATGAGGTGTTTTTCCATACTACTAATCTTGAACAGGATTGGGATGTTCCGCACGGATTTGCAATAAAAGGCGCCCTTAATGCCGAATTACTGGTAATGCCGGGTGAAACTACTACGTTAAAATGGATTCCGAAAAAAGCCGGAATGTATCCGATGTATTGTACAGACTTTTGCAGTGCACTTCACCAGGAAATGTCAGGATATGTAAGGGTTTCACCTGCAGGCAGCAATGTACCGATTAGCTACAGCACGGGTACAAATGTGCCAAAATCTGAAGCGGCTGCAAAAACCACAGCCAAGGTATCCCGATAAGCCCGTTTAATAAGGCAGGAACAAGCGTTCCTGTCTTATTTTTTAATTTTTAGCTTTTATGACTAACAAAATAAGTAATCTCACCAGAATAATTCTTGCGATATGCAGTCTGGGTTTATTAGCCGTACTCTTTACTCCTATTTGGAAAATAGAACTTACCGCTCCGCAATATCCTGAAGGTCTATATCTCTCGATATATGCGAACAAATTAGCGGGCAATGTGGAGATCATTAACGGCCTCAATCATTATATAGGCATGAAAACACTGCATACGGATGATTTTATTGAATTTAAAGCACTCCCATGGATCATTATTATTTTCGCAGTGCTTTTTATTGCTTCTGCAATAGCAGCCTCAAGAAAGCTGATTAAGGCGCTGTTCTTTCTGTTTGTAAGTTTTGGTGTACTTGCCATGGCTGATTTCTGGCGATGGGAGTATGAATATGGACACAACCTTGATCCGAACGCCGCTATTATTGTTCCCGGAATGGCCTATCAGCCGCCGCTCATTGGTTTTAAACAGCTTCTCAACTTTGGCGCCTACTCGATCCCTGATATAGGAGGATGGATATTTATTGGGGTCGGCGCAGTTTTGCTGTTTCTGGTAATCAAAGAATGGAAAGGAAAGACCGTTACTCTGCACACTAAAGTGAAAACAGCGGCTCTCTCTTCCTTTATTATAGTACTGGCTTCATGCAGCACCGAACCACAGTCTATAGCGGTAGGTAAAGATAACTGTGACTTTTGTAAAATGACCATAAGTGATGCGAGATTCGGCGCAGAGATCATAACCAGGAAAAGCAAGATCTATAAATTCGACGACCCTCATTGCCTGAAGGCATTCCTGAACGAGAACAAAGTGGAAAATGACAATATTGCAGGTGTGTATTTTGTCGGGTTTAACAAACCCCATTCACTTATTGACGCCAATAAGGCCTTTTTCTTACAAAGCCCGGCCTTTAAAAGTCCGATGAATGGCAACATTGCCGCATTTACCAGCAAAGACACGCTTGAAAAGACCGTTCTTTCTTTTTACGGAAACACAATTACCTGGGAGGAAATGCAAAAATGAGATATCTTTTTCTCTCTGTACTCTTGTTTATTTTTCTCGGCGCATCAGCAAAAACTATACGCGTAGGAGCAAAAAGAACATTCAAAACTCTGCAGGCGGGCCTTAAAGCCGCGGCAGACGGCGATACGCTGGCTGTGGATGCTGGTCATTACCGTGAGAAAAATCTGGCGATCAGGAAAAGGGTCGTATTAAAAGGTACAGGGCTTCCTGTACTGGACGGGGAAAATAAATACGAAATTCTGTCCGTTTACGCCGGCGGGGTCATAATTGATGGGTTCAAAATAATTCACTCCGGGGTTTCCAGCCTGGACGACCTCAGTGGAATCAAGGTTTATAACTGCGATAATGTCATTGTAAAAAACAACGTGCTCGAGGACACCTTTTTCGGAATATATATCCAGAATGGTTCTAAATGTACTATTATTAATAACCAGCTCACCGCAACCGGCGTAGAAGAACAACAAAGCGGAAACGGGATACATTGCTGGAAAAGTGACAGTCTGAGGATAATTGGCAATAAAGTTAGCGGGCACCGTGATGGGATCTACTTCGAGTTTGTGAAAAACTCCGTTATCTTTAAAAACCGCGCAGTAAATAACATGCGTTATGGATTACATTTTATGTTTTCTAACGATGATATATATTCCGCTAATGTGTTTAGAAATAACGGTTCAGGCGTGTCAGTAATGTACTCGAAACGGATAAAGATGCTGAACAATTATTTCGAAGAAAACTGGGGAGACGCTGCCTATGGTATTTTACTAAAAGAGATCTCAGACGGCCTAATGGAGGGGAACTATTTCACCAGGAATACCAGCGCTATTTACATGGAAGGTGCAAACCGAATTCAGATGACTAAAAACACTTTTAAAGATAATGGATGGGCATTAAAAATTCAGGCCAGCTGTATGGATGTCACGCTGGAGAGAAACAACTTTATAGGCAACACGTTCGATGTTGGCACGAACGGCTCCCTTGTACTTAATACGTTCAAAAACAATTACTGGGATAAATATGAAGGATATGACCTCGACAAAGACAAGATCGGTGACATCCCTTTCAGGCCTGTAAGCATGTTCTCCATGATCGTAGAAAAATTCCCGGCTGCTATGATCCTATTCAGAACATTTATTACCACCTTACTGGACAAGACAGAGAAAATACTGCCAAGTCTAACGCCTGAAAATTTAAGGGATAACGAACCCTTGATGAACAAGGCATTTTAATCATCGACTGCGCATCAATCATGATCAGAATAAAAAATATAAGTAAGCACTTCGGTAAGTTAACAGCACTGAACAACGTATCTACTACATGCGATCGGGGCGAATGTATTGCATTGATTGGACCTAACGGCAGCGGTAAAACTACGCTGATCAAGTCTATACTCGGGATGGTCTTGCCTGATGGCGGATCGATAACATTTAACGGTAAAAACATCGCGGGAAACTGGCAGTATCGCGAAGAAATCGGCTATATGCCCCAGATTGGCAAATATCCTGATAATATGACCATAGGACAGATTCTTGACATGATGAAAGACATCCGTAATAAAAATACTGCCCTTGATGAAGACCTTATCCGGAGTTTCTCAATTGATAAGTTGATGGATAAAAGAATGCGCACCCTTTCCGGTGGTACTACTCAAAAGGTAAGTGCTGCGCTTGCATTTCTCTTCAATCCGGCAGTCCTGATTCTTGATGAACCTACGGCTGGCCTCGACCCGGTAGCATCTGAGCTGTTCAAGGAAAAGATTATTGCGGAAAAAATGAATGGAAAGCTGGTGCTGATCACATCTCATATACTGAGCGACCTGGATGATCTGGTAAGCAGGGTAATTTATATGCAGGATGGAAATCTGGTTTTTCATAAGAGTATTGAAGAACTGCGGCATGACACAGGAGAAGAGAGATTGGTAAGATCAATTGCACAGGTAATGGCGATGAATTATGAATAAGATAATTAAATATGTGATCACTGATATACTGAGAAACAAGATCGTAATAGTTTATACCTTGTTTCTTCTGGCAGCGTCTTTAACCGTATTTAGCCTGGAAGATAATAATAGCAAGGGCTTACTAAGCCTGCTAAACATCATCCTTATTGTGGTCCCCCTGGTCTGTGTGATTTTTTCAACCATCTATATTTACAATTCTTCTGAATTTATCGAACTTCTTGTAAGCCAGCCCCTTAACAGGAAATCAATATGGTTAAGTATTTTCGCAGGCCTAGCCTTATCGCTTTCCCTTGCGTTTTTAATCGGAGCCGGCATCCCCATCCTGATCTATCAGGCAAACATGATTGGCTTCACCATGATACTTTCAGGCTTAGCGCTTAGTATAATCTTCGTTGCTATAGCACTTCTGGCTACAGTCAGGACAAGAGACAAAGCAAAGGGTATTGGCGCAGCAATTATGATATGGCTGTACTTCTCGTTGCTTTTCGACGGATTGGTTTTATTTCTTCTGTTCCAGTTTTCTGATTATCCGCTCGAGAAACCAATGATTGGCGTGAGCGCACTTAATCCTATTGACCTTACCAGAATATTGATCCTGTTGCAGCTCGATGTATCTGCGATGATGGGTTATACAGGAGCAGTTTTCAAGGATTTTTTTGGCACTTATCCCGGATTACTGTTTTCATGCATAGTACTACTTATGTGGATAACCTTACCTGTATTGTATTCAACCCGAAAGTTTAAATCAAAAGATCTGTAGATATGAAAAGGCATGCGTCACTAATTCCCCTTTCGCGCGAGCATCACGATGCGCTTTTATTGGCCCGTTTTTTACAAAAGACAACCCCGCCTTACAAAGGCTTCCCTACCGAGTTGCCCGAAAAAGCCCGATATGCTTTAAATTTCTATAATGAAAAGTTAACAGAACACTTTCGTCAGGAAGAGGCTATTATTCCCATAGTAAAAGGCGAGAGCACTGCCTTAGATGCTCTTATGGATGAAATGGTTAAAGAACATATTATACTTCGGGAACTCTTTAGCCAGCTCAATGACCACACTGAACTGCTTTTGCCTCTGGATCACCTGGGGAAAACTCTGGAGGATCATATCCGCAAAGAAGAGCGGCAAATATTTCCTCTGATCCAGGAGAACTGCAGTGATGAAAAATTAGAAGAGATAAGGGTTTTAGTAGCAGAGCATTGAAAACTGATATAAAAGGCCGGGAGGAAATCGTTTTATTGGTTAATATCTTTTACGACAAGGTATTGAAAGACAAAAAGCTGTCTTATATTTTCAAGGACCTGGCCGAAGTTAATTTCTCGTATCACCTTCCGGTGATGTATGATTTCTGGGAGAATATTATTCTTAAGACAGGATCTTACGAAGGAAACCCTATGCATCTCCACAGACACATTCATCACCTCACACCATTGAATGAAGGACACTTTAAGCGCTGGGATAAGCTCTTCATTCTTACAGTTGACGAATTATTTAAGGGACCTAAGGCTACTATGGCTAAAGAAAGGGCGCTTAGTATTTCGGCAATACTTCGGCAGAAGGTATTGGCTAAAAAATAAGTTAAAAGCAAAGTAGGCCGCATAGTTCGGCGCAAAGGACAAGTCAACGAAATATCGTAGATATGTTAGAATTGTCCAACAAGCTTCGCGTCTTTTGGGAAATCCTTTGCTCCCTACTTTGCGTTAAAATTGACGTATGGCAATTACTTCGGTGGCAGCAACACGCCATCAATCACATGCACCATTCCATTGGATGCAGGTACTGAAGCTACAATTGTAGCAGTGCCATTAAGCATTATCTTTCCATCCTTTTTGCTCACAGTAATATTACCGCTATTTACCTGACCTATCACCTGTCCGTCCGTAAGGCTTTCCGTTTTGAATACACCCAGCGATACATGATACTGTAAAATATCTGCAAGATCTTCTTTCTTTTCAGGAGCCAGAAGACCTTCAACGGTTCCCTCAGGTAGTTTGCCGAATGCTGCATTGGTTGGAGCAAAAACGGTAAACGGACCTGCATTGCTCAAGGCGTCAACAAGTTCAGCAGCCTGAACCGCTTTCACAAGTGTTGTGTGTTCAGGGCTCCCTACAGCCACCTGCACTACATTTCTCTGTGACAAGTCGTCTTTGACACCCGATTGACCTGTAAGATTAGAAGGCGTTGAGCTGGCCTGGCCTTCATCCTGCACACTGTTACAGCTCAACAAAACACAGGTGCATGCAATAAACGATAACTTAAAAACTTTTTCCATTTTCATTTTAGTTTAATTTAATTCTTATACAAAATATCTGTTTATTCACACTTAATTCATGACCGTAATCACAAGGTTTGATGATTATTAACCGGTTTCTGATCGTGCGTCAGGGCAGGTTTTATTCCAGGAATTGTCGTCCTTCCTCAGAAATAAAATCGGGTGACCAGGCTGGTTCCCACACCAACTTAACATCAATGCGGTATCCGGGAAAATATAATTTCAATATATCTTCTGCTCCGCCGAGAATTGCAGCACCCATCGGGCAGCCGTGCGAAGAAAGTGTCAATTCGATACCTATACTCTTTTCCTGCTTGTCGATTTCGGCAAAGTAAAGAAGTCCCATATCAATGATATTGATGCCTAATTCCGGGTCGATGATCATACCCAGAACTTCAATTACCCCGACGCGCGAATGTTCGTCCTGGTCGCTGTTCTTAAGATTGCTCATAATATTTCTTGTCTGGACGATGGAAGATCACAATTAATACATTGGAAAGATATACGAGAGACACTGCTAAAAAACATCCCAGTCCGGCGTTTATCAGTGTTGCTGATCTGTAGAACATACCGGCATAAAATACCAGGATGAAGATCAGGTACAGCCCAAACTGTATGCTAAGCAATTTGCCTTTAAAAATGCCGGCAGGCAAGGGAATGTCAGAATTCCCTGCTAGATGCTGGTAATGCTTAAGCCATACGATAAAAGGCAGAGTTTTAAAGGTCTGACCCAGAATAAGTGAAGTTATCCATCCCATAAACAACAAAGAGCCGTAAAGCAGGGTATATTTAACACTCAGCGGATCAGCTTTTAGGTGATTAAACACGATAAAAGGCAGGGTAACAATAGCGGTACCTAAAAGAAAAAAAGATACCAAACTATGCCAGATGGAGAGATCGATCTTCCTGCGCATGCGTGTGCGAAAACAGCCGGCAATAAACATAAGCCAGCAAGCAATACCAGCAAAGGATACGAGTGCCGCAATATAAGTCTTAGCATTTAGGCCTGAGAAATAGGTATCAATTAGAAACAACAGCAAGCCGCCATTTATGAGATAAAAACTCCATGAAAGAAAACCCAGCTTTTGCTGCTTTGACACAAGGAACATCGGCATTAACCTGGAACTTACGCCGGTAATTAGCATCAGGAACCAGCCTGCTAAACCCATATGTGCATGCAGTTTCAAAAAGAGAATGTGGTCTTTTTGAAAAAAAGCGTAACGGAAATTAAATACCAAAAGAGTTCCCAGCAGGGCCGTCGCCAACAGCCAGATGCAGGCCGTAATAATAAATTCCTGATGTATGTCGTCGCGATTCTGTTTAGCCGTAAGAAAAACGTTAGCTGCGAACAAACTAATCCCCGCCAGAAGCAGAAGGCTTCCGCTTTGCATATAAATGCCCGGCTCAAAATGCCAGAACGAATAAACTAAAAGCACAAGCCCCGCGGAAAACAATAAGAGACTCAGCCAGGCGGTTCTATAACTGTATAGTTCTGTATCCAGAATTACAGGCAGCAACTGATAAACGGCTCCAAATATGACCAAAGTTCCCCAGCCCAGTGCAGCCATATGCGTAATGGCAAGCAGTTGCGGATGGAAATAGTGCCCGGTTAAATTGCGCGCAGTAATCAGTAACATTACCGCCAGGCTAACGAAACATAAAGCCGAAATCAGGTAATGTGAAACAACCAGCCTGTACAAAAGTGGGTTCTGAGAAGCAACCGAATTCATGCCTTGAAAATGAGCATATCTATTTTACCGTTCCTGCAGTTTTTGATCAGATACCGGAATCCTCGTTCCTCAAGCTCGGGTAAAAGATAAACGGGCACTTTCTTATGGTTTACAAAAAGTGCTTCATCATCTTTTATTTCGGAAAGATTCTCTAGTATACGAATCATTGGCTGCGGCATTTCAAGATCTCTTACATCAATTGTTCGGATTTTGTCAGGGCCAAAGGAGTTAATCATTCGTTCAAACTCCTTTCCCTCAGTCGGGAAAGCCGGTTCGGATTCAGGAAGTTTTGGTGATACCTGGGCAGATTCATCTTTTACGAACCACGTGTAAACCATTTCCTTTTCAGGCCATTCAGACAAGGCTTGAAAGCCCTGTTTAGCCAGAAGGTTAATTAAAGGAACTGGCTCAAAGGTGTTGATGATCTTTAAACACTCACCCTCCTTCAACACTTTACCTGCCTGAAGGATCAGTTTAAGCGGGTCGCTCCCCTCAGCCAGAACAGGCCTTACATCGAGTTCTACAACCTTCAGTCCACCGATAAATGTAGCGGCCGATATATCACCATCATTTTTTGAAACAGATGAATCTACTCCAGCTGTGTTAAAACCAATCAGTGTCATTTTATCCAGGAAGTCGCTGACTTTACATCCTGCTATAGCGCATGCATCAGAAATACTGACCCTCCGGGCCAGCAAATGCCGGAGAATAGGATTTCTAAGCCTACTGAAATTTGGGTTCAGCCCGACAAGGGTCTCAATAACCCTGGGATTAGCTTTGAGGAGCTCGGAAATACGGGTGTCGGGGTTTATTGTTGATGATTTCATGCTAAAATAAAAACGTCTATGCATGTACCGCATTTAAACACAAAGGCTACGGAGTGCAACACACTAGGCGCAAAGGTTTGAGACCAGTGATTACTCCGGATCGTTGATTAAAACAGTTGTTAAGCATTTCCTTTCAGATATAACATCGGACTTGCCCGATAATGCTTGCGTTATAATAGGCGTCTCGCTATTTAATCCATTAATTCAAACGAACGTTATTCTCTCAACTTCTTCTCCAGCGCAATCGCCTTTGGAAACAATATATTATTCTCCAGATGAACGTGATTAAAAAGATCATTTTCAAATTGCTGGAGCTTTTTAAACAAAACCGTGTACGATGTACAGGCATCTTCCGGAAGGGTATAATCTCTGGTAAGATTGCGAATCTCCGCAAGGTCGTCTCCGGCCTGTTCGTGTTCTAGTTCCATCATTTGAGTCGGTGTTTGTATGCTGTCAAAAGCTTTGGCTGGGGAGTTTTTGCCCGTTTTCTCATTTAGCAATAATCCTTTGATGAACGGGAATACAACAGTCTCTTCTTTTACCAGATGAAGCCTTAAATCCTTGCCAAGCCGATTGAAGATATCAGCAACCTTCACGAGTTCCGGGTGCTGCTTACCGTGAACAGATGCAACTTTGCTGGCGAGTTCGGTGATAAACGGGACGTTAGTTCTTACATAGTCGTGATGAGTATTTACAATATAATCCGCCAGAAAATCCAGATTCCAGTTGTCGAAGTTATTCCCGTTCTGCTCTGCTTCGCCGCTGACGGCATCAAGTTCGGCTTTCACGCGTTCCACATCAAGGCCTTTGGTCCTGCAGACTTCCTCAACAGTCTTTTTTCCGCCGCAGCAGAAATCAATGCCGAGTTTCTTGAAGACCTGTGCTTTCCTGTAATCTTTGACCACCATTTCTCCAATGGTGTCTGACGCTTGCTGATCGCCCAGTTTGGTAATCTTAACTTTCCAGCGGTCTGGCCCGTTTTCGAGATATTCCCAGGTGAATACATTTCCCCGTTCGCCTATCAACTGGTAGTACAAAGGCTTGGGGTCATGATCATTGTCGATTATAAATCCTTCTCCCGAAGATAAGGAATCAAATTTTTCAAAGATTTTTGGATGTTTGAACTTAGGCTCTATGAGAGTAACATTAAGAATTTCTAAAGTTTCCATATCATGTATATTTTGATCTATTCTGATACAAAGAACCCCTAATATGGCTTCTTAAAACATGATTTCAACCATAAAGCGATAAAAAAATATATGATCTTCATCACTTTTCAATCTGGCAGGCTTAGCCCACGGCAACCCTCCGGTTACACATTCATCAAGTAGAAAAAATCACGGGAATCTGCTGCTTGCATTGTCGAAAGAACAGAAAGGAGCAGCAGCCAGATCGTCGGATGATAGAGCAAATGCCTCGTTAACTCATATTGACAGGATAAAGACCATCCTTTATTAAATGCCGAAGGAACTATAAGCGATATACCACTTTAAGGCGCAGAAAATAGTTATTCCGTGTTCATTTTATTACATTTACTAATATATTTTCTTTTTTTTTCTTTAACTCTACCCTAATTTTATAAAAAATAATGCCAGAATCCGGCCCACATCATATCATTGCAATTGGGGCCTCCGCGGGTGGTTTGGACGAAATCAATTCTTTTTTTGACCATACCCCTATGGATGGGGTTTCATACATCATCATTCAACATTTATCTGCAGATTTCAAGAGCCGGATGGCTGAACTTCTGTCGAGGCATAGTAAACTCGAAGTAAAAGAAGCAGAGCATGGTATGCCTGTGGCAATTAACAAAGTTTATTTAATCCCGAACGATAAATACATGGTTATAAAGGATAACCAATTACTTTTAACGGAAAAAGGGAAATCTGAAGGGCCGCATCTCACTATAAATACATTCTTCATCTCGTTGGCACTGAACAGCGGAAAAAACGCTATCGGGGTAATTTTTTCCGGACTTGGTTCAGATGGTACCGCGGGAATCAGGGAAATTAAAAACCACGGCGGAATGGTGATGGCCAGGAACCCCGAGACTACAGAGTTTGGCAGTATGCCTTCTAATGCAATTGCGAGCGGCATGGTTGATTTCATACTGGAGCCTGACGCCATGCCCCGCGCGATAGAAGATTACGTCAAATACGAAGGGAATTTACTTACAGATTCTCAGGAAGAAGAAAAACACCTCCGTGCAATTGTGCAGTTAATCAGCGAAAAATCACCTCTTGATTTCTCTGATTACAAAGAGACCACTATTCTACGAAGAACAAAACGCAGAGCTTCGCAAGGCAATTTTAACTCCTTAAAAAAATATCTGAATTTCTTAAGACAGACCCCTGAAGAAGTAGAATCCCTGGCTAAGGAATTCCTGATTAGTGTAACCTCATTCTTCAGGGATAAGGAAGCCTTCCAGATTATTCAGAAAAAAGTTCTTCCAGACATTCTGGACCGGCTTGACCCGATCGAAGAGCTTAAAATATGGGTTGCAGGATGCGCTACAGGTGAAGAGGTTTACTCATTAGCCATATTAATAGATGAAACACTGGCCGAAAGGGCCCAATCCAGGGTGGTAAAGATATTTGCAACGGATATTGACAGCCTGGCATTGGTCCATGCAGGTAAAGGCATTTATAGCGAAGCGATTGAGAAAAATGTTTCCTCCGATCGGCTTGAAAAATATTTCAACAGGCAAGGGACTGGTTATAAAGTCAATGCGATGATTCGTAAAATGGTCATTTTTGCCCAGCACGACCTGGTTAAGAACCCGCCTTATTGCAACATGCATTTGATTGCCTGCCGAAATCTATTGATCTACATGACGCCTATTTTACAGGAAAAGATTTTCAATATGTTTCTTTTCGGACTTAAAAAGGATGGCTACTTATTTTTGGGCTCCAGCGAGAATCCAACTCCCATTATTCGCAGTCTGGAAGTAGTAAATAAAAAGTGGAGGATTTATAAGAATCTGGAAGCGAAGCAGGCGTCCAATTTTGATGCCTATACCATGCCTAACCTTCTGGAAATGAAGTTTAAGCCAATTGAGACACGTGAAAGGGCCTCCAAACCATTTCAGCTTGCAATCGCTGAAGAAATGCATAATTCCCTGGCTATTAATATGGGCTATGTGGCAATTTCTGTGAATTCAAATCTGGAAGTATTAAACTCCTATGGAGATACAACCAGATATTTCCTTCATAAACACTTTACAAGCAATCTTGAAGAACTGCTTCCACGTCCTTTAGCTGTCGCTTTTAAAACCACTTATGCACAGTTCAAGGAATCCGGACAGGCTATAACTGTTAGGGGAATAAAAATAAAATCGAATGAGGGATCTCGTATTATAAATCTAACATTAAGCCCTTTAGAAGTTAACGACGCAGATTTATTGCTGGTAACATTTAGTGAAGAAGGCGTATTGCAACCCATGGTTGAAAATGAAATAATATTCGATGAAGCAAAATATCTCAACAAGTATACTCGAACTATCGAAGAGGAGCTGAAGGACCTCAAACAAAAGCTGCAGGCTTCATACGAGCAGATCGATGCTTCAAATGAAAATATGCAATCCTTTAACGAAGAGCTGATCTCGGCAAATGAGGAAATGCAAAGCACCAATGAAGAAATGCAGTCGGTTAATGAGGAACTGCATACCATTAACTCTGATTACCAGCTCAAAAACAAGGAACTCTTTGAAATAAACGACGATCTGAACAATTACTTCCGAAGCAATTTAAATGGACAACTTTTTATTGATAATGAGTTAAGGTTAATGAAATTCTCCCCGGGCACAGTTAAGCAGATCAACCTGCTTGAAAGCGACATTGGGAGACCTATCAGCAACATAACCACGAATGTAAAGTTTGAAACCATTGTCGACGATATCAAAAAGGTGCTTGAGGATGGCAGTACCATCAACAAGGAAATTGAAACCCGGGACGGCAAATGGTACCAGGTGATAACAATGCCGTATATCCAGCAGTCAGACAATAAACATACCGGAGCAATTGTCACTTTTAATGATATTACCACCCTAAAGGGAATTCAGCTGGAGCTGGATAACACCAATAAGATGCTGAACATGGCCATTGCGGCATCAGATGTCGCAACCTGGGTAATGAACATGAATACCCAGGAATTCAACCCCTCTGTACGTCTCAAGGAAATGTTTGGATTTTATGCGGACGACAAAATGACCTATGATGATGCGATTAAACAAATCCTGCCAGAACACAAACTTTTAGTTCAGAAAGCGCTAAAGAATAGTATTGAAGGCGGAGGTAAATACGATATTGAATTTGCAGTTGAAGGTTTTAACGACAAAAAGCTGCGCTGGCTAAGAGGGGTAGGTAATATTTCTAAGGATCCGGAGACTAAGGCAAATATCTTTACAGGTGTCCTGCACGATATCACGACACATAAGCAGGACGAGCTTAGAAAGAACGATTTTATCGCTATGGTAAGTCATGAACTTAAATCCCCGATCACAACAATGCAGGCCTATGTGCAGGTGTCTATAGCAGCTGCTAAAAAAATCAATAGCGAAATAATTGAGAAGGCTCTGAGTAAAGCGGTCATCCAAACCAAAAAGATGACCGAACTTATAAACGGTTTCCTTAATGTATCAAGTTTTGAAGCTGGCAAAATATACCTCAGCGAAGAATCCTTTGGGATCAGGGACTTAATCGAAGAAGCAATAGAAGGGGTGACTTTATTACACGAAAATCGTAAAATTGACCTAACAGAATGCTGTGATATTGACATATATGCCGACAGGAATAAAATAGCTCAGGTACTGAATAATTTCCTGACTAATGCCATAAAATACTCACCACATGAAGCACCAATTGAGGTGTGCTGCAAATCTGCCGATAACATGCTTCAAATATGTGTGCGTGATGAAGGCATGGGAATAGAACTGCAGGATCAACAAAAGCTTTTCGACCGTTATTATCGTATCGAAAACAAACATACTAAAGGACTTGCAGGCTTCGGACTAGGCCTCTATTTATGTTCAGAAATAATCCAGCGACATCGCGGTGAGGTTTGGGTGGAAAGTACTTTTGGTAAGGGCTCAACTTTTTATTTTAGTTTGCCCTTAAGCAACCCTGAATCAGTATAAATCCACCTGCATTAAAACTACTTTTACTGCCAGTTCGCCCATGCTCCTGCCGCTGCCCAGTTATCAGTACCAATCGCTCCTAAATGCGCCGCAGCGGTAAAAAACGTTGAAAAATCTGCGCCGCTTAAATTGGCAGCGATTAGCGCCGGGGAGCCTGCCGCTGGCGCGAGATCCGGCGTGCTGGCATATAAACCTTTTAACTGCAGCTCTGTACTGCCAACAACTTTATTTCTATTTAAAGACGGAGTTTGAAAGGCGGATTGCTGGATGGCAATGGTCTCAACTTCAGGATCCGGGGTAATGATGAGCCCGCTTGCACCATTGTCATAAGTGAAAGATCTTGTCTGCGTATCGGCATTCACGAGGTTAAACTTGAATTCTGATCCTTGATTATTTACCAGGAGCGGTTTGGTTTTCGGACAAAGCATCAAGCCCCCATTTGAATATCCCGCTATAATGGAATTCTGAACATTAAATCTGGTGTTTTTCCTGATATATATCCCCTGGCTTAGGCGGGTCATATCAGCATCTGTGCCCTGCGGGCCTATAATGGTCATATTAGAAATTACCGGCCTCGTATAAGGCAGCAATTCCGAGGCATCTTTATCATTCAGACTTTCCATTCCATGTGCACGAACAGCAACAGTAGATACAGTTGGATTATAAGAAATGATAAACTGCAATCTGCCCCTGTAGCCGCGGTCAAAATCAAAGTTATCATCACCATTATTATAAGCTATCAGGTATTTCGCATTCACTGTACCTCCAACAAATTGATATGCATCATCCCGCGAATGCTTCACCATGACATTCTCAATCGTAGTACCGGATCCAACACCGTTCAGGCTCAAACCGCTGGTCATATCCACCGCCCACTCCTCTTCCTGTGCCGGATTAAGCCCTCCGGCATACTCCACACGGAGATATTTAATAGAGCCTGAATTGTCTGTATCATCTGTCCCACCGAATTGCGTATCATTATTGACCGGGTGACCCGCCAGATTGAGCAGCCCGCCTGTACCGTTTGTTGATGCTTTACCCATTACGATGATTCCAATCCAGTCGCCGGGTGCTTTTACAGCAGAAGCTGAAGTAAATACAACTGGATTGTCCTTTGTACCATTAATGTTGATCCTGGAACCTCTGCTTATTATCAGAGCACCTTTGTCAGCGGCTGTTGCCCCGGTTTCAACCAAAATCCTCGTTCCTGCAGGAATAGTCAATACGGAATTATTAAGCACCGATACCCGTCCTTTTAAGGTATAGGTGGAATTGCTGTTGAGACTCAGGCTCGACTTAATATCACCGCTCAAAATCAGATCACCGGCCGGAGCCTGGTCATCAATAGGATCAGAATTGTCTTTTTTACAAGAGGCGAAACTGAGTAGAAAAACCACGCCCGGGATCAGAACAGTTTTAAAAATGTTTTTCATATTTACTTATTTAAAATAGTACAGGCATCAGCATGTTCACTACGCTAAAGCAGGAAAAAAACTTATCGGCCTGGCAAGATTCTGGCTGATGAAGTTTTAAACTGTTATAGCATTGAGCACATGGAGATTCCACGAATAGATGCAAACAAAAAACTCCCTGAGAAGCGATTTTGTTTTAGATAATGATCTTATATTTTTGTTCGTAAAAGTTAAATTAATTCACCTATACGAATTTAAAGGCACATCATTATCCAATGATGAGGCTTTTTGATCAGGAGAAAGTTACTAATACGTCGCTCTGCCTCCCGAAAGGTCGAATGTAAATCCGGTAGTAAAGCTACAGTCCGATGAAACAATGAAGGCGGCTATTGACGCGAGTTCTTCGAGTGTTCCGCAGCGTTTCATGGGTATTTTATCGGTCATATATTTGACCGTTTCAGCGGGAAGCGCCTCTACCAGGGCAGTTTGAATTACGGCTGGAGCCAGTGCATTCACTGTTACCCCCGTTTCTGCGTACTCTTTGCCCTGAACTTTGGTCATCCCGATTACTGCAGCTTTGGAAGCGGAATAAGCAAGCATTCCAGCATTCCCCTCCTTTCCCGAAATCGACGCAATATGGAGTATCCGTCCATAATTATTTTTTACCATACAGGGCAGTGCGTATTTAGATGTCAGAAATGAACCGATAAGATTTACATCGAGCACCCTGCGGAAATCATCCAGGCTAACTTCGTGACTTAAAATGTTTGTTCGCCCGGTTATACCCGCGCAATTGATCAGTATATCAATCCTTCCATAATCACGGGCTACCTGGCCGATGATCGATTCCACTTCATTTTCATTAGTAATGTCAATTACGTATGCCGTTGAACCTGTCGACAGAAGATTTCGGATGTTATCCAGGCCTCCTGAATCCTTGTCAAATAAGGCAAGATTTTTCATTCCCATCGATGAAAACTTCAACGCAATCTGAGCACCTAATCCCGATGCAGCACCTGTTATAATTGCTACCTGATCTGTAAAATTTATTTCCATTAATTCTTTAATTTCTTCCTGTTTCCTGTTTCCTGCTTTAGTACCCCGCCACCTGCCCGTCTTTTCTCGACTCTGAAGCGCCGAAGTAAACTTTCCTTACCGGGTCATATCGTATCGCCTGGTACCCTCCGTAGATTGAAGGAGCGTTGGTATATCCGACTACGTGGCCTTTACGCATCAATTCACGGATCACCTCGTAAGGATACCCGCTCTCAAGTGTAATCATTCCGCCCGTGGAAACCATTTTTTCCCCTGTCGGTTCCGATGATCCGTCGTGGTTCATTCTCCTAAAATCTCCGGCTTCCTGAACATTCATTCCGAAGTCGACAACATTCATAACAATCTGAACATGGCCAAGCGGCTGAAAAGCACCTCCCATTACTCCAAAACTCATCATGGCTTGTCCGTCTTTAGTTATGAACGCAGGAATTATGGTTTGGAACGGCCGTTTTCCAGGTGCGTAAGAATTCATTTCCCCTTCAGTCAGATTAAATAATTCACCGCGGTTTTGAAATATAAATCCAAGACCATCGGGCATAATTCCGGACCCAAAGCCCCTGAAGTTACTTTGAATTAAGGAAACCATATTCCCGTCTTTATCAGCCACAGTCAGATAAATAGTATCGCCGTCCTTTAAAGGGGGATGTCCTGAATCAAAATGTACCGATGCCTTTTCAGGATCAATGAGCTTTCTTCTCTCCGCAGCATATTCGTCAGAAAGCAACGATTTTACAGGAACCTTAGCAAAATCCATATCAGCATAAAATTTTGCCCGGTCTTCATAAACCAGCTTTTTAGCTTCCGTAAAAAGATGGATATGTTCAGCACTGCCTAATTTGATCTTCGAAAAATCAAACCCTTCCAGGATATTAAGCATCTGCAACGCCGCAATCCCCTGCCCGTTTGGAGGTAATTCCCAAATATCGTAACCCCGATAATTTACAGAAACAGGATCTACCCAGGTGGAAGTATGCGACGCCAGATCTTCGTAACTGAGAAATCCACCATTCCTTTTCATAAAGGCATCGATACTCCTTGCTATATCCCCTTTATAAAATGCATCTCTCCCCTCCCTCGCTATTTTTTCCAGGGTATTTGCCAAAGCCGGGTTCCTGAAAATATCTCCTTCCTTCGGAAGCCCTCCGCTTTGATTATAGTGATTTATAACATTCGGGAAGTTACCATATAGAAGTGGAATGCGCTGAGAGTGTGCCGCTAGTTCCCCGTGGACGGGAAAACCTTTTCGTGCATAAGAAACAGCACTTTCAAGAATTCTACTCATCGGCATGGATCCGAATTTCTTGTGTAACTCAAACCAGCCATCAACGCAGCCCGGAACGGAAACCGCAAGCGGGCCATAAGGCGGAATATGCTTGATACCGCGTTTTTGAAATTCAGCGAGCGGTAAGGATTTTGGCGACCTGCCGGATCCATTAAGTCCGTATAGTTTCTTACTTTTCGCATCCCAAACTATTGCAAAAAGGTCACCGCCAATACCGTTCATATGAGGCTCGACTACCCCCTCCATCGCATTTGCAGCAATCGCTGCATCGATCGCATTACCACCGGCTTTTAAAATATCCAAAGCAACCTGGGTCGTCAACGGATGAGAGCTTGCTGCCATTCCATTTTGAGCAATTACCTGCGAGCGGGTCGCCCATAATTCTCCGTACTGCCTGTCCTGTGCACAAACGTAAACAGGCAGGAAAATTAGAATCAGAATATATTTCATAAAAAATAGCATTTGTCTGTAACGCTTCAAATCTGTTTAGGGATAAGCCAAACCCAAACTATGATCCCCATTTAAAGATATAGAATTATAACGCCCTTATGCAAGCGATAAGAAAATCGAATAAAGAATGACATATAATTCAGATCAGCTTTTTCAAATGGCCACGACTGAAGCGTGCAAAAAAAACTATCCGCGTGCTATTTCTCTTACGAAACAAGCACTCGTCAAGAGTCCTGATTATGGCGATATCCGTATATTCCTTGGCCGTTTATATACCTGGACAGATAAACCTGATAGTGCCCGGACAGAATTCAGCCGGGTTATTCGAGTCAGTCCCGATAATAAAGACCTTTACCTTGCATATGGCTCGCTGGAATACTGGGAAAGCCGCCCGGACACTGCACTCATCCTGGCAAACAAAGGCCTGAGCATCAATCCCCGCTCGGAGGACCTGCTGCTTTTAAAGGCCCGACTATTAAGAGATCTGAAACAGTTAAAGAAGGCCAGCGCCACAATGAATCAATTATTGCTGATTAATCCTAAGCAGAATAGTTTTATGAGACAACGGAGTGAAAAACTTTTGGCTAATGTCCCTTAATCCAGCCGCCATCAACTGCCAATGACTGACCTGTAATGTAACTTGCACGTTCACTTACTAAGAATGCAGCGGCGGCGGCAAATTCTTCGGGTGTTCCAAACCGTTTCATTGGGATGGTATCTTTTACCTCGATTACTTTTGGATTTTTATGAATAAGATTTTCGAGCCGGTTTGTATTAGTGTATCCCGGCAACAAATTATTTACCGTTATACCATGTAAAGCGACTTCGTTAGACAAGCTTTTTACCAAACCCAACAAACTTGTTCGTACAGCATTTGATGAAATTAAGTTGTCGGCTGGTTGCTTAACGGCAACGGAACTTATGGTTAAAATACGTCCGAAACCTTTTTCCTTCATACCCGGCAATACCTGTTGAATGATATCAACAGCACTTAAGAATAGTAAATTATAGAGGTGTTTCCAATCATCCAAACTAAATTGCTCGAAACTACCGCTTGCCGGGCCACCGGTGTTCGTTACTAAAATTTCAATAGTACCAAATGCACTTACACTTTGCTCTACGAGTTTTTTTCGCTGGCCTTCATCGGTAATGTCACATACAAATGATTTCACACTATTTGGCGCAAAGACTTCAATATAGGCTTTAGTTGATTCTAATGCCGATTCGTCAGTGCCGCAAATAATTACTTTGGCACCTTCTTTTGCCAATTCAATTGCAACAGCTTTACCCAGGCCTTTGCTTGATGCTAATACTAACGCAACTCTGTTTTGAATTCCTAAATCCATCGTAAAAATTTTATTTCTGTATACCTTCCCGCCAACTATTTTCTCAGATAATTATCAGAGCCATCAATCCAATCCTGACGCGGCGGCGCAAAAATGTCAGTTTCTCTAACCTTTCCAATCATTAAAGCTTTGTGCCTGCGATTACCAGGAATAATTATCGCCTCTCCAGGCAAAATATCAACAAAATTATCTTCATCATCATCAAACCAAAAGCGAAGTACACCTTCCTGCACTTCAGTAATTTGCTCATTGTCGTGTGAATGCCAGGGGACAATAAACCCGTCCTCGAACTCCATCTTTGCAATCATAACTTTTTCTCCATGTATGAATTGTCGTTTCATTTTTGAGTTTACCTGTTCAACAGCGATATCGCTCCAGTTTATTTTTTCCATAAAGTTTCTCTATATAATGATCAAAATACGTGAATAATTAGTAATAAATTACCTTATTGATCTTCATTAATCCCTACTATAAGCCCCTTATTTCTTTATACAACAAATTACTGATCCCGACTAATTAGTGATTGGCAAGGTTATAATTATTTCACGATGCGTAATTTCAGAAATTAAGAGACCTCACTGCCCGTGTCCAAGCCAAAAGATATGCTCTCGTTGATTTGAATTACCTCCATTCGATTTCCAAAAGGATCACGAAAAGAAAAACGCTCCCAGCCGGGTACTTTATGTTGCGGCGAAATTTCAACTCCATTAGTTTCCAGGTGATTCCTTGCCGATAAAATATCGCTTACCTCAAGAGCTGTATGTCTATCGGTATAAGGCGAGGTTTCTTCAACGCCGAGATGAAGCTGTGCGTCACCAATGTTGAACCAGTAGCCCGGTGATTCAAAAACATGGTCGGGGCGTTCTATCAGTTCTAATCCGAGGATATCCCTGTAAAAATCCCTCGCGACTTCTAGTTTTTCAGGGGGTATACAAATGTGGAAATGGTTTATACGTTTAAACGTGATGCTCATTGTGGGGATAAATATTTCAGGCTTAAAATTAAGGCTTTATCCTTAATTTGCGCATGATGAAAATTCTGTGTACCGATGTAGCTTTAAATAAGATAACAATTCAGGAGAATCAAAAGATATTTAGTTTTCATTAAAATCAATCCATCGGAATTTTAATTTAATTCCTCAAATCTTAATAATGAGAAAATTTATAGTGTTATTCCTTTTGCTGCCATTTCTGGGACAATCACAAACTATACCTTCAATTGCTGATAAAACAAAAAACCTGAAGTCGTACGCAGGATTCCTTAATTTTTATTGGGATGAACACTCCGGTAAAGTTTACCTCGAAATTAACAAGCTAAATTCGGAAATCTTATATCAAACTTCATTACCTGCCGGCTTAGGTTCGAACGATATTGGTTTAGACCGCGGCCTGCTTGGGACTACATCTCTCATCAAGTTTACACGCACAGGAAACAAAATATTAATGGTTCAACCCAATTACGCTTATAGAGCCATAACAGATAATGCAGCAGAAAGAAGAGCGGTTGAACAATCATTTGCTCAATCTACCTTATGGGGTTTTACTGTGGAAGCTGAAGGTAATGGAAGTGTGCTGGTGGATGCAACAGCATTTTTAATGCGTGATGCAATGCAGGTAACAAATCGCCTTGCCCAGTCAAAACAAGGCAATTATTCTATTGACGGCACCCGATCTGTCATTTACCTGCCTCAAACAAAGAACTTTCCTCTGAATACAGAATTTGAAGCCTCCATAACATTTGTAACTAAAGATATCCCTTCAGGAAATTATGTCTCCTCTGTTGCTCCCTCCGCCGAGACAATTACTTTACGGATTCATCATTCATTTGTTCAATTACCGGATAATAATTACAAACCGAGGAAGTTTGATGCTCGTTCAGGATATAATGCTATATCCTATTTCGATTATAGCACTCCGGTTTCAGAACCTGTAGAGAAACAGTTCATTGAGCGTCATCGTCTGGAGAAAAAAGATCCTGCCGCAGTACTAAGCGAAGCCGTTAAGCCTATAATTTATTATTTAGATAACGGCACGCCCGAGCCCATTCGAAGTGCATTGCTTGAGGGAGCAAGATGGTGGAACCAGGCATTTGAAGCCGCGGGGTATAAAAATGCATTCCAGGTTGAAATATTACCTGAAGATGCGGATCCCATGGACGTTCGCTACAATGTTATCAATTGGGTGCACAGGTCTACAAGAGGCTGGTCATACGGGGCTTCAGTAAGTGATCCCCGAACAGGTGAAATAATTAAAGGACATGTCACATTAGGGTCCTTACGGGTTCGTCAGGATTATTTAATAGCGCAAGGCTTGCTGGCTCCATTTGAAAATGGGGTTCCCGCAGATGACAAGATGTTGAAGATGGCTTTGCAGCGCCTTAAACAGCTGGCAGCCCATGAAATTGGCCACACGCTGGGTCTGATGCACAACTATATTTCAAGTACTCAAAACAGAGCAAGTGTGATGGATTATCCTTCGCCTGCGGTGAAAATAAACAGTAATGGTGAGATAGATTTGAACGAAGCTTATACCAACGAGATTGGCGATTGGGACAAAGTGAGTATTGATTTTGGATACAGGGAATTCCCTCCGGGAACCGACGAAACATCTGTATTGAGTAATATACTTACCAAAGCTGCTAACAGGGGCTTAACTTTTATCTCAGACCGCGATGCCCGCGACCCTGCAGGCTTGCATCCCACAGCTCATTTATGGGATGTGGGTAAAGATCCTGCAAGTGCTTTAAAAGATATCATGAAGGTTCGTCAAAAGGCGCTTTCCAATTTTGGAGTAAACAATATTCGCAAAGATGTACCAATGGCAATGCTGGAAGATGTATTGGTACCTGTTTACCTTTTTCATCGTTACCAGGTTGAAGCGGTAGCAAAGCAGGTTGGTGGTATGAACTATACTTATGCTTTAAAAGGGGACGGACAGGTAATAACACAACCTGTTGCCAAGCAGGAACAGTTGAAATCCTTACAAGCTTTAATAGATTGCATAAGTCCGAATACTTTAGCCTTACCCGAAAGTATAATCAAGTTAATTCCGCCACGTCCGGCTGGATATAACTACACAAGGGAATTATTTAAAAGGAGAACAGGACTTGCTTTTGATCCGCTGGCAGCGGCTGAAGCAGCAGCTGACTTCCCTTTATCATTTCTATTTAATCCTGCCCGGTTAAACCGGATGCAACAATACCACGCAGAAAGTAGTGGATTAGGTGTGGACGAAATGATCGGACTCTTGTTATCTAATACATGGAAAGCTGCCAGATTACAAGGCCCTGAGGGCCTGATATTGCAGCAAAACGAACAATTACTTCTTACTTATCTGATGCGTGTATATGTAACAGACGAGGCATCATTTGCAACGAAGGCTTCGGTAATGAAAGCTATAGATGACATTAAAACTCATGCGGTCAAGGGCCTTAATACATCCGGCTCAAACAAAGGCTATTTACTTATGACTTTAGAAAGAATTGAGAAGCGTTATGAAGCAAAACCATTAGTTGCCGCACTTATGCCTCCTGGGGCCCCAATTGGGTGTGATATAGAATAATGATACAAGTAATTCGGCAATTAAGCGAACCACAGGGTAGCCCTTCTTTTCAACGCTGTTCTTAACGGACATATAGTGCTATTTACAAAAAAGCTATAACAAAGAATCAGAATGTGACCGGCCATTGCAATCGCTCCCGCCGTTTCATTCTCTATTTTTGTTGCGATAAATAATTCACAAGCGAAGCAAATTCTTCAAAAGAAAGCGAATTCGCTAAACCCTCCGGCATCATTGAATTCTCCATTTCTTTACGGCTGACTATATCGGCGGTTTTGAGCGTACGAACACCCCCACCGATATCTCTTAAAGTAATTGACTGTGCCGATTCGGCTGTCACAAAGCCCATGAAGCTTCTTTGTGCCTTAGTGGTGATCAATACGGTGGCAAAACCTTGTGATATCGAGGCATTAGGTTTTAGGATGGACTCGGCAATCTGCTCGGCGTTCATGATTGACCCGATCTGACCCATGAAAGGACCTTTCAGTGGCTCAGATTTACTGGTGCTGTGACAAGCCTGGCATCCCTGTCTTAAAAAAACAGCTTTTCCTAAATCCGCGTTACCTTTTATTTCGGCAATAGCCAGCATGACATCTTCAATCGAGGAGTTTCCAATCTGGCCTTTTTTCATCTTAATTGCTTCGAGATCGACCCTTTCCTCTATGGAAGCCACAGTTTCCTGGCTGCCGAATTCGCTGATTCCCATTTGGTGTTTATCGTTCAGACGGGTATAAAACATCTTTTCTGAATCACTTGCATTATTCCATTCCTTTACAAGAATTTGCCGGATTAATGGAGAAGATTCCCACTCAACGGTGTTATAAAAGGGACCATGACCATCCGGCCTGGTGCTCCACCAGTATTCTCCCTGGTACGGTGCTTCCTTTTTGTACAAGCGTGAAAGGGTGCTCAGGATTTCTTTCTTTAAACCGGGATCGCTGACTTTGCTATAAGCTGCTATTAATCCTTCTACAGCTTTCGGTTTGTGGATATAGCGCAAAGTCCAGAGTGCCAGTGCAGAATTCTTGCTGCCGATAGCTTTTACGGCCTCTTCTGTAGCATTTAAGCTCAGCAGTGAGCGGACGGCAAGATGGGCGTTTATCAGTGAGGAGTTAGGTGTCGCATGTGGTCCTTCTGTATTCGCCAAAGGCGATCTGAATGATGGCGGTACGCTGACTCCCAGTAATGCATCGATAACTTCCCTGCGGCCAAGGCGCCCCAGGGAAACAATTGCGGTTGCCTGTACACGTGCAGATTTATCATTCAAGGCTTTTAAAAATGGTGCCGCCGGTAAATCCTTCACGTATCCTTTTCGGTCGGTAAGGGCCCGCAATGCAAACTCTCTGACACTTTCATCCTCCGTTAACTGGAGCAGGTTTTTGGTGGATTTCTCAGCCGCAGCCTGCGCATAAGTAAATATCCCGGCTACTCTCACTTCCAGCGGAAGACTTTTATCTGCGGCGATATTCCAGGCTGTTTTGGAAACATTTTTCGAGGGCCGGCTAAGCATTTCCTGTTGTGCGTTTAAACGCGCTACGGCACCGGGAGATTTTAACAGCATAGCTAATTCCCTGAGAGTTGCTTTATTCAGATCCGGAAAGGCTTTGTACTTCCAGTCTTTGGGTACAGCTCTAACAATAAATCCTTTATCAGGACTTCCAGAATACCCGGCACCATCCCAGGCAGACAGATACAAACGCCCGGAACCATCAATATCGAGGTCGGTGATTTGTGCTAATTTGATAAAGCCTTCATTCTTTTGCAGGAAGCTCGCACCGTCCGCCGTCACGCGGTGTATGGACAACATGCTTGTGCCCCAGTCGGCCATCATGGGAACCTTATTGTATTTTTCAGGCCAGTTCGCATCATCCATGAACAAAGCCCCGGTTCCGGAACCTCCACCCAGATCTGCGAGTGCGGGAAGAATTTCTTCGGTGAAGTTTTTGAACAGTAACGGATATCCATACTCCCCTGTCTGTATATGATGACTAAAACGGATATTCCATCCGCCCCCGTCATTCGTATTATCACGGGTAAAAATGTTCATGAAGGGGTCAATCGCCACATCATAGATATTGCGTAATCCGTGGGTGTAAACCTCCATTTCGGTTCCGTCAGGCCGCACCCTTACGACTCCGCCCCCCAGCATAGTTAATTTCGTTCCGGAGCGGTCCACCGCATTATGAAATCCAAAGTCTCCCACAGCAATATAGATCCAGCCATCAATACCCATACGGATCCCATTTGTAGCATGATCGGTACCGCGGCTTTGCAGAAATTTAGGTGAACTGATATTCTGGATCAAGGGCGTTGGCGGACCGTCTGCTTTGCCATCCCTGTCTTTATCCTTAAAAACCGCCAGTTCCATGCCTGTCGCCAGTTTAGTTTCTGCCGAAAATGTGGTGTACAGCACAAATACCTGGTCGCCGATAGCAATAATTCCTCTTGGATTATCGACCATGGCGAATTCGGTATGACTATCAACTTTGCCATCGTTATTGCTGTCAATAAGTTTAATGATACTGCCCTTCCCGGGCGTCTTTCCTAATGAACCGATTTTGTCGACGCCAACAAATACTGCTCCGTTTGCATGGACTGCCAAACATGCCGGACTAGGAGTCAGATCAGAACCGGCGAAGTGAGTAACACTGATTTCGGCTGGCCAGCTTGTAGCATTACGAAGTGAATCGGCAGTTACCTGTTTTGAAACCTCCACGGATCCCCCGCTAAGGTTTTCATAAGCCTCATAGCCCAATAAAAGAAAAAAGGAAACGTACAGGCTTAAAATAATTTTGAACATACTTTATAAATTAGTGATTAACATATTTGGGTGGCCGGCTTTCAGGAAATCATTCAAAATCTGGCTGCAATACCATTCCTGCCTCGGAAGATGGAAAGGTCCTTTAAACATATTTCCCTTGGCGGTCTGCGCCAGACTTCCGTCCCTGTGTAAATAGCCAAACCATTCGCCATACTTTTTGTCGTGAAAGTGCCCATAAGCATATTCATGAACCATTTTGTGCCATTCTGCATATTTCTCGTTCCCGGTCATCAGATAAGCCAGTAAAGTAGCAATAATAACTTCATTATGCGGCCACCAGAATTTCATATCCTGCCAGTATTCCTGTACGGGTTTGTCATAAACATCCTTAAAATACATGATACCTCCAAATTTTTTATCCCAACCCCGCTCCCACATATAATCCAGCATCCTGCAGCCAAGCTGAATCAGGTGCAAATCATTATTTCGATAGCGCGCTTCGTGTAAAATGAACCATGCACCTTCTATAGCATGACCTGGATTTAGTGTGCGGCCGTCAATATGATCGATGATCGAGCCGTCGGGAGCCACCTGCTCCATCACGCAGCGGATATCATCCTTCACAAAATCGCGCTCTATTTCCCCTATCCATGTGTCTATCCATTCATCGCAGCGCGGATCACCGCTCGTTTCGCGAAGCTGCTGGGCGGTGTTCATCATGATCATCGGAACGCCGATCCCTTTGGCCGGGCGGGTATTCGTAAATTTTGGAGCTAACAGGCCCGGCATAGTAGCATATTTGATGCATTTTCCAAAGAGGTATCTTGCTTTTTCAGCAGCAGTTTCATCTCCGCTGGCTTTCGCGTAAGCGGCATTGGCAATCACAGCGAAAGTTTCTGAAAAATAATACCGCCTTTTGCGGATAGGCTTACCTTCGCGAGTCATATGAAAGAACATCTGCCCGTCTGTATCAAAACAATGTTCATTCAGGAAGTTAATCCCCGAACGGGATGCTTCCAGCCATTCTGTTTTCTGTTCAAAGGTATTGTATAACGTTGATAATAGCCAGGCTGCCCGGCCCTGTATCCAAACGGCTTTATCGTCGTCAATTAATGAACCGTCCTGATCCCGCATAAGAAGATAGCCGCCAAATTCCTGATCCACCGAGCGTGGAAACCAGAAAGGGACAGTATCCTCTAATAATTGTTTCTGATAGAATTGCTGAAGGTTTTTAAGCTCTTCAATGGTATATCCCATTTTAATCGGATTAGTTTACAGTATGGAAAAAGTTGATGCCGGCAGTCCTGAAATCAGGTACTGAAGTAATTTAATCGGAACCGACATGCTATTTTATGATATCAGCGACCGGAATCCGCATAAAGTAAAGATCTTTATCCCCTTCGTAAAGAATTCCGATTGTCTTTTCATCAATTTTCGTCAGTGCCGAATAACCAAATACCAGCCGTTCGTCCAGGAGCAGTTCATTCGCCGGCAGCCAGGTTTCGCCAAGGTCAAGGCTGGCCTTAATGGTAATGTCTTTACGGGCGGTCTGACTTGCAGCATTGCTGAAGAATAATACATCTTTTAATTTACCTTTTACATTTACCCTTGCTTTAATAATGCTTCCCATGCACACCGGGTCAGGAAGTGCCTGGTAAGAAGTATGATGCTCAACCCAGCTTGTACCCAAATCTTTTGTGGTTGCAATACTTCTGTATTTTCCGCGATTATCGCGCATATTCAGCATTAAAGTCCCTGGTGTTGTTTCAACCACCTGACTCTCCGTAGTATTCGACTTAGCACCGGTACCGCTTTTCCATGTTTTACCATGATCGTCGCTATAGATTATAGCTGAATGAGGTATTCCGGGTTTTTTACTTTCATCCCAATACTGGGATGGAAAAACAAGCGTCCCATTCTCCATGGCTATTCCATTGCCCGGACCGTTAAAATACAAGTGCCATTTCGGGTTTTTCACCTGACTGGTTATGCTGTAGGGTTTTGACCAGGTCCTTCCATCGTCATCGCTGCTAACCAGTACAAACTGGCCGGTGATATCCGGTGAAAGTCCGGGCTCTGAGCCTGCGATCGAACGGTTACCTTTACTCCACAAGGCAGCAACCCAAATTCTTTTGGTAATGGGGTCGAACAATATGGCGGGGTCTCCAATCCCACTGTTTTCATTAGGGCCACCCATGTCCATTATAATTTTCATCGGCTCCCAGGTTTTTCCGCCATCTGTACTTCTGTTCATTCCCACGTCAATATTGGCAGGAAGGTCTCTTGAATGATCATAGCGAATATCATATACAGAAATCAGGGTGCCTTTGTCGGTAGTGGCCATTCCGGGGATACGGTATGTATTTACCCCGTCGTCGTTGGCCTTGCGAAGGGCCAGAGCCAGTCGTTTTTTAAAACCCATTTTTCCACCCGTCCCGGAGATTTGCTGTTGTTCTGAACTGCCGTTTATCAGCGCTCTGGCTTTTATGCTTATTTGCTGGTCAATGTCGGCATCAGCCTTCAGTACCGGGCTGATCCATAGATAATGTAATCCAGGCTGGAGATTCATGCTAATAGGTATACTGACATTACCCGAAAGGTTTGAAGCAGAACCCAGAAGATTTGCACCTTGCTGGAAATTGTTATCGCTGCTTTTCATCCCAAAAATATCAATCTTCTGAAGAGCACGCACAGCATAAGCATCCAGTTCAAGACGAAGGGCCTGGTATTTAACTTCCCGGCCTTCCGGAACATAGATCCTGATCTGAATAGCCTGATTTAGTGCTAAACCTTTGATAAGGGGTGCATCAATATATCTGGCTGTAAGCCTCGGGGAAATTGTAAGCTGAGTTTGCGTCCGGGGCGAGCAGGCAGCGAGAATTACTGCCAGGAACTGGATAATCGAAAAGCAATTTCTAAAATTTTTGTTCATAATTAATTTATTGAAGATGAGCTTCTTTCGGCACCGAAATCATTAAACTTCGGCCGTAGAAAGATGATCTGGACAATCAAAGCCAGGAAAACAATACCAGCCAGCATGGCAAAGTCTTTCCCGAGGTTTCCAGCATCTGTTGATTTACCCAGTAGGTCGGTAATATATGCACCGGCAAATACCCCGGTCATGTTCATAATCCCATATGCTGTAGCCCGGTATTTCGAAGATACAAATTGGCAGAGAATAGGCATATTATTAGCGTCGAACATCCCAAAACCAATTCCAAAACACATTCCGGCTCCTAGTACATGAACGAGGCTATGTCCGTAACCCAGGAGCAATAATGAAGGTATAGTCAGGCCTAGTCCGATGGCACTCGTGTAGATTCTTCCCCTGAGGTTTGTCTGTACCCAGCGGTCGGACAAAATTCCACCGATAATCACTCCCAAAAAGGACGATGCAGCAATGGTAATTGTAGACAGGGGCCCGGCTTGCGACATAGGAATGCCAAGGTTTTCTGCAAACAGAGTTGGGAGCCAGTTTTTGGTAGCCCATCCTGGTAGGCTGGGTATAGTAAAATAGAATAAAATAATCCAGAAAGAGATATTCGTGAACAGCAGGGCCAGGCCTTTTAAAACCGGGGAACCTTCTTTAATTTTAATGCTATCATTTGTCTCCAGGGCCTCTCCCCCTTTGCTTTCCCTTAACAGGAAAATTAAAACGAAGGAATATACGATACCGATTAGGCCGAAGGCATAAAATGTATTCTGCCATGTATAATTTACCGCTATAGTAGCTCCGAAACCTCCCAGAGCCTGACCCATATAAAGCCCGGTCATATGGATACCTATGGCGAGCGATCGGGTCTTGCTGCTGTGATAATCAGCGATTAGTGATAAGCCTGCCGGAATATAAAGGGCTTCGCTCACTCCCATCAAGGCTCTTAGAACATAAAGTTCGTTAAAGGTTGTGGCGTAGCTCATCGCAAATGTTACTGCCGACCATACAAATAAACTGCCCACGATTATCCACTTCCTGTTAAACTTATCAGCTATGATCCCCGACAAAGGGCTCATAAAGCCATAGATCCAAAGAAAGATTGCCATCAGGTATCCGAAGTTTGTCGCTGATTGCAGTTCTACTATATCGATCTGCATGGCAGGCTTCATGGTAGAAAGCATTTGCCTGTCCATATAGTTAAGCAATGCCACCACCCAAAGAAGAGCTACCAGGAACCAGGGATAATTTTTCGAATAATTCATTTCAGGTTCTGAGATAATTTAATTTTCCCGCGCATTATATCAGGATTCCGAACACCCGGCTTGATTTCCCCATTCGATAAGATGATGTGTTTACCCCACATAACAGCTGTTGTAGTTACCCGGGGTAGAAAAGGAAGTTTCCCGGCCTTGACCCAGGTGTTTTCATAGGTATCATACACCAAAATCCCGGGATAAAAGCCTTCGTGATCAATAATCAGCTGGTTTTTCCTGTTTGTTAGTTCCACTTTTTCTTTTTCCGTGGAAGCTTTTGAAATTTGAGAAAGCAGGGTTTCTATCTGGTGAAAAACTTCACCCTTATCACCCCCGGTAATAAGCAGGTAACGTTCAGAGAGGGACACTCCGGTACCGGCCGAAAAGTTCATGATTTTACCGTCGTCCGATATATCCGCTCCGGATTTCCAGATCCTGCTTATCGGATCATAAATAAATACGCTCGAACGGAGTTCGCTGATTCCGGAAGGATGTTTTGACCTTCCGCCTACGACAAAAATGTTCTTCCCTCCAGGCCCATTTTGGGCTAAGGCCAATGTGTTGGCAAGTGCCTGGGGTAAATCGGGAAGAATTTCCCATTTCGGAGCACCTGAAGCCAGATCAAGGCTAAAAAAGCGGGAAGAAGAAAGAATCGCTCCGTCTCCTCCTGCTGCATAAACCACATTGTCAATATGAGTTAGAGAAATATTGGTTAGCGGCAAGGGCAAGTTTGGAAGCGATATAATTTCTACCAGACCACGCCTGGGATTTAATTTCATAAGGTAGGCCTTGTCTGACAAGCCAGTCTCGTTTTCACCACCTGCATAAACTATACCCAGCGGGGTGCTTGTATTTCCGCAATAGGCAATAGCTTGGGGTAAACGAGCTGAAATGTTTTTATTCCAGGCATATTTTCCATTCTTCTTTTGAAGTACATATATCTCATTAGAATAGTGTTTTTTACCACCTTCCCAGGGTTTTTTTCCGGGGAAATTCGCTCCTCCTGCAATGACCAAAACATTCGCGCTGACCGCGTTAATAGCTCCGGCTACTCCGATAGATGGGGTTCCGTCAGCCTGAGGCAGAACAGCTATTTTTTCCCAGACAATAGTTTTTACGGTTTTCTTTTGGGGGTATACCGCCGCATGTATAAACATAATCAGGAGAATTAAAGGGAAAAAAGGCTTAATTTTCATAGGATCATAAGATCAATTCTGCCTCTCTAGATTTGAAATGATCGAAACCAAGGAGAGCCACATCTGTTTTAAAATCTTCGAACTGACTGGCACTCATATTTTTAACAGGCAGCCTGAATTGGCCGCAGTCGAGTCCCACAACCTTCATATAGGCTTTTCCCACAGAAATACCTCCATACTTTCCTAATAAACGGATCATATTTATAGCTGTTTGCTGTAGTTCTGCGGCAAGCGACAGGTTATTTTTCTGAAAGGCTTCAATTAAGGAATAATAAAGCGGTGCTGCATAATTAAAGGTGCTGCCCACGGCGCCCTTGGTACCTAATGCCAGTGCCGAAAGCATGTTTTCATCCCTTCCCCAAAGCATGTCGTATTTCCCGGCCTGAAAAGTCATGCACGACTGAAAATCCATAAAATCTTCATGAGTGTATTTGATTCCAGCAAAATTGGGAATTTTATCGTCGATCTCTTTTAAGAGCTCGAACATGGCTACATCTACACCTGATAGAACTGGAATGTGGTAATAATAGAACGGCATATCAGGAACGCTGTCGGCAACGGTTTTGCAGCAGTCGGCCAATATGCCAGCATTTGCGGGCTTAAAATAGAAAGGTCCGGTAAATGAAACGGCATACAAGCCTATATCACGTGAATGCTGCGCCAATTCAATACAGTCGGCAATACATGTTCCGCCCAGAAACATCATTACTTTAAAGTCCTTATCTTGATCAGTACAAGCGGCCCAGGCTTCTGCGACCGCCATTTTCTCGGCTAAAGTCAAAGAAACTCCTTCACCCGTTGATCCACAGATAAATGCTCCGGTTACGCCATTAGACTTTAAAAATCGATAATATGCGGGTATAATTGACAGGTTTATTTTCCCCTCACTGTCCATTGGTGTGAACGGGGCAGCTATCAGCCCATCCAGATGATCGAATGTCATATAATTTCAGTTTTGTTTTTGTCTAAGCCATGCCCATTTAATAGGGATAATTTAAGATTTTTTATTCTTTTCCGATTCTCCTTTTGCTGCAGGAGGCGAAGCAATTCCTCTATGGGGACTGCTTCGTCCTTCCTCACGCCCGCAACATTGTTTCTTCTAATGAATCAGGAACCTTATGGCTTTGTGGTAGTATAGCCAGGAGTCTGATTAACTAGTGGATCATTTGTCCAGATAGCCTGCTCAATTGGCCAAAGAATTTTGAAACTTTCGGTGCCTTTGGTCAGCACTCCGTAAGGATGGTTGCTGCTTTTGAACACCAGTGGTTCCGTTCCGAATTTCATTCTGCGCAGGTCATACCAGCGCTTACCTTCGTAAACAAATTCCTTGCTTCGTTCGGCGAAAATAGCTAGTTCATTGGCATCTTTACTGCCGCTGACAAATGGAGTCGGGTCTGCCGCCGGAGCGAAGGCTCTGTCACGGATCTGCTTTATGAACGATCCGGGGTTGCCTCCTTCTGCATTGGTGATTTCAGCCAGCATTAAGATCCTGTCTGCTTCACGGTAGACCGGCCAGTCGTCCGTAAAATACTTTTTGTTGGTTGTTGTTGCCGCGTCCGGTCCGATAAATTTCACAAGGGCTGTATTTCTAATAGTTACAACACGAGGGTTCACGGCTGTATTCACTTTGTAATAATCGTAGAAAGTAGCATTTCTACGGTTGTCGGCAAGCTGATAGCTCTGAAACAAACTAAAAGTGTAACCATAGCGCTGAATGATCTGCTGGGAATTGGTCTGTGCGATCTTTAATGGATCCACCAGGAAATTTCCCACTCCGGCACTCACGGTACTGTCTTTATAATGCTGCCCGTCAAAATTAAAGGTAGAGTACAGGAACTGTGAATAGTTAGGTATCTCCGCTTCGCCTACGTTGAAACGAATAGCAAAAATAATCTCATTATTATTTTTTTGTTTAAACACGTTGGCAAAACTGGCGGCAGTACCGGTAAGCAGGCTGGTACCAGTTACTGCATTTAATGCGGCTTTGGCTTCGGCTAAATCGGCAGTCGCGTTATACACCCTGGCCGACCATAAATATACCTCCCCCTTTAACATTAAAGAAGCTCTTGGCGACCACTGACTTTTATCAGCGGGAGAAGCAGCACTTCCAAATAATGTGACTGATTTGTTAACGTCGGCTTTTATAGCAGCCAATACTTCTCCCTCTGTGGCTCTGGCTTTACGGAGCTCAACAGGGTCTGTCTTCCCGTTTGATACTTCCGGTTCCAGTCTGATGGGAACACCGCCATAAGTACGAAGCAAGTGGAAGTAATAATAGGCACGCATCGCGTAAGCTTGTCCCAATAAGTAGCTTTTACGGGGCTCAGCGATAAACGAGATTTTTTCAACTTCCTGAATAAACAGGTTGATCTGCAGAATAGGGCTGTAAAATCCAGCCCAGCTTCCAATTCCGGGAGAATTTTCTGAAATATCCTGCTGGATAACAGGTAATTCGTTTAAGGACGTATTCTGACGGTCCACGTTGCTGAGTCCGCCGCCGCGCATTTCACCCAGTCGATAAAACTGGAACTGCTGATTCCTGAACTGGCTGTGTATACCAGCCATAAAATTGGTCACCTGTGCTTCATTTTCCCAAAAGTTATTGCTTCCGAAATAATCCTCGGGCGCCAGGTCCAGGGTTTTTTTACACGATACCGAGCCAAAGGCGATGAGTATCGTAAGTATGAAATATTTTATCTTATTCATGATGCTTCATTAAAATGTTAGGTTCATTCCAAAAATTGCCTTCGTTGGAATAGTGTACGCACTATTCTGTGATCCCGTACGCTCCGGCAATTTCAGCTGTTTATTGGTGAGATATCCCAGATCCTGTCCGGTAGCGGTCAAAGTCAATGCGGAGATTCTCGCTCTCTGTAAAAGCCTGGTTGGGATTGAATAACTCAGTGAAATTTCCCTGAAGGCGATATAACTTGAATTTACCCAGAACATATCACTAGGACGGTCAAAGTTTTTGCTGTTGAGCTGATCGGCCCAGGTATATCGGGGCAATTCAGCATTTGGATTTTCTGCGGTCCAGGTATTCCTGACAATTTCTGTGGCGTTGAATTCACCCTGGAAACTTCCCAAAGCCCACATCTGCATAAAGTCCATTTGTTTGTGTCCTGCTGCGTAATCGACCCGTGCGAAGAGACTAACACCTTTCCAGGATACACTGGTGTTTACACCACCGGTCCATCTAGGCAGGGAACGGCCAAGGCTGACCATGTCGCGTGTGTCGATCGTATCGTTCCGATCCAGATCTTCCCACATTACATCTCCTTTACGGGTAGAGATAAAGGTACTATTGAGTCCTTTTGAAGCAATCAGGGATGGGCTCGCAACTTTTCTGCCGGCAGAAGCACCATACCATGCCATGCCTGCTGCCAGATCTATTTTATTGTATCTGGCCAGATCTGCATCGGTACGTATTATTCCTGCATTCACGAATCCGAATATTTCACCGGGCTCCTTGCCTTCCTGTAGTCCTTCCACCCAAATTAAACGGCCTGATCCCGGATCATAAACCTGACGTCCGCCCTGGCGATTATTTTCATTGCCGTTAAATGGAAGTTCAAGAACCTTATTTTTGTTCCATGCACCATTAATGCCCATAGTCCATGTCAATGGCTTATCCCGTAGTATTTTATAATTCGCTTCAAGCTCTACGCCCTGGTTGCTCATACTTCCGTTATTAGTCCGGACAGAACCCACACCCGATGAGGTCGGTAACAATACGTTAGCTAATTTATCTTTAGTAACTCGTTTGTAAACTGCTGCTGACGCATAAAGTCTGTTTTCAAAAAATCCCATGTCAACACCGGCCTCAATGGTATTTGATTTTTCCCATTTCAATCCCGGATTTGCAGCAGAGTTCAGGAACCCGACTGTTCCGTTATAAGCGGTCTGCGGGCCGTAAGATCCCTGCAGCTCGTACAGTCCAATTGCGTTCGATGTACCGATCCCGATATTTCCATTCAGGCCATAACTTGCTCTGAATTTTAAGAACGAAAGCCAGTTTTTGGTGGATTGCATGAAAGTTTCATTGCTTGCCAGCCATCCCACCGAAGCTGCCGGGAAAGTTCCGAACTGATTATCTCCAATAAGTCGGGAAAAACCATCCCTCCTGACTGTGAATGAAGCCAGATATCTGTTATCATAATCGTAATTAGCAGTCAGGAATGAAGATAGAATACGCTCTCTGCCGTGATAAGAATCAATCCCTCTGGCACCAACGCCTGCAACATCTGTCACAGTTAAACCCAGGTCGGCAAAATCATCTGTTGGAGACAAACGCCCGTTCGCCCCGAGACCGTGATTATAAAAATTGAAGTATTCAAATCCTACCATGGCATCAATATGATTTTTCCCCAGGAAGTCTTTCTTATAATTAGCTAAAGCGTTATAGGTTTCGCGGGTGGTGCGGTCAAATCCCGCGCTCGAACTGCGGTCGCGGTTCCAGCCTGTAGCCGTATTTGTAAGGCTCATTATGCCGGTACGGAAATCTTTATTGAAATTTTCGAACACTGCTTCCTCGTAAAATAAAGTACCGCCCACTTTGAAATAAAGGTCTTTGGTCAGATCCACTTTAAAGGACTGGTTCATGATAAATTTATCCGTCTGGTTATACCGCTGATATTTATCAATATTGATCACAGGGTTACCGTCTGAAGCGTCGCGGCCCAGAATTAACTGTCCATCGGGACCAGTCGGGCGCAGTGTGGGCGGCGCAGACAGCATCCGGCCCCAATAATTGCTTTCGCCATTTGACAGTGACTGATCTCTCCAGTTCGCTTTGGTAAATTGCAGTCCGCTTTCAGATTTAAGCCAGTCTTTGACTTTATAATCACCATTGATGGTAAAATTCAATCGGCGATAAAAAGTTTTAAGCGACAATCCGTCTTCATCATAGAAACCCAGGTTTGCATAATAGGCACCGCGATCATTTCCGCCGTTCATACCAATATTATAATCCTGGGAGAGTGATTGCTTGTGCAGACCGTAGTCACCATAGTTGAAATCCTGATATATTAAATCTGCAAAAGTTCCATTTGGATCATAATTCCCGGCTGCGTTTGTAGGCACGGCGTCTTTCATTTGTTTCCAGGCACCAGTGTTCAATAATTCACGGTTGATATCGCTTAAACGCATGGTACTCCAGATGGCCCGGGAATCGTAATTGCCATTCAGGACGTTTCCGTTTCCATCTTTGTATAAGTTTCCGGTACTTCTGGGACCAACGGCAGAGAGTGACGTTGCTGCAATAGTTCCATTTTTAATTGCTTCGACAACACCCCTACGGGTCCATTTGATATAATCTTCTGCTCCTAAGAATTCATAAGGAGTATTCAAATAATTCAGGCCTGTTCTTGATTTCAGGGTGATTGACGAAACTCCAAGTTTGCCTCTTTTGGAAGTGATCAGGATAACGCCATTACTCGCTCGCGCTCCGTATATGGCTGTTGCAGATGCATCTTTCAAAACTTCCATGCTGGAGATATCTTCCGGGTTAATATCACTCAGAGATCCCCTCACCTGTCCATCCATGATAATCAATGGACTTCCGCTTCCGTCAAAATTAGTTCCACCCCTGAGTACTATATTAGGGAGTGAACCGGGGCGGCCAGTGCTGGTTGATACTCTTAGTCCGGGTATTGTACCCGCAAGTGCCTGTGCAGGATTAGAACGCATTCCGCTCTCCAGTACTTTTGGATCGAGTTTCGCTATCGATGATGTGATCTTAGCCCGGCTTTGAGTACCATAACCCACCACCACAACTTCGTCCAATTTCGATACCTCCGGTTTAAGCGATATGTTAATGGCAGAGGAAGTTCCAACGGCCGATTCTTGTGTTACAAATCCGATCGATCTGAACACCAGTACATCACCGCTTCCCGCCTGAATGGCAAAAGTACCGTCTGTACCAGTTTGTGCAGATGTACTTTTTCCTTTCACCTGTATCGTTACACCGGGAAGGGGTTTCTTGTCGTCGTCTGACAACACCAGGCCCGTAATCCTGGTTGTTTGAGCTTGTACGACAGTGAATAGCATGAAAGCTAGTACTGAAAACAAGGATCTCAAGAGAGTAATCTTTAAATTCATAATTCTTGTGCTTTAGTTAGTATTATGTATGACATAATCAAACCTATAACATTATTTTTATGTTTCCAAATTTTGTGGTAAAAAATATTATTGTTAACTATTGTTATTCAGATCAACTAAAACCAATTGTAAATCAGCACTATTATAGCAAATAAGAGATTAGCAGCTGGAAAACACTTGAATCAATATTACTTCTTTAAAAAACATTTGCTGAACAGAAGAATTTACTAACTTTGTTATGTATAACATAATTATGATCCTTATCTACAAGTTGTCATGGGAAAACCTTAGACGAAAAGAGAACGGTAGGTCCTATTCAAATAGGATTAAGGTTAGTATGCAAATTTCTTTTTTATTACTTTACACCATATATGGCTAATACAAACAACAGTGGGAATCTCCGAAAAATTGATACCACCTCTCTTGTTGACAAGGTTGAAAAAATGATCATAGAGTTCCTTACTTTAAAAAACCTGAAGGTAGGCGACTCCATCCCGAAAGAACTGGAATTAACTGAAGCCCTGGGTGTCAGTCGTACGGTTATACGTGAGGCACTGCTCCGGTTGAGAATGATGGGATTTATTGAGTCCAGAAAAAAAAGAGGGTCTGTTATTACAAGTCCGGACCTGATATCTATTCTCGAAAAAAGTATGGATCCGAGAATCCTTGACATTAATACGCTGAAAGAAATATTTGAAATGCGTCTGGCCCTGGAAATTGGAATGGCTGACTTTATAATTGAAAGAATCACACCTCAGGATATCAAAGAACTCAGAATGATTGTCGCCAATGATCCTCCGGGCAATTTCGAAACGCTCTTCCTTATCGAAGAGGAAATTAAGTTTCATGGAAAGCTATATGAAATCACGCGAAACGAGACCCTTAAGAAGTTTCAGCGCCTGCTTTTACCGGTATTTAATTATGTACACCTGAGCGGATTATTGAAGAAGCCTTTGGCTAATAAAAAATATGCATCACACAAGGAATTGGTTGATGTAATCGAAACAGGCGATGCGGAGGCTCTCCGGAATGCAATGCGAAACCACCTTCAGAATCACTTTAGCAGATTATTCGATTAATCGTACACGTATTAGAAATTTTATATAGTGAGTTTCAAATCTCCGGGTATTCCTATGCATTGTCAATGCTTTTTTAGTTATACGAACCAAATAGCCGGAAAAGGTTTTAACAAGGTGACATGCCCGCCCTAAAATCTGTTCTTCAGAAAATATTCAAGTTCCCCGCTATCACCCTATGTTCTGCGATCTCATCAAAATGTTGGATTTTAATCTCACAAAATCAGGACAACGTCGATATGCATCCATGCTTATAATTTAAAAAGGCCCAAATAAAAAGAGGCTGCCTCGTTTGAGACAGCCTCTTTTTATTTGTTAGAATCTTTTCTTATTGACAATGATTAGCCTGGATAAACTCTGATATACGACTGCCCGCTGCCTGAACCTGAGCTTTGGTAATGGTATAGGTAGAATCTCCAGAAGTAACTGTAACTGTAGCTGGAAGACTAAATATTAGATAAGATTTCTTGCCGTTTATAACAGTTATAATGGATGTATTTACATTTATTCCTGAGAAATAAGCATTAATAATAGCTGCATCAGCAGCAACCTGACTTTGAACACCACTTAAAGTTACAGCGGCAAGCTGGAAGAAAGCGTTCATGGTTTGGTCGCTACCCTGACCTTTGTCTATGTCCCAAAAACGTTGACCTTCTACGTAAGAATAGCTTACTCCGCCAATTACAAGTCCTGGTGACGTGAAATAATTGACTGCACCATTATTAATTGATCCATTGCCGAAGAAATATCCTTGTGAAAAAGAGCAATACACTGTTTCTGGTATTGGGCAACCCGGGACTTTAGTTAACACCTCCCAACATGAAGTTCCTGCTTTATTCCAGGCCTTTCCATCAACCATTGTATAACCACGTTCTAATGTGAATACTAATGTCCAGCCGGTTGTTGAGGATGGAAGATTATCAAACTTAACAAAGTTGGTTGTACTTGGGTTACAACCTGTTCCAGATCCTTCTGTAGGTGACAGGTCAGCTGGAAGTCCGTTAACTGTAGCGCTATTAATATTACCAAAAACTGCACTTTCAGCGCCACAATTATCAAGGTTGATAATAAAGTGGCTTAAATTTTTGGCTTTGGGGTTTGCACGAGTAATCGTATAAGTCCATACTTTACCATCAGTGCTTACATTAACAGCAATGTTGTAATCTGTTGCTAAGCTTGTTGATTTACTGGAAGCCATCTCGGTGTCAATCAGTGAAGCCGAGAGTTTGTCTGGATCTTTCTTACATCCTGTGGAGAAAGTAATGATGGCAGCAAATACCAGGGTGGATAATAATTTTAATTTCATGTTGAGAGGTTAGTTAAGGGTATGTTGTTTAAGTTAAATATTTAAACAATTTTTATACCCACACAACAGATACACGCTGGAAAGGGAATTCAGGTATTTACATGGCCAGCGTGGGAATTAAAATCCCCAGATCGGGCTGTTTGGGGAATTAATTGCGCGATCTAATTTTCAAATACCCCCATCCAAACTAATTTGATAAACTACCTCCTCGATTTGTCAGGAGCAACTGGTGCTGGTGTTTTTTTAACTGGATTCTTTTTTAATTCGTCAAGCGCAATTTGTATCGCTTTTTCTAACTGCGGATCTCTGCCCTTAATCACATCTACCGGCCATTGTTCTACTTCTATATCTGGCGGAGTGCCTACGTTCTCAATTCCAAAACCCTTTTCATCAAAAAAAGCAAGATTAGGCGCAGTTACAACTCCGCCATCCATCAATTCCGGATAACCAAGTACACCAACTAAACCACCCCAGGTAGTTTTGCCAACAATGGTCCCCAGTTTTGCCTGACGAAACAGATAAGGAAGATAATCTCCGCCTGATCCGGCAGTTTCATCAATCAGCATTATTTTTGGGCCTTGAATAGACGCATTAGGGGCTTTCTGATCTTTACCGTAACGGTATCTCCAGTAAGATTGAACAG
>JAZKHM010000044.1:41136-120906 GCA_040385405.1 Bacteroidota bacterium | reverse complement strand
TCTAGTCCATCCAGTCTAACAACTAACAACTAACCAACTAACAACTAACAACTAAATCCCACTTGCAATTAACCCTTACATATCATATCTTTGCAACCAATTAACAATTCAATTCACGCTTTAATATTATTCAGGTAATGTATTTAAGTACAGAGTACAAGGCAGAAATTTTTGCCAAGCACGGAAAAGGTGCTACAGACACAGGTTCTGCAGAAGGACAGGTAGCATTATTTACCTCCCGTATTGCTCATTTAACCGGGCATTTGAAAAAAAACAAGAAGGATTTTTCTACACAATTATCTCTTCAGAAACTTGTAGGTAAACGTCGTGCCCTGCTTGCTTATCTTTACAAAAAGGATATCAACAGGTACCGTGCGATTATCAAAGCATTAGAGTTAAGAGATATTATAAAATAATCTTAGCAACACATTGCGAAGCCATCCTTATGGGATGGCTTTTTTAGTTGAAAAAAAACAATCATATATAAAAAAGATGTATTCAAAAGAGGAAAAATACATCGCAACGAAAAGAAAATGAGTCAAAACGCAATTAAAAAAGTATTCGATTTGGGCGACGGCCGGATGATCGAGATTGAAACCGGAAAGCTTGCAAAACAAGCTGATGGTGCGGTAGTTGTTAAAATGGGAGATACGATGCTCCTTGCAACAGTAGTATCAAATGTTGGCGCTAAGCCGGGAACGGATTTCTTACCGTTATCTGTTGATTATCAGGAGAAATATGCTGCTACAGGCAGAATTCCGGGTGGTTTCCTTCGCCGTGAGGCACGTCTTTCGGATTATGAGGTACTGATCTCCCGATTGGTTGATCGCGCATTACGCCCGATGTTCCCTGAAGATTATCATTCTGATACTCAGGTAATGATTTCACTGATTTCTGCTGATAAAAATATTCTTCCGGATTGCCTTGCAGGCCTGGCAGCATCGGCAGCTATAGCTGTTTCTGACATACCATTTAACGGTCCGATTTCTGAAGTTCGTGTAGCTCGTATCGACGGTAAATTTGTGATCAATCCTTACCTGAGTGATCTTGAACGTGCTGATATTGACCTTTTGGTTGCTGGTACAGAAAGTGATATCGTGATGGTTGAAGGTGAGGCAAACGAGATTTCTGAAGAAGAAATGGTTCAGGCAATTGAATTTGCACATAAAGCAATTGTGATTCAGGTTCAGGTTCAGAAAGAATTGGCTGAGATGGTTGGGAAAACGGTAAAACGTGTATACAGCCATGAAACACACGATCCGGAATTAAAGGAAAAAGTTTACGCTGCAACTTATGATAAGGTGTATGCAATAGCAAAATCGAACTCTGCTAAAAGCGAAAGAGGGGATCAGTTTGGTGCAGTGCTAATGGACTTTATTGCATCATTAGGCGAAGAGATAGATGATAATACGGGTTTCCTGGCGAAGAAATATTTCCACGATGTACAATATGATGCCATTCGTAACCTGGTTCTGGATGAAGGTTTTCGTTTAGATGGCCGTGATTCCCGTACTGTCCGCCCCATTTGGAGTGAGATCGGTTATCTTCCATCTGCACACGGTTCTGCTATATTCACACGTGGTGAAACTCAGTCCTTAACTACGGTAACTTTAGGTGCAAAATCAGATGAGCAATTGATTGACGGTGCATTCTTTAACGGGTATGCTAAGTTCCTGCTCCATTACAACTTCCCTGCTTTTTCAACAGGTGAGGCCCGCCCAAACAGAGGAACCGGGCGTCGTGAAATTGGACATGGAAATCTAGCAATGAGATCTTTAAAGAAAGTGTTACCGGGTGATGATAATCCTTATACTATTCGGATCGTATCCGATATATTAGAATCAAATGGCTCGTCATCAATGGCTACGGTTTGTGCCGGTACCCTGGCATTAATGGACGCAGGTATCAAGATCAAGGCTCCTGTTTCAGGAATCGCCATGGGATTGATTAGCGATCCAAAATCAGGCAAATACGCAATTCTAAGTGATATCCTTGGAGATGAGGATCATTTGGGAGATATGGACTTTAAGGTTACTGGTACTGAAAAAGGTATAGTTGCATGTCAGATGGATCTTAAAATTCACGGACTGAAATGGGAGGTGTTAACTGCGGCACTTAAGCAGGCGAATGAAGCACGTCTTCATATCTTAAATGAGATGAAGAAAACTATTTCTGCACCACGTGAGGATTACAAACCACATGCACCACGTATTGTAACCCTGAAAATTGATAAGGAATTCATTGGTGCTGTTATAGGCCCCGGTGGTAAGATCATTCAGGAGATGCAACGCGAAACTGGAGCTACCATTGCTATCGAAGAAAAAGATAACCTGGGTATCATACAGATCTTTGCTGATAATAAAGAAGCCATTGATAAGGCCGTTAGCCGTATCAGGGCTATAGCTGCAAGGCCTGAAGTTGGGGAGATCTACGAAGGGAAGGTTAAAACGATAATGCCGTTTGGGGCTTTCGTTGAGATCATGCCTGGTAAAGACGGACTTCTTCATATCTCCGAGATCGATTGGACCCGCCACGAAACAATGGAAGGTGTTTTAAATGTTGGTGATATGGTTCAGGTTAAGCTTCTGGATGTAGACAAGCAGGGAAAATTAAAGCTTTCACGTAAAGCTTTGCTTCCCCGTCCTCCAAGACCGGAAGAAAGGAAGCCCGCCGAAGCCTGATTTTTAGGTTAATATTATAAAAAACCTGGCTGGAGTGATCCGGTCAGGTTTTGTTTGTTTACAGCAATTGTAGTAAATTGCAGAGTGATTGATAACTTGTCTATGACCCACCTAATCGCCCCATCTGTACTTTCAGCTGATTTTGCTAATCTGCAAAAGGATATCATCATGATCAATGAAAGTGAAGCCGACTGGTTTCATATTGATATTATGGATGGGGTATTTGTTCCGAATATATCCTTTGGTTTCCCTGTTTTGAATGCCATCAATAAATACGCGGCCAAGCCATTGGACGTGCATTTAATGATCACGGATCCCGACAGGTACCTGGAGGATTTTAGAAATGCGGGAGCGGCAAATATTACGGTGCACTATGAAGCCTGTACACACCTCCACCGTACGCTCAGTGCTATAAAAGACCTGGGATGCAGGGCAGGGGTGGCAATTAATCCGCATACCCCGGTCACTGTTCTTGAAGATATAATCGGAGACGTTGATCTTGTCTGCCTTATGTCAGTGAACCCGGGTTTTGGCGGTCAGAAATTTATCGAAAATACTTACAGTAAGATCCGAAATCTGAGATCCATCGCCTTAGGGCGCAACGATGGCCTGTTAATCGAGATCGATGGAGGAGTAGGGTTACAAAATGCGCAATCCCTGTTGAGGGCAGGAGCCAATGTTCTTGTAGCTGGTAATGCGGTTTTCGCCGCTAAAGATCCTTCTTCGGCTATATCTGAATTAAAACAATTAAATTCGGATATATTAACAGCTTGATCTGCATGTGAAGCATCAAATCAAATCCTTGTGTCATTACTTATTTTTGTTATTTGAACTTCGATATTTAGCCGCTATCGTTGTAATGCTCTGTACATCAGCAGCAGACGCACAGGAGGTTTCGTCAATTAAAGGCACAGTTCGATCCTCCAGGGGCGAATTACTCAGCGGGGTCACAGTTCAGGTTAAAGGCTCAAAATATATTACCCAGACTGATCGTGAAGGATTATATTTCATCAGCGATGTTCCGTTGAATATTAATCTGACATTTTCCCGCCTCGGTTTCAAAACCATAACACTTGAACTGGGACTGCTGACGTCGCGCGAAAATGTGCAGGATGTGGAATTACTTCCCGAAGTTCAGTCCCTGGACGAGATTAATATAACTGAAAAATTCAGCGGTAGTAATTTTAAGCTTATAGATCCACAGCAATTTAGTGATTACCCGAGCGTCTCGGGGAGTTTTGAAAGCCTGATAAAAAACATGCCCGGTGTGTCGGTTAATAACGAACTGAGTTCCCAATATTCAGTACGGGGCGGAAATTTTGATGAAAATCTTTTGTATTTAAATGATATCGAAATATTTCGGCCCCTGATGGCCAGCAAAGGACAACAGGAGAGTCTGGGTTTCGTAAACGCTGACATGGCCACACATGTAAGATTCTCTGCCGGGGGCTTCGAAGCCCGATACGGAGATAAATTATCCTCAGTCTTAGATGTAAGATATTCCCGGCCTGACACTTTTTCTTTAGAAGCTTCAGTCAGCCTTCTAGGTAACTCTGCAACGCTGAAAGTCCCGTTCAAAAAAAGCTATATCCTTGCAGGCCTGAGGAATAAAGCAAATCAGGATTTGTTAGAAAGGCAGAATATTGCTGCAAACTTTCGTTCTAAATTTTCAGATTACCAGGTACTGTATAAACAACACCTTACGCCTAAATTAAATTTTTCGTTATTTGGTAACTACAATAAAGGAGGATTGGATGTAGTCCCCAGGCAACGGGAAACAGAGTTTGGCACATCAGATGAAGTTTTGAAATTATTCGTCAATTATGATGGTACAGAGTCAACAAATTACGAATCGGCAATTGGTGCTCTGACTTTTGTTTATGATTTCTCAAATACTTCAAGCGTAAAATGGATGAGTTCAATAACACATATCGCTGAAAGTGAGAATACAGATCTGTTAGGTCTGTTCTCTTTTGATGAAAGAGACGGTCTCGGGTCTGACAATAGTCGTAGCTTATTAGGCAGAGGCTCACAATACGATTTCGCAAAAAATCATCTGAACTCACTCATTTATAATTCCGAATTAAGAGTTTACAAACAATACCGGAAATCCTTTCTTGAAATGGGCGTTAGGATTCAGCAAGATGAAATCAATGACGATCTATATGAATATACCGGTCTGGATTCCACTGGCTATTCACGGCCGGGGACTGGAAACTGGATTTATTCTGAATTAATTGATGAGCAAAATAAGATGAAAATTGGAAGGATAAACGGCTTTTTCCAAAACACATTTAGTGTCAGTCCATATTTAACCTTCGCCGCCGGAGTAAGAGCTAATTATAATTCCTTCACAGAAGAAGTCCTGATAAGTCCCAGAGTTTCATTTATGTACTATCCGGATAATTCAGACGATTTTCTGCTAAGGTTTTCCGCAGGGGCATATGCTCAGGCTCCCTATTATCGGGAATTAAGAAACTTTGGCGGGAGCATAAATCCCGGGGCGAAATCCCAGCGCTCATACCAGGTGTTAAGCGGTGTGGATCGTAAATTCAACGGGCTTGGTACACGGTTGAAATTTACTTCAGAAGTATATTATAAAGTACTTAGTCGCTTAACTCCATATAAGATTGAGGACCTGAAAGTACGGTACTTTTCAAATCAGCAGTCCAAAGGCTATGCGGCCGGAGTGGATTTGAGCCTTACCGGAACATTTGCCAGGGCACTTGAGTCGACCTTTCGTCTCTCTATTATGAAAACAGAAGAGGACATAGCGGGAGATCAATACACAATTCCGGGCGTGCCAGGAATGCCGAATACTACCATAATGCCCGGATATTTAAGACGCCCGTCCGATCAGCGAATAAATCTCGGAGTTTTATTCCAGGACAGGCTTCTGCAAAATCCAACCTACAAAGTTCATCTGAACCTTGTATTTGCTTCTGCCTTACCTACGGGGCCTAACGGCTCGCAACGTCATGAGGACGTCTTTAAGATTCCTGCATACAAACGAGTTGATATAGGCTTTTCCAAGGATTTTGCAGATCCTGAGAGCCAAAAGATAATTCCCTTTATTAAAAAATATTTCCAATCATTAAGTGCTCATGCAGAAGTCTTCAATCTTCTGAATAATAAGAATACAGCATCTTATCTTTGGCTAAATGAGGTTAATGCAGTTCAATATGCTGTGCCTAACTACCTGACCTTCCGGAAATTTAATTTTCGAATTATAGCGAAATTGAAAAGCCGCTAGAATATTGTCACGATTTGGGAATATGGCGCTAAAAAGCTCGAATGTCTCAAAATATTCTGCTATTTTTGGGCAATCAATCCTTATATCATGACACACAATTTTGGTGCAGGTCCCTGCATTTTACCTCAGGAAGTTTTTAAACAGGCATCACAGGCCGTCCTTGAATTTAACGGAACGGGATTATCCATTTTAGAAATATCACATCGTACTCCTGAGTTTGAACAAGTAGTGGACGAAACTGTTCGCTTGATTAAGGAACTCCTAAATGTACCCGAGGGTTATTCTGTTGTATTGTTACAGGGTGGTGCCTCAATGCAATTTTCTATGGTTCCAATGAACTTACTTGGCGACGGACAATCTGCCGCTTATCTTGACACAGGTGTCTGGGCAAGCAAAGCAATAAAGGAAGCTAAACTTGTAGGAAATGTAAATGTTGTAGCAAGTTCGAAGGAGTCTAATTACACCTTTATACCAAAGGATTACAAGATTCCTGAAGAATCTGCGTATTTTCACTATACTTCAAATAATACCATATACGGTACAGAGCTTTTTGAGACGCCTAAAACATCCGTTCCGGTTGTTTGCGATATGTCATCCGACATAATGAGCAGGGTTATCAATGTAGCTGATTTCTCACTTATTTATGCTGGCGCACAAAAAAATATAGGGCCGGCAGGGGTAACAGTAGTTATTGTTAAAGACAGTATTCTTGGGAAGATCGACCGGAAGCTCGGATCAATGCTTGATTATAAAGTTCAGATCGAAGGAGGTTCAATGTACAATACCCCGCCGGTTTTCGCAATATATGTAGCCATGCTAAATCTGCGCTGGTTAAAATCCAAGGGTGGCATAGCTGATATCGAAAAAGAAAATCTGGCAAAATCAGATGCACTTTATAAGGAAATTGACAGGAATCCCTTATTTAAAGGTACTTGTAAAGTAGAGGACCGATCACGAATGAATGTTTGCTTTGTGATGGAAAATCCGGAGCTCGAAAAACCGTTCCTAAAGTTTGCTGAAGACCGGGACATCATAGGTATTAAAGGGCACAGAAGTGTAGGTGGATTCCGTGCATCAATGTATAATGCCTTACCTATAACCAGTGTTCATGCACTGATTGATGCGATGCAGGAATTTGAAGAAAAACAACGTAATCAACAGGCATTTTCCTGATCTGACAGGAATTATCGCTTTGTATTCTTACAGGTTTAAATATTGATATATATCATTTAGTCAAATAATTAAAATAAATATGTTTCGCATACTCGCCAACGATGGCATCGATCCGATAGGTAAGGAATTATTAGAAAAAGCAGGTTTTCATGTAGATACAGTTCACATTCCTCAGTCGGAACTGATTGAAGGTTTAAAGCTATATGACGGAATTACTGTTAGAAGCGCCACCAAAGTTCGGCAGGAGCTTCTCGACGCCTGCCCGAATTTAAAACTCATTGGCAGGGGTGGTGTAGGCATGGATAATATTGATGTTGATTATGCCAGAAGCAAGGGCATTGCGGTTGTTAATACACCCGCTGCTTCATCTCTTTCAGTGGCGGAATTAGTATTTGCCCACCTTTTCACCGGTATCCGGTTTTTGCAGGATGCTAATCGACGAATGCCTTTAGAAGGCGATACAAAATTCAACGATCTCAAGAAGGCTTATGCTAAGGGAATAGAGCTTCGCGGAAAAAAAATAGGTATAATTGGTTTTGGACGGATCGGACGTGAAACTGCCAGAGTGGCCCTTGGCCTTGGAATGGAGGTGCTGGCTTATGATCTATTCGAGGTTCCTTCTGAACTGGAAATTCAGCTTGCAGGAAACATCCGTGTTACCTGTCCGATCAGAGCCATAAGTGTTGACCAGTTGATCAAAGATGCTGATTTCATTAGTTTACACGTCCCTTTTTCGGAAAAGCCAGTTCTGGGCAGGGAAGAGTTCGATAGAATGAAAGATGGTGTGGGGATTGTAAACTGCTCACGCGGTGGTACGATTGACGAGGAAGCATTAATTCAGGCATTGAATACAGGAAAAGTTGCATTTGCTGGTTTAGATGTATTTGATAACGAGCCGACACCGCTTCGCGCAATTCTTTCACATCCTAAAGTTTCCCTCAGCCCGCACATCGGTGCATCTACAAACGAAGCGCAGGAAAGAATAGGAACTGAGTTGGCAAATCTAATTATTGATTTTTTTAAAACAGTAAAGGTGTAAATTACTTTATAAGGTTTGCATTTGTAATTTTTAGCTAATGCCTACGATCAAACCTTTCCAAGGGATCCGCCCTAACCCCGCTTACGCGGGTGAGGTTGTGCTGGATATGGAAAATTTAAGCCTTCAGGAAGCCAAACTTATCCGCCAGGAGAATCCCTATTCTTTTGTGAATATGCTTGTTCCAAAACTCGAGAACCTCTTTTTAAGAGGGTCTAAAAATGAGCTGGCTTTCAAACAGATTAACGAGAATTTCGACGAATTTCTTGAGGAAGGCGTATTAGTTCATGAAAAAAATCCATCGGTATATGTATACCAGGTCTCCAAAGATGGAAATACGCAGACTGGTATATGGACGGTTACGGCGGTAGATGATTACTTAAGCAACACGATAAAAAGACATGAACTAACGAGGCCGGAACGTGAAGCTGTGCTTATTGATTATCTCCAACAGACCGGTATTGATGCTAACCCTGTTTTGATCGCATACCATTCAGTCCCTGAGATAAATAAGCTCATTAGTATAATTTGCGAATCCAGTCCTGAACTCTCGTTCAGCAAGGCTGGAGCGCGACATCAGCTCTGGAAGACAGACGATAGCAGACATATTTCCACTATCATAGGGAATTTTGCTAAAGTACCCTCGGCGTATATTGCTGATGGCCACCATCGTGCCGCGGCGGCAACGCTTTTGGCATTGAGACAACGGAAACTAAATCCAAATTATACTGGCGCTGAAGAATTCAACTTTTTCACTTCGGTATACATGGCTACAGATCAGTTAAAGATATATCCCTTTCATAGGCTGGTAAAAGATCTGAGCGGCAAAAGCAAACTCGAGTTTCTCGATGAGCTTGGCAGATACTTTTCTCTTGAACGATCGGACCGGGCGGTGTTGCCGGATCAAATGCATGAATTCGGTATGTATTTAGACGGTCTCTGGTACAAATTGTCTGCCCGGAAGACGCCTAATTGTGGAGAAAATCCGGTTTCCGAACTTGATGTTTCTATCATCCAGGAGGTGGTTTTTAAGAATATTTTAGGTATGGCCGATACGAGGACAGATCCCAGGATAGGATTCTCAGGAGGGACTGTCCCGATAGGTGAGCTTATAGGACAGGTTAATAGTGGTAGTTATGCCGTAGCTTTTACTTTATTTCCCACTTCAATTGAACAGCTTTTCAGAGTTGCCGATGAAGGAGGGGTAATGCCTCCAAAATCTACCTGGTTTGAGCCTAAATTTCAAGCAGGGCTCCTCACACACAAAATTAACTAATGTGGAAGATTCCTTCCGAAAACTGCCTGATAACGTTTCGGGTGCCAGAACAAGCCGGGAATGCCTATGTTCGCCTAAGGTAATATCGCTATAAGGCACTATAAGGTCCCTATAAGGACGCTATAAGGTCATTGTAAGGTGGCTATCTGTTTTATGAAGAGAGCTAGTCCAGTTCATATGACTGACCTTTGACGGCAATCTCTGTATGATAACCCTCTTCTTGCAAGGACTGACTTAAATTTTCCATCGATGACTTTTCGCCATGGACCAGAAAGACTTTCTTAAGTCTGTCACTATCCTGTTGTTTTACGAAATCTAACAGGTCGTTATGATCTCCATGTCCGCTGAAGAGGTCCGTCTGTTTAATTGTTGCGTAAACCGATAATTCACGGTGTCTTATATTAACAATGGGGTCGCCCCGGAGCAAACGGTTGCCGAGCGTACCTTTTGCACAGTATCCAATGAAGAGGATTGTACAATAATAGTTGGAAATATTATAGTATAAATGATCTTGTATACGGCCTCCTTCCAGCATTCCCGCAGAAGAGATGATAATACACGGTTCATAATAATTCGAAATGGCCTTACTGGCATTCATATCCTGAATATACTCCAGGTTTTCAAATTCAAATTCATCGCCCTGCATCTTATAAAATTCCTGGGCTTCCGCGTTCAAAACCGGGTGATGTTTTCGAAAAATATCAGTAGCATAGGTTGCCATTGGGCTGTCTACAAAGACTTTTACACGCGGCAATAAGCCTTTAGAAAATATCCTGTTGAGAGAGTAAACTAAAGCCTGGGTTCTGCCCACGCTGAACGCAGGGATAATTAATCGTCCAGGTGATTTTACACATGCTTCGTTAACTGTTTCTACAAGCATTTCTTCTACACTTTGGGTAGCTTTATGCCATCGTCCGCCATACGTCGATTCACAGACCAGGTAATCTACTTCAGGTAAAGGCTCCGGATCATTCAGTACGGGATAATTTTTCCTGCCTAGATCGCCGCTGAATGCGATAGTCTTGGTTTCACCATATTCCTGTATTGTTAACACAGCCGCCGCCGCTCCCAGAAGGTGGCCAACTGGAATAAATGTAAGGCTGATCTCACCGTTTATTAAAAAGGGTCTATTGAATCCAATAGTTACAAAACGGTCCACTGTTTCCATTACGTGCTTTTGCAGGTACAAAGGTTTTGGACCAGTATTAATGCCCCGCTTTCCTTTTCGCGATTTACGCTGTCTGCTTAAGAAGATGTTAACCGAGTCCAACAGGAGAAGTTCGGCCAGATCGGCTGTCGGCGCTGTGCACAGGATCTGACCTTCAAACCCGTGCCTTACCAGGGTTGGCAAATTTCCTGAATGATCTATATGGGCATGAGTAAGAATCACCACGTCAATATCAGAGGGCATAAACGGGAATTGCTCATTCTCTTCCAGCCAGGTATCCTTTTCGTAATCTAAACCACAATCAACTAAAATAGTGTAATTATTGGTTTCCAAAAGGTGCATGCTTCCGGTAACCTGCTGTGCGGCACCCCAAACGGTTAGTTTCATTTTTTGCTAGTTGTTAGTTGATAGAGGTTAGTTGTTAGGGGTTAGTTGTTAGTATTTAGACTGGGTAGGCTAGGCGCTTTGTCTAACAACTAACAACTACCTCGAATCACTAATTGCCGCTAACCTGAGCTTCCAGCTGCAACTGACTCAGATACCGATATAATCCTTCTTCATTTTTCATTAGTTCTGAATGACTGCCGCTTTCAATCACTTTGCCTTTTTCGAGAACTACGATCTTATCGGCTTCACGGATTGTTGATAGGCGATGGGCTATGATAATTGAGGTTCTGTTCTTCATTAATTCTTCCAGCGCTTCCTGAACAAGGCGTTCGGATTCGGAATCAAGGGAAGAAGTTGCTTCATCAAGAATAAGTATTGCCGGATCTTTTAACAGTGCGCGGGCAATTGCTATTCGCTGACGTTGTCCGCCGGAAAGTTTCACTCCACGCTCCCCAACTAATGTACCATACTCCTCGGGAAAGCCTGCTATGAAATCGTGTGCATTTGCTCTGCGCGCAGCAGTTAGAATCTCTTCTTCGGTTGCGTTTAGTCGCCCGTAAGCGATATTCTCACGGATAGTTCCGCCAAATAAAAGAACATCCTGCGGCACTATCGCCACCTGATTACGCACATCTGTAAGCGTGTAAGCAGAGGCATCTCTGCCGTCAAATAAAATATTTCCCGCCTGAGCATCGTAAAAACGTAAGATAAGCCCGGCAATCGTAGATTTTCCAGCGCCGCTTGGACCAATAATAGCCACCTTTTCACCTTTTTTTGCCTCAAATGAAACACCATTAAGCACCGTTATTTCTTTACGCGACGGATAAGAAAAAACAACATCCCGGAATTGCAGATTGCCTTCAATTTCCTGGTCAATTTTATTATTTGCTCCATGCATTGAGATGGGTTCATTTTGTTCGGCGAGTAGCTCCAGGACGCGTTCACTTGCACCAAATGCTTTCTGCATGGTAGCATACAATTCAGGGAAACTTCCCATTGCTGCTCCAACGAAAGTGGACAGAAGAATAAAAGTAAACATGCTGGCAAGGCTTATTTCACCGGCCTGGACAAGGTGCGAACCATACCAAACCACTGAAACTATTGTACCAAACAGGCAGAATACAATGAAAGAGGCGAACATACCTCTGAACCTTGCCCCACGCATCGCAATCTTTACTACTTCGCGGATACTGGTGTTATATCTGCCCACTTCATAGGCTTCATTTACAAATGCCTTTACATTGGAGATGCCCTGCAGAGTTTCTTCTACAATCGTATTTGATTCTGCTAATTTGTCCTGTGCTTTTCTGGATAATTTCCTGATAAAACGTCCGAACACTACCGCAATAACAACCATAACTGGCAATACTGCGAGCAGCATAAGAGTTAATTTACCGGAAACGAGAACGAGAAAAATAATACCGCCTGTGAAAATGATAACCTGCCTGATCATCTCAGCCAGGGTTGTTGTAATCGCATCCTGTATTTGAGAAAGATCGGCCGAAAGCCGGCTGTTTAATTCTCCAACCCTTCTTTGAGAAAAGAAATTCATTGGGAGGGTTATGAGATTGTGATAAGTGTCGCGGCGAATGTCTGCAAGTCCTTTTTCGGCGACTTCCACGAACCAGTTAATCCGAAAATATGAGAATATCGACTGAATAAACAACACACCCAGTAAAGTGAGAGCTACGGTGTTTATATCGGTAGGGAAGGAGTCCAATATTTCTTTTGGCATGATCGCTCCCGGTACTTTTGTCTGCGCTCCGCTACCTATAAGCCTTCCCAATAACAAAGGGAACAGGAAAGAACTGCCACTTGAGATGATCAGACAAGCTAAACCCAGGAAAAACTTTGTACGATATGGCTTGAGATAAGACAACAGCCTCATCACTTGTTTTATACTTTCCTTATTGATTTTTGCCTTCGGGAGATCTTCAGACTGAGTGTTACCACTGTTTAATCGAGCACGTGCCATTTCAAATTCTTGGGATTATTTCGTCAGTAATATGACGCGCAAAATTAGCCTAAATTGTGCAGGTTAAGCGACTCAGATATCAGTCTTTCGTAATTTTATTAATCTTACACCATAAATAATAACGGCAGACAAGGCTAAGATGGCAAATGACAAATAGATTAAGGCCCTTCTTCTGCGGGATGATTGTTCCAGGAGCTGGATTTTGAGTTTATCATTTTCCTGCTGTAAGCGAGTGATAGTCGATTGAAACCTTTCGATGCGACCTTCCACGGTTTCAGCCCGATGCTCAACTTCCTTCTTCTCAAAATCTTTATACTTCAGCAAGACCTGCAGTTCGGAAAAAATGCTGTTATCGGCAAGAACAATTTCCGTCAGGATATCGTTGGAAGCCTGCATATCTTTTTTAGTCTTTAGTCCGAATATCCCGGTTCTTTTAGTGAGACTGTTATCGTACTGACTAAATCTGGCGCTTCGTTCTTCCAGGAGCTGATTGATCTTATTCCTTTGAGTATTGTAAGCCGAGGTATCGCCCTGGGCAAACAATTGACCAGTTATCAACAGGAAGCAAAGGATAAAATTGATGTGCCTCATTTTATTTCAGGAATACTATCCACGAGGCTCCATGCCTCAGCTTTCTCAGAAAACAAGGGCTTGACATCGGCCCAGGTTGATTTAAAAAGCCCGGAGGACCTGTAAGCATTCAGGTGACTCTCGCTTTCCCAACGGCTCACCGTAAAGAAAATATTCTCGCAGCTGGTGTCCCGCATAAGTTTTACTTCATGGCATCCGTCATAATTCCGGATTAAATCTGAAGTCTTTTCAAAAATCCGTTCAAATTTCCGAACGCCCTCCGGCAAAAAAGTCATTTTAACGATTCTGGTGATCATCAATGAAATTCTATCCTCACAATATCTCCCAAATGAAGGCCCAGCAAACCACTGGCATTTCCTTTATTAATAGCGATTTCGAGATGGTTGCTTATCCCAAAAAGGCATAATTTTTCCCCTTCGGGAACTTCGTTATAATGCCAGCTAAGCTGAGAAATCGACTCGTTTCGTTTAAAAAACAACGTGAAATCACGATTCAACTGTACACGGGTAAAGATTTCCTTCGTAATATTTGTAATGATGTTTTGAAAGGAATCGATGTAAATTACGCTTCCCCTAATAATATCCCTTTCAATTACAGGTTGCAGAGTCATCCGATCTTCAACCCCAGAAACTGCGATACCTATATCTTTCAGTTTACCTCCCTTTGCCAGGTGACTGGCAGCTTTAGGGAATATATCTGACAAGGGAAAGTGAAGATATTTCAAATCCTGCATAATGTTGAGCTCAACGATTTCAGAAGGCTCGTCTTCAAAAAGCAGAGAAAATATTCCATTATCCGAGCCGACAAAGTAGTGTTCCCTGTATTTCAAAGCAAGGTATCTTGTCCTTTCGTTAAATACAGAATCGATTCCAATTAAATGGACAGTTCCTTTAGGAAAATAATGAAAGGCATTCTTTAAAATAAATGCCGCCTGAGGAATATTAAAAGCAGAAACATCGTGGCTGATGTCAACAATATTTGCATTTGGCAGCTGGCTCAGGATACTTCCCTTGAGGGCAGCCTGGTAAAAATCTTTATAGCCCAGATCGGTCGTTAAAGTAATTATTGCCATTTAAAATGTAAATATTTATTGTTAATCTTGCGATAGATATTATTGGTACAAATATTGAATTTTAATCTCAATTAAACACCGTGAACTAAAAATAACCACATCTTGAACGAACTTAATCTGACTTTGGAAAATGTGAACCCAGTAGTGATATGGGGAGCGAACAACGAGTATTTTGAGATTATAAAGAAGCATTTCCCAAAGATAAAAATTGTAGCCAGGGGCACGGATCTGAAAGTGCTGGGTGACGAGTCTGAAATAAATTCTTTCAATCTAAAATTTGCGGAAATACTTAACCACGCGGATAAATTCCAGAGTCTTAACAACAACGACCTGGAACAAATTCTTGGTGCTAAAATCACTGCATATACTGAAACGGAGGCTAATTCACCGAGAAACGGAGGTGGGGGGGATCCTATCGTCTTCGGTCCCAACGGAATTGTTGTAAAGGCTCGCACAGCCAATCAACGCCGGATGGTAGACAGCATCAGCAAGAATGATATCATTTTTGCCATCGGACCGGCTGGAACGGGCAAAACCTATACGGCCGTAGCACTTGCAGTTAGAGCCCTGAAAAACAAAGAGATAAAGCGAATTATCTTAACAAGACCTGCAGTTGAGGCGGGTGAAAATTTAGGCTTTCTGCCAGGGGATCTTAAAGAGAAAATCGATCCCTATTTAAGACCGCTTTACGATGCTTTGGACGATATGATACCTGCTGAGAAGCTTAAGGTGTTTTTAGAAAACAGAACCATTGAGATCGCGCCTCTTGCATTTATGAGGGGCCGAACGCTGGACAATTGTTTTGTTATTCTGGATGAAGCTCAGAATTCGACTGATATGCAGCTTAAAATGTTTCTCACGAGGATGGGGCCGACTGCTAAATTTATTGTTACAGGCGATGTGACTCAAATCGATTTGCCGAGAAAACAGCAATCCGGATTAAACACTGCATTGAGGATTCTTAACGAAATCAACGGGATTGATATAATCTATCTAAATGGAGATGACGTAGTAAGGCACAAGCTTGTAAAGAACATTCTTCGTGCATATGGCGATATCCAGTAATTAAAATTCAGAATAATGACGGCCATTAAAGAAACCCATTTCAACTTTCCCGGTCAAAGTAATTTTTACAAAGGAAAGGTGCGGGATGTATACACCATTGACAATAAATTTCTTGCCATGGTTGTGACGGACAGAATCTCTGCGTTTGACGTTGTCTTGCCCGACCCTATTCCATTTAAAGGGCAGGTATTAAACCAGATAGCCGCTAAATTTCTCCAGGCTACACTTGATATCGTTCCGAACTGGGTACTGGACGTTCCCGATCCCAATGTAACGATCGGGAAAATCTGCGAACCGTTTAAAGTCGAAATGGTAATCAGGGGCTATTTGGCCGGCCATGCTTGGCGTGAATATAGCGCAGGTAAGCGCTCTGTCTGTGGAGTTGAATTACCGGATGGGCTAAAAGAGAACGACAAGCTTCCGGAGCCTATAATTACCCCGACCACAAAAGCATCTGTTGGACATGACGAAGATATTTCGAGAGAAGAAATTATTAAAAGAGGTTTAGTTTCGCAGGAAGACTATCTTGAACTTGAAAGGTATACCCGTGCTGTTTTCCAGCGGGGAAGTGAAATGGTTGCCCAACGCGGGCTCATACTTGTCGACACGAAATATGAATTCGGCAAGGCCGATGGTAAAATCTACCTGATTGACGAGATTCACACTCCAGACTCTTCGCGTTATTTTTATAGTGAAGGTTATGAAGAACTTCAAGCCAAAAATGAACCTCAGCGGCAATTGTCGAAGGAATTTGTTCGTAAATGGTTAATTGACAACGGGTTTCAGGGTAAAGAAGATCAGGCCATCCCTGAAATGAGTGCGGAATTTGTAAAGTCTGTTTCAGACCGGTACATTGAACTTTACGAGCATATAACAGGCGATAAGTTTATAAGACAAGACAATACAAATCCAACAGTCAGAGTTGAACGGAATATAAACGAGGCGCTTAAACGACTCTCATAATTATTTATTGTAAACCGGAATTTTTAGTTAAATTAGAATTTCAAACCTAGTTTAGGTTAATGCCGAATCAAAATTTGCCCCATGAAATTTAGAGTAGATAAACACGAAAAATATGTCCTTATCAAGCTGGATGAGAATAAACTAAATAGTTTGATTTCCCCACAGCTTAAATCTGAACTAATTTTGACAAATACGGAAGGACAGCGTAACGTTATTCTTGACTTGTCCAATGTAAAATATTCGGACTCATCAGGTTTAAGCAGCTTGCTGGTGGGGCATAGAATATGTAAAAATGCTGATGGTACATTTATACTTACTGGGATAAACGAAAATATTGCCAGGTTAATTACCATTTCCCAGCTCGAAAACATCCTTACTATTGTAGGTACGGTTGACGAGGCTATTGATCTTATATTCATGGAAGAGATTGAAAAGGAACTTAAAAGAGAATTAAAATAGGAATTGTGAATCCAAGCTATGAAGTTTGAAGTAACAATTTTAGGTAGCAGTTCCTCAACCCCAATATTTAATAGAAATCCTTCTGCCCAGCTTCTTAATGTTAATGAGAAGTTCATATTGATAGACTGTGGCGAAGCAACCCAAAACCAGTTATTACATTTTGGTCTCAAGGCGAACCGCATAGACCATATCTTTATCAGTCATCTTCACGGTGACCATTATCTTGGGCTTGTGGGTCTTTTGTCGTCGCTTCACCTGAATGGACGAACCAAGCCCATGGATATTTTTGGACCTCCCGAACTAAAGGAGATCATTGATCTCCAGTTCAAACATTCTCAAACCCACCTTCGTTATCCCCTTAATTTTAACACCACCAATCCCACTGCGACGGAAAGGCTATTTGAAAGTTTTGATGTGGTGGTTGAAAGTTTCCCACTTGACCACAGGATCCCATGTACCGGATTTCGTTTCTCCGAAAAGCAGCGGTTGAGAAAGATGATTAAGGAGAAAATTGATTTGCTTGGCATTCCACCGGAGAAGGTTCAAAATATCAAAAGGGGAGAAAGCTTTACAGATAAAAAGGGAAGGGTTCATTTAGCAGAAGATCTTACAACAGAAGCCGATCGACCGAAGGTGTATGTTTATTGCTCGGATACGATTTGCAGTTGGAAGTATCTGGAATCTATCAGTGATTGTGACACATTATATCATGAGGCAACTTTTCTTCATGATATGTTAGCCAGGGCAGAAGAAACATTTCATACTACAGCTTTACAAGCTGCAGAAGTGGCGCTCAAATCAAAGGCTAAGAAACTATTAATCGGCCATTTTTCCGCTAGATACCGGGAGTTAGGCCCATTGCTGGACGAAGCAAAGACGATTTTTCCGAACACCTTCCTGGCGATTGAGGGATTGACTTTCGAGATCTAGTCGATCAGGTTCAAACAATGGCTATCATCGATTTCCCGATTAGCAGTAAGCTAACCACCAGGTTAATCTTTCTTTCCTCCGAACACCGAGAAGCTTACGTATCTTTTAGGATTAGCCTTTAGATCAATCATCAGTTTATCAAGATTGGCAGCAGCATTATTCAGATTATTGTACATCTTCTCGTCATTAATAAGCTGGCCTAAAGTACCCTGCCCTGTATTCACTTTGTTCACTATAACTTGAAGGTCAGCAACAGCTTTATTCGCTTCAGCAATAGTTTGAGCAAAATTTGCTTTGGCTACATCATCAGAGAGCTTTTCAAAATTGCTCATGATGGTGGTGATCTTTGCGTTGTTATTTTTAAAGTTCGTCGTAATAGATTCAAGATTACTCATTATGCCGGCAATTTTTGTCCCCTGGGTAGTTACAAGGCCATCCACCGTCTTCGTAGTACCTTCCAGGGTTTCCAAAGTGCGGGCAATACTGGCAAAACTTCGGTCGAAATTTCGCTGGAATTCCGGGTTAAGCGTATTGTTTACAGAAGTTAAAACAGAATCCATTCGAGCAATGATTTGCTCAGCTTTTTTCTGGATTGGTTCGATCTGATCGGTAATGTTTCGTTGAATATTAGCATTTAACGTGTCTCCATCTTCCGCAAAATCACTGCCTGCCCCTAATTCGAAAACAATAGCTTTGCTGCCCAAAAGATCCGTGCTTTCTAATTTGGCAATGGTATTCTTTGGGATGGCATACTCTGGATCTATCTTAAATTGTGCAAGTATCTGTCCGTTAGGCTGAAGTGTCAGTTCCGAAACCCTGCCGATCTGATAACCGTTGACGAGTACTGGTTTGGAGACAGCGAGGCCATCTACACGATCGTAAGTGGCATAAAACTCGTTCTCACTGGAGAAAACATCGTTTCCTTTCAAAAAACTGTATCCTATAATTAATATTGCAATTGCTACTGCAGCTAATACTCCTACTTTGGTTTCGTTAGTTATCTTCATTTATTTTAGAATTTGTACCAGCGGCAATGACTTTCATGTTTATCAGTCAATTACTCACTTAGTTCAGCCTGTTTCTTATAGGTCTGGATTGCTTTTAACAAGTTATTTACTATTTCGTTTTGGCCTGCTTCAGAATTCATGTATTCTTCTTCCTCCGGATTGGACACAAATCCAATTTCTGTTAAAACCGCAGGCATTCCGGCTTTGGCTAGTACAGCCAGGCTTTGTTCTTTAACGCCACGATCTGTCCTTCCCGACAGAACGTACTCATCCTGCATATAAGATGCCAGCTTTATACTTTGCTCCCTAAAAGCGTTTTTCATAAGCGAAAGCATAATAATACTTTCCGGATCTTTAGGGTCATATCCCTCGTAGTTGTTCTTATAATCTTTTTCCAAAAGAATTGATTCGTTCTCTCTTATAACCACGTCTTGTTCGTCCAGACGCCCAAAACCTGACACAAAGGTTTCTGTTCCTTTTGTAGAAGTACTTTGCCTGTTAGCATATCTTGGTATCTTACGTCCCCGGCTGTCTTTTCCATACCCAACAATCACTCTCTTTATGGGCATTGAATTACAATGAATAGAAATAAATAAATCTGCCTTCACATTATTAGCTATTCCAATTCGTTCATAAAGCGGAACAAATACATCTGATGATCTTGTAAATACAACTTTTACGTCCTTTAGATTAGATTCGACAGCCTTACCAAGTTTTAAAGCTACTTGTAAGGCGATGTCTTTCTCTCTGGAGAAAATACCCCTGGTAGCCCCATCGTGTCCGCCATGACCGGCATCGATGACTATTGTTTTAATTCGGTAAGGTACATCGGGGAGTTTACTTGTAAAAGAAGTTAGGGATATTAAAAGTAAGACAGGCAGTAATACGTAAATGTATCTGATCAATGGTATATTTTTCATTAATTTTGAGCGTATATTATTATCTATCATTGCAAAAATAGTATTCATCATCGGATTTGAAATTTATTAACTTCCTTTTTCTTTATTTTTTTATACTGGTGCTTTGTATGGGAGGTTTGAATACGTCCCTGTACGCTCAGCAACTTACTATTCGTCCTGATAACGCTAAACGCGATACAACATTGCGGCTGCCCGCCCCAAAAACAGATACTGTCACAAAAAAATCAGCTGGCGGTTCAGCGCTCGAATCAGAAGTTATTTATTCGGCTGAAGATTCGATTATATCTGATCGCGAAACCAATATAGTCAAAATGTATGGAAAAGCGCGCGTAAAGTACCAGGATATGGAACTGGACGCCGATTATATACAGTATGATCAAAAGAATAATACTCTTTTTGCAAAGGGTCTGATCGATCCAAAAACAAAAAGATACACGGGACGGCCTTTATTTAAACAGGGTTCTGAGCAGCCTATAACAACAGATTCCTTATTCTTTAATTACAAAACTAAAAAGGGCAAATCTTTCGGTGTTTTTACTGAAGCGGAAGGAGGGTATCTTCAGGCAAGGCAGTTTAAAAAGAACGAATACGGCGAAGGTAATTTTGCACATGGCGTTTATAGTTCCTGTAATTTGCCTTACCCGCACAATCATTTCGGAATCAATATAACCAGGGGGATTGTTACTGAAAAGCAGATAATTACAGGCCCTGCATATCTGGAAATCGAAGGTGTTCCGCTCCCTTTGGGTGTGCCTTTCGGATTTTTTCCTAAACCAAATAAACGCTCGGGTGGTCTTTTATTCCCGACCTTTGGAGAAGATCTGCGAGGGTTTTTTATGAGAGATCTCGGGTATTACATCGGCCTGAACGAATACTGGGACCTTGCAACCCGGGGCACGCTCTATTCAAAAGGATCGTATGAACTTAGTTCCGCTGCCAGATACAGGAAAAACTACAAATACGATGGGAGCGTAAACTTGAGATACGCGTCTACCAGAAATGGTGTGGAAGGTACTGAAGCATTTAAAAATCCAAATAAAGATTTTAACGTTACCTGGAGCCATTCGCAAAGTCCCCAAGCAAATCCTGGTACTACATTCAGTGCATCAGTAAATGCTGGTACAGGATCCTTTTTTCAGAATGTTCCCGGTGCCGTAGCATACAATCCGACCGAAATTGCACGAAACACTTTATCTTCCAGTATAAGTTACGGGAAAGTGTTTCACGATGGTCTATTTAACTTTACTTCCAGCTTAACACACAGTCAGGATATTGAGCAAAAAACAGTGTCACTTCAATTGCCACAATTCAATCTGGCAATGACGACGATTAATCCCTTTGACAGTAAGGATCGGGCCGGGGAACAAAAATGGTTTCAACGTATTAGCCTGGGTTATACCATGCAGGGAACTAACCTAATAAACACGGCAGAAAGTCTGCTGTTCAAAAAAGAAACTTTGAGAAAATTTCAGAACGGAATAAGACATGATGTACCAATCTCAATGTCACTTAACGTTGCTAAATTTTTTCAGTTCAACTCCAGTTTAAACTACAGCGAGAAATGGTATCTGCAAACAATAAGGAAGCGGTTGGCCCCTGTTGCCTCGGGTTTTGCCCAGGTTACCGACACTATTGGCGGATTCAGCAGGGTCTACGACTATAGCATTAATAGCGGATTTTCAACCAAAGTTTACGGTAAGTTTAATTTCAAAAAGGGTAAATTAATGGCTCTGCGCCATGTTATGACGCCCTCTGTAGGGATCAATTATCAACCGGATTTCGGATCGGATCGTTTTGGATTTTTTCGCAATCTTCAAAATGATACAGCTCAGGTGAATCCGATGCGCTATTCAATTTATGAGGGAGCATATTTTGGCGCTCCCTCCGTTGGTAAAGTGGCAGGCATTGGCTTTAGTCTTGATAATAATGTGGAAGCAAAAGTTCGTTCTACGGCGGACTCTACAAAGAGCTCTGTTAACATACCGATACTTCAGAGTCTTACCTTTTCGGGCGCATATAATTTCGCTGCCGAATCTTTCAAGTTATCAACTATCGGGTTTTCAGGGCGCACTGCCCTTTTCAAAGAAAAAATGGGTATAAACTTTTACGGCACCCTGGATCCATATAAGCTTGACGGTAACGGTAACCGCCTCGATAAGTTTACAATTAATGACGGAAGCCTTGCGAGACTGACGAGTTTTGGGTTGTCTACAGATTTTAGCCTTAACTCTACAGCCCTAAAAAACAGAAACGCAAATATCAACCAGGTTAATGCCGGGCAACCGAATTTATCGCCTCAGCAGCAAGCTGAATTAAATGCTATCAGCAGGGATCCAAATGCATTTGTGGACTTTAATATTCCCTGGAATATTAGTGCCGCTTATAGTTTCAATTACTCAAAGAACGGGCTGAAATCTGTTATTTCTAACACGCTGAACTTTTATGGAGATTTTAACGTCACTCCTAAATGGAAAGTCCAGTATACTTCTGGTTACGATTTTCAGCGCAATGACCTGAGTCTGACTTCATTTTCCATCTATCGGGACCTTCACTGCTGGGATTTGTCATTCAGGTGGTCTCCAATTGGCACTTATAAGTTTTACAGCGTTGATCTCCGTGTCAAAGCATCAATTCTACAGGATCTGAAATTAAGTAAACGTCGCGATTTCTATAATAATTTTTAATCTATGCTAGCTGAATTAATTACCATTGGTGATGAGATACTCATCGGCCAGATTGTTGATACAAATTCTGCGTGGATTGCTCAACAGCTCAACCTGGCGGGAATTAAAGTAAAACAGATCACTTCTGTATCTGATGATAGGCAACATATTCTTAATGCTTTGAAAGAGGCATCCCAGCGGGCAGATATTATTCTCATTACCGGAGGGCTCGGACCCACAAAAGATGATATTACGAAAAAAACGCTTGCCGAATATTTTAAAGTCGGACTTCGAACAGATGTTGACGCCCTGGAGAATGTCAAAAGGATTTTTTCTAAGTATAAATCTCCTATGCTTGAAACTAACCTCCGGCAGGCTGAAGTCCTGGAGAACTGTACCACTTTATTGAATTCTAATGGGACTGCACCAGGCATGTGGATCGAAAGCGGCGATAAGATATATGTTTCTATGCCCGGCGTCCCCTTCGAGATGATGTATTTAATGGACGAACTGGTGATACCGAAAATCAGGGCGTCTTTTAAATTGGAGTCTATTGTCCATCATACCATTTTGACCGCCGGAATAGGAGAGTCACTTCTAGCAGATAAAATTTCTGCCGTTGAAGAATCTCTGCCGCCACATATTAGCCTTGCGTATCTTCCAAAATTGGGTATAGTAAGGCTGCGGCTAAGTGGCCGGGGATCCGATGCTGCTAAGTTAAAGGATGAAATTGCTGTTTATGCATCCCGAATTATAGAACAGGTTAGTGAATTTGTGATTATCGAAGGCGATGTGCCTCTTGAAAAAGCAATTTTGGATTATATGGAATTACAAGGACTAACATTATCGACTGCCGAAAGCTGCACAGGGGGGTATATTTCCCATCTCTTAACACAACATCCTGGCAGCAGTAAAGTGTTTTTAGGCGGAGCTGTATCCTATTCAAACGATTTAAAGAGTATCATGCTAGCAGTACCGGAAGAAATAATTTACGAGTACGGAGCTGTTAGTGAAGAAACAGTAGTAGAGATGGCCAGCGGCGCCAAAGCGAATTTTAAATCTGATTATGCAATCTCTGTCAGCGGAATTGCAGGGCCCGACGGTGGTACAGAAGAAAAACCTGTTGGAACGGTCTGGATAGCGATTGCTGGTAAAACGAAAACGATCTCCAGGAAATTTCAATTCGGGAACAAAAGAATTCAAAATATTGAAAGATCTGCCATTAATGCACTCTTTCTGCTCCACAAATTGCTGAAAGAAGAACAGCTATCATGAACATATCCGAAAAAGCTTAGTTTTGTACACAAATACCAATTCATAAATCAAATATGGCCCGATACGAATTAGTGCTTCCTAAGATGGGGGAAAGCGTGGCTGAAGCTACAATCATTAAATGGCTGAAGCAACCCGGTGATCTTATCGATATAGACGAGTCTGTATTAGAAATAGCTACTGATAAAGTTGATTCAGATGTTCCCTCACCGGTTGCAGGAAAACTTATGGAGACTCTTTTTGGAGTGGATGATGTGGTTCAGGTGGGTGCTGCAATCGCAATAATTGAAACCGGCGATACCGGCGAAAATGGGGCTGAACCTATTAAAGAGCAGAGGCCACCTGATGTGGATATGAAGTCTGACAATCAATCTCAGGAAAGCAAAATTGATCTGAAGGGCGAGACGGCCCAATCTGAACCAGTTTCCCGCCAAAATCTGGAGGCTTCCGGGAGATTTTACTCTCCATTAGTAAAAAGCATGGCCGCTCAGGAGGGGATACCAATGTCGGAGCTGGAATCTATTAAAGGTACTGGTTCTGAAGGGCGGGTTACCAAACAGGATGTTCTTGATTATATTAAGGTGAAAAGCACCGCAGATATTGTTCAAATCCCGGCTCTGAAGCAAGTTGGATCCGATCGGGTTATTCAACATACGCCTGAAGTACAGCCTGCAGCTTCGGGAGCAAAAACACAACCGCTTGTTTCAGTATCAGGAGGCGACGAGATAATTGAAATGGACCGTATGCGCAAGCTTATATCGGAGCATATGGTGATGAGCAAACAGACTTCGGCCCACGTAACATCTTTTGTCGAAGCCGATGTAACGAATATCGTTCAGTGGAGAGAAAGGGTAAAGGGCGATTTTGAGAAACGAGAAGGCGAAAAGATAACGTTTACTCCAATTTTTATGGAGGCAGTTGCCAAGGCAATTAAAGATCTTCCCATGATTAATATATCCGTACAGGGAACTCAGATTATCAAGAAACGCGATATAAATATCGGGATGGCTGCAGCGCTGCCCTCAGGTAATCTGATAGTGCCTGTTATTAAGAATGCCGACCAATTAAATTTGGTTGGATTGACTAAAGCGGTGAATGACCTGGCTAACCGGGCACGCAAATCTCAGTTAAAACCAGACGATACAGCAGGCGGAACATTTACATTAACCAATGTCGGAACATTTGGCAATGTTATGGGAACGCCTATAATCAATCAGCCACAAGTTGCCGTTATGGCTGTTGGCGCAATTAAGAAGAAGCCCGCTGTTATCGAAACCGAATATGGCGATGTAATCGCTATACGACACATGATGTTCCTATCCCTATCGTACGATCACCGGGTTGTAGATGGCGCCTTAGGCGGGTCATTCGTAAGAAAGGTAGCAGACTATCTGGAAGCATGGGACATTAACCGTGTAATTTAATTCAAATACTTATTGAGATTTATATAACCCGAATGAAAAACTTAACAGGATTATTAATCTGTTTTTTATCTCTGCAAATTTTAGGTTTTACTGCTTCAGGCCAGCAGACACCTCCATTTTACAGTGAAATTGAAGCATTCAAAAAACAGGATGAGCTTAGTCCCCCACCCGCAAATTCAATTGTATTCGTTGGCAGTTCGTCGTTCAAACTCTGGCCAAATGTTCAGGAAGATTTCCCCGGTTACACCATAATTAACCGTGGCTTTGGCGGATCAAGTTTGCCAGATGTGATCAGGTATGCTTCAGACATTATTATTTCTTACAAACCTAAGCAAGTAGTGATTTATTGCGGTGAAAATGACTTTACTGCTGATGGTGTAAATGCAGAAATAGTATTTGATCGATTTACTACGTTATTTGAAATTGTCCGTAAAGACCTGCCCAAGGCTCATATATTATTTGTATCAATAAAGCCAAGTCCCAGCCGCACAAAATATTTACCTGAAATGGTGAAAGCTAATGCGATGATCAAGAATTTCTTAAAAAATAATCGCAGAACCCGTTACGTAGACGTGTATTCAAGGATGTTGCTTGAAGACGGAACACCCATGCCCGATATTTTTAAGGCCGACAAGCTGCACATGAATGAAACTGGCTACAAAATATGGCAGAAAGCAATCAAACCTCACCTTAAAAAGTAGACTCTGCGGTGTCGAAATCTACCCGGTAGAGATCTTCAAACTTTTCGTTGAGAGCTGCGGCCTGGGCTATAAAGGCACCGTCATTTTCAATTATCTCCTTCTTGGCTATTAGCTCCGATATTCTTATGCCACCTAAAACATATTTAGATTCTACGCTTTTATGCTGCTCCGCAATAAAATCGAAGTTTAACTTTTCAATCAGATCGTCACTTTTGTACCTGACATAAACAGGTAGTACGTGATCATTTTGAAGTCGCAGTTCAGAGTCGCTATGATATTTTTTGTATTCATAACGGTAATCATAACGCAGTGCTGCAATATCAGAAAGTACTGCGGAGCCTGTGGGGTGCCCGCCGGCGCCTTTGCCATAAAACAATTGCTGGTCGGCAAACGCAGCTTTTACCGAAACAGCGTTATATTCATTTTCCACATTATACAAAAAATCGCTTTTCGGAATCAGACGCGGAATCACATATAAAGCGATTTCCTGATCATTTAATTTTTTAGCGGTGGGGACCAGTTTAACTTTAAGCTTATGTTCTTTTGCGAAATGCAGGTCGGCAAGGGAGAAATTCTGGATTCCGATGTTTAATACGTTTTCCGGTTTCACGAACGTTCCATATGCATGAGCTGCAGCTATCAACAGTTTGAACTTGGCATCATATCCTCCAACATCAAGTAAAGGATCCGTCTCAGCAAATCCAAGGTCCTGCGCTTGCTTTAACGCATCATTATATTCAAGACCTTCATTTGCTATTTTTGACAAGATAAAGTTTGATGATCCGTTAAATATCCCGCTGATTGAGTGTAACAGCTCATTATCGTAGTACTCTTCCAAATTTCTAATAATAGGAATACTACCGCAAACCGCACCTTCGTATAAGAGGGAGGTGCCATGTTCCTGCTGAATAGCCACAAGCTCTTCCAGGTGTTCTGCGATCATTTTCTTATTTGCCGAAACCACATTTTTGCCGCTTTTTAATGCAGCCGAGGTGATGTTAAACGCAGCATCAGCATCGTTGATTAACTCAACTACGGTATTTATTTCCTTATCGTCTAAAATTTTTGACGCATCTGCTGAGAACAAATTTTCCGGCAGACTTCTTGGTTTTGAAGGGTCCTTTATTACTATCTTTTTGATTTCAATATTCAGATCTTTAGTGCTGATAATATCATGCAGACCTTGTCCTACAACACCAAACCCAAACAGGCCTATGGTTAGTCTTTTACTCATTACGCAATCTTATGTAAGCTGATCACTTGATTATTAGTTTCAGCGGTATTTATAAATGTTCCGATCTCTTTAGTGAGCATTTCGGTTTCTATCAGGAATCCATCGTGGCCGTAAAATGAATTTAATTCCGCGAATCGGGCACCGGGGATATTTTTAGCAAGGAACTGTTGTTCTGCCAGAGGAAACAAGACATCATTTACAATTCCGATGACCAAAGTTTTCGCCTGGATCTGACGCAATGCATCAATAACAGAAGGTCTTCCTCGTCCGACATTATGGCTATCCATTGCCTTGGTCAGGAACCAGTAACTATAGGCGTTGAAACGGTTTACCAATTTTTCGCCCTGATAATTTTGATACGATGAAGCTTTGAAATCCTTTAACTTCTCATTTCCAACTTCAAGTTGTGTAGCTCCATAAGTGTCGTAACTCCTGTACGAAAGAAGAGCTATGCTTCGGGCGACTTTTAAGCCTTTATTTCCTCCAGATGGCGATTGAGAATAAAAAGTCCTATCGGTTGTGATAGAAAGCCTCTGGCTTTCATTAAATGCAATACCCCATGCAGAATGCTGAGCATTAGCAGCAATTAACACTAACTTTTTAATACGTCTGGGCTCCAGAATTGCCCATTCCATTGCCTGTTGTCCTCCCAGAGAGCCACCAATCAACAAGCCAATTTCAGATAGACCAAGGTGATTGGCCAGGATCTGGTGTGCGGCAGCTAGATCTCTCACGGTAAATTCCGGAAATGAAAGATAATAGGGTAGGCCAGTGGCTTTGTTAATATGGAGAGGGCTGGTAGTGCCGTAATGTGATCCCAAAACATTTGCACAGATAATAAAATGCTCATTCGGATTAAATAAACAATTATCTCCGAAAAGCCCTTTCCACCAGTCAAAAACATCAGAATTTGCAGTAAGAGCGTGACAAACCCATATCACATTATCCTTTTTAGCATTCAGAGAGCCATATGTATGGTAAACTATCTGCAGGTCGGCAATTTTCTTACCGCTTTCAAGTTTAAATGCCTTCTTGTGTTTATATATATTTTCTGTGTTCATTATAATTTTGAAACTCAGTAGTTTTTGTTTTATCTACTTTATCGCCGCAAAGGCTTGTTCGAGGTCAGATTTTATATCCTCTATATGTTCTATACCGACTGAAACCCGCAATGAAGAAGCCTTCACGCCCGCTGCTGCCTGTTCCTGATCTGAGAGTTGTTGATGAGTTGTTGCAGAAGGTTGGATAATCAAGGTCTTTGTGTCTCCCACGTTAGCCAGATGACTAATAAGTTTGAGATTATCTACAAACTTTGTAGCCGCTTCTTTTCCGCCCTTAACTTCAAATGATAGAACAGCACCGAAACCATTTTTAAGATATTTCTTTGCCCTTTCATGACCCGGGCTACTTGTTAAACCAGGGTATTCAACTTTATCAACCTGAGGATGAGCTTCGAGCCATTTAGCCAACTCCAGCGCATTGTCAACATGGCGCTGCACGCGCAGCGATAATGTCTCTAACCCCTGGATTAATAAAAATGAGTTAAATGGAGATTGTGATGGGCCGAAATCACGCAAACCCTCAACCCGGGCCCGGATAATGAACTGAATGTTCCCAAATGGTCCGCCTACTCCAAAAACATCGCTGAAAACAAGCCCGTGATAACCTTCAGAAGGTTCAGAAAACTGAGGGAATTTTCCGTTGCCCCAATTGTAATTTCCGCCATCCACGATAACTCCTCCTATGCTGGTCCCGTGTCCGCCGATCCATTTTGTCGCAGATTCTACAACAATATTAGCACCGTGTTCAAGAGGCCGGAATAAATAGCCTGCAGCACCAAACGTATTGTCTACAATTAGCGGAAGATCGTGATTCTTTGCAATCTCTGATATCTTTTCGAAATCAGGAATGCTGAAGCTTGGATTTCCAATTGTTTCCAGGTAAATCGCTTTTGTTTTATCGTCTATAAGTGCTTCAATACTTGTAGGCTCATCTCCATTCGCGAAACGTGCCTCGATTCCCAGTCTTTTAAAAGACACCTTAAACTGATTATATGATCCCCCATAGAGGAATGAAGATGTGACAAAATTATCACCTGACTGCAAGATATTGCTTAAAGCAATGAACTGAGCTGCCTGACCGGAAGCTACCGCCAAAGCAGCAACGCCTCCTTCCAGTGCGGCTACCCGTTTCTCAAAGACATCCGTTGTGGGATTCATTATCCGGGTATATATGTTGCCGAACTCCTTTAGTGCAAACAGGTTTGCACCGTGTTCAGAACTGTTAAATACAAATGATGTAGTTTGATATATCGGGACAGCGCGTGAGCCGGTAGTCGGATCAACTTCCTGTCCGGCGTGTAGTTGTAAAGTTTCGAATTTTAGATTTTGTGTTGACATAGCTTATTTTTTTTGAATTGAACATAAATTATCCGTGACCTGATGCAAATGCCATCTGAAAAGGCTAATACCCTTAAGATGATTTTACTTGCAGCAGGTCGATGGCATTCGGAAGCAGCAATTAACTTTAAAAGTAAATTGAGTTATGCCCCGGAAATTAATGGCGTCTGTTTTGGAAAATACAGGAACTGTAATGGTTTCTCTTTTCATTCTTATAAATTTATATTTCCCTTTCGGGACAGGAATTGGCACCTTCCCCGAATGATCGGGGGGTTGTCAGTGGGTCAAAGAGCCTGATCTCTCGCCACTTCTGTATAAATCAACAAGCAAAGAGGCTTATTGAAGACAGATTGGTATTGCTACCAAATAATATTTCAAATATATACCTTATGTTGTATTCAAACCAAATTAAATTTGTAAAAAAATTATAACATATTGAATATCAGCTATTTGAATTGAGTGCGTTTTCAAGATCTTCGATCAGATCTGTGATATTTTCAATTCCGACAGAGACCCGGATTAAATTCTGTGGAGTCAGTGTTGCAGGTCCTTCCACTGATGCCCGATGTTCCACCAGACTTTCAACACCCCCCAGACTAGTTGCCTGAGTAAATATTCTCAAGTTGTTAAGCACTTTTATCGCCTCAGCGGCACCTCCCTTTACCAAAAATGAAAGCATGCCTCCAAATGAGATCATTTGTCGCTTAGCAATTTCATGTCCAGGGTGGGATTCGAGGCCAGGGTAAAATACCTTTTCGACATAAGGGCTCTTTTCCAGGAAATCTGCCAAGAGAGCTGCATTTTCATTATGGCCACGCATTCTGTATGGCAGTGTTTTTATCCCTCTTACTGTCAAGTAACAATCAAAAGGGGAAGGAACTGCACCGCCCAAGACCTGGATAGCCCTGATCTTATCCCATGCCGCATCCAAAGCCCTTGTCACCAGGACACCGCCAAGCACATCGCTATGGCCGCTAAGGTATTTTGTAGTAGAATGCATCACAAAATCGCAACCTAGCGACAACGGCTGCTGAAACACTGGGGTGCTAAATGTATTGTCACAGGCAACTTTGATATTTTTAGTCGCCGCTAATTCTACTAACGCAGCAATGTCACAGACTTTTAACAGGGGGTTTGAAGGAGTCTCTATCCAAATCAATCTTGTTTCCGGCCGGATAAGTTTTTCGACAGCTTTCAGATCAGACATATCTACAAAGTCTGCTTCAATAATGCCATCAAATACCTGAATTATTTGAGTGCGAAGTCCATGATACATGTCATCAGGCGCAATGATATGAGCTCCTGGCCCGAGTGACTGAAAAAGAGCGCCGGCGGCAGCGTTTCCTGAGGAAAATGCGCATGCATCAAGGCCGTGCTCTAGTTTTGCAATGACGTTTTCCAGCGATTTTCTATTTGGATTATTCATTCGTGTATAAATAAATCCTTGAGGATAAGTACCATCCTCAGCACGTTGAAAGGTCGTTGATAAAGTTATCGGCTGTATGGCCGCTTTCGAATGGTCGTCTATTTGGTTTCCCGCATGAATTGCGATAGTTTCAATCTTCATGGTTATATTGGTGTAATATCTATAGTTACTTAAAATCTTGTTCTAACAGTGGCTCAATTTACAATTCCACTTTCAACTTTCCATTTTTCCACTTTCAACACAAGGCCTTTGAATTAATTAATCCCTTCGAGAGCAGATTTTTATATGCTTTTACAAGGAAATGATATTGATTAAGCACACATATCGTATTTTTGTACAAAGAAATCTGAATGAACTCTGAAATAAGTTTCAATATCCTTTTAGCAGACAAAAATGTTCCCGCTGATCTCAGACAGATTGCGGAGAAAGTCAGGTCGGCTAAGCGTATTTCTTTCGAAGACGGTGTTCTGTTATATGAAAAAGCTGATCTGGGATTCCTGGGTATATTAGCCAATTTCATCCGCGAAAAGCGACACGGGTCTAAGACATATTTTAACCGAAATTTTCATATTGAACCTACAAATCTTTGCGTGTATGACTGCAAGTTTTGTTCTTATTCTGTGCTTATAAAGGAGCGTTCGGAAGGCTGGGAATATACCATGCAGGAAATGCTGGATATTGTGAAAAAATATGATGGTCAGCCGGTTACTGAAGTGCATATTGTGGGTGGGGTTCTGCCCCAATATGATGTAGCTTTTTATTCTGAATTGTTCAAAGCAATACATAAACATCGCCCTGAACTACATGTTAAGGCATTGACCCCTGTTGAATATCATTACATTTTCAAAAAGGCAAAAATTGATTATGCAACAGGTATGAAGCTGATGAAAGAATCGGGCCTTGATTCAATTCCTGGAGGAGGCGCAGAAATATTTCATCCGGAGATAAGATTGCAGATTGCGAAGGATAAATGCGATGGAGAACAATGGCTGGCAATACATGAAGAATGGCACAAATTGGGAATGCGATCAAATGCAACCATGCTTTACGGACACATCGAAAAATATTGGCATAGAGTCGATCATATGGAACGGCTCAGGAATTTGCAGGACAAGACCGGGGGTTTTCAGACTTTTATTCCACTTAAGTTCCGAAACCAGGATAATCAAATGTCGAACTTACCTGAAGTTTCCGTGATTGAGGACCTGAGGAACTATGCTATCTCTCGTATTTATCTTGACAATTTTGATCATATCAAAGCATATTGGGCAATGATCAGCAGAAATACTGCCCAGTTGTCGCTTAATTTTGGAGTTGACGACATTGATGGTACCCTGGATGATACTACCAGGATCTATTCGATGGCTGGAGCCGAAGAACAGCATCCTGCAATGACCACCAAAGAACTAGTCGACCTAATTAAGGACGTTGGAAGACATCCCGTTGAGCGGGATACGCTTTATAATGTAATTACGGATTATCAGGATTATGATTTCCCCGATGAAGATAAACCCAAGTTTTATAAATTACCGGTGCTGAATTGAAGAAAACTTTATACATTATTCGACACGGGGAAACCGACTTAAATAAGAGAGGTGTAGTTCAAGGTCGTGGCATGGACACTGACCTCAATAAAAGGGGGTGGCAACAGGCAGAGGCTTTTTATGAGGCATATAAGCATATTCCTTTCGATAAAATATATTCTTCTACGCTGAAACGAACGCATCAAACCATTAAAAAATTTACTGATGCCAATATTCCCTGGACTCAGTTTGCCGGACTTGACGAGCTTGGATGGGGAATCTACGAAGGCCTGGAAAGTAACGATAATATAAAATACGAGTTCAACAATATCCTTGCTAAATGGAACGCTGGCGAATTACATCATAAGTTCGAGCGGGGAGAAAGTCCTTTAGAGGTTAAAGAGCGTCAATTATCAGTGATTGAAAAGCTGATAGAAGAAAACGAAGAAACGAATATTCTTATTTGCATGCACGGCCGGGCCATGCGCTTATTCCTTTGTTTATTAACAGATAAACCCCTGGCTGAAATGGACTCGTTTCCCCACACTAACACCACCCTTTATAAGCTTGAATATGACGGATCGGAATTTAAAATCGTAAGTTTCAACAATACCGATCATTTAACAACTCTACCCGATAATTTTGAATAAGATTAAAGTTTCTGCGGTTTCTTACACAAACAGTAAACCCTTTGTATATGGATTAATGCATTCCGGCATCCTGGCTCAAATAGATCTTAGTTTAGATATCCCTTCAGACTGCGCTTACAAACTTATTAATAATCAGGTGGATATTGGATTAGTTCCTGTTGCCGCATTGCTGGATATTCCGAATTATTCGATAATTTCAAATTATTGTATTGGTGCAAATGGCCCCGTGGATTCGGTATTTATCTTTAGTGACAAACCCATCGAGGAGATCAACACAATTGCACTTGATATACAGTCGCGAACATCTAATAACTTAGCTAAGGTGCTTCTAAAGAACTATTGGCGTTTAAACCCCGATATGGTTTTGAACGAAACTGCGGATGCTTTTGTTCAGATCGGCGATCGTACCTTTGGCAAAAAAAACGATTACGCCTTTTCTTACGACCTGGCAGAAGAATGGGAGAAATTTAGTGGTTTGCCCTTTGTATTTGCTGTCTGGGCTGCTAACAAAAAGATTTCCGATCGTTTCATCCTTGATTTTAATAAAGCACTAAAGTACGGTCTTGACAATCGTTTGGATGTTATCAAGACGATTCCGCCCAGAAATAATTTTGATATAGGCGAGTACCTTATGAACAAAATCGATTATAAACTCGATAATAGAAAACTTGAAGCATTAAAAATGTTTCACCAGTTAATTAAAGATCTCTAGTGTGCTTTTATGCCAGCCTGCCTAGAACCAGTTCAATAGCTTTATTGATTACTTTCGAAGGTTCGGCCGAAAATTTAAATCTGGTTCGGCTCGCCAATATGGCATTAACCGACAATGCTCTGTGACCCAAAGCTTTCGAAAGCGCATAAATACCTGCAGTTTCCATTTCCAGATTAGTCAGCCGGTAATTACCTGAGCGGAATGAGCTTAAGAGAGAAATAAGACCTGGGACAGTAATTTTCGCCCTGACTTCACGCCCCTGCGGTGCATAGAATCCAGGAGCAGTAACTGTAATACCTCTCGGAAGGTCCTTCCCAACCACATCTAACAAGGTCTGGTCAGCTGCGGTTATATAAGGTTCTATTCCCTGAATATGATGTAAATGAGATTTCAGCGAATCCTGTAAAAGGTGTTCGTCACCAGACATGTTATGCACATAAAAATTCATAAGCGCATCCAACCCCAGTCCAAACTCGGATACAATAATTGTATCCATCGGAATATCGTCTTGGATAGCTCCGGAAGTTCCTACACGAACTATATTCAGGCATTTTAAAGAGTCTTTTACAAGCCGGCTGTCAAAATCTATATTAACCAAAGCATCTAGTTCGTTCAAAACGATATCTATATTGTCCGTCCCAATTCCCGTTGAAATAACTGAGATTCGTTTTGAACCGAGATATCCGGTATGCGTAATAAATTCCCTTTTTCCTTTTTGTAATTCTATGCGATCAAAATGTCGGCTCACATCGCTGACTCTGTCCGGATCGCCCACAGTAATGATGGTGTCTGCTAAATCTTCCGGTAGTAAATTAAGATGATATATGCTTCCATCGGTGTTTAATATAAGATCTGTTTCTGATATATTTTTCATTCTAAAGGCTATGTTGAGTAAAGCTATTGCTAATTCTCAGGCGAACTAATATTTTTTAAATTTATGTTTCGTATGTTTTTCAATCTGTCAATTACACGCTCGTGAACAGAGTTTCTAACCTCAAGTTGCATTATGCAAATAGTATCAAATAACTGGTTTTGGATCTTTAAATCCTCATCTTTAATAATCTTCATTACTTCATTCATTTGCAGATGATCGAATTTGATTTCGTAACCCTGGGAAATCCCGCCGACGGTTTTATATGTGTCTTGAAAAGCATTCAACCAGCCTTCGAGAGTAATAAAATTGAAATAAGTGCCATGGCGATGCCTGCATAATTTAGTTTCGATAACTGCTCTTTAAATACTAGTACGCCAACAAGTGATCCTAAAACAATAACTCCAATATTCATTGCGGAAAAAACGAGAGCAGGCTGTGAAGCCAGGGCTTGATGAGCCTTTAGGTAAAAAAGTATGTTCCCGAAATTAGCTATTCCTAATATCCATCCGCACACCACATTAACGAAAGCAAATTTTGTCTTTTTGACAAACTGGAGGTACAAAAGAAATAGAGCTGACATTACAAAAGCAAGGATAAAAATAACCAGTAGTGAGGAGGTAAACGGTACACCAACCGTTTTGGCGATCTGTTTAAACAGGATATCGATAATTCCCATTCCAACAAAAATTATTAATGGGTAGATCCAATAAGAGGTTGAACCTGAATTATTTTTTTGCCATGGAACTGAACAAATGATTGCGATAAATGCGACAACTATTCCGGCAATTTTCATCGCGTTTCCGGTCTCCCCGAATAAAATAAATGCGGCTAAAACCGGTATAAATAACGACAATCTCTGCGCGATATCTGTCCTGACAATGCCGGTATATTTTACCGAAAGTGCTAATATGAAAAAAAGGGAGGGGAGCAGGAGTCCTAACGAAATATATATCGGGAATGAGTTATTGCTCCATTGCGGCCAATCAGGGTTGTAAATAAGCCATGTAAGAAGGGCTGCTATTGAATAATTCCACATTATAGCTTGCCGGGTATCGATCTGATACCTTTTTGCAAGCTTTAAAAGAACCGAAACAAAAACACTGCAGCAAATGCTTAAGATGATATAGATCATGATAGTCCGTTTCGCCAGGTATGGAGGATATCTGTCCCAATGTTAATTTCTTCATTGATGTCGCCGTTTAACACGGGGGCTAAAATCCCGTTACCCCAAGGGGCGGGACCTGTAAAAACTCTCGCCTCATCCCATAAATCTGCTGATATGAAAAGACTAAGCGTTTTTGCACCGCCTTCAATAATTACCGATTGTATATCCATCAGATATAACTGGTAGCAAATTAATTGGGGAAGCAGCGTGTCGAAATTTTCAAGTTGTAAATACTTTATCCTTCCGGTAACTTGTGTCTTTAATTCATTAAATATTATTGTCTCCTGACTCTGGTCGAACACATTAAGTTCTTTTGCCAGTTCCAGGTTTCTGTCTACGATTATTCTTACAGGACTGGCACCAGCCCACTCGCGAATGTTTAATTGAGGGTTATCTATCTCTGCGGTTTTTTTTCCAATTAAAACGGCATCTTCTTCACTTCTCCAGCGATGAACAAGCTGTTTGGCAGGGAGGGAAGTAATCCACTTTTGTGCCCCCTCAGGAGCGAAATATCCATCGCGGCTTTGTGCCCACTTTAAAATTATGTAAGGTCGCTGCTTTTGAACTCTGGTATAAAATCGTTTGTTTAATTCAAGGCATTCTTTTGTCATAATCCCTTCCAGAACATTTATCCCAGCATTTTTTAAACGTTCAATCCCTTTTCCGTTTACCTCGAAAAACGGATCCCTGCAACCCACAATGACATTAGGAATGCTATTAGAAATGATTATATCAGCACATGGAGGTGTCTTTCCAAAGTGCGAACATGGCTCCAGGTTAACATATATTGACGATCTCTTAAGCAGTTTTCCGGCGTCCGGGAAAACATCAAATACATTTTTTATAGCATTTACCTCGGCGTGTGCTTCACCGAATTTCATATGATACCCCTCACCAATAATACGATCGTCACAAACAATCACCGCACCTACCATTGGATTTGGACTTACTGATCCAAGGCCTAACATGGCTAACTCGATACAGCGTGCCATGTATTTATTATGTTGCAACATTCTGTAAAAGTAATTATGATAAGCTTAATTTAATGGTCGTCCGGCTGAATATTTATCACAGAGCTGAGTTTCGGGTTCAAATAGTTTACTTTGTGCTATGACTATTGCCAGCGTTGAAAAACTTTTCATTGAAGAATTAAAGAGTATATACGGGCGGGATGAGGCTGGAAGTATTGCCTGGCTTGTTATTGAGTTTATTTGTAAGATTAGCCGGTCTCAATTCCTGAACAACAAGAATAATGAACTCAATGAAGAAGAATTGTCTGCTTTTTACAGACTTTTGTCTGATCTAAAAAGGGGAATTCCGGTTCAATATGTGTTAGGCGAGACCGAATTCTATAGTTCTGTTTTCAAAGTTAATCCTTCGGTACTTATCCCGAGACCAGAAACTGAAGAACTTGTAGACTGGGTTATTAAGGATACTAAGTCCACAGCAAATAATGCAAGGGAAATAAAAGTTCTAGATATCGGTACAGGGAGCGGATGTATTTCAATAACCTTAAGTAAAAATATTGCTAACGCTGTTGTGTCAGGAATGGATATTTCAAATGATGCGCTGGAAACTGCGCGCAGAAATGCCGCCTTGAATCATGTAGAAGTAAATTTTTTTAAGGATGATATTCTCGATCCTAAGATTGCCGAAGTTACTTTTTCGATCATCATAAGTAATCCTCCCTACGTTACAGTGGTTGAAAAAACCAACATGAACTCGAATGTAATTGACCACGAGCCCCATAATGCGCTTTTCGTTCCGGATGATGATCCCCTCGTTTTTTATAATGCTATTGCAGACTTCGCTCTACTTCATCTTCAAGCTGACGGTGTCTTATATCTTGAAATCAATGAGAACCTGGGACCTCAAACAGTTTCGCTCTTGAAAAACAAAGGTTTTTCTAACGTAGAGTTAAGAAAAGATCTCCGTGAAAGAGATCGAATGATAAAAGCAAAATTAATCTAATCTTAATCCCCCAAATGGTATCATCTTACGAAGCCTCATTAGAGGAACTATCTGTACATCGCGTCGGAAATAAAATTCAAAATGAATTTTATAGTTTATCAGAACAGCCGCTAATTATCGACGACGAAGTGTTGTCTGGCTTGTTGATGAAATACTTCCTCCTTCCCTTTGAAAAAGAGAACGAGATTTTTCGTTTTACCCATTCGAGCAACGACTTGAACCTGAATGAATTATTTCATTTTTGTTCAGGCATTTTCGATGATGAGGTTAAGTTCCATGAGTTGGGCGAGCAGATCACCAAGCATTTGTTTGATATATCCAGTCACCCTAAAATTAAGTCAGGTGAATTGTATATTGCCCGTTTTGCCGATCTTCAGCTTGAAGGCGAATTGGTCGACGCCATTGGAATATTTAAATCTGAGACCAAAGAGTCCTTTTTAAAGGTTAATCCCGCTAAGGGTGGGTTCAACCTCAGTTATGAAGAAAATGCAATTAATATCCACAAACTAGATAAAGGTTGTTTAATTTTTAATACTGAGAAAGCTGAAGGCTTTAAAGTAATGGTCATTGATCAAACCAACCGAACAGAGGCAGCATATTGGAAAGATGAATTTCTAAAATTGAAAATCAGAAACGACAGTTTTAATAAGACCAATACCACTTTGAGTGTATGCAAAAGCTTTATTACAAATAAAATTGATGAGGATTTCGAAATCTCAAAAGCAGACAAAATTGACCTTCTGAATAAATCCATTAAGTATTTTAAGGAAAAAGATAGTTTTGATATTGATGAGTTTGCCGATGAGGTTATCGGTAACGAAAAGGCAATTAAGTCATTTAAGAACTTCACAAACGATTACAGTAATGAGTTCGATGCCGGGCTCGATGGATCATTTGAAATTTCCAATGCGGCAGTCAAGAAACAAGCAAAGGTGTTTAAAAGTATATTAAAGTTAGACAAGAACTTCCATATTTATATTCATGGAAACAAAGAACTTATTGAGAAGGGATTTGATGAGTTTAAATCCATGAATTTTTATAAAGTGTATTTCAAAGAAGAACAATAAAATTAGCTTCTGGGATGGAAATGCACGATTGTTTCCCTCAGGTAATCCCGGTCCAGGTGGGTATAAATTTCCGTCGTAGTGATGCTCTCATGACCCATCATTTCCTGCACGGCTCTCAGGTCTGCACCTCCTTCAATTAGATGTGTAGCAAAGGAATGTCTGAAAGTATGTGGGCTAATACTTTTGGTGATACCTGCGGCTTTTGCAAGATCTTTAATAATCAGAAATACCATAACTCTGGATATTGGGTTACCTCTACGGTTGAGAAATACGAAATCTTCCTTGCCAGGCTTTACTGGAATATGGACGCGGGTATCATTGATAAAAATTTTCAGGTACTTAATTGCTTCGGAACCAATTGGTACGAGCCTTTCTTTATTCCCTTTTCCAAGTATTTTAATAAATTCTATATCTAAATGGAGATTGGACATTTTGAGTCCTGTCAGTTCTGAAACCCTTAGTCCGCTTCCATAAAGCGTTTCCAGCATTGCTTTATTTCGCATTCCCTCCGGTTTCGAAAGATCGATTGCATCGATAATACTATTGATCTCAAGAATATTAAGGGTGTCAGGTAGCCTCCTTATCATTTTAGGGCTTTCCAGTAGAGCAGATGGATCGACTTCAATCTTGTTCTCTAATACCAGGTACTTAAAAAATGACTTCAAGCCTGATAGCACCCGGGCCTGAGTAGGAGGGGTCATTCCTAACTGGTTTACCCAGACTAAAAAATTCTTAAGGTCTGAGCTTGTAACCTGCGCAGGATTTTTTTCGTCAGATCTGGCCAGGAAAAATTGCAGGAGTTTATCTACGTCGTGCAGATAAGCCTCAATTGTGTTCGCCGATAAAGAGCGCTCAAGTTTTAAATATGCCTTAAAGCCCCTCAGGCTTGATTGCCAGTCCAAATTATTTTCTAAGTTTGGTTAAAATTAATTCTGATGAAGATACAGATCATTAACGGACCAAATTTAAACTTACTTGGCGTACGCGAGAAATCTATTTATGGTGACAGCAGTTTTGAGGATTATCTTAAAGTTCTCCGGGAGAAATATCAAATTATCGACATCGACTACTTTCAAAGCAATATAGAAGGTGAGATTATTAGCAAGCTGCATGAAGTTGGTTTCTCGTACGACGGTATTATCCTGAACGGGGGTGCATATACTCACACATCTATCGGAATTGCTGATGCAATTGCCGGGATAAACACCATAGTTGTTGAAGTACATATCTCCAATATCTATGCGAGGGAAGAATTCAGGCATGTATCTCTTACGGGTAGAAATTGTCGGGGGGTAATAACTGGTTTTGGTCTTGATGGATACAGGTTAGCTCTCGAAAGCTTCTTTTAAATCTTTGAATGACTTTTTTTTCAGTACAAAATATTGCCATACGATACTGGTTTTGATCAGACCTGTTGAGTTAAACTGACTCGTGCTGATTTTCCGCGATTTCTTTGCATTCTTAAAAATATTTTGGAAAAATGAAAAGTGGGCCTTATGAACTGCCCAGGCGTCTTTCCTTTTCCCCTCAAAGAGGAATTTAATCAAAGTTATGAGATCAAGCAATAACCGGCAGAAGATGATCAGGCTTGCAGGCAAGAATGAACGGTTTTTTTGGATCATTATGAGATTATTCCTAAAGTTCAAATAAGTTTTGAATGGATTCTCGACACTAAGGGTACCTCCACCGACATGATATACCACAGAATCCGGACAGTACATTACTTTATATCCAATATTTTTCAATCTCCAGCATAAGTCTATCTCTTCCATGTGCGCAAAAAAATCTTCATCCAGGCCCTCCACCTGCACCCATCTTTCTTTTTTTACAAAAAAAGCTGCTCCCGATGCCCAAAATATCTCCTTCACTTCATCATATTGTCCTTTATCTACTTCTACGGAATCGAAAATACGACCGCGACAAAATGGGTAGCCCAATGTATCGATGAATCCCCCTGCAGCTCCGGCATGCTCGAACCTGTTTTTATTATTTTTAGAAAGGATTTTAGGCTGTGCAGCTGCAATCTGCTTATCGGCTTCCATTAATAGAATAATTGGTTCAATCCAGCCGGGTTCAACCTCAACATCAGAATTTAGTAAAATAAAATATTCACTATTAACCTTATCCAAAATCCGGTTATAACCGCCGGCAAAACCATAATTCTTGTCGTTGCATATTACCCTTATTTGAGGATAATTTGCCTTGATGAATGAAACTGAATGGTCTTTAGAATCATTGTCCCCAATGATAATGTCCAGATTGGGGTATGTACTGGCGCATACGGATGGCAGAAACTGCTCTAAATAGGCTATTCCATTCCAGTTCAGGATGACAATACTTACACTGGGCAGTTTGATCATTTCTAAATATCTTCTGGCTTAAACTTCCATCGCCTGTGAGACCATAGCCAATATTCTGGCTCATCCAAAATCAAATTTTCCAGTTCTCTGGTATGTGCATTCGTAATTTCGTATTCCGCATATTGCCCAGGACAGTCAACTAAAGATTTAACAGTCGATTTATAATATCCTCTTTTTATGCGTTTTATACTGAAGTATATGATCGGATTATTTGTTTTAATAGCTATCTTTTCAATTCCTAAATATACGGCAGTCGGCTGGTTTAAGAAATTTGTAAAATATTGTGATTCCTCTTTAGTAGGGGTTTGATCACCAACCAATACTAAAACATGTGTCTTATTTTTATATTCAGAAACTTTCCTAAAGGTTTGTTTCATTGGGATCATTACGGTTCCGAAGCGGGAACGTATTTGATTGATGAGTCCATCAAATCTTTTATCCGACAAGGGTTTATAAACAACAAGAACATTATAGTTCAATTCTGAAGCTATGCCAAGCGGTCCCCATTCCCAATTTCCGTAATGACCAGACACTGCAATCACTGATCGCCCTGCGTTAAGGTAGTCTGAGATAATTTCCAGATGTTCAAATTGGTAACGTTTTTTTAGCTCTGCTTCAGTGATTGATATACTTTTGACCGATTCAACGATCATATCTGCTAAAAATCTATAATATCTTTTCTCAATACCCTGCTGTTCTACTTCAGATTTCCCTGGGAATGCATTGGCGAGATTGGCCTGCACTACCGTTCGTCTGTATTTAAATATATGGTATAGAAACACGAAGAGGATATCCGAAAATAAGTAGAGCAACCCAAATGGAAGCAATGAGACTAATTTTAGTAGAAAAGCTACCAGGTGGAATAAATATTTGTTCATCCTTGAAAGATCATTTACTCATTGTTGCAGCAAATATTCTCTGTGGATAAGAAGATTCCTCGCATAGGGATAATTAATTTGTTAATTTCGAGATCAGGATAACAAATCTAACTCAAACAATGCAAAAAGGAGCAATTTTCCCCTTGTTTTATCTCCCTCCGGTTGAGTATTTCAGCAAAATTGTTGCGCATAAGGATCAAATAATAATAGAAAACGCCGAGCATTTTGAGAAACAAAGCTATCGCAATCGGGCATCAATCCATTCGCCTAACGGTAAATTAGATCTGGTTATCCCTGTAATAAAGGGCTCGAAAAATCACACCAGGGTAAAAGACGTTAAAATAAGTTATGATTTTAACTGGCAGCGCCTGCACATCATGAGTTTCCAAACGTCATATCGAAGCTCGGCTTATTTCGAATATTATGAAGATGATCTAATGCCCTTTTATCAGAAGAAATGGAATTTCCTGTTCGATTATAACGAAGAATTGTTCAATTTGATTCTTGGGCTGCTAAAAATAGACGTTCCTTATGATTACTCAAAAAACTATGAGAAAGAACATTCTGAACAACTGGATTTCCGCAGCAGTATCCATCCTAAAAGATCATCTACTCCCTTTTTCAAGCCCTATTTCCAGGTCTTTAATGAGAGAAATGGTTTCATTCCTAATCTAAGTATTGCAGATTTACTTTTTAACCAGGGACCTCAGAGCAGTAAATACCTATAAAAATGGCGAAAATTCGACGAATACACCTTAAGTCAAAAAAATATATTCCGCTCCCGGGAATCAGTCCAGGTTCTATCCAGCTCTATGAGGGTGCTTTACCCTCTAAAATTACAGTCTATTCATATAACGATTCCAAATACCAGTGCGAGGATCTAAATTCCCTGGAGGAACTTGATCAGTATTTTAAAAAGCGCCCGGCTCTCACGCATTGGATAGATATTCGGGGGATTGGAGAAATTGAATTATACGACTTCATCGAGAAGAAATTTAAGATTCATAAACTAGTTTTGGAAGATATTGCTAATATTCAGCAGCGTCCAAAGATTGACGAATACGATGGCTATCTCTACGCAGTAAGCCGGATGCTCTATGTTGACAGCGATCTTGAAATTGAAAACGAACAGGTTTCGTTTATTCTTTTTCCTAAAATGCTGATCAGCTTTCAGGAAAATTACACGCAAAAGTTTGAACCAGTAATACATAGACTTCAGTCTGGCAAAGGCAATATTCGTGTCGGTGGATCCTCATACATGCTTTATTCATTAATGGATGTGATAATCGATGATTATTTCACCCTTATTTACAAACTTGGTGATGAGTTGGAAACCATTGAAGAGCTTTTATACCGTAAGCCGGACAAGACTTTAATGCATCAAACACAGGCGATAAAAAGAGCAATGATTATGATCAGGAGAGCAGTCTGGCCTGAACGGGACAAAATAAATGATATGATCCGAAGTGACAGCAATCTCATCAACAAGCAAACGAAGACTTTCCTGAAAGATGCTTACGACCATTGCATGCAGGTGATTGACCTCGTGGAAAGTTATAAAGACGTGACAACCAGTCTTATAGATATGAACCTCTCATTTATCAGTAACAGGATGAACGAAATCATGAAGGTTCTGACCATTATTTCCTCAATCTTCATTCCCCTAACATTTATTGCCGGCGTCTATGGAATGAATTTCGCTTATCAGAACCCTAAAACCGGTGAAATCCTTCAAAATAATATGCCTGAACTTTATTCAGAAAATGGATATGTGTATACGATGGGTATAATGTTGTTCATCGCTCTAGTTCAGATGATCTATTTTTGGCGAAAAGGTTGGCTCAGCAATAAATGAACTCTGGTTGCGGAAATGAAACTTCTCTTCTGATTAAATGGCCAATCAGGATCAAAACAAGCCATTTTCTCGTCTGTAATTGCTACTTTTAACAATGCAATCTTTTGAACTGGATAAATCAGATATTCTTAAATTCAGAAAAGCCCTTGAAGAGGACGATTCTGCATTAAAAGCACTTGTTGCTGAGTATCATCCATCGGAAATTGCCATTCTTTTTGAGGGCTTACCCCAGGAGTCACGCGAAAGAATTATAAGTGTACTTCCTGCTGAAATTGCTTCGGAAGTAATATCGGAAATGGACGCAGAATTCCATCCCGAAAGGTTACTTGAAAACCTTCATCCCGAACGCCGATCTGAAATTGTAGAAGAGCTGGACTATGATGATGCAACTGATATTATTAGTCAGCTTCCGGAAGAACAACAACAGGAAATATTAGAGGAACTTGACGAAGAGGACGCATCGAATATACGTTCTCTTTTGAAGTACGATGATGATACCGCCGGTGGCTTGATGAACAATCAGGTTATCAAGATTAGCATGACCTTAATGAAAAAGGATGCTTTGGAAGAAATCATCAAGCAATCCGAAGAAATGGAGGAGTTCTATACAATTAATGTGATTGACGATGAAAACGTACTTAGAGGTATTGTTTCTCTTAAGGATATTATAAAAGCTCGCAATAATGTCAGGATTGAAGAGATTATTAACACAAATTTTGTTTATGTAAAAGCGGACACTGACCAGGAAGAAGTAGCAAAGCTTATTTCACAATATAACCTGACAAGTATTCCGGTTGTTGATGATAACATGCACCTTCTTGGGAGGATTACCTTTGATGACGTTATCGATGTTATGGAGGAGGAGAACACCGAAGATATCCTGAAGATTTCCGGGGTTTCTGAGGATGAAGAGCTTGCCGGTAATTGGAAGGAAGCTGTAAAAAGCCGTTTGCCCTGGCTGGTACTAAATTTAGGCACTGCATTTCTTGCGGCATCTGTTATCAGATATTTCGATAGTTCGATTGCAAGAATGGGTATTCTTGCCGGATATATGGTTATGATCGCCGGAATGGGCGGAAATGCCGCTACTCAAGCTCTTGCTGTAACTGTTCGCCGTATTTCGCTAAATGACCTTACTGATGATCAAGCTTATAGAACCGTTTTGAAAGAATTTACGGTAGGACTGATAAATGGAGCCACTATTGGCTTTATAATTTTTATTTTTGCCGTTTTTTATGACAGCAATCCTATGTTAGGTTTGGTTATTTTCGTCGCCATGACTGGTAACCTTATCATAGCAGGCATGGCGGGCTCATCTATTCCGTTGATGTTGAAGAGGGTAGGCATAGACCCAGCAATAGCATCTTCAATTATAATTACAACGTTCACCGATGTTTTCGGCTTTTTGCTCTTGTTGGGCCTGGCAAGCAAACTGCTTCTATAATACCATCTTAAAATTATGCCGTTTTAAGGCCGGGGTTTTTTTATAAATTTGTGCATTCCGACAGCATGAAGAAAATTATATGACTGAGATAAGAAATAACTGGACAAAAGAAGAGATATCGACGATATATCATAGCCCTTTACTCGATTTAATATATCGCGCGGCAAGCGTGCACAGAGAAAATGAGGATTATGCTGAGGTTCAGATAAGCAGTCTATTGTCTATCAAAACCGGAGGCTGTCCGGAAGATTGTGCGTATTGTCCTCAGGCTGCGCGTTTTCACACTGATCTTGAAGTACAAGCGTTAATGTCGGTCAACGAAGTTACGGAAGCCGCCCAAAAGGCAAAGGATGCAGGTGCATCACGCCTATGTATGGGCGCTGCCTGGCGGGAAGCTAGGGATAACAGAGATTTTGACCGGGTGATTGAAATGGTAAAATCTGTCAACTCTCTCGATATGGAAGTCTGTTGCACGTTAGGCATGCTAACGGAATCTCAGGCTCAAAGATTGGCAGATGCCGGCCTGTATGCTTATAATCATAATCTTGACACTTCTGAAGACGATTACAAGCGTATAATTAGCACACGTACTTATGATGACCGTCTCAAAACGATAGACAACGCGAGAAAGGCCAAGTTGACAGTGTGTAGCGGAGGAATAATTGGGCTCGGTGAAACAGTAGAAGATAGAATTTCAATGTTGAAAACTCTTTCTACTATGGTGAAGCACCCTGAATCAGTTCCAATTAATGCTCTTGTGCCTGTGAAGGGCACTCCGCTGGCAGATCAGCCAAAAGTGCCAATATGGGATATGGTTAGAATGATCGCTACAGCCAGGATAATCATGCCTAAAACTGTGGTTAGATTGTCGGCAGGCAGAACGGAAATGAGTTTAACTGATCAGGCATTTTGTTTTATGGCAGGAGCCAATTCTATATTTGCGGGAGATAAATTATTAACCACCCCAAACCCAGCGTTTAACGAAGACATGGAAATGTTCAAGCTGTTAGGACTAAAACCTCGTGAGGCTTTTAAGAATGGCCGGGTTCATATGAAGTTCGAGCAGGAACTATCTTAAGTTCTAGAATGTACCCTGACCTGTAAAACTCAAAACCTATACCAATGCACGCTCAAAAGATTTTTAGTTTTCCAGGTTATTTCCTGTTTATAAATCGAAGTTATAAATTCAAATACTTTCGGGACTAATTAACTCCATCATCCGGAACGACTTTTTGAATATCTATTATCAATTTATTGATCGAATCTAACTGTTCATATAAAAGAAATTGATCTTTAGAAACAGATTCAACATCAGGAAATACAGGAAAGCGGATTTCTTTTTCACCGAACTCTTTCGCTCCCATCTTTTTTATGATCTCAGTCAAACTAAACAAAGACTTTCTGATAAGTTTAATATGGCTCTCGTTTGTGGCAGGCTTCTCAGCGTGCTGCAGGTTTGTTATTAATGTTGCGATATAAGAGGAGAGCATATGATTCAACACAACAAAGCTGTGAATCTCTTTGGTATTCTGTTGCTTGCTTTTAGGTTCAGACTGCATCCGCTGGAAAGCACTCCCCAGATTTGCTGAACTGACATAAACATCCCTTCTGGCTAACTTATAAAGAGTAATATCAAATGGTTTTTCTGCCAGCTCATCGGCGACTTTAAGCAAATAATGATAATTTGCAATTAATGCTTCCCGCATGAAATTTCTCAGGTGATGATATTCCCAGTTAGGGAGGATCATAAAGCTGGCCGTCAGCGCAATAAATGACCCGATAAACGTATCAACAATTCTTTCCTGAGCTATCGTTAGGGTATTTTCCCCTAAGAAGCTGAAAAGAATAAGAATATACGGAGTCATAAACAATACGCTCACAATATAATTTAGCCGTTGAAAACTAAAGGTTCCCACCATGAAAACCAGTAGCAAAATAAAAAGGGTTAATTCGTCTTGAACGAAAATAAGAATTAAAGCACCAGCAACGCCCCCGCATAAAGTACCAATTAACCGCTGGATATTCCTCTGCTTTGTTAGGCTGAAGGCAGGTTTGAGTATCACTAAGATGGTCAGAAGGATCCAATAACTATGATGACCGAAGGGGAACAACTTGGAAACGAGATAACCAATAAAGCACATAAGTGCAACTCTTACAGAATGCCTGAATATGGAAGATTCAAATGTCAGGTTGTCCTTTATGATTTTAAGATCAAAATCCTGGTGGGATACAAACTTTTTCAGATCTTCCGGACTTCGAATGCTTTCTCCTGCGATTTGCGGGTTGTCGTAATAACCGTAAATCTTTCGAATCCGGCTCGCCATATTGCGGATATTTATGAGAATTTTTTTCAGGACCAAATTACTGATCTCCTGCTCTTCAACTTTATCTATACTAAGTTTTAATGCATCAAGAGCAGCCTTATAATGATGTAAGCGTTCGGGCTTTTCATTGCTAATTATGAAGTAGCTTAAGTTTTCGAGCTCCTCGCTAAATTTTACAATGATATCTTTAAACTCTGCTAAAACCTTAGTCTTTCCAAAGGTGTTCCGAATCGCCTGATAGTCGTAGTGCGTGGCCATGGCCTGCTCAAAAAGATCAACGATATCTACAAAAACCAATATCAGAAGTCTTCCTGCACTCGTTGACTCTTTAACCATCAGCCTACTCTTGAAAAGCAATTCTCTGACATCGTCCTGATGCTGGTGCACTACTACTTGTTGTTCAACCAATTTTTTATAATTTGAATCATGATCAGTTCTTAAATCGTAAAAATCTGACTTAATCTTAACAAAATCAGCTACTTCACGAACACATTCGCCCAAAGCTTGCTGAGGAAGTCTGTATGGGCTGATCCGACTTAACGAGATACTGAGCACGGTGTACCATATTCCTCCCACTAAAATATATAGGGCATGATTCCAAACGCCATTGTTAGTCACGACGTTCTGATCGATTGTGAGGATCATAATAAACAAAGCAGCAGTTCCAACAGATGAAGCCCGGTTTCCGTAAACGGAAAACATGGAAAAAACGAAGGATAGAATTAAAATTTCAAGCCCTATGAGTATAGGACTCCAGTTTATCAGGCTTGTTAAAACGGCGGAGAAAAGGATAAAAAAGTTGCTGAACAGCATACCATTGCGCTTGTGCACCAGCGGTCCGGGGTTGTCTGCAATGCTCACGCATAAGGCGCCAAGGGAAATGGTCAGACCAGTTGCCAGTTGGTTGAGCTGATAAAAAACCAGCGAGGGGAGAAGCACGCCAAAAGTTATTCGTAACCCATCAGAAAAGTATTGGCTGAAAATAAATGACTTTATTTCTCTGGACTGGTTCATCGAAACAAAAATACCCTATCTGAATTGATTAACAATCCGGACAGGGTATTTTATATTGCAGGATTTATATTGCTGTAACCCGTGTTTCGATATTTCCCCTTGTAGCCTTCGAGTATGGGCATGCTTTATTAGCCTTATCTGCGAGTTTCTGGCTTTCTTCTGAAGTAATTCCGGGGATATGAACATCCAGTTCAGCTGACAAAACAAATGCATTCCCGTCTTTATTGAATGAGACACGAACGTCCACCGTTGCGCCGGAAGCGTCAGCTCCCTCGTGTTCCGCTATCGAACCTAATGCACCAAGATAACAAGCCCCCCATGCCGCTGCAAAAAGTTGTTCCGGATTTGGTGCACCCCCCTGGCCACCCATTTCATGGGGCTTGTGCAGGTCCATGTCCAATATTCCATCTGAAGATTTGACATGGCCGTCACGACCTCCTTTAGCAGTAACCACTGCTGTATATAATTTTTCCATTATTTTATTTTAGTGAATAGAAGCAAAAACTGTTCCCGTAAAGGACGAAAGGAAATTAATAGCAAATAAGTCTGTTGAAATAAAACTTTAAAACGATTCTTGAATCAAGCGTTTTCTGATACAGATATTTTGTTAAAAAATATCCGATCTGTTGAAAAAGTAATAGCCCTGCCTTGTTAGCTGCTGGGGCAATTATTTGTTCAACAAGCTAAATTTCAGCGTTATAAACCATTAATTAGTGTTAATAACAACCGGATAACTGTGGGTAACATGTTTATAAAAAGCTTCAGTTTTTACTTGACAACTATCAGTTTATGACATACCTTAGTATTAATAAGAACGAGGTACATTGACAGTCTGAAAAAAATCCCTAAGATCCGAAGCCTTCGGGTTTCACCAGGTCGGGATTATTTAAACATGATTCAGAGTGGATCGCAAGATTTGCTCGAAAAGATCATGATCGAAATGACAGACGTTGTCAAAGATTGCAGAAATTCTAACGAATGTATGCAGACAGAGATGAAGGGCCACGGGAATCTTGTTTGAAAGAACAGTGACTCTACGAACCAGTTAATTACCAGAGATCTTATGCTTTTGATCAACTAAGGTTGTGAAAAAAGTTAAAACGGAGACCAGATTCGCAAGAGGACGGTTTCCGTTTTTCGTTTATAAGACCTTGCTGAAAATCGCAGTCCCCACTTCTGACTTGTACAGCCGGTGTCTTAAACCATTAATGATCAATTTCAATTTAAACAGGCTGTTTTATTTTATAATTTTTCCTTTTTTGCCACTTTGTATTGGAACGCATTGTGAATAATTACAAAGAAATGAAAATGTTCACAACCTTCAAAAGAAAATTTAATTCATTGACAATCAATATATAAAGTAGATATCGAATGTGCATAATGCACTAAAAAGTGTTAATATAATTGTTAATAAAAACAACAATTTTCTCTTGACAAATACTGTTAAAGCCCTTATATTAGTATTATTAAGACGGACGTACTTTGATAGCCTGAAACAATATCCACAAAATCCGAAGCTCTCGGGCTTCATCAGATTTCGGATAATTTAAGCTTCAATTCAGACCAGCATCGTGAGATAAAGGCTGACAGGACAAGCTCCAAAGGACAGGCGTTACCTATGTTGCAAACATTCTATGGAATGGGTGTGATGAGAAAGTAAGGGTCAACGGATACTAAAGGTTTGAAAAGGCCTGCGGGAACGAACCAGCCAAAGTAAAGAAGAATTAATACTTTGAGCGACTAAGGTTGCGAAAAAGTTAAAACGGAGATCCCAATCGAAAGAGTAAGATTTCCGTTTTTCTTTTTTACACAATTTCACTTACTCCGCAAACCTTCTGGTGTTTTTCTTATTTTTGATTAAATGGGAAAAGATAATTCTACAGCCACATCATCGGCCAAAATATTTGTTCTTGATACTTCTGTAATTCTTTATGAACATGATGCGTTCCAAAACTTCCAGGAACACGATGTAGCCATTCCGATCCAGGTACTTGAAGAGCTCGATAACTTTAAAGCTGGAAATGATACCCGTAATTATGAAGCAAGGAGTTTTATCCGCTTGATGGATAATATCTCCAAAAAGTTTTTGTTAAATGACTGGATTCCACTGAAAGGGAAGGGGAGAGGCAGCTTCAAAGTGGTTATGGATAATATCCCAGCTCACGCTGATGCTGAAAAAATCTTTGGTGAGGGCAAATTCGATCACCGAATATTAAATGCTGCGCTAAGCTTGCAGGAACAATATCCCTCGAAAAAAATTATCCTTGTCTCAAAGGATATCTGTCTCAGGTTGAAGGCTAAAGCTCTTAATCTTTTTGCAGAAGACTATGAGACAGGGAAGGTGAAGAATGTGGAAGAGCTCTATACTGGTAAAACGATTGTAAATAATCTTACCAATAAAGTGATTGACGAACTCATTACAAAAAAAATAAGTCCTATTGAAAAAACCGGTATCAGTATTCCGCACGAAAATCATTTTTTCATACTAAACAGTAAAACCAAAACAGCTTCAGCATTTTACAATCCAAAGAAATTTCAGCTGGAGCATATTTCCAGCCAGTCTGTCTATAATATTGAACCCAGAAACCCGGAACAGGCATTTGCTATTCACGCTTTAATGAATCCGGAAATCAAGCTTGTTTCAATTCAGGGCAATGCCGGCACCGGGAAAACGCTATTAGCCCTGGCAAGTGCCCTGGAGCAAAGAAAAAGCTACAGGCAGATCTTTGTTACTCGTCCGATAGTACCTTTGAGCAACAAAGATATAGGATTTTTGCCTGGAGATATTAAGTCGAAAATTGACCCATATATGGCACCTATATGGGATAATTTGAAGTTTATTAAAGATCAACTAGCTGATGACGATAAGGCCCAGGCTAAAATTGATGAATTTATTCTTTCGGAAAAAATATATGTCGCTCCGTTAGCTTTTATTCGCGGGCGTACATTGACCAAAATATTTTTCATCGTAGATGAGGCCCAAAACCTTACTCCACATGAGATAAAAACTATTATTTCACGGGCTGGCGAAGACACCAAAATCGTATTTACCGGTGATATTTATCAGATTGACACGCCTTACCTTGATGCAGAAAGTAATGGATTGTCCTACCTGATAGATAAAGCAAAGAACCATCCACTTTATGCACATATAACGTTGCAAAAAGGCGAGAGAAGCGAACTGGCAAACCTGGCTAATGACCTCTTGTAATGCTTAAATGGAAGCTTATATAATTAAAAAAGCCCCCGATTTCTCGGGGGCTTTTTTGTTCAATGAATATGTTGATTTAGTAAACAACTTTCACATTAACAGCGTTTAGGCCTTTTTTGCCACGCTCAACTTCGTACTGAACTTTATCGTTTTCACGAATTTGATCAATTAAACCTGATGAGTGAACAAAAACGTCCTCTTCACCTGACTCAGCGGGCACGATGAACCCGAATCCTTTAGTTTCATTAAAAAACTTTACTGTACCTTCTTTTTGCATTGTGTTATTTATTAATATAATATCAAAGGTAAGGAAAATTGATAATACTTTAAACTTTATTATAAACAAGCATTTTTAAAAGGCGAAATGCATTTTGCAGGCACTTTGCATTTCACAGAGGATCGATAAAACAATTGTTTAATAAATTGAAAAACCACGAGCATTGTCTCAGTACCAGTGGTGTTATAATTAATATTATGTTAAATAGAGAAAAAACCTTTTCGACTTATCGCCTAGCCCAAGCAGAATTGAAGAAACAATAAAAAAGCCCGGGTTGAGACCCAGGCTGATAATAAATAGCTTAATTATGATATTAAAGAGCTTCTAGCTTTTTACTCAATTCATCTACTTTGGCATTATCTTTCTTTACCAGATAATATGTCTTAAGGTTTTCAAGAGCAATTCTCGACTTAGGGTCTAGCTCAGCAGCTTTCTGAAGATATGGAAAGGCCTTATCAAACTCTCCAGCTGCCTTTTTCATTGCTACGTCGTATTCTTTTTGTTGTGACGGTGGAAGTTTATTAGCCTCATTGTATAAAGCAATACCTTTATTCAGCATTACACCTCCTAAGTTGATATTTGCGTCTGCAAAATTTGGATCAATTGCGATAGCCTGTAAATAAGATTCCTCTGCTTTGACAACATCGCCCACAGTACTGTATGCTATACCTAAATAATATGGATATAATTTATTCTTTGGATCTCTCTTAGCCTGGTCTGCAATTTTTGTAATCACTTCTTTTTGCTTTCCTGACATTAAACTTAACTCGATCTCCTGAGTAGCCAATGCAGCATCGTTATATTTCATAGCACCTTCTCCGGCTATACTAATGGCTTTAGCAGTGTCTCCTTTCATCGAGTAAAGCCGAGAAAGATCCAGGTAAATTTGATTGTTAGCTGAGAAATTGGTCTTCGTTAATTGCTCGTAGTTTTTTATACCAGCGTCATAATTTTTGGAATTTATAGCCGATAGACCTGCATAATACGTTATCGTTGTATCCCCGGGACGGTAATTCAACGCATTGGTGAAAGAAGTAAAGGCATCAGCAAAGTTATTTGACTGGTAAGCTCTTACGCCTTGGTTTAGTTCATACTGACTAAACAAAGCAGTATTTAGGTGGTCAAGATTTGCCTTATTGGAACCATCCTTGTCCAACTCAAGTGCTTTCTTGTATGCAGCTTGCGATTCGGTGATGAGTGGTTTGGATGACGCTGGAACAGTATCCAATAATGCCATCTCAGCATAAATTAATGCCTTGTAAGTCCATGCAGTTGGATCTGAGGCAGTCTTCTCATTTGCTACAGCTTTATCAACTGATGCTTTTGCATTCTTGAGATTTGGAAGCGCCAGTGGCATAGAGTTAGCATCTTTTAGGCTGACGAAACTGTCATAATTTTTTTTAGCATTTGCTACTTCCCCCTTCTGAGCATATACTAACACCGAGGAAGCTGTAAACACAGCCGCTAAAATGAAAGATTTAATTTTCATGTTATTCTAATTTAATTTGAGTTGGTTTATTCTGTTATTTATTTTTTGAAGTTCTTCTTTGTCACCCGTATGTTTATACAAAATTGATAAAGATGTTAATGACTTTAACTCATTTGGATCGATTTCGTTTGCTTTTGACAGGTAATATTTAGAAATATACATCATGCTTGTCTTACTGGTATCTTTCAAATACAGATTAAGATACAGTAACCCTAACGCATAATTACCTTCATAATTATTCGGATTGATATTTAAAACACCCTTATAGTACTCTTCGGCTCTTAATACGTTACCTGTCATTTCACTAGCAAAGCCAGCAAGATAGTTTAAATTGATATTTGATTCATCTAATTTTAGAGCCCTCTCTGTAAATTTAGCGATTTCAACATAATCATTACGATTCGCCAGAATATTAATAAGTTTAAACACAAGATCCCGGTTATCAGGGAAAGCATCACTCCCGCTTATCAGTGTTTTTACAGCGTTATTCTCGTCTCCCATTAATTCATACAAATTAGCCAGCACCAGGAAATATTCCGGTTTAGGTTTCTGGATGATAAGTTTTCTATAATAAAACGATGATTGTTCATTATTACCCAATTCCTGATGCAGCAAAGCAAGATTATGAGTAATTGAATTATTATTCTGTTCTATAGAGTCGAGAATCGTAAAATACTTTACTGCTTCATTGAATCGCCGCTCCCTGAATGAGGTTTTTGCCCGGTATAAGTAGCTCTGCTTCAGCTGACCTTTAATGTATTCAATCTCTTCAACAGCATCGGAGGCAGATTTTGATGAATTTACAAAGTTCAGAGAATGAAGAGCGACGATAATTGGATCCTTTGCGTGTTTTAGTTTCAGATTAGAATCGGCCCGGGACAGAGTTGAATAAACCAGGCTTCTGATAAGGTTATTTTTAAATGTATTAGAATCGGATTTTGTTTTATAGGCATCATCTATTAGCTTGCGCGACGCTTCAAGATCTTTTATATCACCTGATGCAGAATATTTTGCTAGACTGTTCATTGCATCTTTAGTATTCAGGGTTTGAGCCTGCACAGATGCAATGAACAGTAGCAGTGAAGAAAAAAGAAATATAAATATTCCCTTCATTTTTAATTATTCAGTTTCAGGTGTTTCTGTATCTTCTGATTTATCTTTTTCAGGACTAGATTCGGTATTAGTATCATCTTGCTTTGTGGCAGTTTCACCTTCAGCACTTTCTGTTTCGTCTTCAATTTCGTCTTCATGTTCAACCTTTGTGATCGAAGCAATTGAATCATCACCTTTGAAGGTGATTAAACGTACGCCCTGAGTTGCACGACCCATAACACGGAGATCACTCAGTCCAATTCTAATAACTATTCCGGATTTGTTAATGATCATCAGATCATCATTATCGGTAACATCTTTAATTGCAACAAGTTCGCCCGTTTTTTCGGTAACATTGATAGTCTTGACACCTTTACCTCCCCTATTAGTAACGCGATAATCTTCAATATCAGTACGCTTACCGTAGCCGTTTTCAGAAACTACCAGTACGGTTACCTCAGGATTATTAATACTTATCATGCCTACTACCTCATCCTTTGCATGAGCCAGTGTTATGCCGCGCACTCCCGTCGCAGTCCTTCCCATCGGACGTACAGTTGATTCATTGAACCTGATAGCTCTTCCGGAGCGGAGTGCCATCACTATCTCGCTCGAGCCAGTTGTCATACAGGCTTCCAGCAACTGATCACCTTCATTTATGTTAATAGCATTTATACCATTTGCTCGTGGACGTGAATAAGCCTCAAGCGAAGTTTTCTTAATTGTGCCTTTCTTGGTACACATTATGATAAAGTTGTTCTCCAGGTATTCCTGATCTTTAAGATTTACAACTTTTATATAAGCTTTTATATTCTCCTCTTTAGGAATGTTAATTACATTCTGTATCGCACGTCCTTTACTAGTTCTGGTTCCTTCAGGTATTTCAAATACTCTTAACCAGAAACATTTGCCCGTTTCAGTAAAGAAGAGCATGTAATTGTGATTGGTAGCAATGAGAATGTGCTCGATAAAGTCTTTATCACGTGATTGCGAGCCCATCGAACCTTTACCACCTCTACCCTGTTTACGATACTCAGTTAAGGGAGTACGTTTGATATATCCTTCATGGGAAATGGTAATAACTACTTCTTCATCTACAATAAAATCCTCCATACGCATATCATCTGCAGAATGGGTGATTGAGGTCCGGCGTTCATCTCCGAATTTATCTCTGATTTCGATAAGCTCGTCTGTAATTATCTTCATCCGCAAAGCTTCATCAGCCAATATAAGATTCAGATATTCTATCGTCTTCATCAATTCTGCATACTCCTCTTTGATTTTATCCCTTTCAAGTCCGGTTAGACGACGCAAAGTCATATCCAGGATAGCCCTGGCCTGTATATCAGAAAGGCTAAAGCTTTCCATTAAACCCATTCTCGCATCATCCGGACTGTTAGAGGCGCGAATCAATTTTATCACTTCATCAAGATGATCAAGGGCAATTAATAAGCCTTCAAGTATATGTGCCCGTTTTTCCGCTTCGGCAAGATCAAATTTGGTTCTTCTCACAACCACCTCGTGGCGGTGATCAACAAAATGTCTGATAAGATCTTTAAGATTCAACAACATTGGCCGCCCGTTTACAAGCGCTATATTGTTTACACTGAATGATGTTTGGAGTGCTGTATATTTAAAGAGATTATTAAGAACAATCGAAGCATTGGAGTCACGTTTTATTTCATAGACGATACGCATTCCATCACGGTCAGATTCATCTCTTATTTCACTGATTCCTTCAATTTTTTTATCATTCACAAGACCGGCGGTTTGCTCGATCATATTAGCTTTATTAACCTGATATGGAATCTCATTCACAATAATCCTCTCCCGGTCGCCTTTATACACTTCAATCTCCGCTTTGGCCCGCATTACAATCCGGCCGCGACCCGTTTCAAAAGCTTCCTGAACTCCTGAGTATCCGTAAATGATTCCTCCTGTTGGAAAATCAGGAGCCTTTACATGATGCATCAGTTCAGCTACAGTTACTTCATTATTTTCAATGTATGATATCGTTGCATTTACAACCTCAGTTAGATTATGCGGAGGCATATTGGTGGCCATACCTACGGCGATACCAGAAGCACCATTTACAAGTAGGTTTGGCACACGTGAAGGAAGTACTGTCGGCTCTTCGAGGGTATCGTCAAAATTGAGCTGGAAGTTAACGGTATCTTTATTGATATCGGCGAGCATTTCTTCGGCGATCTTCTTCAGACGCGCTTCTGTATAACGCATAGCAGCAGGAGAGTCACCATCAACAGAACCAAAATTTCCCTGTCCGTCGACCATCGGATAACGAAGACTCCACTCCTGTGCCATCCGTACCATCGCAAAATAGACAGACGAATCTCCGTGGGGATGGTACTTACCTAATACATCACCGACGATACGAGCCGACTTCTTGTGAGCCTTGCTACTTGTTACACCAAGGTCAAGCATTCCGTAAAGGACTCTTCTGTGTACAGGCTTTAGTCCGTCGCGGACATCTGGAAGTGCGCGGGAAACAATTACAGACATCGAATAATCGATGTAAGCTGACTTCATTTCCTCTTCTATATTAATGGGTATTATCCTATCGTTCTGAGGTGCTAAATTATCGTTTTCTGTATCTTCAGCCATGTTTTATTGATATTCTGATTTATTGTCTTTGTTTTATTTGAATGCCTTTGCGAGCATTGTCAAACCTTCGCTTTTTAAGCCATGCGAAGGTAGCAAAAATCATGGTCTTTATGACCGTAATGGAAAAATATTCAGGTGGCAGAAATTGACCGTAATTATTAGAAAATCCTAAGCAGATTAACCCCTTATTTTAATTGTGACTGAATATTTTGATTCGGAAATATTGTTTCTTATTCTTCGCTTAAAGCCTTCTTATAAACTTCCAAAGCCCTTTTTCTGGCGAATTCATGATCAACTATGGGCGGGAGGTGATATTTATTAAAATCCTTTATCCAGGTTTTTATATAGATCAGTTTCGGGTCAAATTTTTTGGTCTGTGCTGCGGGATTAAATATCCTGAAATATGGGGCGGAATCACAGCCGCTGCCAGCAGCCCATTGCCAGTTACCATTATTTGATGAAAGTTCGTAATCAAGAAGTTTATGAGCAAAATAAGCTTCTCCCCAGCGCCAGTCAATCAGCAAGTGCTTTGTCAGAAAACCTGCCACAATCATTCGTACTCTATTATGCATCCAGCCTGTTTCATTCAGCTGGCGCATCCCTGCATCAACAATTGGATAGCCCGTTTCCCCTTTACACCATAATTCAAATTCCTTTTCATTGTTTCTCCAGGAAATCGTGTCATACTTCCTTTTAAAGCTATGATTGATTACATGTGGATAATGGTAAAGGATCATCATAAAGAACTCACGCCATATCAGCTCACTGAGCCAGGTAGCATTCCACTTGCAGGCAAGTTTCACCAAATTGCGGATGCTCAGCGTTCCAAACCGAAGATACGGACTGGCCTGGCTCGTTCCTGGGATCGCCGGAATATTGCGCGTATCTTGATACGAAGCGATGGTTGTTTCATCGATATTTAAAGGCATAATTTCAGGGTTAATATCCTGAAATCCCATTTCTGCCATCGAGGGGGAAAATTGCCTTTTTATTTGCAGTAATCCTGAAAGATACTTTTCACTGGGAAATTCTTTCATCTGATGCTGATTAAAAAGTTGCCGCCATTTGTTAGCATATGGCGTAAAGACGGTATATGGAGAGCCATCTGATTTTGTAATTTCAGACTTTTCAAAAATAACCTGGTCTTTAAAAGTATAAAATGTAAGTCCTTTAGCTTCTACCAGGTCTTGAATTCGCTGATCCCTGCTAATTGCATAGGGTTCATAATCGTGATTCAGGTAAACTTCCTTTATCTCAAACTCTTCGAAAAGTTTCTTGAAAGCCTCATCTACCCTATCATATATTACATAAAAAGATGAACCGTGTTCCTGACATTGTTTGTTAAGATCCTGAAGTGTTTGGTAAATAAAAGAAACTCGTTTGTCATTTTTATCTGTAAGCTTACTGAGTATTTCCGGGTCGAAGATAAATACAGGTAAGACCGGATAAGGCGAATGGAGTGCGTGATAAAATGCAGTGTTGTCATTCAAACGCAGATCACGCCTGAACCAGCATATGCATATTTCCTGTTTCATTAATACCTACTGGGCGTAGATTTCAGTAAGTGCATCGTCAAGCGCGGGATAACGAAACTGGAATCCTGCATTTAGCAATTTTCGCGCAGAATTACGGTCACTTATCAATACCACTTCGCTCATTTCGCCGAGAAGCAATTGCAACAGAAATTCAGGTACATTCACAGGCCATACCGGTCTGTGAAGTTTTTTCGCAATTGTTCGGGTAAACTCGGAATTCGTTACAGGAAATGGACTTGAAGTATTGTAAACACCATGGTATCCCGGGTCTTCAACAACTTTTTCGAAAATAGATATCATATCGAATAAATGTATCCACGGGATCCACTGTTTCCCGCTTCCAAGTGATGCCCCGGCGAAAAAATTTACTGGCTTTTCCAATTCTACCAATGCTCCTCCATGCCTGGTTAACACTATACCGATTCTAAGCTTTACAATGCGATCACAAAAACTTCGGCCTTCATCAATAGCATCTTCCCATTGCTTGCAACATTCCGCTAAAAAGCCCGTTCCATTGCTGCTTTCCTCGGTTAATATTTCATCTCCACGGTTACCATAATATCCAGCTCCAGATGCAGAAATAATTGTTTCAATTTTAGAACCTGTATTTCCAATGGTGTCAAAAAGCAATCTTGTCGATTTCACACGGCTATCCACGATTTCTTTCTTTCGCTTTTTAGTCCAGCGTTTATCAGCTATTCCGGCCCCTGCGAGATGGATTATAGTATCAATTCCATTCAGACAATCCGGATCAATCTGCCCTTTTTCAATATCCCAGTGAAAGGCCTCAATATTTTTTACTCTTGAGGGATCCCGTGTGAGTATTTTTATTTTGTGGCCCCTTTGCTGAAGATGTCTCACGATTCTACTCCCAATGAGCCCTGTGGCACCGGTCACCAGTATATTCTTGTATTTTTTTGGCTCGTTCATTCCCTATTTAAATAACTCGTTCAGCGCTTTCTCACGAAATTTAAATATACTTTTTATCTTCTTCTTTACTACAATGTTATGAGCTAGTTCACCAATTAGTCCTAAAGGTAACGCATACTTTACTTCATCCTGCATTAAAACTCCATTATCTCTTTCTACGAATTTATGCGTATGTTCCCAGAGTGAGTAAGGCCCTTTCAACTGTCTGTCTGTAAATAGCAGGGGCTTCTTTACCTGGCAAATTTCTGTCTGCCATTTCAACGGAATTCCCAGAAGAGGTTTAACGGTGTAATCTATAATCATGCCTTCATAGACTTCGATATTATCTAACGGAGTATGAATTTTAAAAGCCATCTCCGGAGGAGTAATTCGTGCCAGGTTTTTAGCTGAGGAGAAAAAATCCCAGGCTGTAACGATGTCGGTTTTTAGAAATTGTTCACTTTTGAATGTATAAATCATTTTTGATTATCCCTATATGTTCTGTAACTTTTGGAAGGCAGATCTTTAGCCATTCAGTGTAATTTTCCGGATGGGCAGTAATTTCTTTTTGTAACTCATTTAGAGAGATATATTTCCAATCCATAACCTCCTGAGGGTTGAGTTTGGGAATTTTATCACTTTTGCCAAAAAACACGTGATCAAATTCATGCTCAATCAAACCGTTTCCGAATTCGGCCCGATAGGTAAAACTAAACGCATAATTTAAATGACATTTTATTCCCATTTCTTCAATTAACCGTCTGGAACAAGCGTCGGGTGTTGTCTCCCCTTTTCGGGGATGACTGCAGCAGGTATTACTCCATAATCCGGGAGAATGATATTTATCCATCGCCCGTCGCTGAAGTATTAAGAAACCCATAGAATTGAAAATGAAGACAGAGAAAGCACGGTGCAAAATACCCTGCTGATGGGCAGATAATTTCTCCATCGATCCCACCTCATTATCGTTCTCGTCAACCAGAATTAATAGATCATTATCATTTTTTATTATACTTCCGCTCATGATCAGCTTAGCTTTTCTCTTTTAAATAGGCTGTGATAATCTTCTTCAGTTCAGCATCTCTTACGCCTGCAACTGATCGTTGTAAAAATGACCGATCTTTGATTAATTCACTGCTGTAACCTAAAAATGAAGGAACATTTGTTTGTATTGTGTATCTCAAAAACCGCAATTCTACGTTGTTATTTTCTGCCTGGATAGCTTTTTCAAGCATAGTTTTTCCTTTCTTGAAATAAGAAAGTTTATTAAAGGGGTTCAGGGAATGCTTGGCCATGAGCATAGTTGCTCCGGCACGGTATCCCATTAGTAAAGGGTTGTTTTTTTCATTATAAGGCCCTAACTGCGTGATCAGGGCTTTACATATTCTTTCAGATGACATTGAATTGTGAAATTTAAGCCTTACAGAGCCAACAGAAGGATCATTTGCCGGATATGAACCAGAAAAAAATACCAAAAGACACATTATCAATTTCATACCCAATTCATTTTATTTTGTACCAGGCAATTTATCATAAGTCCCAGTTTTCGTCCATTGTTAATCCGGACGCGCTCAGTAAGAACCCGATCAGCTGGCAGACTCTTTATTTTGTTAAATAAGGTTCTATAATATATATAAGCCAGGTAAACTCCCCGTTTTGACGAACCTGGCAGCATCCTGATTCCTTCCAGCGCAACAGCGAAATCGTCTTCAATTTCAGCTTCGATCTGTTCCTTAGATAATCGGTCAAAATCCCGCATGTTCACATCGGGGAAATAAGACCTGCCTAGTATCTGGTAGTCGTCCTTTATATCTCTTAAAAAATTTACTTTTTGAAAAGCCGCACCTAATTTCATCGCATAAGGTTTTAGATCCTCAAATTTTTCTTTGTCGCCTTCGGTAAAAACATGCAGGCACATCAGGCCGACTACTTCTGCCGAACCAAGAATATACTGGTTGTAATTCTCGGTATTATAAGAAACTTTTTCCAGATCCATTTCCATACTATTCAGGAATGTTTCTATTAAGTTTAAATCTATACTGTGTTTATTTACAGCATATTGAAAGGAGTTAAGTATAGGGTTTATTGATATCTTCCCCTGAATGGCCTCATAAGTATCCTCTTTAAGTTTGGCAAGAAGGTGGCGTTGTTTGAAACCATCAAAGCTGTCGACAATTTCATCAGCGAGGCGTACAAAACCATAGATTGAATAAATCTCATTTCTAAGGCGTGCATCAATAAAGTATATGCCCATCGAGAAACTAGTACTATAGGTTCTTGTAGTCATTTTGCTGATCTCAACAGAGAGATTATCAAATAGATTCTTCATATACTTTCTTTTTAAAATATTCAAGTAGCATTTGTGCCACGATCTTTCCGGAGATTAATGCTGGCGGAACACCCGGACCAGGAACAGTCAGTTGGCCTGCGTAGTAAAGATTGCTGATCTTTTTATTTTTTACACCTGGTTTAAGTATTGCAGTTTGCATCAGTGTATTTGCCAATCCGTAGGCATTCCCTTTATAGGAATTATAGTCTTCAATAAAATTGCTCACGCAATATGAACGCTTAAAGTCAATCAGGTCCAAAATTTCAGCCCCTACTTGCTTCTCTAGTCTGCGGACCATTATTTTAAAGTACTTTTCTCTCATTTCTTCACTGTCCTCCAGGCCGGGGGCAATTGGCATTAAAAGAAAAAGATTTTCATGGCCGGAAGGTGCCACCGACTCATCCGATTTTGACGGGCAGCAAACATAAAAGAGAGGTTTCGCCGGCCATTTAGGTTTCTTATATATTTCCTTAGAGTGTTCAAGCAGGTCTTCCTCGAAAAATAAAGTATGATGATTAAGCTTTTCCACTTTTTTACTTAGTCCGAGATAGAAAATCAAACATGAAGGCGCAAAAGTCTTCTTTTCCCAATATTCGTTTGAATAATTTCGATAGGATTCAGGAAGCAATTTGTCTTCTACATGATGATAATCCGCGGAAGCAATAACAGCGTCAACTTTTATATCTTCATTATTAACATTCAGGCTTGTTACCCGATTTTTATCGATATTAATCTTTGAAACGGGGCTATTGAAGTGGAACTTAGCTCCAAAACTTTCGGCAAGAGCCTGAATTCCTTCTGTTACTTTGCCAAACCCTCCATTTGGATACCAGGTGCCTAATTTTAAACCGGCATAATTCATCAGACTATAAAGGGCCGGGGTATCCTGAGGCATAGCACCAAGGAATAGTACCGGAAATTCCATAAGAGCAATAAGCCTGGGGTTTGAGAAATATTTTCGAACATGGCTGCTAAAAGAGCTGAACACCTGAAGACGCACGGCGCCTTTAACAAGGTCAAGATCAGCAAACTCCATGATTGATACACCTGGCTTATAAACCAGTTTCCCCATCCCTGTATCATATTTAAATTTTGCTTCATTCATGAATTTATCAAGCTGGATAGAACTGCCAGGTTCGATTGATTCAAACAAAGAAAGAAGTTTAGAATAATTCTCCGGAACGCTGACCGTTTCATTTTCCGGAAAAACTACATCAAAAGAGGGAGATAATAAACTTAGTTCATAAAAATCGGAAACCTTGTGACCGAAATCTCCAAAGAAACGCTCGAAAACGTCGGGCATCCAATACCAGCTTGGACCCATGTCAAATACATACCCTTCGTCCGTACTGAATTGCCGTGCTCGTCCGCCAACCGTTGAATTTTTTTCATACACATTCACTTCATGTCCAGCTGCAGCAAGGTAACAGGCTGCACTTAAACCAGAGAATCCGGAACCTATGATCGCTATTCTAGACATATAAAGTTTTCGGATGATTTTGTAATAGTTTCTCCAAAGAATCTATTTCCCGGAGCCAGTGGACTTTCTCAGGAAAGATTATCTGGTTGAGCAGTTTAAAATTTCCCGCGACATAAATAGATTCTTTATCTAATCCGCCGTCTAACTTACTCAGATACTGTTGGACATCTTCAACCTGGTTATAATGTACCAAAAATAATAACAGGAATTGCGGCTTAATATCCCTTACAGCTGCAATCACCGCTTCAGGAGATACACTGCTTCCTAGATACACAACTTTGTTACCTGATTCACGGATAACAAAGGCAGCGAAAAGTAATCCTATCTCATGAAATTCATCCTCGGGTAGAAAAAGAAGCCATTTCGCTGATTGTGGCCGAGCCGGGGGTAATGAATCTATAGACCTTAATAGTTTCTGACGGAGAATGTTGCTGATGAAATGCTCCTGAACACTTGGAATTGAATTTGCTGACCACATCAGGCCAACTCGCACCAGCATTGGATGTATGATGATTTTGTAGGTCTGTGAAATACCGTATTTAGAAACGCACTGTTCAAAAAGCTCCTCAAACTGTTCCTGATTGTATGCCATACCTGCTGCTATCAATTGCGATACGAAATACTCCGACACTTCGCTGGCAATTGTATATTTCCTTTCCAGCACAAGTTCGGAAAGTTTGTCGTCAGGCATTGTACATAACTCTGAAACCTTATGATCACTATTCATCAGACTTACAATATTTAATAGGCGACGCAATTGGTCACTATTATAATAGCGAGTATTGCCTTCTGATCTATCAGGCTTCAACGCATGATATCTCTGCTCCCAAATCCTGATGGTATGCGGCTTTATTCCTGAATACTGAGAAAGCTGTGAAATAGAAAACAAATTCATTGTTTAAATTTATGTATAAATATTTAAACAAAATATTTTCCCTTAAGAATTTTACAATAGGATGTTTGTTAGGCTGAACGTCATAAGGGTTACTTTCAAACGTTGTATATGATAAGTTAGATGTTCACTCCTTACACTATGATGCAAACAACAAAAGGCCGCGAATTGCAGCCTCAATAATCCTAATAACGACATTTTTTCAATTGACTGAACAGCTTACTGGCTGCCCTTTCATCTTTTCACCTTTTTGAACTCTCCACTTTCGACTGTCAACTCAATCAATTTTCTTCCAATATTCCTCCACAACCATCCCATTTGGCAGAACCCCGCTTGTTGTCATTTTATCGCCCTCGGTTTTAAACTTATATGCAATAGTCACATTATCATTTTGCGAAGGCTGGGTACTGAATTTGCTGGTGATCAGAATGCTATCCCCCTTTATTTCATAAGTGCCGGAATTATACAGTTCGGGCTCAGCCTGGCCTTCAAGGAGAAAAGCTTCATAAGTATCTGCTTTATAGGTCCTTTGCATAAGAAATTCGGTGGCAGCATTACGGGCTTTACCATTATAAACGCCACCATCATATTGCCATTTCCCTTCAACTTCAGACGATGAGCATCCTGTAATAAGAACCAGACATATGCCTGCTAATGATCTTGCTAATATTGTTTTCATATGTATATAATTGTTTTTAATGCTGATGAAACTTGTCCGAACGGTTTTAGGCAAGCTTGCATGAGCTTATATTCATAACGTTTTTTTGAGTAGTATGCACATGCAGGTTTTATAGTATTAGATCCAGTTTATCCCTTTTTTCAATAAATTTAGAGTTTTTTCTTCTTCAGAGTCGGGTTGCGGCCTATAATCATATACCCAATTAGCCTGCGGGGGTAAACTCATCAGGATAGATTCAATCCGGCCGTTGGTTTCCAGACCGAATTTTGTACCGGCATCGTATACCAGATTGAACTCAACATATCTGCTTCTGCGCTGATATTGCCAATCCTTCTGCTCCTGTGTATAAGCTTTATTTTTGTTTCTGGAAATGAGTTCAGCATATACCGGCAGAAAAGTTCTACCTACCGCTTTTGAAAACTCAAAAATCTCTTCCCAGCTAAGTGAAGTAGAATCTGGGTTCAGCCGATCATAGAAAATACCGCCTACTCCCCTTGTTTCATTTCTATGCTTTATAAAAAAGTAATCGTCTGCCCATTTCTTAAACTTGGAATAAAAATCTTGCTTAAACTTATCACAAGCAGCTTTTAGGCTCTTATGGAAAAAACGAGCATCTTCGTCAATCACGTAATGCGGGGTTAGATCTATTCCGCCACCAAACCATCTTAATTCCTTAGCTGATTCAGAGTTCATTTCGAAATACCTGATATTCATGTGAATTATTGGTATCCATGGATTATTGGGATGAATTACAATGGAAACTCCAGTAGCAAAAAAATCATCTTCACTTACACCAAAAGCTTTTTTAATGTTTTCCGGAAGTTTGCCTTCAACGGCAGAAAAATTTACACCTCCCTTTTCAAGGAAATTACCATTCTGGATAATCCTTGTTCTTCCACCACCCCCGCCCTCTCTAGTCCAAAGTTCTTCTTCAAATTTCGCACTGCCGTCGGCCAATTCCAGCCCAGCACATATTTCATCCTGGATCTGCTTGTAGGCATCAGAGATTTGTTCCTTTGTGATCATTTCCCAAAAATGGCGATTATTTTCAAGAGAATTATACTTTGATAAGCTGAAAGGTTATCCACCTCAAATCTTAATCAGCTTATTTCCACATAATCCAAATCCTTACCAAAAGTCTCTTTCAACTGGTACAATGCAATGAGCGCGATCGCAATTGAAACGAACCCTACAGTCATAGCACTATTTATAATACCCATACTGCCCTTTAATGCTGTAAAAGAAAGTGTTGCAAGAACTAATGAACCTCTCACAAAGTTTGGCACTGTGGTAGTTACGGTAGCACGCAGATTCGTGCCGAATTGCTCTGATGCAATAGTCACAAAGGTTGCCCAATATCCTGAGGAAAATCCCAGAAATAAAGCAAGCCAAATAAATTGCTGGGAAGTCATACCTTCCGCGTTCAGATAAACAACGATACTTATCGCGGTAAGTATAAGGAATGTTAACATCACCTTTTTTCGCGAGCGGAGCATTTGAGCCATAAATCCAGCGACTATGTCGCCGATTGCTATGCCTATGTAACACCACATAATTCCTGTACCCGCCGAAATAGGCTCGGTAGCATTCAGCTCTTTTCCAAATTCAGGTGAAAAAGTAACAAGTACACCTACAACAAACCAAAGCGGAATCCCAATAAGTATACAGCTCAGATATTTCTTAAATCGGGCTTTGTCATTAAAAAGCATGAAAATATTTCCCCGGCTTATCCCATCATTTTTGACATTTTTAAACATACCTGATTCAGCAAGACCCACCCGAAGCCCCAATAGCAGCAAGCCCATGACGCCGCCAATGATGTAAGATGTTTCCCAGGCATAATGGTCTCCAACTAATGCAGCTGCGACTGCTCCTAACAAACCAACTCCCGCTACGATCATGGTACCATATCCGCGGTTTTCTTTGCTCATAGTTTCAGTGACTAAAGTAATTCCGGCACCGAGTTCACCAGCAAGACCGATTCCGGCAATAAAGCGGATAATCGCATAGGCTGGCACAGACGTAACAAAGCCATTTGCCAAATTCGCCAGAGAATAAAGAAGGATTGAACCAAAGAGTACACTAATTCTCCCACGCTTATCACCAATAATACCCCAAAGCAGCCCGCCGATCAGCATCCCAAACATCTGGCTGTTGATTAGCATCGTACCAACGTCAAGCAGGTCACTGTCTGGTACACCCAAACCCTTTAAACTTTTTACCCTTATAACGGAGAAAAGAATAAGGTCATAGATGTCGACAAAATAGCCTAGTGCGGCGACGATAATTATAAGCCTGACGTTTTTTTTATTTGTAGCTGTTTGATCCATATTTTTCATTTGAGCGGTCAATCTACAAACAAAAACGAGAAACCAAAATAGCCTCGGCATAATACAATCAACTGGCTGATCACCTTATCAAGCTGATGACATAATAATTTTGAATATTTTTGTAATCTCACGGTTTTACTGATATTGCATTTATGGTAGTTTCGGAAAATACGCTTAAGTGGGCCATGAGGTTCTATCCACCCCTGTTCTTCCAACGGATATGGGTAAAAAAGTTCGACAAAGGATTTGGCGGCGTACATGTCAAGATATCCAAAAGCTTTCTCAATACGAATTATAACAACTCCATTTTTGGAGGGACCATATTCAGCGCCTCTGATCCTTTCTACGCGCTTCTTTTTGACCAGATTCTAAAAAGAAGAGGATTCAAAGTCCGGGTCTGGCTCAAGAGTGCAAATATTCAATATCTAAAACCTGGCCGCACTAATCTTTATTTCAAAATCGTTTTAACTGAAGATGATGTGATGGAAGCTGAACATGCGCTGAACACTGTTGGTAAATTTGTAAAGGCATTCCCGCTGGAAATCCTAAATTCGAAAGGTGAAGTTTGTGCATCAGTGGAAAACGAAGTGTACCTGCGAAACTTGTTTAAGGGGGAAGAGGGACCCGTTGCTTATTGAGTAGATGATTTACAGTGGCCAGTGAGCAAAGTCTGGCGCTGGCAGGTTATTACCAGTAGGTGATCAAAGCTGTGGGAAGAAAGCAGGTCGTAAGTACGGGATTCGCAGAGTCTAACAAAATATAACAGCGATGAAAATCAGAAAGTTCATATTGGAGGGTGAAGGTGTTAGCCAGGATTTTAAAAAGAAGATTACCAGCTGTGAAAAGATCGCCAAGACAATGGTATCGTTTGCAAATAATAAAGGAGGAAGACTTCTTGTGGGAATTTCTGATGATGGCACCATCAGTGGAGTGAAATCTGAGGATGAAGAGAAGTATATGCTAACAAAGGCTGCTCATTTCTACTGCAAGCCAGCGCTGGATCCTCAGTTCGAAGAAGTTTATATCGACGATAAGGTTGTTCTGATTGTAGATATTAAAAAGAGCGAAATGAAACCGCATTATGCTCTTGGCGAGGACAAGAAATGGTGGGTTTATATTCGGGTTAACGATAAAAGTGTTCTTGCCAGCAAGATCGTTGTGGACGTCTTAAAAAGAGAAAATAACGAGCATGGAGTATTTCTTGAATATTCGTCCAAAGAAAAAGCTTTGCTTGAATATCTCGACGAGCATGAACGCATCACATCCAGAGAGTATAGCCACATGCTAAATCTTTCGCGCCGCCGAACGCATCGAATACTTGTTAATCTGGTACTCTCAGGCGTCATTAGAATGCATACCACAGAGAAAGAGGAGTATTACACCGCTTCCTGAGTATCCTGATCAGACACTTACCTCCGGCTATTTGTAATGGTAAAGCGCATTTATTATAAATATAAACCACATTACCAGACAAACCTTAGGCTGGCGATTCCGGTTGTCATTTCGCAGCTCGGCCATACTTTGGTCCATACTGCCGATAGTATCATTGTGGGCCATTTCGCCGGAACTATTCCACTGGCAGCCGTCGCATTGGTCAACAGCATCTTTATGGTAGTGGTGGTAATCGGAATGGGAATTTCTTATGGCCTGACTCCCTTAATTGCCCAGGAAAGCGGCCGAAAGAATTTCAAGGAGTGCGGCAAATTACTGGCAAACAGTCTAATCATCAATGCAATCGTAGGCATTATCCTTTATATATTCGTCTATTACGGTTCCCTGGCTATAATTGATCGAATGAATCAATCGCCTGAGGTTGTCAGGGAAGCCAAACCATATTTAGCCTTGCTCGGTCTTTCCATAATTCCCCTGATGATATTTATGACCTTCAAACAGTTTGCTGAAGGTCTTGGCTTCACAAAACAAGCAATGATGATCTCATTATGGGGGAACCTTTTTAATATCTGTCTTGGTATAATTTTCGTCAAAGGGCTATTCGGAATAGAACCGATGGGTGTTAGCGGTGTGGGCTGGAGCACGTTAGCGGACAGGTCTATTATGGCCATTGTGATGGCGATCTATGTGATGCGTTCAAAGTATTTCAAAGATTGTATAAGATCCTTTAGGGTTGCAGCAATAAACAGGGTACGATCTTTAGCAATACTGAAAATTGGTGCACCTGTTGCAATGCAGTACACCTTTGAAGTGAGTGCGTTCAGCGCTGCTGCCCTTTTCATCGGAACGATTGGTGCTGTAGAACAAGCTGCCCACCAGGTGGCTATTAATCTTGCTTCAATGACTTACATGATGGCGAGTGGCATATCATCCGCGGCAACCATTAAAACCGGAAATAATTTCGGTAAAGAAGATTTCATGAACCTCAGGCTTTCAGCCATTTCAAGCTATCATATAGTGCTCGGTTTTATGGCTGTTGCAGCGATGTTATTTATTGGACTGAACCAATATTTGCCCTGGATATACACCTCCGATGAGTCAGTTATACGCATTGCCGCAGAATTACTTATTATAGCAGGATTCTTTCAGCTTTTCGATGGTACTCAGGTCGTCGGACTTGGAGTGTTACGTGGCATTGGGGATGTAAATATCCCAACGCTCATAACGTTTATAGCATACTGGATCATAGGCTTGCCTATCGGATACTATTTAGGGATCTCTATGGGTTTGGGTGCCAACGGCGTATGGTACGGTCTAACTGCGGGACTTTTAGTGTCCTCAGCGTTACTCTTTTTAAGATTCCAGTTCTTTTCTAAGAAGCTGGTTCGGCAAGTTCGTAAAGAATAGAAGCTACAGGGATTTTAATTTCATTGTAGATCTGTGACTGCATTTTCTTCAATCTCTCAACATGGTCTTCTAAACGATCATTGATATTCATATATCTGATAAGATCGCCCGTACGGGTGTCGATAAACCTGTAACGTGTAAAGAATTGCTTTTCCATGTTGCAAATTTACAATAAATTAATTGAAAATCAGCATTTTATCATGAAAACCTGGTATTTTTTAAGTATATGCGACTGAAGCTCCGGCTAATACTAAACGTATAGTTTTGAGCATCAGCGACATGTCCCAATTCATGTAAGAATCAGGAACATTTACGAAGAAGCAAGTGTGATCTCTCTTGAATGCATGCAAATAGAAAAGCTCAAGGGATGGGTTATGATGTTGTAGGATGGTTTGTAAATTTCCTGGCTCTTATTATTCGGATTAGCAAAGTAAGGACTACTATAATAAAAGCCGCCCAGGCTGCATTTATAACTTCCTGGAATGCTACATGGTCGACCTGACCACGCTTTAAAGCGATTCCGTATAATGCCCAGAGTATGACAAGCCCAAAGAAAAAATTTCGGCGTATTACTATAATGAAAAGAGAAAGCAATGTAGTTACCCCTATCATAATAATGGTCCAGTAAATTTCTGAAATTCCAAACCCATTCCAGTTGATAGAGACTAAATAAGCACTGATATTAGCTATAGTTGCAACACAAATCCATCCAAAATATATACTAAGAGGGAATTGCGAAAACACTATAGTTGATAAGGGCCTTTCAGGATTACCAATATGAGCCCGTACACTAATGAGTATCAGGGTGATTAATTGTACAAGGATTAAAAGGACCGACAAACCAATTTGTTCATTAACCCAGGCTATAAGCCATGCACCGGTTGCTAAGGTATTCAGTATAAAGAGCCAGCCAATAGCCCGTATATCGGTATCAGCTTGTTCATTTGGATCATCGTTATTTGTTTTTATGAGATGGAAAATGCAAAACGCAGCGAGCGAGGCATATATAAGTCCCCAGATGGCAAACGTTAAAGAAGCCGGTGCAAACACCGTTTCGTATTTGGCAGAAACCTCACCAACATTCATATCAGAGAACCAATTTTGTTGTGCCAGGTAGGAAACTACGATTAGTGAAGCCAGGGATAAGGTGTTTAGTATTGCTAATGATCTTGCTTTCATAATTTGTTTAGATGGGGAATAACAAAGCCAAATGTGATTTTGTTCAATGAGTTTAAATATACAAAACGTTCGCGGGGATTCCGTTTTAGATTTTTAGACAAAACTAAGCACTGACTAAGCACTGCCTATGCACTACCTTAAACGTAGGATAAACGTAGGATAAACGTAGGACGGAGCCATGCTAATGGTACCTTAGCACAACCTATGATTAGTTATAGGGTTTAGATGCGCGGCCGGCTAACATAAGCATTACCCTTCACATAAAAACGCCAGGGTATAGTCTTATATGGTCCGTCAAAGTTCATCCCTACCCGGGCAGAAGCTATAACCTGGTCATCTGTATAACTTAGTCCTTCATCAGTCAGCCAGATCTGGTCGTCCTGTAAATCGGCACCATTATGAAGTTTAGAGAGTCCCAGAGCTTTCGCCAGGGCTCCTGGTCCCTGGCACAATCGTATTTTATTGTCGAAGATACCTCGTCTTTCACACATAATATCAAGTCCCACAACAGGTTCTATAGCGCGAATTAAAGCTGCATGCGATATCCCTTCTGTGCCTGTAACGATATTTAACATATCATGTATGCCGTAACAGATATACATATAGGCAACTCCACCCGCCTTGTACATCATTTCATTCCGGGGGGTCCTTTTATTATTAAATGCATGCGAACCCCGGTCATCCGGGCCGCGGTATGCTTCGGTTTCTACAATAATACCCCCGGTAAGACGTCCGCCAATGTTCGAGTAAATATGTTTTCCAAGCAGCTGGCGTGCAACAGACACCACATCCGGCTGCCGGTAGAAGTCTAGCGGCAGCTTATTTTTCAATTTCAAACTTTATCAGGCTAATAATCTGAGACAAATATGTACTATCAGTTTCATCAAATTCATTTAGCTCGGCACTATCAACATCCAGAACTCCAACTACTTCTCCAGCCTTAAACAAAGGAATGACAATTTCTGACTTTGACGCTGAACTGCAGGCTATATGGCCGGGAAAAGCTTCAACGTCGGGCACTATAATGGTTTTACCCTGCTCCCACGACGCACCGCACACCCCTTTTCCTTTCCTGATCCGTGTACATGCTACAGGTCCCTGAAAAGGACCTAAAACTAATTCCTCATTTTTTACGAGGTAAAATCCAACCCAAAAAAAATTGAATTGTTCTTTCAAGGCAGCGCTGATATTCGCAAGGTTTGCAATCAGGTCAATTTCACCTTCCAGCAATGCTGTTATTTGAGGGATAAGAGATTGATATTGATCATCCTTAGTACCCTTTATAATATTTAAATCTTCTGACATGGCGCAAAATTAGCACTGCGCGGGCAATACCGGGCAATCCCTGGGTCAAATTCCTGTGTTTTTTACCAAAGACCTAAAGAATAACTTCTGATAATATAACTTTGAGGGCACTTAAAGAAAAGATTAAAGATCAGATGATCGTAACTTTAACAATTATCAGGTATAAGCCCTTACTGGTTCCTTTTGCTTTGCTTGCAATGGCAGTCCACCGCATTCCCCTCTCTTTCGACAAAAAATGTTCTTTCTGGAAGTTAATGGGTTGCGGCCGAAATGGCACCTTTGATCTTAACCCGGATTGGCAGCAATGGGCATTATTCGCCGTATGGGATAACCTGGAAGACTTTGAAGGCAGCACTTTCATAAAATCGTGGTGGAGTAAATTTGCTTATGAAACATGGACGGTAATTGCCGAACCGTTAGTCAGCCATGGTAAATGGGATGCACAAGAGCCATTTGGAAGCGCCCACACGAATGAAAGCTTTACCGGCCCAATTGGAGTGCTTACCAGGGCCACAATCCGTTTCAGTAAACTGAAAGGTTTTTGGAGTAACGTGACGCCGGTTGCAAAACTTATGGATTCATCACCGGGATACATCACTTCGGTAGGTATTGGAGAGGCCCCTTTTTTTCGCCAGGCCACATTTTCGATATGGAAAGATATGGAAAGCATGAAAGCCTTTGCCTATGGATCCAAAGAGCACAGTGAAGTAATCAGAAAGACACGTCAGGAGAACTGGTATAGCGAAGAATTATTTGCACGATTCCGGATTATTTCATCCTCTGGATCGCTTAATGGCAAAAATCCGATGTCAAGTGAGAACGAGGAACAAGGACCTGGGATCAAATAACTGACAAGTAGTTTGGAGCAAGGAACAAAGAGCAAAGAATAAACCTGCCTGGCCGGCAGGCAGGGACTTCCAGTCCAAGTACCTGGTGTTTATGCGCCCAGGCTAACAACCAACAACTATAAACTAACAACCATATGCGTGTAATAGCTGAACTGCCACATCCCGATTGTAAAATCACCATCTTTTCGATGAACCAAAAGTATATTATCAAATTAGAAAAGGGAATTTTCGAACAGATTTATAAGCTGTCGGAGCTTGATATTCCGGATGGTGTTAATGGAATATTTCAGATTCTGGATACTGAGTTTATGGACGGCGTGGCAAGACGTTTTGTTGAAATGAGAACTGACTTTAACGGAGCGTATAAGAGGCACGAGGCTTAACTCTGGAGTATCAAGTGTCAATTATCAAGAAATGTTCTGCTTTAGAAGACGTAGGAACTAGTAATATCATAGGTTCCGGGATTGGATGTATATTTAAGTTTTGTTTTGGGATGATATGTACCGTGGCATTAACCGCAGGGAGGAATCTATATCATCGTTGTTTCTTGTTGTTTTATTCGAGCTGGAATACGTAAATGACTGATTAATAGTTTCAATCTGCCTCAAACCAAATATTATTCTGTTTCAATCTCTTATATTGCCATCTTATTCAACTTATATTGAACCTTATAAAACACATAAAAAGCAGTAAGTAATTGAAAAACAAACTTCTATAATAGCAAACAAAATATTATTTTGTACCCCTATATTGCCAAATTAATGCGTTTTGACTCATAATTATAAAATCGATTTGCTTTCGAAACAATTAATATTTTTCTTATTTTTGAGCTATGAAAATCGACTCTACACGTTTTATTGTTTTAACTATTATAGTACTACTCGCAGCATTCAGCCGCGCCATACCATTGGTATTCGATCACACCTGGAATTTCACTGCGGTTGGTGCATTAGCAATATTTGCAGGCGCTCAATTCAATGATAAACGCTTAGCCTTCATTATGCCTCTGGCAGCTATGGCCATTGCAGACCTTCTGTTTCTTAATAATGGATTCAGTCTGCTGGTATACACAGGTTTTGTCGCGATGGTAACTTGTGGATTCCTGATCAGAAATAAAATAAATACCATGAATGTAATTCTGGCTTCATTTATAAGCGCATCTGTTTTTTACTTTATCACGAATTTCTCATTCTTTTATCCCGTTACATTATACCCGCGTAATTTTGAAGGGATCATGGCTTCATATACCGCGGCATTGCCTTTCTTTAGGAATATGCTTTTAGGTAATCTGGTTTATTCAGCAGTATTGTTCGGAGGATTCTATCTTTTAGCTAAACGCTTTCCGGTACTCGCGAAAGCATAACTAAATAGTATAAAGAAAGCCCGTCGCTTTAATTAGAGACGGGCTTTTTTTATGCATGAGTTTAATAGTCCGTGGACCAATTTGGGCACTCCAACTGAAGCGGGCTCTTTTATTCTTTCTACATCGCGCGATACGGACGTCTCATTTAGATCAACAACGAATTTTAAAGCATATTCCGGAACCAGATCGATCAGCCCTGCGGCCGGATAAACCTGTAAGGAAGTACCGATAACGATAAAAACATCGGCTTCCTGACAAATTTGCGCAGCCTTTTCGATCATTGGGACTGCTTCTCCAAACCATACAACATGAGGGCGCAGTTGAGTTCCAAATTCACACTTCTCTCCCATTCTTAACTCCCATCCGTCGATTTGATAAGTCAGATCTGGCCTTCTACTGGACTGAGACCGGGTGATTATCCCATGTAAGTGGATGATGTCAGATGAGCCCGCACGCTCATGAAGGTCATCAATATTCTGGGTTATAATAGTCACCTTATACTTTTCCTCCAGCTTAACAAGAGCCCGGTGGCCTTCATTTGGCAATGCAGCAAGAACAGATTTACGGCGCTCATTATAAAATTGCTGTACAAGTTCAGGATCGCGTTCCCAGGCTTCGGGAGTAGCAACATCGTAAACGTTATGTCCTTCCCAAAGGCCCCCAGCATCCCGGAAGGTTTTTAATCCGCTTTCTGCGGAAATGCCGGCACCGGTGAGAACTACTACTTTCTTTCGCATTTAAATGTTTGTTTGAACGAAAATAACCATTTATCCTTGAGGCTGGAAATGGAATAAGGAACAAAGCACATAGAATAAGGAACAAAGAATTGCACCATGCATACGGTATTCGGGAAGGGTACCTGACGGGCCGTCCAGAAATTAAGAACGAAGCCTGCGGTAAGCAGTCTTCGTTACAGTCTTGCGGTGAAATAGATTTCCAGTAATTTTACCTGAAATCTAACCTAAATCCAGCATTAAAATTCAAGCCTTTCGTATTATACCCGCTGATATCAATATAATTCTCGTCAAGAATATTCTTAACATCTGTGAACAAACTAAGCCTTGCAGAGGCCTTATATTGCGCATACAGATCCACCATATTATATGATTCCATATCAGCATTTACCGTTTTAAACGTTGAACTATCAAAATAGCGGTCTTTCCGGTCGCCGGTATATTTATAGATCAGATTAAAACTTAAAGCCTTACTTACATCGACACCGGCGGTAAGACCAAATGAATCTTTGGGCCGCCTGAACAGATTAAAAGTCTGGCCGGATGGTGTGGTGACTTCTCCATTCACATGAGCGTAAAATGCGTTCAGATTAACACTTGAAAAAGGTTTAAACCCTAGCTCTACTTCAAATCCATTATCCTTTTGATTGTTCTGATTGATATAGCCAAACACCCCTGGCCGAACCTGTCCGAAGTCGATTACATTATCAACATCGCGCTTGAAATAGGACAATGCAAGATTCAGTTTATCAGTAAAATTGAAATCGAAACCTGCCTCGTAAGTTACTGAAGATTCGGGCTCCAGGCTAAGATTACCATATTGAGAGAACAATTGGTATAGGGATGGTACCCTGTAAGCAGAAGAAAGGTTAACAAAGAGCTTATACCTGTTTGCAATAAGGTAGGACGGGTTTAATGTATATGTAAAATTGCTTCCATACTGACTGTGATCATTCACCCGTCCCCCCAATTCGGCTTGAAATCCTGTATTCGATCTGATAAAAAGTGATGTAAAGAGACTTTTTATATTATTATCCGCGAATAATGGAGGACTAAACGAATTATGCTGGTCGGTTTTAGAGAACCGGTAACTAAGACCGCTTGCTATATCAATAAAGCTGTTGAAAGCATAATTCAGATTCGTTTCCAGGTGTGTGATCTTTCCCCCGTTATTGGTTTTTGATCCTCTGTTATTATAATTGTTGCGGACGTTGTTCTGACTTAAGTTGAAGCCTAAAGTACCTTTATCCAGCAGGTATTTCCCTCCAAGACCAGCCAGAAATGCAGTCTTGCTATAAGTGTAGTTTTTGGCATCAGCAAAGGCGCCATTATCCAGGTCAGCCTGGTTATTGTTTCCCTGGAAATTTCCTCTCAGACTAAACTTACTGCTTAGATCCTGACCGATATTCAATGAAATCGACTTTTGATGAAAGCCATCCCGGTCAAAATCTGTCTCGCCTTTTCCCGGGGCCGCTGTCGAGAAGGCTTTTGAGTCAAGATTTGAGGCGTTGATGGACACTGAGGTAGTCCCGATTTCGCCATTTAAGCCTAATATTTGCTTAAAGGTATCATAACTCCCCCCTGTAGCGATAATATTCGCTGCAAGTTTGCCAGCTCCTTTTTTCGTGATGATATTGATCACCCCCGCCACTGCATCAGATCCATATAAAGTTGAATTTCCACCCTTTAAGATTTCCACCCTTTCTACCTGATCAATAGGGATTGCAGAAATGTTGTACTCGCCGGTGATTTCAGAAGCGTCGTTTACCGGGATTCCGTCAATTAAAATAAGCGTATTGGCTGCAGATGCTCCTCGCATAAACACAGCCTTGACATCGCCGGGGTTGTTTCCATTTCCACCGATGGTAATACCAGCAACATTGTTTAAAACCTCCGGAAGTGTCCGTCCCTGACTCTTAGCAAGCGTTTCAGCTGTAATAACCCTTGCTACCTTACCGATTTCAGAAATTTTCTTGGGAGAGCGGCTCGCGGTAACTACAACTTCGCCGATAGTTTCCGGACTTCGGTCCTGCGCAGATGAATTGCTGTAAAGCAATAGTGATGGTACAAGCCCCAGGCTTGCCACGATAAATAAGTTTGTTTTTTTCATTTTGTTGTGAGTTTGTTTATCCCACAGCAAACAGATTATGAAGAAATACAGAAATGGCCCTGTTGTACACCAATGCCACTCAAGCTTCAATCCCCGAAAGCTATGAATTGTTATGTAAAGGCAGGTCTTCTGACTAACTCCCGGTTTATCCGGCCTTCCCATCTCCGCCTTGCGCGGAAACAGTGGCCATTAGATTGGATAACCGTTGTGGAGAACACAGCAGCGGGACTGTCCGGGATTCTAACCCGGTTCCCTTTTAATCCCGATTGTGAAATCGGGAACCTAAAGCGAAGCAAATGTAGCACAAGAATTACAATTTCCAAACCTGAACATCGGGCATTTTCAATTTGCAGCTTAATGCTATATTTATTAAAGGAAAAAAGTTTTATTGAAGCGAATCAGGCTCAATATTTAAGCAATATTTCAGATCAAACTTAATTGTGTCTGACACGTTCAAGGATTAACAAATTTATTTATGAAAGATTTACCACTAACCGTACGAAGATCCATTGAATTACTGGGCATTTTCCTTTTAGGAACTTTACTTGTTTTAGGAAAAGGAATAATAATGCCCGTACTGACAGCATTTTTTGTCAGCATAATGCTCCTTCCGGTCTATCGATTCTTAAGAAGAAGGAAATTCCCGGAAATCCTTGCTATACTGCTGCCTATATTACTGGTTGCGGTATTTTTAGGTATTATTATCTGGTTTTTCTCTGCGCAGGTAAGTATGCTGGTCGCCGACTTTCCGACTATCCAAAAGAACGTATCAATTCATTTAACAAGTTTAAGTAACTGGATCAATCAAAAAACAGATTTCAGCACCCAGGAACAAGTTAAGTTTTTGAAGGAACAAAGTGCAAAAATGCTCGCAAATGCCGGTGCAATGGCAAGCGGGGCAGCAGGTTCCCTCGGTTCTGTCTTTATATTTTTGGGTTTGATGCCAATATACATTTACCTTTTTCTCTTCTATAAAAATCTCTTATTACGCTTTGTATTTATCTGGTTTGAGACCAGCCAGCATAAAAAAGTAGAAGAGGTAATGAAAGAAACTGAAGTAATCATTAAAAGTTACCTGATAGGTCTTCTGATTCAAATTGCTTACATCACGATACTTTTGGGAGGAATATTAATGCTGATCGGAATCAAACATGCGCTTCTGATAGGTGTCATATTTGCTATCCTGAATCTGATTCCATACGTTGGGGCGCTAATTGGAAATCTGATAGGAGTGCTTCTTACATTAACCTCTTCGCAGGAGATTGCGCCCATTTTTATTGTTCTGGGAGTTATAGCTTTTGTTCAGTTTCTTGATAATAACATACTAATGCCGAGGATAGTAGGATCTAAAGTCAGAATAAATGCATTTGCTGCGATTCTGGGTGTATTCATCGGCGGAAGCCTGGTAGGGGTCTCGGGAATGTTCCTCGCCCTACCAATGATTGCCGTCTTCAAAATTATATTCGACCGTGCCGAAATGTTTAAACCATGGGGTGTGCTGCTCGGCGACGAAAGGCCTGCAAAAAGTCCAATGTCATTTCTGAGACTAAGAAGACGGGGTTCAAAAGTTACGCAGGAAATTCAAAAGCAAGATCATATTACACCCATTAAGAATAAGAAGTAATTTGAGAATTAGAAAATTAGCGAATTTGAGAATGAGTAAATAAGCAAATTA
>JAZKHM010000044.1:0-41036 GCA_040385405.1 Bacteroidota bacterium | reverse complement strand
GTAATTTGAGAATTAGAAAATTAGCGAATTTGAGAATGAGTAAATAAGCAAATTAGAGAATTAGCGAATTTGAGATTGAACAAATGAGCAATTGATCTCCGATAAGTAATTTGCTAATTTCCACATTTGCATATTTGCTAATTTACTCATTTTCTACTTCAAGGAATACAATAATGTAGCACCCTTATAATTAGGGTTCATCGAAGGGCTTAAACTGAAATTACTGGAAGTACCTTTTTTATGGAGTTGCGGCACAAGTATTCCAACTCCTGCGCCTAACGCATATCCAATTAAATTATCGCTTAAGAAATGCTGCCCAGCCCGCAGTCTCAGATAACCTACCGAAGCAGGAACCAGCGCTGCTGCCGCCCATACATAAGGTTTAGCTTTTGATTCAGGATTGAAATCCTGGAATACTTTTGCAAGGAAAAATGTAGCAGTCGCTGTTGCAGCGGTGTGGCCCGCATAAAATGAACGTTGCGAGTCTTTATCCATCCGTTTGTCCATAGGAGCAGCTGAACCATAAACAAAAGGCCTGCTTTTCTGAATCGCCCCGGCAGTCAAACTGAACATTGCTCCGGTAATGGCCATTGATTCGGTAAACAGAACCATAATCTGGCCAGCCTTCTTACTTTCATTTTTATTTAGGAGCATTACAACCGGCGCAGCAAATGATGCATAGAATGGTATATAACTGTCTTTATCGGCTTTTTCAGAGAAATCACCCGCGCTAAAACGGTCAAATCCATTAACATCCTCAGGCGATTTGGCAAGCACCTCTGCCATTGTTAAGCTTTCTTTATTTTTAATCATCCGTATCCCAAGATAACCCAAACCAAGACTTCCGATAATTATCGGACCATCAGCCTTTAAGGAAGTTTTATAAGGAGAATCATTTTGTGCAAATGCAGTGCATGAAATGAGCACTGATAGTAGAAAAGTAATGGTTTGTTTCATAGTGTTTTTTGGAATTGTTCTTCAATTCCCAAGCCAAACAATGCAAAATCGTATTTTACAGGATCGGTTGGGTCGAATTCCCGCAGGTTCCGGGTTAGTTCAAGCGCGGTTTGCCAGTCGACCTGTTTCCGCGTTATAAGCTTTAATTTCCTGGCAACGCGTTCGACATGCAGGTCAGTAGGACAAATAAGATCGGCAGGCCGGATAGTTTTCCAGATTCCAAAATCGACTCCCTTTTCATCGTCTCTAACCATCCATCGTAAAAACATGTTCAGGCGCTTACAAGTTGATTTTTGCATGGGTGAGGATACATGTTTGATTGTTCTGCGCGGAAAATCCGGAAGGGAAAAGAAGTAGCTCCTGAAATAATTAAGGGAATTCTCGACTACCCTGTTTTCCATTTTACTGGAATAGCACGGGGCCGACGCAGCGCTGATCGTATTATTTTTACCGGAGATATTATCCAAATAAACATCGCGAAAAACTTCAGTTTTCTTAACTTCTGAAAAGGGTGAAAATGCGAATTCCAATGAATCGTACTTTTTATAATGTTGCTTAAAAAATTCAACAAAATAAAGAGCATCCGTATCGTTAAAAGTACGATGTTTGAATTGTGTGAATCGTTTCAGGTCTGTATCCTTATGATTACTTATAAAATCATAAGGCGCGCCGTCCATCAGGCGGATGAGGTCAGTGCATTTATTAATGATCGTTTTTCTTTGTCCCCAGGCAAGCATGGCCGACCAGAAACCCATTATTTCTATATCCTGTTTTAGTTTAAACCTATGGGGGATGCAAACAGGATCATTTTCAATGAAATCCGACTTGTTATATAATTCAACCTTGAGATCCAGAAATTCCTTGAGATCTTGAAAGCTTAACCCATTAGGCGACTTGCTCATTCCCTCATTTCCTCATTTTCTAATTTGCCAATGCCTGTTTAACATCCTCCAGAAGATCTTCAATATCCTCCACTCCTACGCTAAACCTAAGCAGATTATCCGTCACACCTACCTTCTCCCTTTCTTCTTTTGGGATTGATCCATGGGTCATAGAAACAGGATGATTGATCAGTGACTCGACACCTCCAAGCGACTCTGCAAGAGAAAAAACTTTAAAAGATGAGGCCACACGATAAGTCTCTTTCAGGTCTGCCCCTTTCAGGGTAATTGATATCATCCCTCCGAAATCCCGCATTTGCTTTTTGGCGATATCATGATTAGGGTGGTCGCTGAACCCGGGCCAGTAAATTTTATCAACTTTTGCATGTCCTTTAAGATATTCAGCAATCTGTCGTCCATTTTCGCAGTGTGCTTTCATGCGTAAATGCAGGGTTTTAAGGCCACGTAATACAAGAAAGCTGTCCATTGGCCCCGGAGTAGCTCCGCAAGCATTGTAAATAAACCACAGGCGTTTATATAGCTCATCATCATTAAGCATCAGAGCACCCATAACCACATCCGAGTGACCTCCAAGATATTTGGTCACAGAATGCATAACGATATCGGCACCCAGATCAATTGGATTTTGGAGATAAGGTGAAGCAAAGGTATTATCAACTGCCAGTAATACCTTATTTGACTTCGCAATCTCACTAACTGCCGCGATGTCAACAATCTGCATAGTGGGGTTTGTCGGGGTTTCTATCCAGATCAGTTTAGTATTGGCACTGATATGCTCCTTTACGTTTTCAGCCTGAGTCATATCAATAAAACGAAATTTGACTCCGTAATTAGCGAATATCTTCGTGAACATTCTATAAGAACCGCCATACAAATCGTTGCCGGTTATTACTTCATCGCCCGGACTAAGTAATTTCATTACGGCATCCGTTGCGCCCATTCCACTTGAAAAAGCGAGGCCATGCTTAGCATTCTCCAATGCTGCCAAGCAGGACTCTAAGGCTTTGCGGGTTGGATTGGTTCCCCTTGAATACTCAAAACCCTTATTATCCCCCGGAGATTTTTGCCAGTAAGTTGAAGTCTGATATATCGGAGTCATAATAGCTCCGGTTGTAGGGTCAGGTTCCTGACCCGCATGTATTGCTTTTGTTCCGAATTTCATTTTATATCAGTTAATATCATTTTCCAATTCGCCACCCACACTTTCCCACTCACAACTCTCAACTCAATTCACCTCTTTTTCTCGTTACTCGGCAAAGCCAAAGGATCCAGCTCAGTCCTAAACTTATACCCCATTCCCTTGCCCGTCGGATACCCTGAATTACCTCCCATAAATTGCTTTTCTTCAAGGGTAATTTGCCGGACAGTATCAAAGGGTGGTGTAAGCAAATCAAAATCCATACAGTAAATGATTGCTAATTCCAGGATTTCAATGATCTGGTTTGGCTTAATTTTCCCCTTTCCGAAAGAATTAAACAAAAATCCAAGCTGACTCTGACCATCAACAAAAAAATGCTCTTCGGCGTTAATGAAAATTCTGCCCAGTAAATACCCAGTGTCAGAGGTGCGGTTATATTTCAGGGAGTCGGCTAAAAAATTATGAATATGGATGATCCCGCAATATTTACGTGAAGGCTCATCCTTGACATATTTTAGCTGATTTACAGCGTGTTCTGGTGCAAAGCTGAAAACATTACTATGCATTGAGATAACCAGGACATCTCCTGAAAATTTCAATTGAGCTTCAAAATCACCCTTTTCAGAGTATTGAATTTCAACATCAGGATCTTTTTCCTTAAAGTCAGCGCGCATCTTATCCCCGATATCTTCCAGCTGCTTTTTAAACCGGATAAATACATCCTGTGTAGTTCTGAAAATCTGCTGCTTTAGACACGCTTTGTGTTCCAGTAGTTTCAGAATATGCTCATATGGAGTAATTTCGGCCATCCCTGTTATTGTTTAATAAGATTTCTAGTATGCCCTTGCAAACAAAACCCGTTGCGTTGAAGGCTTACCTGTAACTATGCACACACCTTCTTCAAGTTTATTATCCAAAGGAATACACCTTATAGTTGCTTTTGTTTCTTCTTTAATCTGCTTCTCAGTTTCCGGCGTTCCATCCCAGTGTGCAGAAACAAAACCGGCTTTTTCATCGAGTACATTTTTAAATTCATCATAGGAGTTCACTTCACGTGTATTTTCCTCCCTGAATTTCAGTGCTTTGTTGAAAATATTTTGCTGTATATCTGTTAAAAGACCTTCGATATGAGAAATTAATCCATCTCTGGAAATAGTCTGCTTTTCTTTAGTATCCCTCCTGGCTATTTCGATCGTGCCGTTTTCAAGGTCCCTTCCCCCTAATGCTAGTCTTATTGGAACGCCCTTAAGCTCATATTCTGCAAATTTAAAACCCGGACGAAGAGTATCCCTGTCATCATATTTAACCGATATATTTCTGAGTTTAAGCTCTGCGGAAATCTCTTTTGCAAGCTGAGAGATTTTATCGAGCTCCTCATCTGATCTGTAAATCGGAACGATTACTACCTGGATTGGTGCAAGTTTCGGAGGTAACACCAGGCCTGAGTCGTCGGAGTGGGCCATGATCAAAGCACCTATCAGTCTTGTTGAAACGCCCCATGATGTTGCCCATACATGGTCGAGTTTACCTTCCTTACTAGTAAATTTTACGTCAAATGCTTTAGCGAAGTTTTGCCCAAGAAAGTGGCTGGTGCCCGCCTGAAGTGCTTTTCCATCCTGCATTAATGCTTCAATACAATAGGTATCTAACGCCCCGGCGAACCGTTCAGTCGCTGTCTTTTTTCCTCTTATAACTGGTAATGCCATCCAGTTTTCAGCGAAGTCGGCGTACACGTCGAGCATTCTTTCTGTTTCTTCAACTGCTTCCTGGGAGGTAGCATGCGCGGTATGGCCTTCCTGCCATAAAAACTCAGCAGTTCTCAGAAACAGGCGTGTCCTCATTTCCCATCTTACCACATTCGCCCATTGATTTACCAGAATGGGAAGATCCCTGTACGACTGGATCCAGCCCCTGTATGTGTTCCAGATAATTGTCTCTGAGGTGGGCCTGACAATCAGTTCTTCTTCGAGCTTGGCGTCCTCATCGACTATAATATTCCCATTGCCGTCATTCTTTAAACGATAGTGAGTTACAACGGCACACTCAGTAGCGAAGCCTTCCACATGGGATGCTTCTTTGGAGAAAAATGATTTAGGAATGAATAAAGGGAAATACGCGTTACTGTGTCCGGTATCTTTAAACATTTTATCAAGTGCAGCTTGCATATTCTCCCAAATTGCGTAGCCGTAGGGCTTAATTACCATGCAACCACGGACGGCGGAATGCTCGGCCATGTCTGCTTTTGTAACAAGTTCATTATACCACTGTGAATAATCGTCTTCTCTGCTTGTTAAACCCTTGCTCATAACTTGAAACGGAATAAATTACGTATATTTATTAATTAAACTGTCAGCCAGCAAAGTTATAAAACTACATGAGGTATTATAATTTTTGATATGCAACCATTTAATCAATACCATCGTCTAACAATTACACGTTGAATTATGTATATATATTAAATACTACCCTTATGAGAACCAAACTTATATACTTGTTTTCACTATCATCATTTTTTATGATGGCCTCTTGCGCGACCAGCAATCAAACAGCTCAGCAGGTTGATCAGAATGATGATGTTTACTATTCCGAAGCTCGTGCTAAGGAAAAAGTAGAGGTCGTAGCTCAGGTTCAACAGGAAGATACGCGCAAGTCGGATTATGTAACTGAGGAAGAGTTATATGGTGATGCATATTCCCGTGACTATGCTTTAAGAATCAACAGGTTCAGAAATTATTCTCCATGGAGAGGGTATTACAATAATATGTACGGAAATCCTTACGGCAATATGTATGGATACGGCAATGTTTATAATAACTATTACGATTCCTATTACAGTCCTTATAGCTATTATGGCGGACCTATGGTAAACTTATCATTAGGCTTTAACAACAGATTCTATAGTTATAATCCATGGAGATACTACGGCTATAACTATGGAAGTAATTTTATGGGGCCTTACACTTACTACAATCCTTATGGGATGGGCTTTGGTGGCGGATATTATGGCAATAACGGCTTTTATGGCAATGGTACTGGCGTAAGCCGCCCGGTTTATACATCTCCTAACTACCGTCCGCGGCCAGTCAGGGGCTCTGATGGTCTGCCAATCGATCCGGGTGCTGTAAATGGCGGAGATGTCAGGGGCGTTTCCGGAAATGGTAGTGGTAATACAATTCAGGATCGTACCCGTGCAGGACGTTACAATGGAGGAACAGCAACAACACCTTCTTCAGGTAACAGCCGGCCGGCAACAACTGCCCCACGGCCTGAGAGAGTTAGCCAGCAACCTCAAAGAACTTCACAGCCTGAAAGGATAAATTCCTCACCTCCCCCATCAAACAATAATGGCGGCGGTAGCAGAAGTAATGACAGTGGTGGCAGCAGTGGCGGCGCACGTCCCTCGAGAGGAAATTAAGACCTGGAAACAAATCTCTTTATGAAATTCAGAATTCTATTAGCCGTAGCGGCCATAGTGGCTGCTACCGGAGACACATATGCGCAATATTCCGGAGATGCTCTGCGCTTTTCTCAAACTCCCTATGGTAGTACTGCCAGATTCAAAGCAGTAGGTGCACAAACGGGTGTTGGAGGCGATCTCAGTTCAGTAGGAGCAAATCCTGCAGGTTTGGGATTATTTACACGGTCAGAAATTAGCATTACTCCTGAATTTAACAGTTTCACCTCCGACGCAGAGTATCTTGGAGTGCGCAACGTAGGCAGAAAGGATCAAATGAGCCTGGCTCATGCTGCAGTAGTATGGAACTCGACACTTACTAAACCAAAAGGCGCCCCTCTTGATCAAGGATGGATTAGCTTTAATTTTGGTTTGGGGTATAACCGCACGAAAGGTTATGGCAATAATGTCGTTTTTTCAGGTACGAACGGTGCGAATTCTGTCGCTGATTATTACTCTGAGCTTGCAACAGATAACTATGGTGCTCCAGGTACACTTCCTGCCGGAACTCTTGAGAGGATGGCATATGACAATTATTTGATTGGCTATGATGCTGCTGGATATTATTTTCCGGAAACCGATGTGAACAATAAGCAGGCTAATATAACGGATAGAACAGGTTCTCAGTCGGAATTAAACTTAGCTTTCGGAGCAAATTATGGAAATAATATCTACATAGGTGCAAGTATCGGAATAGCGAGCATTAACTACAACTCTTATTCGGTATATAGTGAAGAAGGCTTTAACGTTACAGAGAACAGCGATTACGAACTTTCGTTTAAACAGAATCAGTTGACCAGCGGTGCTGGAATAAATGCGAAGATTGGAGCAATTTTTCGCCCTTCACCTAATGTTCGCCTGGGAGCTACTTTCCAAAGCCCTACCTGGTATACCATTGATGATAGTTATTCTGAGGAACTTGACACGCGTTATTCAAAAAGTGTTAATGGAGCTACTGAATACCAAAACGATGAAGAAATATATGATTTCAGCTATAAACTGCGTACTCCCATGAAACTTAGCGGCGGAATAAGTTACTTCTTCGGAACAGAGGGTTTTATTTCAGCTGATGTAGATTTTGTTGATTATTCAACAATAAATTTCTTAGCAACAGATAATTCAGGAGCCGACGTGATAAACGATAATAACCGGGCAGTTATGGATAATTTTAAAAGTGCTGTGAATTACCGCTTAGGAGCCGAATATAAGCTTGAAAACCTGATGTTTCGCGCTGGTTATGGAGTTCAGGGAAACCCATATAAGCAAGTTGATACCGTAGACCTGAACATAAATACATACAGCGGCGGAGTCGGATACCGGATCAACAATTATTATGTAGATCTAACCTATCAGAATGTCGGATTTAATTCAGATGCCAGACCTTATACCCTTAATAATGGTACAGGTCCGGTTGCATTTCTCAAGAATACCGGGCATAATGTGTTTTTGACTGTGGGAACAAGGTTTTAAGGAGGAGGTCGGAGGACAGAAGTCGGATGGATTTCCGACATCTCCGCCCAGCTCAGATCTCAGACCTCCGACTTCCGACTTCAGGCCTCAACTCTTCCCGGCAAACGATCTTAACATCCAGGTATTTTTTTCTTTAAACTGCATAAACTTGTTAATGAGATCATTTGTACCATCATCCCCGGCATCCGACGTGGTGGACATTATTTCTCGTTCAAGCTCTATCAGGTTACTGAAATCATCGAGAATGGCCAGAACCATGTCGCTGTCTTTCATTCCAATAGTATTTACCTCTTTTATCTTCGAGACCTTTAAGTAATCGGAAAAACTACTATAAGGCGATTTCCCTAAAGTAAGAATTCGTTCGGCCAGCTCATCAATTGTTTGCTGGGCGTTAGTATACAGTTCTTCGAATTTGATATGGAGGGTAAAAAAATGCGGTCCTTTTATGTTCCAGTGGCAGCCGCGAAGCTTTTGGTAATGAACGTGGTAATTGGCCAGCAGATCATTTAATTGGTCCACAATAGGTCTTACAACCTTTTCTTCAAGACTTATTTCTTTTGCATTCATGATATTTAGATTTGGTTAAAATATTTACTGAAAATGTTGTGCAAATTTCCTGCCTCAAAAGGCTATGATGATGGTAAAAAGTAAAAATCTATTTAAAAACCATTTGATAGGTGTATTTTTGGTTGATGCGTCCAAATGATAATTCAGTTAAGTTAGCTCTGTCAGAATCATTTTCAGGGCTTATTTGGAAGGTGATGGTTCACATATCCGGTATATTAGCCGTGGAAACAAGACAGAAAGATCGCAGGGAAATTTTATTTAGTGCTTTCAACTATCGCACTGGGGAAACTTATTTTAAGAATCAGGTTTTTGAAGAAAATCCGAATTTAAGCCTTGCATTTACAGGAGCACGGAATATTATTCTAATTGGCTATAAAAATTCCGGGACCCCCGAAAGCACTGGAGTACTCTCCGTTAATGTAAAAGACGGAAGGATTTTATGGCAGAAATACAATATTTCTTTAAATCAGGTACAGGAACAAGGGATACAGGTTTATGATTCCAGGATACATCCCAAAAAAATGTTTTGGATAGACCATTTAACTGCTGAACCGATAGCAAATCCCTCCCACACTGATGACAATAAGGATATCATTTTTCCGGAAATCAATAATTCTTTCTTAATACCCTCATTTATACAGCACGGCATAATAGCGGGCGAGATCAGCGTTTTAGAACATTCCGGCAAGGTTTTTCTAAGTTTTCACGAAAAAGAATCGGGATATTATAAACAGCGAATTATTGTATATCAGTACAATAAGATATTGATTGACGATATATTAATCTCCGGTATACAAAAACTGCAACCTGAAGCGTTCTTTATCCAGCTAAATCATCTATTCTATATCAGAGACAAACTGGAAATAGTGAGTTATTTAGTATAATTGCAAACTTTTAACAACTTCATAAATGCTCATAAGACTAGTTTTATCACTGTGCTTTGCGCTTGTATTTTTCACAGCAAATGCGTCAATAAAAATAGATTCGATAAGTGTAGAGAACCTTAACGGAAAAAAGACAATAGTTCACAAGGTTGAAGCGAAAGAGACTTATTATTCTATTGGCCGTAAATACAATGTCACTCCACAGGCCATAATTCAATTTAATAGCAACCGGACGCTACAAATCGGCACCATATTACGAGTCCCTACAGATCGGTCGTACGCTGCATCGCCAACGCAGACGGCTTCACAGAATTCGCAAGCAGTTCCATCAAAAATGGCCGTGATCGATTATAAAGTGGGTCCGAAGGAATACCTCATTGCAATAGCCAGAAAATTCAATACCACTGTTGAAGATATTAAGACCCTTAATAATTTAACAAGCAACAACCTTGCAATCGGGCAAATTATTAAAGTTCCATATGGGACAGCTACCGAAATTACTCCGCCCCCTGCAGCCCGAATTGACACCCCCAGGGCCGGGCCCAGGAACGGCTCAACTCAAATTGACAGTAGTATGAACGCAGTTGATCGCTTAAAACTGCCCCCAGCGAGATACGGCCTCCGGGAAGTTGATCAGCATGGCGTTGCAATCTGGATCTCTGACGAAAACCTCGATGGCTCAAAAATGCTTGCCCTCCACCAAACAGCTCCAATAGGTACTGTTATTAAGATCACGAATCCAATGACCGGGAAAAGTACTTTTACCAAAGTGGTTGGGAAATTCACTCAAAACGAATCTACAAAAGATGCGATTATTGTCATAACAAAAGCAACTGCTGACCTGGTAGGTGCCCTTGACAAAAGATTTCAGGCAACTATAGTATACGGTATACCAAATGAGTAAAAAACCATTTGTTATTGGTGTTGCAGGGGGAAGTGGTTCCGGAAAGACCTTCTTCCTAAAGTGTTTCCTGAATCATTTTAAAGAAGATGAAGTATGTCTGGTATCACAGGACGACTATTATTTCCGTGTTGCCCAAAACATGACCGCGGAAGAAAACAAACTTTACAATTTCGACGAACCATGTACCATAGACAATGACCTTTTTACCACCGATATTACTAAGCTTATAAATGGGGAAACAGTACTCCAAAAAGAATATACTTTCAATAATCCAAATGCTGAACCCCGGCTGTTAGAGATTAAGCCTGCTCCCATAATTATCGTTGAAGGATTATTTATTCTTCACTTTGAAGAGATCTCCCAGCTTTTAGATCTTAAGATTTTCATAGACACTGAGGAGGAAATCGCGCTTCAGCGCCGACTTAAGCGTGATTTAATCGAGAGGGGTTATCCCGAAGACGCTGTATTGTACAAATGGAATAATCACGTTGTACCTGCTTATAAAACATATCTGCTTCCTTATCGGGAAGAATGTGATCAGGTGATAACTAATAATACCCATATAGCGGAGGATATTATTACGATCACGGATGAAATTTCTGAAAGGTTGAGGGCGACGGTTTTGAGTTAAACGTGACGTAAATACCTTTCTTATTTTTAAACGCAAAGGGCAAATAGCATAAAATCGGTCAAATTCATTTTCCTAATCATCATGAAACTTTGCGCCCTTTGCGCCTGTACTTTGCGGCCTTAGTGTTAAAAATATGCGCCCCGCAAGCTTTACAATTCCATCTCCGGCACATCGCCCTCAATAACCAACCTTCCCGCCGTCGCATTCTTAATCTCTTCAACACTTATCCCCGGCGCCCGTTCAAGCAACTTAAAACCGCCTTCAGGTAATACTTCCAGGACTGCTAGTTCTGTAACTATCTTTTTAACACACCTGACTCCTGTTAAAGGCAAGGTACATTCAGGCAGCAGCTTACTCTCGCCAGCCTTATTTACATGCTGCATAGCTACAATGATATTTTTCGCAGAAGCTACCAGGTCCATCGCCCCTCCCATTCCCTTTACCATTTTGCCGGGGATTTTCCAGTTAGCAATATCGCCATTCTCAGAAACTTCCATGGCACCGAGTATGGTAAGATCAACCTTCTGCGAACGGATCATCCCGAAACTTAAGGCTGAATCAAAAATTGCGGAGCCGGGCAGGGTCGTAATGGTTTGCTTTCCTGCATTAATCAGGTCTGCATCCTCCTCTCCTTCAAAAGGGAAAGGACCCATTCCCAACAAACCGTTTTCCGATTGAAGAACCACATTTATACCCTCCGGGATATAATTAGCAACAAGCGTGGGTATTCCTATGCCCAGGTTTACATAATAACCATCTTTTATTTCTTTCGCTATACGTTTTGCGATTCCGTTTTTATCTAACATTAATTTGTCAATTTGCTGATTTGTCAATTACCCCGGACACCAGTACGTTGTCAATCCTTTAGGTACGTACGCACTGATTACCTGCCTGATCGGCCGGCAGGCAGATTACTGAATACTGTCTATTTATCACGGCTCCTCACCGTTCTCTGTTCAATCCGCTTCTCATAACTTTTACCCTGGAAGATACGATGAACATAAATTCCCGGTGTATGAACATGGTCGGGATCGAGCTCCCCCACTTCAACCAGTTCTTCAACTTCGGCAATAGTTATCTTGCCGGCCATAGCCATTACCGGATTAAAATTCCTGGCAGTTGAGCGATAAATCAGATTTCCAGCGGTATCCCCTTTCCATGCTTTCACAATTGCAAAGTCAGCCTCAAAAGCCAACTCCATCAGGTATTCCTTTCCGTTAAAATCACGGACTTCTTTACCTTCTGCTACCTCCGTACCGACTCCGGCTGGTGTAAAAATCGCAGGCATGCCGTATCCAGCAGCCATACACCGGGTTGCAAGCGTTCCCTGAGGAATAAGTTCAACCTCTAGCTCCCCGCTTAAAAGCTGACGTTCAAACTCAGCATTCTCCCCTACATAAGATGAGATCATTTTTCTGACCTGCTTTTGCTTAAGCATCAGGCCAATCCCGAAATCGTCCACTCCTGCATTGTTTGAAATGCAGGTTAGGTCTTTCGTTCCTTTTCTGACTAGTGCATTAATGCAATTTTCAGGTATCCCGCAAAGGCCGAACCCACCCAGCATTAGCGTCATGCCATCGGCTATATCTCTGATTGCTTCATCAGCATCAGTAACTACTTTATTGATCATTGTAAATTGGTTAGAAAACGAAATTAGTAAAAGACCGCAAAATTACTTCTTCATAAGTACAATAATCTTATCGTTAGAGCCATTACTTGTGGCCACAAAGACTTTTCCATCCGGAGATATACAAACATCTCTTAAGCGGCCGTAAGTTCCCGCAAGAAGCTTTATTGAGCCCTCAACCTTGTCGCCTGTTGCATTTAATTTTAGCTGATAAAGCGTTGCATCCTTTAAAGTTGCCATAATGAGAGAGTTCTTCCATTGAGGGATTGCATTATTATTATAAAAATCCATCCCCGAAACAGCGATGGTAGGCGTCCAGCGCGATAAAGGCTGGGCAACGTTATTCGTGTTGCAAAAACTCTGTTCACCCGTTTCATCACATAATCCATTTACATTTGGCCAGCCAAAATTTCTGTTCTTCAGAATTATATTTACTTCATCATCCTTCTCGGGCCCATGCTCGGAACTGTAAAGCTTATCATTAGCGAAGACAAGGCCCTGAGGATTCCTGTGCCCATAACTCCATACCGGGCTTCCCGAAACAGGATTATCTGACGGAATAGAACCGTCGAGGTTAACACGAAGTATCTTCCCGCTTAATGAAGCCAGGTTTTGGGCACTAGGCTGATTGGCTGCGTCGCCTGTTGAAATAAAAAGTTTCAGATCAGAACTAATTAATAGCCTGCTGCCATTGTGAATGTTAGCAGCCGGAATATTGTCGAGAATGACAGTCGGGCTCGTTAACATGTTGCCGGAGTACGTGTACCTCACAACCTTTTCGGTATAAACCCCGGCCTTATCATAATTGTACACTACGAAGACATGCGGACTAACAGTAAACGAAGGGTGTAATGCCATACCAAGTAAGCCCCCTTCACCTGTTGCTTTTACGTCTGCGATAGTAATAAGAGCTGTTGCCACGCCTGTAGTTGGATTAACACGACTGACTTTGCCGCCTCTTTCTGTCATCCAGATCATATTGTCCGGACCCCAGGTAAGTTCCCATGGAAAAGAAAGATTTTGAGTTAAAACCTGAATGTCAATAGCTGCTTCAGGTAGTATTACCTCCGGAGCTTTTGATGATTTTTTACACCCGGAGACTGCCAGGAATGCTATAATTACTGCAAATGCAAGCGATTGTTTCATAGCAAGAATTTACATATTTAACGTGATGAAGGGAAATTTGTTCTATTATTTCAGATGAACATACGTAATCCCATCACCCCCGCGGTCAGCATGCTCGTCTTCGATTTTGGCGACCTGAGGGTACTTACTGAGATAAGTTCGTATTAACTTTCGTAAAATACCATCTCCTTTGCCATGAATGATCTTAAGACTGGATAATCCCATCATAACAGCCCTGTCCAGATATTTCTCAATTTCATATAACGCTTCTTCACCTCTCCGGCCCCGGAGATCAAGTTCGGTACTAAAGGTTGAGAAGTCCTGTGTCAGGTCGTGCGCATATGATTTACGAATTTCTTTAGGGACTGCTTTATTTGAGATCTTTTCGACCCGTTTCAGCTTAACTACCGATCTCAAGTCTCCCATCGCCAGAATAACATTGTCCCGGGCGATCTCCATCACCTGCCCTATAGTTTCCGAATCCATTAATTTTACCCAGTCGCCCTTTTGAAGATCAACAGCGGCCTCTACTTTTGGCAATTTCTTAGCCGGAACGCTGTGTTTTTTCAGCTCTTGTTCGAGATTCTGACGAAGCTTTTGTGTTTGCTCCTTTTCAGCTTTATTTTCCTTGATCTCTGAAATGGTATTTTCAATGAGTTTGTTTGCGTTTTTAATGATATTCTGCGCTTCGATTTTGGCGTCTTTTAAGATTGTTTTCTTATTTTCCTCCAAATAGGTTTTAAGTTGTTCATTTTCAGCTAACATTGCTTTTAGTCCGCGTTCCTTTTTCTCTAAGGATATCCGGGTATCAATCAATTCTTTTTTATCCCTTTCAAGGTCAACTAAAAGGGTATCAACTTTCTTTTGATAATCGCCCACCTTGTTTCTTGCAGATTGCAGAACTTTTTGACTCAGGCCGATTTTTTGAGCTATTTCAAATGCGTAAGAACTTCCCGGCTTACCAAGGGAAAGAATATACAAAGGCTGCATCTCCTGATTGTTGAATAACATTGAAGCGTTCTCGAGTCCGGGAGTTGAGTTGGCAAAGGTCTTCAGGTTTGAATAATGGGTCGTAACAACTCCCCTAACCATCTTATGATTCAGTTCCTCCAGAACAGCCTCGGCAATTGGACCTCCAAACTGAGGGTCTGTTCCAGTACCAAACTCGTCAATTAAAACCAGGGTTTTTGAATTCGCCATCTCAATAAAGGTTTTCATTTTCGAGAGGTGAGCACTGTAAGTACTCAGGTCACTTTCTATCGATTGATCATCCCCTATGTCTACAAAAATTTGTTTAAACAACCCGATTTTCGAGTGCTCATCAGCAGGTATAAGCAAACCGGCCTGGACCATGATCTGTAATAAACCGACGGTCTTCATGCAAACAGATTTTCCTCCGGCATTTGGCCCAGATACCACAATGACGCGTTGCTGTTCATCGATCTTTATATTCAGGGGAACAACTGTTTGCTGTTCTTTCCTGAAATTTAAAAACAGTAACGGGTGACGTGCATTTATAAGATCCACTTCAGCCTCTTTAATCAGAACAGGCATTTCTGCTTCAATGCTTATTGCAAATAAGGCTTTTGCCCGTACGAAGTCGAGCTTTGTAAGTAAGCCGTGATACGACAAAAGCAACGGAACATAGGGCCGTATTTCATCAGTAAGCTTGACAAGGAGTTTAATAATTTCCCGTCTTCTTTCAAATTCGAGATCCCGCAGGATATTATTTAATTGAAATACTTCTTCAGGCTCCAGATAAACGGTCTGTCCTGAGGATGACTCATCATGAATAAATCCCTTAAGTTTCCTTTTGTTCTCTGCAAGGATAGGAATACACAATCTTCCGTCCCTGACGGTCAGATTTCCGTCAGCTGTCCAGCCATTGTTTTGAGCGCTTTTGAATATCTGGTCTATTTTTTTCCTTGCTTCCTGTTCCGCCCTGGCAATGTCTGAACTTATATTCTGAAGTTCAGGAGAAGCATTGTTTTTTATCTTTCCTTTTGGATCAATTACCTTCTCGATTTTAAGAAGAATTGATTTTTCGATGGGCAAATGCTCAAATAAAGCCTCAAGGTTGGGATATTGGCTCTCCCTCTCAGTAAAGTAATGAATAACTGCAAACACAGTTCCTAATGACATAGAGACCCTAAAAAATTCGTCTTCCGAAAGATATGTACCTTCAATCCTGGCTTTTTCGGCCATAACCTTTATGTCGAAAAAATTTGTGATAGGTAATGGAGAGTCGTTTACAAGAATATTTTTAAACTCTTTTGTCTGCCGCAGGAACTTATTAATATGATCAAAATTGTTCATCACACCAATCTTGTCCACCATCTGCTGTCCCATCGTGCTCAGGCAGTACGACTTAATTAACTCCTTAATATCCAGAAATCCAAGCTTTTCAGCCGCGTTGATAGGATAGATCATTTACTAAGCACCTTCTTAAATTGTTCCTTCATCTGAATTTTATTCAAAACCTTCTCCTTAGCTTCCAGTTTCCTTGCCACCCTGCTGTACATGCTATCGAGTAAAACAGGCTGACTGCTATAATACTTCATACTATTCTCAAATGTCTCTTTACTTATATTATGGTGTTTATAAACTGTCGCATAAAAGTTTTTTCCGCTAATTCTAAGCGAATCAGTATACATCAACGTAGACATATAACCATCAATAACCGTCAAATCTGCTAATACGCTTACCATTCGCTGTTCATCAAGAACACCATCCGGCAGCTTGTTTTTGCTGCATGCAGTCAGAGTAAGTATGCTTAGGAAGAATATTTGTAGTTGTTTCATGAAGTCTTTAGTATCAGGTATCAAGATCCGTAGCAGGTATATTGGATGTACCAACTTTCAGCCCCAAGGTCGTTAATTTGAAGATCCCCTCAAATTCACCCATCCCCAAGTCTTGATTCTTGATACTTGATACTTGCTACTAATTCCCGTAGGTTTATCATTTTAAATTAACACACAAAAATACGGATTTAATGAGCATTGCAGCTAAGATTACAGCTATTAAGGAAGAACTAAAAAATACCGGAGTTAAGTTGATTGCGGTCTCCAAGACCAAACCTGTGGAAAGTATTACAGAAGCTTACGATGCGGGACAGCGGGTTTTCGGCGAAAATACGGTTCAAGAATTGGTTGAAAAGCATGAAAAGCTTCCCAAGGATATTGAATGGCATCTTATCGGACATCTGCAAAGCAATAAAGTCAAGTATATCGCTCCTTTTATCAGCATGATTCACTCTGTCGACAGCTTAAAACTGGCCCAGGAGATTAACAAGCAAGCTTTAAAGCACAACCGGGTAATTGACTGTCTGCTGCAGATTTACATAGCTGATGAAGACACAAAATTTGGATTGGATTTTGCTGAGGCCATCGAATTGCTTCGGTCCGAAGAATTTAAAGTGCTTAAGAATGTTAGGATTCGGGGTGTGATGGGAATTGCAACGTTAACAGAAAATACCCGGATGATTAAAGACGAATTTTATGAACTTAAGACATTCTATACCGGCCTTAAGGAAACATTTTTCCGGAAGGATCCCGATTTTACCGAAATATCAATGGGAATGTCAGGCGATTACAAATTGGCTATTGAGCAGGGCAGCACTATGATCCGGCTTGGAAGTACTTTGTTTGGGAACAGAGGGAATTAGGAAATTAGCAAACTAAGAAATGAGCAAATTAGGGAATGAGGAAATTAGGAAATTAGCAAATGAGTAATTAGGGAATGAGAAATTTGAGAATTAGACCATGGGGAAATGTGGAATTATGATATTAAGGCGGTTATTGACTATTTAAGAGCTCCCCCATTTGCTAATTTGCTCATTTACTAATTTTCACATTATCGGATTTTCACATTATCGGATTTCACATTTTTTAATACAACAGAACTACAAAAAAAATGAACATTAATATAAGAGAAGCCAAAAGAGAGGATTGTCCGCGACTTTTAGAGCTCATAAGAGAGCTTGCGGTATATGAAAAGGCTCCCGATGAGGTGACGGTATCGATTGATGAGTTCGAAGATGCCGGATTTGGAACTAATCCTGTTTGGAAATCTTATGTTGCTGAGGATGAAGGAATTATTCATGGTTTCGGACTGTATTATATCAGATATTCAACATGGAAAGGCTGCCGCTTATACCTGGAAGATCTATTGGTTACCGAAAAAATGCGCGGTTTTGGAATTGGAAAGTTAATATTCGACCGGCTAATTCAGGAAACAGTTGAGAAGGGTTTTAATGGTATGTCATGGCAGGTGCTTGACTGGAATGAGCCAGCGATAAATTTTTATAAAAAATATAATGCTGCATTAGATGGCGGATGGCTTAATGTTTCATTATCGAAGGAACAGCTTGCTAATTTTATTTAAAAGAATTCGTGATTAAGATATTCAAATTTGGCGGTGCATCTGTAAAAGATGCTGAAGGGGTTAAAACACTGGCGGAAATCCTTTCGCTTTACAAATCTGACGAAGTGCTGATCGTTGTTTCCGCAATGGGAAAAACAACCAATTCGCTGGAAAAGCTTGTAGAATCTTATGTAAATAAGTCTTCTGATGTAGAACAGCTCTTCGACGAAATCAAATATTACCATGAGAACATTATAAAAGGACTTTTTGGAGACCAAAATAATCCAGTGTATGATGAGGTAGCCAATGCATTTATAGAGATCGACTGGATGCTGGAAGATGAGCCGCACCCGGATTACGACTTCAATTATGATCAGATTGTATCCGTTGGTGAGCTGGTTTCAAGCCGTATAGTAGGAGCTTATCTCAATTCCCTGGGATTTAAAACTAAGTGGATAGACGCAAGGGGCTTTATCCACACCGACAACCGGTACCGTGAAGGCAGAGTTGATATCGCTAAAACAAATTCTTCTATTCAAAGTCTCCACGAAACCTTAACGGGGCAATTTGTGATTACCCAGGGCTTTATCGGCGGAACATCAGAAAATTTCACCACTACACTCGGACGGGAAGGCTCAGACTATACAGCAGCAATTTTCGCTTCATGTCTTGGAGCGGAGTCATTAACTATCTGGAAAGACGTACCCGGGGTTTTAAATGCCGATCCCAAATTATTTAAAGACACGAAGGTTTATAATCATATACCCTATATCGAAGCTCTGGAAATGTCATATTATGGAGCTTCCGTGATTCATCCCAAAACAATAAAGCCACTGCAGAATGCGGGCATCCCCTTGTTTGTGCGTCCGTTTATGCAGCCCGGAGAGAGCGGTACCAGGATAGACAGTGAGCCTGATTTCGATAAGAGTTTTCCCGCTATCATTGTAAAGAAAGAACAGGTATTGCTCTCGCTGAGATCACCTGATTTGTCTTTTATCGATGAGGCTGTACTCAGCAATATCTTCCAGGCACTTTCATCAGCAAACATCAAGATCAATATGATGCAGGTTTCTGCCCTCAGTTTTTCAGTATGTACTGACTACAATGAACCCAAATTCAGGCGTTTACTGGAAGGACTTTCAGGTTTTAAAGTGAAATATAACATGGGACTGGAACTGATCACGATCAGACATTATACGCGTGCGGATATCGACAGTATCATTGCTCAACGGCCTGTTCTGCTCGAGCAGCTCAGCAGAAATACCGCTCAGTTTGTTTTAAGATAATCGATTGAATAAAGCAATTTTAGATAAGGATGTGCAGGAATTTATCCGGATGAATGTTCATTTGGATATAATAAAGATCAGTCTTTCTAAAAGCCCCTTTCCGGCAGTTAGCCCGAAAGAGCTCGCGCAGCAGATCGACGGTTTGAAGCGCTGTGAAAAGAAATTACCACTGTGGTACAGCACCGCCGGCGTATATTATCCAGAAAAGCTTGCACTCGAACAATGTTCCTCCGAGGTTACTGCCCGATATAAATCCGGGCTCATAATAGGCGACACCGTCATTGACCTGACAGGTGGATTTGGGGTTGATGCTGCTTTTTTTTCCAAAAAGGCTGAGGAAGTCACCCACTGTGAGTGGAACAAGGAATTGTCCGAGATTTCAAACCATAATAGCGAAATTCTGAGTTTCCCGGTTAGACATGTACAGGGAGATGGCATTAAATACCTTAAAACATCTGATCAATCATACGACACGATTTACATCGATCCATCAAGAAGAGTTAGTTCACGAAAGGTTTTCATGCTCAAACATTGCGAGCCGGATATAATTAGTGAGAAAGAGCATTTGCTCCAGCGATGCAGGAGGCTTATTATCAAAACCGCTCCACTACTTGATCTGCATTTAACAATTAGAGAATTGGGAACGGTGAGCGCTATCCATATCTTGAGTGTCAAAAATGAATGCAAGGAAGTCCTTTACGTGATCGACAAAGAAACAAAAGAAACCGACCCGCCTATCACCTGCGCCGCATTAAATAAAGAGCATACACAGTCAATTACCTTTCGTACTTCCGCCGAAACGGCATTTATAATAGGGCAATATTCTAATCCACAGGCATTTTTGTACGAGCCCGATGTGGCCTTGCTTAAAGCCGGATGCTTCAAGTTGATTACGAAGGAATTTAACGTTAATAAGCTCCATCAGCATACCCATCTCTACACTTCCGAAAGCCTTGAGGAAAACTTTATCGGAAGGAAGTTCCGTGTTCTGGATACATGGATTTATGGAAGTTTTATAAAACAGCAAAAGTTTATAAAAGCAAATATAATATGCCGCAATTTTCCCCAGGCCCCGGATAAAATCAGGAAAAAACTGGGAATTAGCGAAGGCGGCAGCGATTATCTTTTGTTCTGCACAGGCTCAAACAATGAATTGCTTGTGATCCACTGCACCAGGCTGTAATACATAAAACTTAACGATCATGCTCTTTTAACGTTGGTAGCTTGTAGTCCCTTCCGTCCTTCTTCTACATTAAATTCAACTGAATCATTTTCTCTGATTGCATTTGCTCCGCCTTCAATATCCTTGAAGTGAACAAAAATCTCCTTGTTGTCCTCGTCATTTACAATAAATCCATACCCTTTTTGGGTATTGAACCATTTTACTTTTCCTGTTGCCATAATAAATAAAAAATTAAGCTCTATGTCGTTAATACATAGAGCTATATACAATATAAATATAATGAATGATTTTAATCTTCAAGCCAAATTATTTATTTGGCTGGGGAGTCATCCTTAAATAAGGCTTGATTTCTTTAAATCCTTTGGGGAATTTCGCAGGAATATCTTCAGTTTTTATCGCTGGCACAACTACCACATCCTCACCTTCTTTCCAATCGGCAGGTGTAGCAACACTATAGTTTGCAGTAAGCTGAAGGGAATCAATAACCCTCAATATCTCCTGGAAGTTACGTCCTGTAGAAGCTGGGTAAGTAATCATTAATTTAATCTTCTTATCAGGCCCGATTATAAAAAGGGATCTTACAGTGAATGTTTCAGAAGCATTTGGATGAATCATTCCATATAATTCCGCAACTTCCCTGTTTTCATCAGCCAGTATTGGAAAATTTACCTCCACATCCTGGGTTTCGTTGATGTCCTTAATCCAGCCTTTATGAGACTCCTCACTGTCAACACTCAGCGCGATGACCTTCACGTTCCTTTTATCAAATTCAGCCTTTAAAGAGGCTGTTCTTCCTAACTCTGTAGTACATACGGGGGTATAATCTGCCGGATGCGAGAATAACACAACCCAGCTATCTCCGATGTAATCATAAAAATCTATCTCGCCCTGAGAAGATTTCGCTTTAAAGTTGGGGGCAAGATCGCCCAGTCTTAAACTCATAATACATTGATTTAGATTACCGATCTGATAACGGTTACTAATTTACGGGAATAGCCCATTGGAAACGAAAAAAGTTGTAGGTTATAGGTTTAAAGTTATAAGTCTGGACGCATAACGAAGCGTTAAAAACTTAAAACTTATTACGTACAACTTACAACTCCTTCAGTACTTCTTAATCAAACCAGGCAACGATCTTATCCACTAGCTCTATGTCTTGATACTTGAAACTATTTCTTCTTCAGCTTCAACTTATCATAATTCATTCCCTTGAACTCGTCCCCGTCCAGTTCATTAGTCAGTTCCCTTTCTTCACTGGCAGACATTTTTCGTACACTGCTTATCGTATTGTTGGGTTTACTAAGCGTGAAGCTATTCTTTTCCGAGTGATTCAAAGCGGCGGCAAGCAAGGCTTCTGTTCTGTCGCCAAAATCTTTTGTTACGTCATCTGAAACTGTGAAATCTACAGGCAGACCGGTAAAGTAACCTCCCTGATTTAACGAATTTTTAGTCTCGAACTGCGGCATATAGAGGTCAATATTGTCGATAGAAATAGCGAAAAATCCAACAGGTTTGCCATAAGTTTGCCTTCCAATTAGCTGTATATTCAGATGTGGTTTGAGGTTATTGATCAGCAATTCACTGGCTGAGGCTGTACCTGAAAGTACCAGGAAGTATACCTTACTGAAATTGGCAGAACCTACCTTAGCAAACACTTCCCTGTTTTTCGCAGGTGTATAATCGATATCAGCGTAGGTTGCCCATTTGCCATTTACACCACCTGTGAATGTCTGTAATTTTCCGTTTGCATCCGTCAGCGGCTGATTAGCCAGGATACTTGCTTTACCATCCTGCATAGTTTTCGTCCAAAAGGTAGTATACATGGTAGTTCCATTAAGACTCGCCGGCGCAAGCAGATTCGTGAACACATCGGCTGTAGCCACTGATCCTCCGCCGTTATATCTTAAATCAACGATCAGTTCGGTGGCACCAGCGGTGGAAAACTCGGCTATCTTAGATGTTAGCGCATCTCTCGAATTGGTAGTAAAACTGTTATAAACAATATATCCCACCTTTTTGGTTCCAACAGTATACACGGAAGAGTAGAAAATTGGATTGTTAGAATATTGGGCACGGGTGACTACTAGATCTTCAACAACCCCGCCTGGCTTTTCTACCGTAATAGAAACGGTTGAAGAAGAACCAAAAACAGCATCACTTACAAAGGATACGTTCGCACTAACGGCTGTACTAATATCTGTACGTCCATTAATTTTAGTGATCCTGTAACCTCTTTTAAGCCCTTTTGCTGCAGCAGGAGAGTTTGGTGAAACATACTTTATTCTCAGATCACTGGAGGGTGCCGGACCATTATAAAATACTGAAAACCCAAAGTCTCCACTGACTCCGCCCAGCTGCTGAGATACTCCTCCATCATCAAGGAATGAATATTTATCAACAGGCTTTCCTGGGGCGGGAAGTGCAATAATCGCATCCAATACCGCCTGGTTGCTGGGATATGACCTTGGCTTGAATGTTTCATAAGTTGGAAAAGGCTCGTTCCAATAGTAAGTCTCTTTGGCGTATAAGTAAATAGAATCCTTAGTAAGCTCAGCCCTGGTAGCAGGCACCACAACTGTTGGAGGAGTCGTCGTTGGGGTAATTTTCGCTTCTTTCTTACAGGCAGAAAACCCCAATACTAAACCGAAACTCAGGACAAGATATTTCGGGATATTCAATGTATTCACCATTCTTAATATTATAATTGGTTTGTTTATAATGTGATTCAATTTACAGAAATTCATCGATATGAATAAAATCTGTGCCGCAGCATGCCGCAAATTCTTCATCAACAGCTGAGGCTCCTATAATCATAACCTCTTTTCTAAGTAAATTATTGTCATTGAGTATATACGATAATACGTCCGGTTCCGGTTTTAGTTTTATTTCTTCCGCATAAAACACTTTCAAATACTTTTCGGTCCCGTTCCACTCCATCTGACGGATCTTATTAAGCTGTACTTCAGGTTTTCCATTTGTAACAATATAAATCTGTTTCCGGTCTACAATGATCTCCTGAAGCAGCGTCAAAACCTCCTTATACATCAGGAGTTTTAAAGGTAAAATTGCAGTGTGATGAAGGCGCTCAAAATTCGAACGGTATCTCTCATCGATTCCAAAAGCTTCCTGTGCCTTGTCGAAAATATTCTCTTCGCCGTAATGATGATAGACGTTTTTGAAAAACTGGGTAAGCTCTGCCGAGGATGGTACTCCTTCAGTAAATTCAATGAAATTCGAAAACAGGTAGTATACCTGCAGCAGATAGTCCTTTTCGGGATAAATTACATTATCCAGCTCAAAAACAAAGGCCTTTTTCCTTGAATCAATATCCTTATAATCCAGCATCCTAAACCAAATATAAACTATACTCCGTTTTTTGACCCCCGGTTGCCCAGGAAAAAACCCCGGTTTCATTTTTTAACAAATCACTTTCAATTAACGCTTCGCCAGCCAAAAAATTCCCATGCTCTAATATGGTTATATTTTCGCCTTTTGCAGAAACATGCTGTTCGTTTTTAAGCCAATTGTCTGAAGGTATCATCAGTACCACACCATATTCTGAAAACAAATCCCTGGCTTTCGACAATTCGACTACTTCACCCCTTTTTAACGGGTATACATGCGTGATTCTATGATCAAGACAAGATTTTAACATCTCGTGAACGAAACTTGAAGAGCTGTAAGTGGGTAAGACAAGGCTCAGTCTTTTTGAAAAAAGCGGCAATTCGGTTTCATCCGCGAACACCACATCCTCTCTGTTTAAAATCCTTTGCAGGCGATAGGCCTCGGGGCTTAAGCCACCGCTTATAAGTACTGGCATTGTTACAAAATAATTTGCCCGTCCTTCATCAAGATCTTACGATCAGCCATATTTGCCAGGTTTTCATTATGCGTTACAATCACAAAGGTCTGCTTAAGGCGATCACGCAGGTCTGCAAACAAAAGGTGCAGACTTTCCGCATTATTTGAGTCCAGGTTGCCGGAAGGTTCGTCGGCAAGAATAATTGACGGATTATTGATCATCGCCCTTGCAACCGCTACACGCTGCTGCTCACCTCCTGAGAGCTCATTTGGCTTATGGTTGGCACGGTCGCGAAGACCAAGGAGATCTAAAAGTTCGTATGCTCTTTCCTCAGTTTGTTTCTTGCCTTTTTTAGCAATAAAAGCCGGGATGGAAATATTTTCCAAAGCGGTAAACTCCGGAAGAAGATGATGAAACTGGAATATAAAACCGATGTGCTCATTCCGGAAGGCGCTGAGTTTTTTTGACGACAAAGTTCCAACATCAATATTATTAAGCCTGACGGTTCCCTGGTCCTGACGGTCAAGAGTTCCGATAATATGAAGTAAAGTACTCTTCCCTGCCCCTGAGGCTCCCACTATGGTAATTATTTCACCCTTTTGAACGTCCAGGTCAACGCCTTTTAATATATGAAGCTTACCATATGATTTATGAATTCCTTTCGCCTGGAGCATATCTTATCACCATTGTGTTCTGCAAATGTGCGAATAGTTTACAAATAGTCTTTGCAGAGTGCAACAAAAACACAGAATAATTAAGATTTGCGCCTGAAGGATTTTCAGGTTTCCACATAAAAACGTAGTTTTACTCCAAATAAAATTACATGAACATTCACGAATATCAAGGTAAAGCAATATTAAAAAGCTTCGGTGTCAGAGTTCAGGAAGGCATCGTCGCTTCCACTGCGGAAGAAGCTGTTGAAGCAGCAAAAACGCTCAAGACAGAATACAATTCAGATTGGGTTGTGATAAAAGCACAGATCCATGCAGGCGGGCGCGGAAAAGGCGGAGGAGTAAAGCTTGCTAAAAATCTTGATGAGGTAAAAGAAAAGGCAGGCCAGATTATTGGTATGCAGTTGATTACCCCACAAACAGGACCTGAAGGAAAACTTGTAAGTAAAGTATTAGTGGCACAGGATGTTTATTATCCTGGAGAAAGCGAAACGAAAGAGTTTTATATCAGCGTTTTGCTTGATCGTGCAAAAGGCCGTAATATCATCATGTATTCTACCGAAGGGGGAATGGATATCGAAGAGGTTGCAGAACATACTCCGCACCTTATATTTAAAGAAGAAGTGGATCCTAAAGTAGGCTTACAAGGTTTTCAGGCCCGTAAAATAGCCTTCAATCTGGGCCTTAGCGGCGATGCTTTTAAAGACATGACCAAGTTTATCGCAACTTTATACCGGGCTTATGATGAGACGGATTCGGCGATGTTCGAAATCAACCCGGTTCTGAAAACATCAGACAATAAGATCCTGGCGGTTGACGCTAAAGTTAACCTGGATGATAATGCATTGTTCCGTCATAAAGATTATGAAGCGATGCGTGACACCAGCGAAGAAGATCCTACAGAAGTAGAAGCCAGCAAATCCAATCTTAACTATGTGAAGCTTGACGGTAACGTTGGCTGTATGGTTAATGGCGCCGGACTTGCGATGGCAACAATGGATATCATCAAACTGGCAGGCGGTGAGCCGGCTAACTTCCTTGACGTGGGCGGAACTGCAAACGCTGAAACCGTTAAAGCGGGATTCAACATCATCCTTTCTGATCCAAACGTTAAGGCTATCCTTATTAATATTTTCGGCGGTATCGTACGCTGCGACCGTGTAGCGCAAGGTGTTATCGATGCGTACAAAGAAATCGGAAACATCCCGGTGCCGATTATCGTGCGTCTTCAGGGAACGAATGCTGTAGAAGCTAAAAAGCTAATTGACGAGTCAGGGCTTAAGGTTTACTCGGCGATTTTGTTAAAAGAGGCTGCGGCTTTGGTGACCAAAGTTTTGGAAGAGAAGGAATAGGGAACAAAAGAACAAGGAACAAAGAGTAAAGACACGCCCACGGTATTTTATCGGGGGCGTATCTTTTTGGAGCAAAGAATAAAGAGCAAAGAACCAAGAACCAAGAGCCAAGACACGATGTCGTTTAACTTGCCGTGGGCGTTTTTTTGAGAAAGGAATAAAAAGCAAAGATTAACGATGAGCCGTCGGTATGAAGTAGGTGATCAGGGCGGTCACGATGAGTGACATTACACTTCCAGAATGATTTGCCAGCTCTTTTTGTGGGCGTGGGTTTTAATTCGCTAATTTTTATATTCTACGTCATCTACCGGGCTTAGCCATTTAGCACTACCCTTTCTGTTGCTGGAAATCGCCAGATGGACAAATCCACTGTCCGTGCTGGCTCCGTGCCAATGCTCAACATTCGGTAGACAAGTAACTACATCACCCTTTTTTAGAATTTTCTTTGCCTGACCTTTTTCCTGGTAATATCCTACCCCATCCGTTACCAGTAATATTTGCCCGGCGGGGTGAGAATGCCATCTGGTCCTTGCTCCGGGTGCAAAGGTTACGTTGCCGACAGTGATATCGTTCAAGGTGTCGCCCTTGACCAGCATCTCCAGATAAGCTGTTCCTGTAAAGTTTTCATTGATGATTTTTTCACCCTTCGGGAAAATATAAGCAGATTCTTCATTGCTTTTCTTCACTTTACTGTTAGTGCACGCTATAAAAAATATTATCGCAAACGGTAAAATTAATATGGGATTATGTTTCATTATACTAATCGTTTACAATTCCGGTTTGTTTGATTGAAATCATCGTTTCGTGTCAACTTCCTTACTCTTCAATAATTCATCAAGTACGATTTGGGCTGATTTAGCCTCTTTTTTACCGAGGCTTAACTTAATCACATTCACAAATTGTTGTAATTGTGCCGGGCTTAAGCCCACATTCAGGCAAATATTAAAATGGGATCGCAGCATCGGTTCTGACCTTCCAATGCTACTAAGAACCGAAATCGTCACTAATTCTCTTTCGGCAAAACTTAAAATATCTCGTTCGAAAATATCGGCGAACAGGTGTTCTTTTAGGAAGACCTCAATAATTGGCGAAAATGCTGCATATCCGGTTTTTGGGCCGCTTTCTCGTATGCCTGTTAACTGCTCCAATGTGGCTTTACCACGCTCATATTTGGTGAGTTGATCATTAACCGGCGTTGATTCAGGACCTGCCTGGTCATTAATGCCTCTGGCACTGCGTTCATCTAATATACTCATGAATGTCTGCAGTCCCCTGATGCTTCGCGGAAATCCGGCATAGGCATAGAGGTGAACGATAGCCTCCTTAATCTGGTTGACCGTAAGTCCAGCGTCAAGTCCGGCGTGAAGTTCAGTCTGTAACCTGGATAGATCGCCCCTTGCAGTTATAGCCGAAATTCTGACAGTCGCTATTTGTTTTGCGTTAAGAAATTTTTTTGTGTCGGTTTGGGCAATTACCGTGTTCATAAGACTCAACAACAGTATAAATAGCATTACTAATAGTGACTTATTCATTTCTTACCATTTCTTAGATCAAAACCTTTATTTTATCATGATCATAAAAATCTGACATTTGGAGATCGTTTTGCCGGATGAGATATCATCAGTTTTTTGCGGGTGCACTGTTCAGCTTTACCGGCCGGGTTAACCGTGAAAATGTCAGTGATCCCATTTTCCATATGCCATTTTCTTTAACGTATACCTCGGTAACCATAAACGGATTGATTACTTCGTTGCTGCCTACAACAGCCAGAAGATCAATGTCGTTTAACACAATAGCAGTATTCCCAACAAAGTTTACCGATGCTGAGTAAACTTCAGCCTGTTTATACCAGATGCCACCACCTTTGATCACGTCAAGTTCCCGGCTTTTACCCCAACTACCACCCATGTGAACGAAAACACTCTTTTCATCAAACAATTTACTTAAAGAGTCAGTATTTTTTTCTGACATCCATTTCCATTTCAATTTGGAAAGATCAAGTACTTCCTGTTCAGCTTTTGTATTGGTTTTTTGTGTGGGGCCAGGCAAATTAGCCTGAGCAAATGCCATTTGCAGACTGGCGATAATCAGGGACACTCCAATAATTACTTTTTTCATGTTTCGTGTTTTAATTTAATATTGTGACCAATTTTCCCGAAGGGAGTAGCAGGCTCTAATTAGCAGGATTTTATCAATTAACAGCTTATTCAACGGCTAACCATTTTTTGGCTCTGCTCTCCATACCTATTCCCGTATACCTCAATTTTAGACAACGCAGTTTCAATACCGGCTAACTGATTCCCGGACAACTCTATTTGGGATGCACCTAAATTTTCTTCCAGTCGATGAACCTTGGTTGTACCTGGAATCGGCACGATCCAGGGTTTTTGTGCGAGCAGCCAGGCGAGTGCAATTTGTGCCGGACTTGCATAATGACTGGAAGCTATGCTAGTCAGAAGAAATACCAATTCCTGGTTGGCTTTACGATTCTCTTCCGAAAATCTTGGAACCGTATTTCTGAAATCTGATTTATCAAAATTTGTGTCCTGATCAATCTTGCCGGTAAGGAAGCCTTTACCTAAAGGGCTGAATGGAACAAATCCAATTCCAAGTTCGTCCAAAACTGGCAGTATTTCCTTTTCAGGCTCCCGCCACCATAGTGAATATTCACTTTGCAGAGCCGTCACAGGCTGTTCAGCGTGGGCCCTGCAAATAGATTCCACACCCGCTTCAGAAAGTCCGAAGTGTTTTACCTTGCCTTCAGCGATTAGTTGTTTAACGGTGCCCGCGACATCCTCTATAGGTACATTTGGGTCAACACGGTGCTGATAAAGCAGGTCAATTCGGTCTGTTCTAAGTCTTTTAAGAGATTCTTCAGCAACGGTACGAATCGTTTCCGGACGGCTATCCAGACCCATGCTTGTACTGGCTTCTTTAAACCCAAATTTCGTAGCAATAACCACCTGATCCCGAAATGGTTCCAATGCTTTTCCGAGTAAAACCTCATTGGTATATGGCCCGTATACTTCGGCAGTATCAAAAAAGGTTACGCCCTGCTCATATGCAGCACGGATCAGTGATATTGCTTTAGAATCATCAGTAGCCGGTCCGTATCCAAAACTGAGCCCCATACAACCAAGTCCTATCTCTGATACTTCCAAACCATCTTTTCCTAAAATCCTTTTTTTCATAATTTTTAATTCTCATATATCTAAAAAGCTCCTGGAATCTTTCCCACCGTCAGCTGAACCGTCGGAGCGCAACCTAATAAGTTCATTTCGACCAACCAAATGTCAGTACTAAAAATTCAGGATTTTGTACATACATTCCTGCTTTTGCTACCAATATTACTGATTAGCATGAAGCCATGATTAGGACTAATTCGGATTGCGTAAGTTTGTATGGTTAAATGAATTAACATGGAAAAGGAATTTAATTTTGATACAATCAGCGAATACAATGATTTTAATAATCATGAGACGCTGCATCCATTAGTTAGTGTAATTGATTTTTCAAAAGCAAAGGAAAGAATAGGTTCGAAAATGAACTTTGGCTTATATTGTATTGTTTTAAAGGATGTTAAGTGCGGTGATTTGAAATACGGCCGCCATTTATATGATTACCAGGAAGGAACATTAGTCTTCATCTCTCCAGGGCAATTTATAGAAGTAGAAAACAAGGTGGATTATTATCAGCCCATGGGACATGGACTCGTGTTCCATCCGGACCTCTTGCGTGGAACCAGCCTCGGAAAAATCATTACGGAATATAATTTCTTCGGCTACCATTCCAATGAAGCTTTACACCTGTCATCCAAAGAGCGTCAGTTGGTTCTTGATCTTTTCGCCAAAATCGGATTGGAGCTCCAGCATTCCATCGATAAGCATAGTAAAAAGCTTATTGCTTCCAATATCGAACTGTTGCTGAATTATTGCGAGCGCTTCTATGATCGTCAGTTTATCACGAGGAACGAAGTAAATAAGGGAGTCCTGGAAAAATTCGAGGAATTACTAAACAGCTATTTCCTGTCGGAAAAGCCCTACTCCATAGGCCTCCCCTCTGTTGCTTACTGTGCCGACCAGATGAATTTATCGACCAACTATTTTGGTGATCTTATTAAGAAGGAAACAGGGAAATCAGCCCAGGAATACATTCAGCATAAGATCATTGAAGTTGCTAAAAACAAGATATTCGGTTCAGATAAAACTGCCAGTGAAATCGCTTACGAACTGGGCTTTAAATACCCCCAGCATTTTTCCCGGTTCTTTAAGCAACGCGTGGGTCAAACACCAAATGAGTATAGATCGTTGAATTAGAATTACCTTTTATGTCTAAACATATGTCAAACACCATCAAAATTATCCTTATTACACTATTTTTTATTTCTGGCGCACAGCTGGTATTTTCGCAACAAATTGCAGGTCCGGTAGCAGCTGAGGTTCTTACAGCCAAACAGCAACAGATTATCCAGCTGTCAAAAGATAAATGGCAATGGATGGCAGACAAGGACATAAATAAGCTTGAGCCCCTTTTTCATAGTCAGTCAAAATTTGTTCACATGAGCGGCACCTGGAAAAAAGCCCAGGAACTTGATATTATTAAGACTGGTAGTATATGGTATAAAAATACTGATGTTCATGATGTTGCTGCGGAAGTAATTGACAACACCGCGATCGTGTGGAGCCGTATAACTTTGACAGCAAATGTGAGAGGTAGTGATGTCGTAACTGAATTTACGGTTACCGAGGTATTCAAAAAGAAAGGAAAATACTGGAAATTATTAGCTTTAACTTTTAGTAGTGTGAGAGACACGCATAAGATTGTGCATTAACCCGTTTATCTCTTGCCATCTCCTCTATCAGCAATTATTTTATCTGTTGGTTCCATCATCCTCAATCCTGTTTGCGATCAATGGGGAGAATACGAATTAAGCACAATGTTTGAATGTCTGCTTCTGCTCTGGGCAAAAGCTATTTAAAACTTGCAAAACAGTACCTGATTTCCAGCATCGGGATGGCAAATTAGTCCCTTCAGAACCTTAAAACCGACCCTTTGGAACGTACGCACCCTTTTCAATCCAGGTCACCCAGGATTTTTTAAATTCAGCATGAGTCAAAGGCGGCAATGAACGTCCTTCTCCAGGATTCCATCCGGCCTTTACCAAACCATCGTCTGCATGTTCAATTAACTGTTGCAGCGATTTGTTACCGTTAGTTTTGGGGTTTATTAGTTGGCTGGCCAATTGTGTTGGTGTTTTTCCTTCGAAAACCATTTTCATGTTCGCAGGCGGCAGGTGCCATTCCGGATTTCCGGGAGGTTTGTGTAAGCCGTCAACATTTGCAGGTTGATGACAGTTCGAGCACTTCATAGCATACACCCCTTTTCCGTCTAAACCCCTCCGTGGTAACATCGTATGCAAATGACTGTCGTCACCCTGTAGCGGAACATCCCCTGCTGGGTGGCAGTTCATACAGCGCGGACTCATCAGAACCGCATACACGTCCGCAAAGGCCTTAACAGATTCAATACTATCGGCATTGCTAACCACAATCGCCGGCGGCGCAATAGCGGATGCGCTGATCTCGCCAACACTTCTTAAGCCTAATATCGAGCCTGTAATAACTAAACCGAATAATATCTTATTGTGCATGTGTATTTTATTTAAAATTTATGGCGTGCATAGGGCATGAACTTTTGTCCTGATTCTCTACCTGCCTTCCTGCAAGCTGCTCATGGCTCCTGACTGACTCTAAGCTTTCTTACTAATCTCCGCAGCCGCATGAATTGCACTTCGGATTCTTAGATAAGTGCCGCACCGGCAAATGTTACCAGACATGGCAGCATCTATATCTGCATCAGTAGGGTTCTTATTTTCCTTGAGCAGTACGGCTGCCGACATAATTTGTCCGGATTGGCAATAACCGCACTGAGCAACGTCAAGTTCCATCCATGCTTTCTGCAGAGGGTGATCATTTTTTTCTGACAGGCCCTCAATAGTAACCACTTTTTTCCCAACCGCCCGCGCCACTTTAGTAACACAAGATCGGATAGCCTCGCCGTTGAGGTGCACCACACACGCTCCGCATTGCGCTTCGCCACAACCGTACTTCGTTCCCACCAAATCAAGGGTCTCTCTCAGGACCCATAATAAAGGTGTATCCGGGTCGACATCAATTTTATAAGATTTTTTATTTATATCTAATGTAAGCATAGCCTAAGAGTTTAAATAACACGATCAGTATTTAACGGGGAAATGAAAGGTTGCTGGTAAAAACGTTTACCGCTGGCCTTATATAACGCATTTGCGACTGCGCCAAAAACCGGCGGAAATGGGGGTTCACCTAAACCAGTAGGATCGATTTCATTTTTAACAAAGTGTACTTCGATCTTTTTTGGAGCTTCATGCATTCGGATCATCCGGTAATTATGAAAATTATTTTGTTCCGCAGCACCGTTCTTATGAGTCAGTCCGCCGTAAAAAGCATTCCCAATACCATCCACCACTGCACCCTGAACCATATTTATAGCGGCGTCCGGATTAATAACAATGCCACAATCGATGGCAGAAACCACTCTTTCAACATACGGCTGCCCATCCTTCATTACCATGTCGACAACATGGGCGGCATAAGAAGCATGGCAGAAATATGCTGCAACGCCTCTTTTGAATTTACTATTCTCGGGTTTGCCCCAGCCCGATTTCTCTTTGACAAGCTTTAAAATCCCCGCATACCGGTCTGCATCATAGTCATTATTTTTTCCTACAGGATTTTCTTTCGCGCGCTTTAGAAGTTCCAGCCGGAAATCTATTGGATCCTTACCCATTGCTTCTGCTACTTCATCTAAAAATGATTGTTCTGCTGCCGCATTGAAATTTGACCGGGGTGCCCTGAATGCTCCAATGGTAATGTTCGATGGTATTTGCCAGCCTTCTGCAAGATAGTTATCAACGGCACCAGCAGGAAACCTGTTGGCATGTATGGGGTGTTCAGGTATACCGCCGCCTTTTACATGAAAGGCGATAAGATTTTTATTGGCATCTAACGCTGCCCTGTAAACAGCTGTATACATGGGACGGTATATACCGTAGGTCATATCATCCTCGCGGCTATAAACAAGCTTTACAGGAGCTTTAACCTTTTTAGAAATAAGTGCAGCCTCTGTAAGGTAATGTCCATAAGCTCTGCGGCCAAAACCTCCCCCCATCCGGGTCATTTGTATCTCAATTTTTTCTGGCGGTAAGTTTAGAATTTTCGAAAGAGTGGGCTCAGTCCATCCGGGAGCCTGCAGCGGCCCTACCAATAATGCTTTATCTTCGGTTACATGAGCGAAAAAGTTCATAGGCTCCATGCAGTTATGAGCAAGGAAAGGCGCAGTAAATGTACGTTCGATTACCTGAGCGGCATTTTTGAAAGCAGTTTCAGGATCCCCGTCCTTTCTAAGTTCCTGAGCTGGTTTTCGCGAATATTCGGCCATTAAGGCGAGTTGATTATTTGTAGTGGCAAATTCTCCAGGTACGATCACTTCCCGTGCGGCCCCCCTGCCACCCATGGTATCTTTAAGATCTCCTGCCGGCTCCCATTCAACTCTTAGCTTCTTGCGGGCCTGCATCACTTCCCAGGTACTCTTTCCGACTACCACCAGCAATTCATTAAAAGTACGCGTATCAAATCCTCCCTGGACAAAACCATCTTCATACAGTTTTTGATTGAATACGTGCATAATGCCCGGCATTTTCAATGTTTCTGTGGCATCAAAGGATTTAAGCTTCATTCCAAATGCGGGTGGGTGTTCGATCATGGCAATCAACATCCCTTCGTGCTTGTAATCCAGACCGAACAAGGGTGCACCAGACACGATTTTCAAACCCTCTACATTTTTCTTTGAGTTTCCTACGACTTTGAAACTCCTTACTTCTTTTAATTTAGTTCCAGAAGGAATTGGAACCATTGCAGCTTGTGATGCGAAACTTCCATAAGTTGCAGACTTGCTGCTCTTTTCGTGAAAAAGCATCCCATCTTTAGTCGTTATTTCATCGACCGGAACTTTCCATGCTTTAGCAGCAGCTTCCTTAAGCATATGGCGTGCAGCGGCACCGGCTTCGCGAAGTGGTTTCCAATACATCCTTACCGAATTGCTGCCCCCTGTGAACTGCGGCCCGAGCTTTACGTTATCGTGTGGCCCCATTTCAACAATCACTTTTTTCCAATCTGCATCGAGTTCTTCGGCAATGATCATGGGCAGCGAAGTCATCACATTCTGTCCAAATTCCGGGTTGGGGTTAAGGATCTTAACCACATTGTCCGGAGTGATCTTGATATACCCGGTGAGTTCATTCCAGCTTTCAGCCAGATTCGGATCATTCATTATTTCAGCTGGCTTGAAGGCCGATAGCCAGGTAAAACTCATCATAAGGCCGCCGCCTGCAAGTACAGTGGATTTTAAGAATGATCGTCTGCTTAGGGAAGTTTTTTGAGTCGCCATCAATATGAAATTTAAATAAATTTAGCGGTTTTACTTCAATTACTCTGTATATATATTACTGTTTTAACTACCATAATCACTGAGTAAGTTCTTTGGTTTCGCTCAGAAAGCAATCGCCGATAATGGCCAGATGACCTAACTTGCTAATCAGTTTTGAGAAAATATAAAGATCAGAAATATCCAGCCCCCCAAGCGCAAACTGAATGATGCGTTCGTTCTCCTTCGTCAACCGAATACTCTCTTAATGCTCCTTTCTCAACGACGTCTATAAATCTTCAAACGTCGGCGGCCTATAATTGTTAATTGCTTTTTGCGGATTTTTTTCGGTGTGAGGTATTCTACTATAGTCTCTTTTTCTTTATTAGTGAAATTCACTTTATTCTGGAATTAAATAGATTCGCTAAAACACATTCTCTAAATAGTTTTTCAAGCGAATTAATCCTTCGTGCAACAGTTCCCGGGGACAGGCAATATTTAGACGCAGAAAGCCTTCTCCAGAGGAGTCATACATGTCGCCTGGATTAAGCCATAATTTTTCCTTTTCAAAAAGTAATTTCGCAATCTCCTTTGATTTTAATCTATTTTTCTTGCAATCTAACCACACCAAATAAGTTGCTTCAAGGGGTAAAACGGTAATTTTATTGAGGTGTGATCCAACAAATGCCTGCAAGAATTTATAATTTTCATAGAGGTAGTCGTTAAGTTGCGCGAGCCACTCATCACCTTGAAAGTAAGAAACAATCAGGGCCTCACATGCCATCAAACCCGGGGTACCAGATGCCTGTGCCCAAAGTTGCTTTTGTATTCTCTTCCGTAAATCAGGGTCGCCGACAAAAATGTACGCCGCGTGCAATCCTGAAAGATTAAATGTTTTGCTTGCTGAACTAACAATAATTGGCGGGATGTTCTGATCCTTCTCAAGGGAAATAAATGTGCAGTGTTGTCGGCTTGTCAATATCAGATCGGAGTGTATTTCATCCGATATGACATAAACATGGTGTTTGGCGCAGATCGAAGCTACATTTTGCAATTCTGCTTCTGTCCAAACCCGCCCTACGGGATTGTGAGGATTGCACAACAAAAGAATTTTTGCTTTGGGTGAAGAAGCTTTTAGCTCCAAATCCTCGTAATCTATCCTGTATATTCCCTCCTCATAAACCAGATTATTGGAAACAGGCTTACAGCGACAGCCCTCAATTACTTTAAAGAAATGATTGTAAGCTGGCGTCTGTATAATAACCTCATCACCTTGTTCTGCAAGCGTAGTTATAATCGCTGAAATTCCTGACACAACCCCGGTTGACGGCAATATCCACTCTCTCTGAATGATACAGTGGTGCCTTTTCATCCACCAAAGAATAATTGCATCGTAAAACCTGTCAGGAACAGTATTATATCCGAAATGCCCTTGCGCAGCTATTCGTTTAACAGCTTCGGTTATCGGTGGAAAGGTCTGAAAATCCATGTCAGCTATCCACATGGGGAGGATTTCTTCTGTATCAGCGCTATCCCACTTCACAGAATTCGTTCCTCTTCTGGATAACACTTCATCAAAATTGTATTTCATCCGGTTACTTATTACAAACAAGATAATGTTTCAGTTCAGAAAGTTGTTTGTGCTTAGAATCCGGAGTCTGGCTGGTACACTATGAAGGAACTACCTCGCCCTTGCTACTAATTATCAGCCTGATACCCGTAAGCTGCCATTGATCTGTTGCATGAAAGAAATTCCGGTACGTATTTCGGCTGTGGCCTTCGGGCGTAGCGTCCGAAGCTCCCCGCAAAACCATTTGATTCACCATAAACTTTCCATTGTACTCGCCTACAGCACCTTCTTCTTTTTTAAACCCCGGGTAAGGCAGGTAAGCACTTTCAGTCCATTCCCAGCGTCGCCCCCAGGTGAAATCTTGTGATGCAACTTCCCACTCGGCTTCGGTCGGCAAACGCATTCCCTTCCAGGATGCATAGGCAGATGCTTCATAAAAGTTTATGTGGCACACTGGTTCATTAGGGTCCAGCTCCTGTAAGCCAGCGAAAGTATAATTCAACCATTTCCCATCCACAAAGTGCCAGTACAGGGGCCTTTTCGTGCTTTCTTTCGCCCAGTCCCAGCCCTCAGCATGCCAGTAGCGGAAGTCGGTATACCCTCCGTTTTCTATAAACTGGAGGTATTCTGCATTTGTAACCAGATTAGAGGAAATTTCAAATTCATTTAGGTAAACGCGGTGTTGGCTCAGTTCATTATCAAAACAAAACCCGTCCCCTTTATGCCCGATTTCATAGATCCCCTCAGTAATTTTTACTGCTTTTGTTGATGCCGGATGGAACTTCTTGTCTGTGTAATCACTTCTATATGCCGGAAAAAGGGGATTATGTCCGAGAATGAATTTTATATCCGTATGTAATAATTCCTGATGCTGTTGCTCGTGGTTTAGCCCAAGGTCCAGTAAAGTTTTAACATCTTCAGTTAACAAGACACTTTTCAGAAATTCCTGCATTTGTTGGTCAACATATTCCCGGTAACGGTAAACATCTGCAACGGAAGGCCGACTCAAATTTCCACGATCTGTTCTGATCACTCTGGCACCAATCGTTTCATAATAACTGTTGAACACAAAGTTGTATTGAGGATCAAAAACCTCATACCCGGGAAAATTAGCCACCAGTAAAAAAGTTTCGAAAAACCAGGTAGTATGACCTAAATGCCATTTTGGGGGACTAACATCAGCCACGGGCTGTACAACATAATCTTCGGTCTGTAATGGAGCACATAGCTTTACAGAAAAATTCCTGACTTCCAAATATTGCCTTACTAACGCGGCTGTACCTCTTTGTATTTGAATGGTTTCTATCATATCGTTAAATTACTTAACCCACGCCGAATCCACAAACCAGCCCTTGGAATCTTTAATATTGCTTGATTGCTTAAAGCCCGTTCTTATCGCTAATTCAGCTATTTCCTTCATAGAAAATTTTTGGGACACTTCAATATTAATAAGTTCGTTTTGCTCAAAGTATATGAGCTCACTATCGATTTCGATCTGCTGGGCCTTCAGGCTTACCAGGTAGCTTCTGCACGCACCGCTTACAGGATCATAAGTTTGGTAATGTTGAAATTGTGTTAAATCGAAATCAGCTCCGAGTTCCCGGTTTAGTCGGGTTAACATATTAAGATTAAATGCCGCAGTGATTCCGGCCTTATCATTGTATGCATTAAGTACAGTATGTGGATTTTTTCTTAGGTCGAAGCCTATCAACACTATATCGTCCTTATCCAGTTTCTCATTTAATTCCCGGCAAAATCCTTCAATTTCATGCCACTCCATATTTCCGATATTGCCGCCCAAAAACATTACCACTTTCCGCCGATACGAAAGTGAAGTTGCCCTGGTAAGCATCTCAAAGTATTCACCAGTTAAGGGGGCGATTTCCAGATCTGGAAGTTCCTTTTCCAGTCTTTTCTCCAATACACCAAGGATATTGTCAGAAATGTCAATAGGCCGATAAGTAAATGTAACCCCTTTGTCCGAAAGGACCTTTAACAGATATGAAGATTTCATTCCATCCCCAGCGCCAAGCTCTATTAAATCAAACGGCCCGGGAATATGAGTGATAGCACTTACCAAATCACTGGTGCGATTTTCAAATATATCTCGTTCGCATTTCGTCAGGTAGTACTCGGGCATCGCCATAATTTCCTGAAACAGGCGGTCACCGGCTTTATCATAGAGATATTTAGAAGGCAGGCTTTTGAAATTGCTGGTTAATCCGGCAATGACGTCCCGTTTTAATCGCTCATGTAATGTAATTTCAGATGCGATAGTTGAACTGATTTGAAAGTCTGTATTCATTTAAAATAGATTGGATCATGTAAGCACTACAATTTTGCCAGCACCAGAGTTACTTCCATCAATTGATGTGCCGATGTTATTTCGTCAAACCTCCGGTGCTCCGGGTTTACAAACAAGTGCGACTTTCATAAGGTCATTTGAATTGCCGGACTATTAAACATGTAGCGATATATTTTCCAATTCCCTTCATCTTTACGTAATACAAAAAAGTCACGGCTTGTTTTAGTCGCCCTATTTATGACTCCATGTACCTTAGCGATAGCTGTAACAAATGCGTAGTTGCCATCTACTTCAACTTGATTAATATCAATGTCTATTTTAAAATTACTGAGTGTAAACAGCGCTGATACGGTACTGCCTAACTTTTGGCTATTAATGGATTTAAACTCATCAGGCATAGAAAGACCTTCTGCTGTATACATTCCAGGAATCTTATCGAAAGCACCCGCATTCAGGGCTTTTGTAAAATTCTCAATCACCAGCTCAATTGCTGCTATCTCATGTTGTGTGCTCATACCTTGTGTTTTATATATCAAAGGTCGATAACACCCGAATAAAACACACTTGACAAAGTGTAGGAAAATTCCTTAAACAAGTTTAAGGTTAGTTCTTGCTTACAATCGATTTGCGGATTTTGCTAAGGAATTCTGGGGTAATTCCCAAATATGATGCGATTTGTGTTCCGGGTAGACGCCTGACAAGAACAGGATTGTTCTTCAGGAATTGCTTATAACGGTGCTCAGCTGACGCACTGATATTCTCCAGCATGCGCTCTTGAAGCTGAACATAGGCACGCTCCATAATAATTCGAAAATTCCGGTCGAATCTGTGATGAGCGATGAATAAGTCCAGCAAATCCTGGTGCTTGATCTGAAGAATTACCGATGGTTCGAGTGCTTCGATAAAAAGTTTGCTAGGATTTCTGGAATAAAAACTGCTTAAATCGCTTATCCACTCATTTTCGACAGAAAACTGCAATATATGCTCTTTTGCATCTTCTGAGACGGCATACATTTTAAAACATCCGGAAACGATAAAAGTAAAGTGATTGCAAACATCACCTTCCTGAAGAATAAATTGTCTGCGTCTCACTATCCTTTCTTTGAAACGTTTACGAGCTTCATCTTTCTCAACTTTGTTTAAAGAAAAATAGTTACTAAAATAACTAAGAAGCGGTGCGATAAATTGGACTTGTTCTGACATACCTTATCTAAGGTAGGAAACATCTGTATTTGTCAGGATACTCCGACTACCATATTGTAATTTTGAAGTCCTTGAAATAGCCAATTGTTGCGATGTCGACCCAAAGTGCAACCTTACCTTGACTAGTTTTGCCTTTACTATCTGCAACTACGAACGAAGGATGTTTTTGATTATTGATAAACAATTCTGATTTGCCATCATTCACCTCCAGCCTTAAACTTATCCATTCATCAAGCCCTATGTCTGCATAGGTCTCATATTTCCCTGGCGCTTCTTTTCGTAGGCGGTCAAACTTGAAATCAGGGTATGCAAAATATTGGACAGTATGATTCCGCGCCAACTGATCATCTGATCTGCCAAGCTGCGGTCGAAGATAAATAGATTCGAATGCTGAATCATTTTCATTGATGTGATATGCTAATCCGATAAATCCCCTTGCAGAAGCAAAAGGGCTTGGTTTCTGAATGGTACTTAGAACCTTCACTTCGATTACCCCGTTTTTCAGGTAAACGTTCTTAAGCTTAACGAAGGTTGGCTCGTCAACTGTACCTGCTAAGTTTTTTTCGTTAAAAGGTAATGCCTTTAAATCACGTTCCACCCTTAACGCATGCTCTCCGCGAAAATTAACTACGGCGGCCTTTACATTAATAGATTCAAATATGTTGTTTTCCCAAACAAAATCCTGCCCGGAGACATGGAAAAAGCCGAGAATTAGCATAAGGAGCATTGAGAAAAATTTCATATCTGATAAGCAGTTTGTTTGATTTGCATACGAAGTTCGTCAATCTGATAAAACCCTACCCTTAAACTTTCTTAAGAAATAAAGTCAAAATTATCGAAGAGACAAAATTATATTCTATTACCCTAAACAAAAAAAGGGAACCTTTCGGCTCCCTTTTTCCTAATTACATTAATATAAACTATTTCACAGTTTCAACCACGGCTTTAAATGCTTCCGGGTGATTCATTGCAAGATCAGCCAAAACCTTACGGTTTAAACCATTTCCATTTGCAGTTAATTTACCCATTAATACTGAATATGATAATCCGTGCTGACGGGCACCTGCGTTGATACGCTGGATCCATAATGCTCTGAATTCTCTTTTCTTAGTCTTACGGTCACGGTAAGCATATTGCAAACCTTTTTCGACTGTGTTCTTAGCAACGGTAAAAACCTTGCTTC
>JAZKHM010000043.1:0-37355 GCA_040385405.1 Bacteroidota bacterium | reverse complement strand
GTCGGTCTCAAACACCGATAGGAAACTGTGCCGGTTCGATTCCGGCGCTGGGTACCAAGCCGGAGTTAGTTCTAATCTTAGTTCTAACTCCGGCTTTTTTATGACCTAACATGTTGTTAATCTGGTAGATAAGGAGCGCTGCTTGGTTCACCTTACCGGTTCGACCTTTATTTTCTATAATTGTCCATTTTTCTGGAAAGATCGAACCGATGATATAACGTTTTTCCTCAATATTGCCTTTAGAAAACAATTCCGTAAGCTTTTTTAGCCTTATTAAGGCTTCATTAACAATTTCATTTATATCACTTTTAACACCAGCCTTATCTTTTAATTCTTTCAATTGTGCTTCAAGCCTAACGATTTTCTCTTCACACTTCGATTTCATGATTTTGTAGTCCTCTATATCAATATCGTCTGATAAAAGTAGCGCCCTTACTTTCGTTAATAAGTTAGTTTGGTCTGAAATGTCAGCAACTAATTGCTTGCGATTTTCTTCAAAGTTCTTCTTATCATCACCAATGGCATCATATATTATCTGCTTATACAGTTCTGCCATTCCTGGTTTAGGAACAAACTTTTGTAATTCCCTTTCAAAATCACTGTTTATTTCATCAGCTTTAAATCTTGATTTACATGGAGCTTTACAATGGTAGTAATAGTAATACCCAGGCCTACCTTTTGAAGCACTACCAGTAAGTGTTCGATTGCATTCTGGACAATATAAAAACCCCCTTAATGGCAAATTTATGGGTGTTTCAATTTTCACTCGGTGAACTCTGGTCCTTCCGCTTAAAATATCCTGTACTTCCCAAAATAGCTTTTCGCCTATTAGAGGTGTGTGTTTACCATCTGCAAGAAACATTTCGTTATGCTCATCAGGAGGTACAATTACCTTTCCACAGTAAATGGGATTGCGTATTATCGCTAAAAAGGTGTTTCTTTTGCAACGCATGCCTCTTGCACTGGCTAGCTTCCAAACATGGTCTGTGGGATAGATGCCTTCTGCTATAGTTTTAAAAGCCCATTTTATATGAGAGGCTTCCGGCTCAATTAATTCTATGTATTTGGTTTTGTTTTCACGTATTCTATTGATATAGCCCGCAGGTGCTTTACCCATCCAGCGCCCCTCTAACTTACCCCTTCGCAATCCAGCAACAACATTTAAACCTCTCCTTAGATTGTCAACTTCCGCCTGTGAAATATAGACAGCTAGCATAATCCTGCTTTCTGGAATTTTTAAATCCAAATACTGATCAATAGCATTTGGCTCAATATCTAAACTCGCCAAAGTATCTATCATATTATAAGCATTAGCAGTATTCCTACTAAAACGATCCCATTTTGTAAACAGAATTATATTACAACTCCTACCTTTTGTTTTTTTCAATTCGGTAAGGAGCTTAGTCCACGCAGGTCTTCGTTTAAAGGTTTTAGCAGAGTAGTCTTCATAAATCACCCTTCCCACCTTTAAATTATGTCTTTCACAATACTCATTTAGTCTTTGGTCCTGATCTCTTTGTGAAAACCCTCTGTCAGCTTGTTCATCCGTACTCACCCTGATATATAAAAAAGCAACTTTTTGTTGGCTAACTTTTATGCTGTCTGCTTTGACTTTGTGACCAAATTTATGTGTTCTCCTGTCTCGGTAGGTAATTTGCTGATTAATGCTTTTCGTTCCCATGCTCCTTCTATTTTTTGTTCTTAACTATTTGATCTACAGCTAATATAGCAAATTTATACATGAAATCCAAAATCAATTTTGCTTCCTCAATCGTAACAATTGTGCCATGTTCACGAAGAATTTGGACTGCTTTTTCCGGTGTTATCGAACGCTTTTCGCCGAGCATAATTACCTGCCTTTCTTTAATCAAAAAAGCAAATCTGCAAGGTCTTTTATTAGACTATGCGCAACGATGGCGGAACGTGCGTGAAATAATTAGCGATTTCCTATTGACCCGTCTTCGAGAATATATTCTGCGAAGACCGTAGTAGGATAAGAATCCCCATCAATGGAATTTAAATGCGCTTTCAGTCCTATTTTGCTGGTAATTGCATTCTGATAGTGAACTCGAAAGGTGTATGCTTTATCTTCCTTGTCCTTATCATCTTTTATTATGACTAATTTCTTTTCAATATCATTCTCCGGAACTAGCGTAATGTGACAATGACCGACGCTAAGCTTTTTTACGTTGTATTTCATTGGGACTGTTATGGTTTTTCTAATAAAATAAACTCGTATATGGGTTTATAACCCACTTTTTTAAAAATTTTGTTGGATGCAGGGTTCGTTACATCTGACAACAGCCCGCAAACTTCATATCCCTGGCTTAATAGTTTATCGGTCACTTTATAAAGTAACGAAGCCGCGTACCCTTTATTCCTTTTAACTTTATCTGTATAAAGGCTTCCAATGAACGGAAAATTATTGTCTAAATTCATTACTTGTGCTATGGCACAAATTTTTCCTTTATCATCCCATTGTACTTGTGCTTGATTTTGAATACTGGAAAAAACTAAGTTTCGCACGTAAAGCGTCAATAAGACCTAAACTTTTATCACGGAGGTGTTCGATAGTCTTAATTAAATTATAATGTGGTAGGTAATTATCATAGATATAACTCTCATTAAAACTTAAAAAGTCATTGGGGTCTTCAAAATTTTTAACTGCTGTCATGGAATCCGATTTTTACGTAAATATACAGATGCCAAGCTGGGCTTTAATCTCACCGGAATAAAAAACACGTATATTACCATCTGATTAATAAGGAGATGACAATTGAAAACGTGAAAAATGCTATTGCTCTACTTGAGGCTATTGATCCTTCCGATGAGTACGCTTATGAACGTGCATTTTTGGCGTACATGACTGTCAAAAAACTGCCAGTCTTTGTATTTAATATTGAGAAAGGGATAGAGGTATTCAGGGCAAGGACCGGTTTTGATGATGGTCTGTTTGAACAAATAAGTGATATTGCCTTACCACCACATGAAGTTATAAAGTCATTTGCTCGTTGTAACCGGCCATATCAATCAAAATTCTATTGTGCAGAAAACCGGGCTACTTCTTACATCGAATTGGCTGAATATTGGGCTGATAATAGAAATGTGGGAGAAAAATTATATGCGACTATTGGGAGATGGGTAATTAAGCGCCCATTCTTAGCTATCATCGTTACTTCTCCCTATCCTGAACAACGCCAATCTGCTTTTGATAAATATCATGGAGAAGGGTTAGATCGTATTCTCAGCGAATACGAAGGAGAATTTAAAGAAGCGAATATTCTTATATACAATTACTTATTTGAAAAATTTAGAAAATCTGCTAAAAAAGATCCGCATACCTACTTAGTAACGTCTGCATATTGCAACATTGCATTTTCAAGATCAGCTGATAATATTGATGCTATTTATTATCCAAGTGTACCTTTTAATGGGCAAGGGGTAAACTTCGCTTTTAACAATAAATTTATCACAAAAGAGAATATAGAACTTGTAGGTGCTCTGAAAGATGAACTTACTGTTTACACAAATGATGCAGGAAAAAAGTCCTTTCATCAAACAGAGGTCTTAGAAGCCAAGGCGGTTGATTATGCGACCGGCTTGATCAACTGGTAATTATTTCCCGCACCTTCCCCCATACTTGCGCCTCTCTGATTTTTCAGTCTACCACCTTTGGCTAAAATAATACAGCCATGAAAAATCAGAAACAAACACCGAATCTGAAATGCCGTCCATTCAAGAGCAATTATTATCCTAGAATAAAACGTATCCACACCGAACCGCGCCAGCACATCCGGCAGCTCTTGCGTTCTTTCATTCCGCTGAACACTTCACAAAACCAGCCGGGAAACGATCAGCAACTCACCCGATAACAAACAGGATTTTACAACATTCATTTTATCATAAACCGAAGTTCAGCAGCACTTCCAGGAGATGAGCGTCGAAGTCCGAGAGGACTTAGCAAAGATGTAGTTTTGCATGCGCAAAACGATCTTTGCCCGGCTTGAGCCGGGGACTTCACTCGGAACTCGTGAAGTCTGAACTTTCTAAAAGAGTATTTTATGTCAGGAAAGAAAGCCAAAGACCAGGAAGAACTATTAAGCCACAATCTTATTATTATGGTACAGCTTTATTATGTGCTTTCAGGTAACGATTTCACATTGGATGTGAACAATCCGAAGGAACCGAAGATAGTATGTGTGGGAAATAATCCGCAGAAGCTTCAAGTCTATGGCGCAGTCCTTTCGCTTTACATATCCCGAATGATTAAACTGGTTAACCGGAAGGATCAGCTTAAAAGCAGCCTGGTGTTCGATGAGTTCCCGACGATTTATTTTAACAATATGGATAGCCTGATTGCCACCGCACAGAGCAACAAAGTTGCTACAACGCTTGCTGTACAGGATTTCAGCCAATTGAAAAAAGATTATGGCGCAGAACAGGCAGACGTAATTACAGGTATAGTGGGCAACATTATCAGCGGACAGGTTACCGGGGACACCGCAAAGAAGTTGTCCGAAACCTTTGGCAAGATCATGCAGGACGGGCAGAGCATGAGTATTAATAGCTCAGATACCTCTACTATTAAATCTACCCAATTAGAGTATGCCATACCTGCCTCAAAGATTTCCTCTTTGTCATCAGGGGAGTTTGTTGGTATTGTTGCTGATAATCCCGACTGTAAGATCAAGTTAAAAGTTTTTCATAGTGAGATCCAGAATGATCATTCGGCAATTAAAACTGAAGGAAATAAATACAAGTCTATTCCACTAATTGCTATAGTGAGTGATTTGGATATTCAAGAAAATTATAAAAGAATTAAAGAAGACATTGAAGATATTTTCAAAAATGAATTATCAAAAATAGATTCAGCTAACAATCGCATATTGTCATTGAAAGCTGATAAAGCCATAGAAGGTCCCGACGATGATTTAGGTATTTCCTTGTAGTGTTCTTGAAATCTGAATTCCTTTAGATCAATTTAGGAGTAAAATATTAATCATTGATACAAAGTTAGGCTAAATCAGAAATACGGGTTCGCTTCGCCAAAGTAGTATCAAAAAAATGGGTATCCACTATCGTGGAGCCTCCGCATTTTTTTGATCTCCACTTTGCCCTTTATTTCTGATTTAGCCATCTGCAGCACCATAATTAATTCATTCACTTAATCAAAGTGATTATGGAAAAGCTTCAAACCGAGCAGAAAGCGAGCTCAACAACACCGAAAAATCAAAATAACAGGTTGTTAAACCAGATTTCATTGTTCCAGGTATCAGAAATCAATGTGAGTTACTTACATGATGTGAGCTTGGAGAATTTAACGGCTGCGTCATCCTGCAAATCCTTAAGAGTAATGGAGGGGTTGGCTCATCATTATTCAACGGCTAAACTTTCGAAGAGCCGATTGCTTTTTTGAAACAGTAATGAAAAATCAAAAGTATAATTGCAGTTTTGCGAATATTTAAATTCAATGAACTCCTTTAAAAAGCTAAAGCCCATCATGTTTGTAGGAACGGCTTCAGATGTTGGTAAAAGTGTGATATCTGCCGGCTTCTGCAGGATATTCAAACAAGACGGGTTCCAGCCGGCGCCGTTCAAAGCCCAAAATATGTCTTTGAACAGTTATGCCACGCCGGAGGGTTTGGAAATCGGACGTGCACAAGCAGTGCAGGCAGAAGCGGCCGGAGTGTTGTGTCATACAGATATGAACCCGGTGCTGTTGAAACCTACTTCAGATAAATCATCGCAGGTGATCTTGAATGGCAAGCCGCTGGGAAACATGTCTGCAAAAGATTATTTTATGTCTGATAGCCGTAACGATCTCTTTCCTGAAGTTTGCTCGGCATTCGAACGGTTGAACAATCGTTTTTCTCCTATTGTGATGGAAGGGGCGGGAAGCGTTTCAGAACTCAATCTCAAAAATCGCGATATTACTAATCTCAGGATGGCTATTCATGCGAAAGCCGTCACCTATCTTATTGCCGATATAGACAGGGGCGGTGTGTTTGCCAGCTTGTATGGCACCATCGCATTGCTTACTGAAGAAGAACGGGCTTGTATCAAAGGGGTTATTATTAACAAGTTCAGGGGAGATATCGCGCTGTTTGAAGGAGGAAGAAAGATGATCGAAGAGCTTTGTGGCGTGCCTGTTGTAGGTGTTTTGCCCTACTTCAGAGATATCAATATCGAAGAGGAGGACTCTGTATCCCTCGAAATGAAAAACAAAAATGCAGCAGAGGGTAAAGTTAACATAGCTGTAATTCTGCTTAATAAGCTCTCAAACTTTACAGATTTCGGCAGGCTGGAAAGGGATGCACGTGTTCATTTGTACTACAGCTCAAGCCCCGAAGAAATTGCAAAAGCCGACATTGTTATTATTCCAGGCACCAAAAACACTATTGAAGATATAATAGCAATTAAAAATAATAAGGTTGCCGAGGCAATTCTCGATGCTTTTAAAAATGGCAAGACAGTGATTGGGATTTGCGGTGGCTTTCAAATAATGGGTGAACTTATTTCCGACCCCCTTCAGGTTGAAAGCAAAATTCCCGAAGTGGCAGGATTAGGTATTCTTCCCATAAAAACGGTTTTGCTAGCCGAGAAAACTACGCGGCAGCGAACTTTTCTGCACCGCGATTCAGCCGATATTTGCAGCGGTTATGAAATCCATATGGGGCAAACAAGTGTGCTGGGCGAGGAGCGTCCGCTGAATCATTTCATTGAAGGTGGCATCGATGGGTATCATTTCAATGAGAAATGCTGGGGTACCTACCTTCATGGAATTTTAGACAACCCATCCATTATCAATAAGATTTTAGCGCCACACACCTTCGAGAGGGAGGAAATTATAGATTATCAGAATTTCAAAGAGGAGCAATATGATAAACTAGCCACCCTCATCAGGAACAATGTTAATATGCAACAGATATATCAAGACTTAAAACCCTGACCTGAGATGCTGCACGGACACGGAGATGACGGCTACCGTTATGCAAAGAAGATAAAAGCTGATTTCAGTACCAACGTTTGGTACGGCGGTGAACCCGCTGGACTTAAGGAGCATCTGCTTGAGCGGTGGAATATCGTAAACCGCTATCCTGAAGTGATAGCAGAATCTTTAAGTGAAAAGATTGCCGGTCATTTCAGGCTTGCGGCAGAAAATATTCTGGTGAATAATGGTTCTACAGAAAGCCTGTACCTTATCGCTCAGGCCTGGCAAAACACCAGCTCTACAATTGTGGTTCCGTCCTTCGCCGAATATGAAGACGCCTGCACCTTATATCAGCATTCGCTGACCTTTTTTGACTTGAATGATTTGTCTCCGGAACTAAAGGTTACAACTGATCTTTTTTTTATTTGTAATCCCAATAACCCTACCGGGGCAGTATTTACCGGAATCGAGGAATTGCTCGCAAACAACCCAAGGACTATTTTCGTTGTCGATGAAGCCTTTATAGATTTCACGCTGTCTGTGGGAAGTATCTTAAGCTTGGTAGAGCGTTTTGGAAATCTTATAGTTCTGCACTCTTTGACAAAAAACTATGCCATTCCAGGACTTCGTTTAGGTTATATCGCTGCTCATGCCGTAATTATTACGAGGCTGAAGACTTTTAAATTCCCCTGGTCCGTAAACGCTCTGGCATTGGAAGCCGGACATTTCATATTTGATAATTTTCAGCAAATTCAAATTCCGCTGGCCAATTTGCTGAAAGATAAGGAAGAATTTATTCGGAGTCTGGCAAATTCTCCAGTTAAGCTCTCAGAGAGCCACACCCATTTCTTTCTTGCAGAAAACAAACAAGGTACAGCATCAGCACTAAAGATATTTCTTCTAGAAGACTTTGGTTTACTGATCAGGGACGCTTCTAATTTTAGGGGTTTGGGTCCCAATCATTTTCGATTAGCCACGCTTTCTCCAGATAAAAACCAGCTGCTTGTTGAGGCGTTAGAGGTATGGATGAATCGCTAATTATTATCCTGCCTTTAATCCTGGGTTATTTAATGGATCTGTGCTTCGGTGATCCGCATGCATGGCCGCATCCGGTAAAGGTGTTCGGGAACCTTATATCCATCGGCGAGCGCAACTTTAACAACGGGAAACATCAGTTTCTAAAGGGAATGCTGCTTAGTGTGCTTTTGTGCCTGTTTACATTCCTGCTATTTTATTTTGGGACGTCTCTCTTATTAAAATGGAGTGAATGGGCTTACATTCTTGTCGCAACTGTGTTCGTTTTTTTTGGCCTGGCCAATCACAGTTTAATTATAGAAGGGAGAAAGGTATTTGAAGAACTCCATACCCTGGGGTTGCAGGCCGGCAGGAAGCGCTTGTCCTGGATCGTAGGTCGCGATACGGCACAATTAACTCCTCAGCAAATCAGAATTGCAGTGTTCGAAACCATGTCTGAGAACCTGAGCGATGGTGTAATCGCACCACTTTTTTATTACCTTATTGCCGGTGTGCCCGGGATGATGACATACAAAATGATCAACACGCTCGACTCGATGATCGGCTACCGCAACGAACGCTACGAACAGTTTGGAAAGTTTGCAGCAAGGCTAGATGATCTGGCAAACTTTGTTCCCGCAAGGTTAACTGCATTGCTTATGGTGCTGGTATCCTGGAGCGGCAGGGGATATAAATATATTTTCAGGTATGGAAGCAAGCATAAAAGTCCGAATTCAGGTTACCCTGAAGCTGCATTGGCAGGAATAACGGATGCCCGCTTTGGTGGGCCAAACTTATATCATGGCAAATTGGTCCCGAAACCTTACATCGGAGAAAATGAACGTGAGATTGCCCATTCAGAGTTCGGCAAGGTTGCACTGCTGAATCATAAAACTACTTTTTTGATGGTTTTACTGCTTGCCTTAGCTTTGTACGCATTTTATTGAGCATTGGGGATGAATAAGATTATAATCACCGGCGGTCCCGGTTCTGGCAAAACTACTTTAATCAACTCATTAGAACAGCTCAGTTATAATTGTTCAAAAGAAGCATCGCGGCAGCTTATAATTGAACAGGTTGCAAAAAAAAGTGATTGTTTACCCTGGATTAATCTCGGTGCTTTCGCCGACCTGGTTCTTGAACGAATAATCTTGCTTTATGAAAATGCATCTAAAGAGCAGATCACTTTTTTCGACAGGGGAATTCCGGATATTATAGCCTATCTCACAGCAGCAAAATTACCGGTGCCCAGTGCTTATTACGACGCTCTGACGCAATATCCCTATAATAATACTGTTCTTATTCTGCCCCCCTGGCCAGAAATTTACTTAAATGATGATGAGCGCTGGCAGACCTATGAGGAGTCGGTTGCTATTTATCAGGCGATTCGAGAAACCTATCAAAGCTTAAATTTTACACTTGTTGAAGTTCCGAAAACCAGCATTAGCGGACGCGTTGCGTTTGTTACTGACCAGTTAAATTAAATAGCTGCCTTCATGGAGTTCGATACTTGATCTTTCGATAATATTTCTAATTTTGGCATCCGAAGGTAGCAAGTTCTATGGATGAACGGCTTTAATAGGGAATCCGGTTTAAATCCGGAACAGTCTCCGCTGCTGTAACCTCTTTAGAGAAACTCACAACATACCACTATTTCGATTAGTATCGGGATGGGAAGGTGTCAGTTTCAGAGGAAGTCAGAAGACCTGCCTTAGTTTATTTCATAATGCTTTCGGAAGAAAGGCAGGAAATATGATAAAAGAAGCCACAACAAAACCTCCGGCTTTCGGGAAATGGATTTTTCTGAAAACCTTATTCAGCCTCTCAAAGGTATCCACCTCTGCAATCCTGTTCCTGCCGGCTGTCAGTTACCAAATCGCGAAAAAAGACACTAAATCAGATTTTAAGGACCTCAAGGTATATCCTAGTAGAATATTTTAAAAGGCTTAGTTTTACATCTAAAGCTTCTCCCGTGATATGCATTAATTTCAAACAGAAAAGATATGAAGATATATACTAAAAAAGGCGACACTGGCACTACCGGTTTATTTGGTGGAAAGCGAGTTTATAAAGATGACGTACGGGTAGAGTGTATCGGTACGTTTGATGAAGTGAATTCTACTATCGGCTTACTTCGCGTGAAGCTTGGCAACGAGCACCCATGGCAGAGCAATCTTCATAAGATCCAGAAAGATTTGATGGATATGATGTCACACCTGGCACGTCCGTCCGATACCAAGAAAATCAATACTAATCCAATGCCGGAAGATGGCGCCGTCTTTTGTGAAGAATGGATAGATGAGCTTGAGGCTGGAATGGGCACGCCTTCAGACTATTTTATCCTCCCCGGAGGGAACGAGATTTCTGCATTGTGCCACGTCGCGCGAACACAAATGCGAAGAGGAGAGAGGACCCTGGTAACTTTGATTAAGGAAGATGAAGTGCATCCCAGCATTCCGGCTTATATCAACAGGCTCTCTGATCTCTTCTTTACCTTGTCACGTGCAGAAATGGATAAATCCGGAGTTGCTGAAGAAAAATGGCAGCTTTTTCTTTATAAACGGAAGAAGAAAGCTGAGCCTGAAAAAAATGTAGAATAGAATGATCATTTTCATTACCGGCGGAGTGCGCAGTGGCAAAAGCAGGTTTGCGCAGCAGATGGCTCTAAAACTTAGTAAATCTCCGGTTTACGTAGCTACCGCGAAAATATGGGACGAGGATTTTAGGCAGCGTGTAGAACTTCACAAGCAGGAGCGGGGGGCTGAATGGACAAGCTTTGAAGCCCCTTCAGGATTGTACAAATTGCCTCTGGAAGGGAAAGTGGTGGTGGTTGATTGTGTTACGCTATGGCTCACTAATCTCTTTATGGACTTTGATAACGACTGTGATCGTTCCTTCGATGCATTGAAAAAAGAGGTGGACTTATTAGAGAAACTTGATGCTACCCTGATCATTATTTCAAATGAGATCGGAATGGGGCTTCATGCTGACACATCTGTAGGAAGAAAGTTCGCCGATCTGCAGGGCCTGGCAAATCAGTACGTCGCCGCAAAGGCCAAAGAAGCTATCTTTATGGTTTCGGGCCTTCCTCTTTATCTTAAAAATAGTTGATTGACATGGAGCTAGACGAGTTATTCAAAGCCAGACGAGACACACGTCATTTTACAAGTGAACCGGTTCCCGATGCGGTTATAGAAAAAGCCCTGCTTGCTGGTCATTCGGCGCCCTCTGTTGGTTTAACAGATGCCACCCGCTATTACATAATAAAGTCGCACGAAGTAAAAGAGCAAGTAAAAAACCTTTTCGAGCAGTACAATCAAAAGGTATTTGAGCAGATTTCAGACGGAGACCAAAAGGAGCAATACCGTAACCTAAAGCTTGAAGCGATTCTCGACGCCCCCCTTGGGATGGTGGTTTGTTATGATCGTTCCGTGCTGAATGATTTCACTATCGGCACGGTCGCAAGCAACGATACCATTAAATTCAGTGCCGTATGTGCCGTTCAAAACATCTGGCTTTCTTTAACCGAACAGGGTTATTCGATGGGCTGGGTTTCTATTCTTAATTACCATCAATTTAAAACCTTATTAAATTTACCTGCGCCAATTGAACCTCTTGGATATTTTTGCATCGGGAAGCCTGCCACTGATTATGAAAAACAACCCATGCTGCAACAACTGGGCTGGAAGAATAAATCGGTTAATCCTATTATAACAGAAATCAAATCGGCTTATAAGGCGATTACAGATCCCGAAGCCCGGGTTGTGAATGCTTCTAATGAGAACCGCGAGCTCTCCGAGCGATTGAAATATAAAATTGACAACAAGACCAAGCCCTTGGGTGCTCTGGGTGTTTTGGAACGTTTGGCACATCAGATTGGAAAAGTCTTTGGAAGCACAGAACCAAAAATTACAGAACCCACATTGCTGGTTTTTGCTGCCGATCATGGTATTGCACAGCATGGCGTAAGCGCCTATCCGCAGGAAGTTACAAGGCAAATGGTAACGAATTTTTTGGAGGGTGGTGCAGCGATAAATGTCTTCTGTAAACAGAATGGTATTGCATTACAAATTATCGACGCAGGAGTAAATTATGACTTCGCACCAAATACTTTAATCATCGATTGTAAAATCGCCAGGGGCACTCAATCATTTTTATATGGGCCGGCCATGTCGGCAGACGAACTGCATCTCTGTTTGAGGAAAGGTGCAGAAGTAGTTAAAAGGTTAAAAAATAAAGGCTGTAACACCGTAGCTTTCGGAGAAATGGGTATTGGCAATACCTCAAGCGCTTCTCTTTTAATGAACGTCTTATGTGGGGTTCCCTTAAAAGATTGTGTGGGAAAGGGTACTGGCGTAGATGAAAAGCAGCTTGATGAAAAATATCGGGTTCTGAAAGCAGCAGTTGATAATTTTTCAGGAGAGCCAGAGATCTATCAACTCATGGCTTACTTCGGGGGCTTCGAAATTTTACAGATAGCAGGAGCCATTCTTGAAGCCAGGACACAGAATATGCTGGTACTAGTAGATGGTTTCATTTGTACCGCGGCTTACCTCTGCGCTTTTAAAATTGATCCGGAGGTAAAGTCGAATGCCGTTTTTTGTCACCAATCTGATGAACTGGGACACCGGCTTCTTCTTAAATATCTTAATGCAGAACCTCTTTTGCAATTAGGTATGCGCCTTGGCGAAGGTACTGGCTGTGCGCTGGCTTTTCCTTTAATTAAAAGTGCGACTGGGTTTCTGAACGAGATGGCGAGTTTTGAAAGCGCTGCAATTAGTAATAAGATAGTATGAGAAGGGAGTTAAGCATATTCCTTGCATGTTTATCTTTTTACACCAGGATACCAGTAGCCATAGCTGGTGGTAAAGCTGCTGATTTGGCTCAATCGATAAAATACTTTCCTTTAATCGGATGGCTGGCAGGTGCTTTGTCTGCCTTGGTTTTCATCGGTTCTAATATCGTTTTCGGTCAAAATCTGGCAATTGTTTTCTCCATGCTTTCAACCATATTGCTAACCGGAGCATTACATGAGGATGGTTTAGCGGATGTTTGCGATGGTTTTGGCGGGGGATGGATCCGTGAAAAAATTCTGGAAATCATGAAAGACAGCCGCATTGGTACCTATGGAGTTATCAGTCTTGTTTTTGTCACCGCCATAAAGTTTCTCACTATTCAGCAGCTTATTGCCGGAATGAATTTTCCCTCTCAGTGGCCTTTATTGACCCTGCTTTTTATTCTGGCACATACGCTTAGTAGATTTAACGCCAGTACAATGATCTTTACACATAACTATGTTCGGGCAGATGAAAGTAAATCCGGAGCCATGGTGCTGAATGCTAAACTATCAAATCTCTATGTAGCGTTAGTATTCACGCTGATTCCTTTGATTATACTGGTTTTCTACACACAACAATATAAATGGATCTTTATCCTGGTGCCTTTAACTTTCGTGAAGCTGTTTTTGAACCGTTATTTTGACAAATGGATCGGCGGTTATACAGGAGACTGTCTTGGCGCTATTCAACAGACTTCAGAAGTGGTAATTTATCTTTCAGTTATTGTTCTGTGGAAGTTTTTTTAATCCGCCACACCTTGCCAGATACTGAAAAAGGGCTAATATATGGCCGGTATGATGTACCGCTGGCTGAAAGCTTTAGTAAGGAAAAAGAAGCGATTCTGAAGCAACTTCCCCAAGCCATAGATGTGGTATACTCCAGTCCATCCCGACGCTGTACTAAACTTGCCGAGCTTATTTCACCTGATTATTCAACGGAGGAGGCGCTATGTGAGCTGGATTTTGGCCGCTGGGAGACGAAAACTTGGGACACTATCAACCGTACAGAGTCGGAATTCTGGATGGAGGATGTTATGAACAGGTGTCCGCCGGGAGGTGAAAGCTTAGTTCAAATGAAAGAACGAGTTTTACAATTCTGGCAAAAAATTACATCCCTGGATGCCGAACTACTGGTTGTCGTTACTCATAAGGGAGTGATTAGAATTATTTTATCTGAACTGAATCACATTCCTTTCTCATCTTTTTTTGATATAAAAGTAGATTATGGAGAGATAGTACGAGTGAGTGTCTAGCTTCTTCCAGCAACTGCTCATTTTCTATGATTAATTTAGTTCAGTAAGTATCGGTAAGACTGATTCGCACATTGTGAAAATTAAGCTCAATGTGAAGTTTATTACGATCTAATACTTTTTTAGTTACACGGCTCGAATTGACATATATCGAGAGAAGGATCATCATTCTTTTGCAGCAGGCAAGCTCCTTTTAATCAAGGAAATCTTTGTGCCTCGCCGAAGAATATTTCCTACATTTGCCAACGTTAATGGTTCCTAATGGGAGTTAATAGGGAATCCGGTGTAAATCCGGAACAGTTCCCGCTGCTGTAAGCTCGAAATGAAGTTTAACCTCAGTGCCACTTTCCGCCTCAGGCGGATGGGAAGGCGGTTATAACAGAGTAAGTCAGAAGACCTGCCACTAACACAATATATTCATAGCTTTCGGGTAAAAAGCTGGATGCTTAGCGCAGCAAAAAACTGTGTCTATTTGTTCGCCCCTGGTTATGAATGATTTTTAGCTATTTAAGGTCATTCAAACATGAATCACGTTACTTTTTCCTCTAGTTCTCCATCTGGTATCAGCATTTTAGGTTGCGGGTGGTTGGGTTTACCCCTGGGGCGCTATCTTGTTAGCCGCGGGTATAAGGTGAAAGGTTCTGTGACCGCTACTGAAAAATTTGATCTGCTAAGAGATGTAGGAATTGAGCCATATCAAATTTTGCTTTCTCCCAGCCTGGAGGGCGCAAATACCGATGCTTTCTTCGGCTGCGAAACTATGATTATCAATTTCCCTCCTAAAAGGCGAGCTGATATTGAGGAATACCACCCGGCCCAAATCCAGGCTTTAATTCCGGGAATTCGGAACCATGGTGTTACAAAGGTGCTGTTTGTCAGCTCCACTTCTGTATATCCCGACCTGAACCGCGAAGTCTTCGAGCATGAAGAGTTAACGCCCTCTAAAGGAAGTGGGAAGGCATTGAAAATAGTTGAGGATATGCTAAAAGCTGAAGAAAGTTTTGAGACTACAATTTTGAGGTTTGGAGGACTGGTAGGATACGATCGTCTGCCGGGAAGATTTCTCGCTTCAAAAAAGGACGTACCGAATGCGAATGCTCCTGTGAATCTCATTCATCAGGATGATTGTATTGAGATAATTTACCAAATAATAAAACAAGGGCTATGGGGCGAAACTTTCAACGCTTGCGCAGACGAACACCCTCTCAGGAAGGATTATTACCATCAGGCCGCTCTGCAAATAGGTCTGGAGCCTCCAGCGTTCGAAATAGGTGTGGAGTCGTCTTATAAGATTATTAATTCCGAAAAATTAAAACGGAAGCTCAACTTTACTTTTAAGTACCCTAATCCAATCGAAATGCTAAAATATCAGAGTAAAACGTACTGAAAAAGCAAGGAAGAATAAAAATTTAACGGAATAACTTGGAAACAATCTACGGAGTTTCATTAGGTCCCGGCGATCCGGAGCTTTTAACCCTCAAAGCACTTCGCGTGCTGAAGGAATCAGATATTATTTTTTATCCGGGTTCCTTGTATGCAGATGGGCGCAAAGAAAGTTATGTTTTGCCGATGTTAAAACATCACGGGATTGAGGACTCAAAGCTGAGAGGCTTTTTTCTTCAGATGTCGTTGGACAGAGCGGCTGCCGAGGTGACTTATGCCGAAACCGCAGCAGAGATAGCTGCCGCGATTTCACAGGGGAAGAAAGTGAGTGTTGTATGCGAAGGTGATCTAAGTTTTTACGCCTCCTTTTCTTATCTTCTCAGAAAACTTCAGGAAAAGAAACTGCCGATCGAGCTTATTCCTGGTATTAATTCCTTTTCGCTTGGTGCTGCAAAGCATCAGGTTCCGGTCTCTCTGCAAAATGAGAGGGTAGCGATTCTACCACTTCAAACTGATATTGAAGCAATAGAGCAAGGCATGCTGGATTTTGATACCCTGATTTTAATGAAGGTGCGGTTTGGTTGGAATAATCTACGGGATAAGCTGATAAAAAAAAACTGGAAATTTTACTATTGCGAACGGCTGGGCACGGGGCAGGAGTTTATAAGTTCTGATTTAAACGAATTACAGGATCGGGAGATCCCTTATTTTTCTCTCTTAATCATAAAGAAATGATAAAAGTTGTGGGCCTTGGGCCCGGTAGCGCTGACTTCATATTGCCTGTTGCAATTAAAGCAGTTCAGGAAGCAGATGTAATTATCGGCTACCATTACTATTTCCAGTTTATTGAAGAATACATTTCAGAAGGGACCGTTTGCATCGGAAAAGAATTAAGTGAGGAAGAAAAACGTGCGGAAATCGCTATCGAAAAGGCAATCGAAGGCAATAAGGTGGTGGTGATTGGCTCTGGAGATGCCGGCATCTATTCGATGGCTTCCATTGTTTACGAAAAGGTTGCCAAATCAGGTGAAGATATTGAACTGGAGACTATTCCGGGGATCTCCGCTTTTGTAGCTGCAGGAAGTAAGCTAGGAGCTGTGCTCGGACATGATTTCTGCTGCATTTCCCTCTCTGACCTGATGACACCCTGGACAACTATCCAAAAACGTATTCAGGCTGCAGCCATTGGTGATTTTGTTACTTCCATCTATAATCCGAAGAGCAAAAAGCGCTACTGGCAGCTTAATAAATTGAAGTCTGTTTTTCTCGAGCACCGGAAAGCTGACACACCGGTTGCCATTTGTTTTCAGCTCGGCCGCCCGGACGAAAAAATAACGCTCACTACCCTGGCAGAACTGGATGTTGAACAGGTTGATATGTTCAGTTTAGTTGTGATTGGTAATAGCCAGACTTTTCAGCATAACAATCATCTGATTACACCCCGGGGATACCTTAACCGGAAGCCGCATACAGGAGCAGAAATCCAGGAAGCTAGCTTTCGCGAGATCGTTGGTAGCCTCGATACTGAGGCTTACCCGCAGGATTCTCTTTGGGCGGCAATTCGTTGTATCCATACTTCAGGCGACTTTGAATACCTTAATTACCTCACAACCTCGCCAGCTGCGATCAGTACATGGCAAGTGTATTTACACCAGGGTGGTACTATAGTTACTGATGTAACCATGGTGCAGGCTGGTATTACAAAGTCTTTCGCCGAGAAATACGGAAATCAGGTTATTTGTTTATTGAACGATCCTGAAACGCTTGTCTTGGCTGAAAAGGAAAACCTTACTCGTTCGCAGGCTGGGATAAAACTCGCGGCAGCAAGGCATCCGGAGGCTTTGTTCGTAATTGGAAATGCGCCCACCGCGCTCATCGAAATAGCCGACCAAACCCGTGAAGGACAAATTAACCCGGTTGGGATTATAGCGGCTCCCGTAGGCTTTGTCAACGTGGTCGAATCTAAAGAGCGGGTGCGGATGCTTAAGGTGCCACATGCGATAATTGAAGAGAAACGAGGAGGGAGTAATTTTGCAGCAGCAATTGTGAACGCTGCCTTCACGCTCGACGAGGCATCTAACTATTTCTAACAAGCAGTATGAAGTTCCATGTAATCGGCATCGGCAACAAAAAGCTTTCTCTCTCTCAGGAAATGGAAAGGCTGGTAAAACAGCACTCCTGTTTCAGCGGGGGTGAACGCCACTACCAGCTAGTGAAGCATCTGTTGCCAGAGCACCATTCGTGGGTCGCTGTCAAGTCTCCTTTGGAAGAAGTTTACCGGAAGTACGACGAAACGGAACAGGATATACTGGTCTTTGCTTCGGGCGACCCCTTGTTTTACGGATATTCCAACACCCTGAAGAACAGGTATCCAAAGGCACAAATCTATACCTATCCCTATTTTAGCTCCATTCAGCTACTGGCTTCAAAAGCCGGATTGAACAGTAATGAGCTCAGAACTGTTAGCGTTCATGGAAGAACATGGGCTGACCTGGACGAAGCCATCATCAGGCAAGAGCCCCTGGTCGGAGTGCTTACCGATCAAGGAAAATCGCCGGCGGCTATAGCTGCATATTTATTGCGCTACGGCTACTCCAATTACACGGTTTACCTCGGTGAAGACCTCGAAGGCGAACATGAGAAGGTTGAACATATCAGCTTACAAGAACTGTCCTTGAAAAAGGCCTATTCGCTGAATTGCCTGATCTTGAAAAAAGAAGAGCATAGGAATGTCCCTTTTGGTATACCGGATGAGGAATTTAAAGGCTTGCCAGAAAGGCCGAATATGATAACAAAAATGGCTGTACGCCTGAGCTCCCTCCATTATCTTGATCTGGGAAATAAAAAAGTACTATGGGACCTGGGCTTTTGTACCGGTTCATTGTCTATCGAAGCTAAACTCCGTTTTCCGAAGCTGGAAATATATGCCTTTGAAAAGAGGGAGGAGTGCGGTGAACTTATCCAAAGGAACCAGGAAAAGTTCGGTTCCACAGGGATCAATTCTATTATTCAGGATATTTACGAGCTGGATTTTTCGGCGTATCCGAAGCCTGAAGCCGTGTTTATCGGAGGTCATGGTGGGCGCTTACCCGAGCTCATTGAAAAATTAAATGCTTACGTTTCCGTTGGAACAAGCATCGTCATAAATGCTGTGCAGGAAAGCTCTTTTGAGGAGTTTACACAGTCCTGTGTGCAGATGGGTTGGAGCCTTGAGCATCCAGTTCAAATTAGAATAGATCAACACAACGAAATCACCATATTAAAGGCGGTAAAATAATGAAGGGCAAATCGGGCGAGAAGAAAGTAGCCATCGTGGCATTTACAGATAAAGGTTTGTCTCTGGCAAAAACCATGCAGAGGGAATTTTACCGCAGCAAGCTGTATACCTCTCGCGAAACACAGTTTTCGAAAGATATCCTGAAGATTGAAAATCTTGACACTCTACTTGAGAAAAAATTCGGAGCCTTTGATGTTTGGATTTTTGTTGGTGCTCTGGGAATTTGTGTGCGTAGCATTGCCCGATTTATTCAGGATAAGCAAAACGATCCTGCTGTTGTAAATATAGACGATCAGGGCAAGTTTGCGCAGGCCGTTCTAAGCGGCCACGTTGGAGGAGCGAACGAAGTTGCAGAGAAGTTGAGCAGGATATTTCAGGGACAAGCAGTTGTAAGTACTTCCAGTGATTTGCAAAGTATATGGGCTTTGGATCTGCTGGCAGAAAAGTATAACTGGACAGTAGCTGCTGAAGAATCCTTAAATAAGCTTATCTCACTGTTTGTCAACAACAAACGCACTGCCTTGGTACTGAAGGTGAAAGATGAAGGAACGGCGTTTCTGGAAAAATCAAAGCCGGAGTTCACAGACATCTATTATAATTTAGAACAGCTGGATCAAAGTAGGTATGAGTTGCTGATTTATGTTGGGTACGAGTTATTTAATGCGTCCATTCCAACTCTTAAGTTCTATCCAAAATGTCTGAGCCTTGGCACGGGCTGCTCTAAAAATATTGAACCAGCTTTGTTTGAAGAGGCTTTGATGCAAAAACTTAAAGAAGAGAAAATCGGCTGGCAAAGCATTGCCGCCCTCGTATCGGTAGATATCAAAGCTGAAGAGCAGGCATATAAAATTATTGCAGAAAAATATTGTTGGAAATTCAGCACTTACACCAAGGAAGAATTGCAGCAAATTCCTGTCGCCAATCCATCAGCAAAGGTGCTCGAAAAAATTGGTGTGGATGGGGTATCCGAGAGTTCCTCGGCCCTTTATGCAAAAAGTACCGCCTGGATAGTGGAAAAAACCAGGGCTGAAGTTGCTTCCGGGAAGATGTTTACTCACGCAGTTTGTCTGATCAGGGCTTTCGAGCGAAAAGGCCTGATTGCAATTGTCGGTGCTGGTCCCGGCGCGCCGGAATACATTACCGTAAAAGGAAAAGAGCTTCTGGAGAGTGCAGATTGCATCTTGTATGCTGGAAGCCTTGTTCCTGAAGAGCTCACGCACTTTGCAAAGCCTGGAGCATTGGTTCGAAATTCAGCCCCGATGAACCTGGAAGAACAGATGGAGCTGGTAGACGAGTACTACACACAGGGCAAACTCGTTGTACGTTTGCATTCTGGGGATCCATCCATTTACGGCGCTATCCAGGAGCAAATGAGCATCTTCGATGAGAAGAACTACGAGTACTTTATTGTTCCGGGAATTTCGTCCTTCCAGGCTGCCGCGGCTTATCTGAAATCAGAGTTTACCGTTCCCGAAGTAGCGCAAACCATCATTCTTACCCGCGGTGAAGGAAATACACCAATGCCAGAGCACGAGAAGCTGGAGGACATGGCAAAGCTGAGGGCTACCATGTGTATTTTTCTAAGCGCAGGCATAGCCAAGAAGGTCGAGAATCAGTTGCTGCAGTATTATCCTGCAGAAACTCCTTTAGCTGTTTTATACCGCGTAAGCTGGAAAGACGAAAAGGTGTGGACAGGTAAACTGAGTGAGCTGGATCAGATTATACGGGAGAATAAATTGAGCCGGACGGTATTACTTATAGTTGGAGAAGCGGTTGGAGCAAGAAAAAACCGTTCATGGCTTTACGGCGACAACTGGTATCATATCTTCCGGAAGAAAGAGAAAGAGGTGAAAGCTTAATAGGTGGAAGGGAAATAGGTGAGAGGTAAAAGATTAAAGATACGAACAGGCGAAATTGACTTTTTAATTTTTATTTTAAAATGATTCTTTTACTGGGTGGAACAACAGAAGCTAAACAAGTTGCCACTTTCCTCGAGGAAGCGGGATTTGTCTATATTTATTCTACCCGTACAGAAGTAAATTTTTCAGGAAAAGGGAAATACCGGTTTGGAGGGTTAGATAAAGAGCAAATGGAGGATTTTTGTGTCGAAGAAGGTGTAGAGATGATAATAGATGCCTGCCACCCTTTTGCGCGGGAACTTCATCAAACAGTTGCTTCCATCGAGCTGGATATTTCCTTAGTGAGATATCAAAGGCATATTCCTCAACGAGTTGATCATCCGCTGGTTGAGTATATTGAAGATTACAGTGATGCGCTGACGATGTTAGAACAAAGGAGCCTTAAAAGCTTGCTTGCTTTGTCAGGAGTGCAGTCAATACCGCTACTTAGAAGCTACTGGAGTAAGCACATAACCTGGTTCAGGATTTTGGAGCGCGACTATTCAAAAGATTTCGCAGCTAACTATAAGTTCCCCGAAGAGTATCTGATTTACGGATTACCCCAGAAAAAGGAAGAAGAACAGAAACTTCTTGATAGGCTAAAGCCCGAGGTAGTATTAACCAAGGAAAGTGGTGTGAACGGGAAAGTTGGTGAGAAGATTGCCGCAGCGATAGCATGTAAAATTCCTATTATGGTCCTCAAAGCGCCCCTTGTTCCACCGGAATTAATATTAGTTGATGATTTGGAACAGTTGAAACGAGTATTGCCACATGCCTGAACTGCAGGAAATACCAGACGGTCCTTTGCGGATAGGGTATACTACGGGTGCCTGTGCCACTGCCTGTGTCAAAGCTGCCTTGCTTGCATTGACAGGCCAGCGTGAGCTGCACTCGGTTGATGTGATGTTACCAGTTGGCGACAAAGTGCAGTTTAATATTATTTCCTGCGAGTTCGGCAAAGACGAGGCAGTTTGCACAACAGTAAAAGATGCGGGAGATGACCCGGATGTAACCCATGGAGCAATTATTGGAGCGCGGGTAAGTTTAAATGGTCGGGGAAACATACGCTTCCATAAAGGTGAAGGGGTGGGACTGGTAACCTTGCCGGGATTAGAGATTAGCGTGGGTGAACCTGCAATAAATCCTGTCCCCAGACAAATGATGGAAAGCGCTTGCAAAAAGGTGCTGGCTGATACCGGAATGGAGAGCAAAGGAGTTGAGATCACCGTATTCGTTCCTGAGGGAGAGCGTATTGCTAAAAGAACGTTAAATGAACGTCTCGGTATTATTGGGGGTATCTCTATTCTCGGAACTACGGGTATTGTTACTCCGTTTTCCGCCTCCTCCTATATTGCTAGTATCCGCCAAGGAATTGATGTTGCTCTTGCAAACGGTTGCGACGAAATCGTTATTAATTCAGGTGCAAGAAGCGAAAAGTACCTCAAAGAACTTTTCTCCACCCTACCAGACTTCGCTTTTATACACTACGGAAACTGGATAGGAGAGACTCTTCAGAAAATAGCAGAATCAGAGTTGAAAAAGGTAAATCTGGGAATTATGCTTGGAAAGTCTGTGAAGCTTGCCGAAGGGAATTTAGATACGCATAGCAAAAAGAATTCCTGGAATAAGGAATTCGTTTATGAACTGGCAGAGGCAGCGGGCTATTCAGGCGAAAGACTGGAGGCTATCTTGGACCTCAATATGGCCGGGAGATTAGTCGAACTTTTCCCGTTTAGCAAGTCTGAGGCATTTTACACGGAGCTGCTAAACCGCTGCTATGCAAACTGCAAAAGAGAAGCGCCAAAAGTGGAGCTGGTTCTCTATTTAATCAACCGCGACGGAGCATATATAACATATAAAGCATGAGTATTATAAACATCAGCAGACCCTTACTAGCCGGCATCCTGCATTCTTTCGATCCCGATCATGTAACTGCGGTTTCTGTACTGGCAGCCGAAAATGCGGCTGATAAAAAGAAGGTTTCATGGATAGTGGTTTTCAAAGCATCTCAGTGGGCCCTGGGGCACTCGGCTACCTTGATTATCTTTGGAGCGGTTGCCCTGATCTTCAAATCAAGCCTGCATTTGCTTGTGGAAGATATCTCGGGATGGGCGCAACTGGCGGTGGGGCCAATCATGATCGTGCTAGGCTTGCAAGCTATAAAAAGGAATTATACCCTAAGGACGCAAGTTCGTACAGTTGCCAGAGAGCATCCCAATAAGGACTCTTCAACACAGGTACACTCCGCTAATCATGCGCTAAAAACGAATCCCCTTAGCCGTTCCTTCTGGGTTGGGATGATCCATGGACTGGCTGGTACGGGTGGTGTGTTAACATCGGCATTGATTATCAGCGCATCCAGCTTCGGAGAGTCGATTGGAATATTGCTAATTGAGTCGATTGGAATCATACTTACCATGGGAATTTATAGTTATATACTAATAGCAACTATGGGCCGGTTTTTGGAGAGAAGGGTACTTATCTTTAAATGGATGAATGGGGTTGCAGGTGCATCATCAATTGTTCTCGGGGCTTATCTTATCGCAGGTAGCATTTTCAAATAGTATAAAGAAAGATTTTCAGAATGAGCATTTGGAGTATAAGTAGGCCACTAATCGCAGGGATTTTACATTCTTTCGAGCCAGATCATGTCACCGCTGTATCGGTACTTGCTGCTGAGAATGCCGTTAATAAAAAGAGGATGTCGCTCGGAATTATTTTCAGAGCATCACAATGGGCATTAGGGCATTCGCTAACGTTGTTACTTTTCGGGATTGTGGCGCTGCTCTTTAAATCCTCACTACAATTGTTTGTCGAAGATATCTCATCCTGGGCAGAAATGGCCGTGGGCCCTGTCATGATCGTTTTGGGTTTTCAAGCCATCAGGCGAAATCATAAGATTAATTCCACAATAGCTGATCATAAAAAAATTGACGAGCATAATCACCTCGACTCTAACCCGATTCATTTGCATGGGAAATCAGGAGAAGAGATAGCGATTAATCCCTTAAATCGTTCATTTTGGGTTGGAATGATTCATGGCCTGGCCGGTACTGGAGGGCTGTTAACCTCGGCTTTGGTAATTAGTGCATCCACAATCGGAGAATCTATCATGATATTGGTGATAGAATCTGTAGGGATTATCATAGCGATGGGTGCCTATAGCTATGTGCTAATCTCCACCATGAGCCGGTTCCTAGAAAAAAACATGGCGGTTTTTAAGTGGATAAATGGTATAGCTGGCTTAGCTTCAATCCTCATCGGTTCTTATTGGATTTATGCTATTTTCGGCTAATAACTACAGTCTTTACTATCGCGAAAACTGGGGCCCCTTTTTGTTTCTTTTTTCTTTTATTTCTTTCTCCGTATACCTCTTTATTAAGCCCCCTATCCTCAGTGCTTCTTATATTTACTACCTTAATGGGTTTTATTCTCCCCATCTCTTCGAGACACCTCCTGAAGTTTAATTTTAAGAGCATGGAGATTCCTGTTTCCGATTCAGCAACGTTAAGCGATGTTTTACTGCAACATAATTTCCTTGATAAAAAAGGAATAGCCGTAGCGGTAAATAATTCTGTAGTGTCAAAAGCTGAGTGGAGCAGTTATACGGTTGAATCTGGTGATAGAATAACTATCATTCGTGCAACACAAGGCGGATAAATTAAATAAGCATGAAGAGCGAGCACATTCAACTATCAGGATGGTCCAACCTGCCGTTGTTTGTACCCCGACGCACCTGCCCCCGGCGAAGTTCCAGCATGTGGCGAAGCAGGAGTTTTGGGGGTTTTACCAGGCATTATTGGTTCATGGCAGGCCACAGAAGCAATGAAAGTGATTACAGGAGTTGGTGATCCGCTTAGCGGGAAACTTTTAATTATGAATCTCTTAACTAACGATTTTAATACCTTCACTTTAAAACCAACCCGTCTAATAAAGTAATTAAGGAATTAGGCTTATATGATGAAGCTTGTGAAGCTTTCCAGCAGTCAATTGAGTACCACGTTTTAAGTGTATGGTTAGCAACAGAAGATATTCAACTAATAGATGTAAGAGAAGAAGATGAATTTGAACGTTTTAATATTGGAGGCTTAAACATTCCTCTCTCAGAGTTGGAAGACAGTATCAAAATGATTCAATCTGATAGAAAGGCTGTGCTGGTTTGCCAGACCGGTACCCGCTCGTTAAAGGCATTACAACTGTTAAAAAATAACTCACCTGAATTAGAGCTTTATAATCTAAAGGTGAATTGCAAGCTGTATAAAGGCATTAAGAAGTTCTTTTCGGAGTAATTGAGGAATGGAAAATCTTATCGCAATCGACGAGGAATCTAATTCTGAAACTGACAGAGATAATAAAGCCGAATCTATACGAGCCAACCTGTATCTTCATTGTTTTTTATTTTTACTTTTTCCTTACACCCCTTGTAAGCCCTATATCCCCAGTAATTTCTTAAATATACCGCCAAACAAGTTTTTATTTTCGCCAACTTTCTCGTCTTCCTCGAACAAAAAGCCTTTAACATTCAGGTGATGTCCGATCTGTTCCTGGCCCAGTTCCTGTTCGAAGCCGATAATCTGCTTGCGGTATTTGCATAGCTGGCAGTTCATGTTTCCGGTGCCGTTAATAGCTTGTTCAAGTCGTTCGTCGAAGGCTTTCAGTAATAATTCGTCGGTGCCGAAAGAGTCGGTATAAACGTACTCTGAATTCGAGCTCGTATCTATCTCAGTAACTTGTGCATAAATTCTGTCCAACAGAATTCCGGTAAAGAAAAAGAAAGGGATTACAATGGTTCTTTTAAATCCAAGTTTATCTACCAGGTTCAACGATTCCTGAACAGAAGGGTAAGCCGTACCGCTGTACGCTGTCGTGGCAAATCCAAATCCCATGCCTTCCCAGAGCATGCTGGTTAATTTAGTGACGTCGCTGTTTGCATCTGGGTCGGTTGTGCCGCGCCCTACCACCACCAGGCAGCTTTCTTTTCGCTCAATCTTTGCTAATTGAATCTCAGTTTCTTCGATTCGTTTCTTTGCTAAATCAAGGATAAAAGAATTTACCCCAAGCGGTGCACCCATTTTGATCGTAAGATCACCGTAATACGATTGTATCGTGTTTAACTCGTAAGGAATGTCGTTTTTAGCATGAGCTCCGGCAAAAAGAATAACGGGAAGGGCATAGATCGTTTTTACGCCTTTATTGTATAATCGCTCAACAGCCGCTTCAAACAGAGGATGATTGAACTCTAAAAAACCATAATCAACTTCGTAATTGCTTTCATAGCGTCCTTTTAAAATCTCGACCAGCTTTTTAAATGATTCAACGCCAGCAGTTTTTCTGCTGCCATGACCGCATAATAATATTCCTTCTGTCATTGGAGTATAGAGTTGAGCGCCGTGCATTTTATATCCGATTTAGATATTACACACAGCTTCATTATGTTTTTGCTTAGCTGGTTTTTTCGGCTTTGATAGCGCTAAAGTTCTAGCTGTAGTTGCAAAAATAGTCTTTCTTCGCTTATTAATGTTATTGGAAATGTAAATGGTGTGGAATAATCATTCGCGAAATTAATCCTAATAAAGTTGCTGTTTCTCTGATGCTTTTTACAGTTGCGGGTAATCCTCCTGATATTGGCTGATTTCAGATGCAACCTGTTCAGCGACAATCGTAATTCTGGTTTTTGCACTGTTATTCAGAATCGCGGTCAGCTTTTCCAACCCAACATTTCCGGCTCCAACAAGCAACACGTGCAAATGGTTTAATTCCAGGAAAACGGGGAATAGTTAGATTTCTGACACGACCAAATTGTCGGAGGTTACGTTACTCGGCGAACTCATAGAATGCACGGATAGGCTTAAATAAAGGATGTAGGCCAACTACATTGCCAAAAACGATAATTGCGGGCGAATCGATATGCTGATTTTTTACAGCATCAACAATGGTATCTACAGTGCCTATTGCCAATTTTTGGCCATCCATAGAGCCGCTTTGTATCACCGCAACCGGTAGGCGGTTTTTGCCTTCATTCTTAAAAATCTCAACTATATCGGCCAGCCTTTTTATTCCCATTAAAACGACAACCGTTGCCCGGGATTTTGCGGCGTCAAACAAATCGGGAGAAATTTTACCTGAGGCAGTTGTGCCGGTAACTACCCAAAAACTTTCGCTTAAACCTCGATGAGTAATCGGAATGCCATGCAAGCCCGGCACGGCAATAGAACTTGAAATTCCGGGAATTACCTGGGTAGCAATACTATAAGAAGTGGCAAAATCCAATTCTTCAAACCCTCTACCAAATACAAACGGATCGCCGCCTTTTAGCCGCACAATATGGCCGTAATTGAGCGCATAATCAATCATCAATTTGTTAATGGCACTCTGGGAATGAGAATGTTCGCCGGAACGTTTTCCAACAAAAACTTTTGGTGCACTTTGCGGTGCAAATTCTAACAACTCATCATTTACAAGCGCATCGTACAAAACAACATCAGCAGTTTGAAGTGCTTTTATAGCTTTCAATGTAATCAGATCGACATCGCCTGGTCCCGCACCTACCAAAGTAATTTTCGGTTCTTTAACCTGGTTTTTTATTTCTGTTTGTATCATAAGGAAATTAGTGTCTCTCTTTCCGCTTTAATTTTGGTGATAAAATCTGTCGCTGCTTCTAAATATTCCGCTGCAAATTTTTCACCTGTCATTCTCATTCATTTGCAAAACCAGATTGCTGAACTTTTTGTCTACTGGTATATAATGGTTGTTTTCATTGTGCTTATCAAATCGTGTTCCAAAAGTTGGTTTTTTGGTACCAATCTGAGTTGTCATGGGACAGGTTGTTACACGTTATTTTATCCTGTTTTTAATAAAATATAGAGCCTTTTATTGATATAGTAACCTAATCTATTATTTCTAAAATCTTTCTTTATCAACCTATCCTGCTAATTTCTGAAATCAACCGATCGGGATTAAGGTCTGTTAATGAGATATAGTTCATTCCTAGAGCTTCAGCCAAGGTAGCCGCCTTTCCTAATTGCAGATAATTAGTATCAGAATTGATAAGCAACCCGGATATTTCTTTTCTTTTTATTTCAGCCGCCACGCTGAGACTGTGCCCCCATGGGTCAGATCCATTTTCAGAAACATTCGCCTTGCCATCGCTTAAAACTACAAGCAGCGGTTTTTGGTCTGACAGTGTGGCTTGTTTCTTGATCAATTGTAACGCCATCTGCAACGCATGAACTAGTGGGGTTCGGCCGCCCGTGGGTAATTTACTTAATGCTTCTTCTGCCAGTTCCACACTTCGGGTAGGCTGCAGCAATACTTTTGCTTCTATTCCACGGAATGAAATTACCGACACTTCATCGCGCCTTTGGTATGCATCTTTAAGCAAGCTGAGTACGGTGCCCTTGACTGCTTCCATGCGCTTGCTGGCTGCCATCGATCCGGAGGCGTCCACTATAAAAATAATCAGGTTGCCCACTTTTCCCGTTCGAACCTTGTGGCGAATATCTTCCTTCCTGATTTCGAACTGTTCAGGAGCACGCTCGATAGCACTTAAAACAGTAGCTTCTATTGCAATGTCGGTAGTGTTTCCCAAGGACTGGGATCTAACGTATTGTCCTCTTGTTGCGTGATCTGCTTTAGTCCGTCGGCCGCTATTTAAATCCTTAGACAATCTGTCGAGTTCCAGTTCCAACCTTGGAATGGCTGCAGGCTCAATTGCATCAAAAACGTGCTCAGTTTGGGGCTTACCATCGGATGATTCAGATTCTGTGTCGGTATTCGAATTGTCGTCGTCGTGGCCCGCTGAGGAGTTCTCACTTGGCTGTTGTTCAGACGAAGAATTTTTCATAATCTCATCCAGTTTATCCTGGTCTAAACCAGGTTCTGAAAACGGCTTTTGGTGAGTGCGATGGGCCAATACCAGTTCTGCTGCTTCACGTACATCTTCTGCTAAAACATCAATACGACCTCCGATGGCTGCCAGAGTAATTGCCGTTTTGTACATTACAATATCTGCGCGCAGGCTTTTTACGCCCATTCCCGAGCATAGCTCACTTATGAGGGTAAGTAATGCATCATCAAGAACAACCGAGGGAAGCAGCGTTTTGGCGGTAAAGAGTTTGTGCCGGAGTTCCTGCTGGCTCTTTTCCCATTTCGAAACAAAAGTCGCCGGATCAGCTTCAAAAGCAATTCTGCGGCGCACAACTTCTGTTCGTTCTGCTACATCGCGCGGGGCCTCCACATTTATCATTAAACCAAATCGATCTAAGAACTGAGGGCGCAGATTACCCTCTTCCACATTCATTGTGCCAATTAAGCTGAAGCGGGCCGGATGACTTGCCGATAATCCTTCCCGTTCAATCGTGTTAACACCCATGGCTGCAACATCCAGTAAAATATCTACCAGGTGATCAGCCAGCAGGTTTACTTCGTCGATATAAAGGATTCCCTGGTGTGCGGATGCCAGCAAACCAGGTTGCAATTTTCTTTTCTTTTCAACAAGAACTCCCTCGAGATCCAGGTTTCCTATTACACGTTCCTCGGAAGCACCCAAAGGAAGGTTTACGAACGGAACCTGGCTCAGTTTTACCTGCTTGCCAGCTTTTAAACATACTTCACAGATGTCGAGGCCAGAGTCTTCCGAACAATTGAAGCGGCAACCTGCGGTTAAGGCGACAGGCGGTACGATTTCGGCTAATGCCCTGGCAGCTGTGCTTTTGGCTGTCCCCTTATCGCCCCGGATAAGTATCCCGCCAATCGCGGGATTGATAGCGCAGAGCAGCAAAGCTTTTTTCAGTTTTTCCTGACCTACAATTGCCGTAAAAGGATAGTTCATTACTCTCAAATATATCTTTTTTAAACCTCGTTTTTTGCTTCCAATATCGTCTCACTTCTGAGGTAAATGTCCTGCAGCGCTTTTAAGGTTTCAGTACTCGGATTGCTCCACATCTCTCGTTTTGCTGCTTCTAAAAGGCGTTCTGCAATCGCGTTCAATGCCCATGGATTGTTCTTCTCGAAGAACTCTTGCATGTTGGTATCCAGTGCGTAATTCTCCGCTATCTTTTCGTACATCCAATCGTCGGCAACTTTGGCTGTTGCGTCGTAGCCAAAGATATAATCGACAGTTGCTGTCAGCTCCAGGCCTCCTTTATATCCATGCTTTTTGATGCTTTCCAGCCATTTCGGATTAACCACCCTCGAGCGGAAGACACGTAAAGTTTCTTCTTTCAGGTCCCTCACTACAGCTCTTGATGGGTCCTGACTATCTCCAAAATAAGCCTTCGGCTGTTGTCCGGTTAAACTTCTAATTGATGCAATCATTCCACCATGAAACTGAAGGTAATCATCGCTGTCGAAGATATCATGTTCACGGTTGTCCTGATTGTGTAAAGCTACTTCTACCACCGATAATCGTTGCTTAAATTCTGCTCTGGCATCCACTCCGCTATTACTTGCGGTATAGGCGTAGCCTCCCCAGTTAATATAAGTCTGTGCAAAGTCTTCATCTGTTTGCCAGTTCTTTTCCTGTATGAGTGCTAAAATTCCTGCGCCATAACTCCCGGGAGGAGAACCGAAAATACGATAACTGGCACGTTGTTCTGCCTCTTCGACAGATATATCCTGGCGCTGAAGCTCCTCCAGCTCTTTAAGGTAGTGTTTGCGTAAATAATTACTTTCAGGTGGTTCATCAAGGGAAACAACCAGTTGTACGGCATTATCTATCAATTCGATTAGATGCGGAAAAGCATCGCGAAAGAAACCGCTGATCCGGGTTGTTACATCAATGCGTGGCCGGTCCAGATCCTCCAACGAGATCACTTCAATATCTGTTACTCTGCGGCTTTCTTCCTGCCACACCGGTTTCACACCCATAAGAGCCAGAATTTCGGCTACATCATCGCCCTGTGTTCGCATCGCGCTGGTACCCCAGATGCTGATTCCCACATTTTCCGGATATACGCCGGTTTCTTTCAAATGCCTTTCCAGTACCTCGCTAGCCAGTTGCTGTCCAACCTGCCAGGCAGCTTGGGATGGTAAGGCTCTCGGGTCGCTGGTGTAAAAGTTGCGGCCAGTAGGTAAAATATGTGCCATCCCACGGGTCGGTGCACCACTTGGTCCGGCAGGAATATAGCCTCCTGATAAGCCATGGAGTAGATTTGTTATTTCATCGTAGGTACGTCCAAGGTTTGGTATGATCTTATCGCAAACGTATTCCAGTACCTGTATAATCCGGTTGAAGTCATCCGGCCTTTTCATCTCTCCGAAGGTTTCTGTCAAAACCCTGGTGATATACATTTTATTAAAACGATGTTTTGCCAGCAACTGGAACAGGTGCTTGCTCAATTCATCAATCACTTCTAAAACATCCGAGCCGCTCACCACCGGTCGGTCGGCTACTTGTATAAACTCTATTGGAACCGTATTTAATTTTTGACCTTTATTAGATAGAAGATGTTGTAAATTAAATCCGTATAAAGCCGCTACCTCAGTTTGTAAACCCGGTGCTCCAATATTGGGGAGTCGAGTAAGTGCCTGAAGCATATCGGTTAAGGCTGTGTCTCCCGGCATTTCACCAAGAATATGAAGTCCGTTCCTAATCTGTGCAGCCCCAAGTTCGCAGAGGTACCCATCAATATCTTCGATTAAATGTGAAATGTCTTTTCCGTCCATTTCAGCTAAACTAACCGGAACTCCCTCGGGAGTCATCTCGTCGTCCCATTCGTGCACGTGGTCTCCGTGATTGCGACTTAGCATAGCCGAGAGGTCTGTGTCGAGATTACTTTTCTTTATCAGTTCCCAGATTTGTCGCTGCAGCAAGGGGAGCTTTGAAGGGTCAAGTGTCTCCACCTGATAATATTCGTCAACCAGTTGAGTGAGCTGTGCCAGTTCACCATAAACGTCGGCGGTTGTCATGGGTGGTGTAAGGTGATCCACTACCACGGCATGTGCGCGTCGTTTTGCTTGCGAACCTTCTCCCGGATCATTAATAATAAAAGGGTAGAAAAGGGGCAGGTCACCCAGCAGTGCATCAGGAAAACAGTTTTCTGAGAGGCCAATTCCTTTTCCAGGAAGCCACTCTAAAGTTCCGTGTTTGCCCACATGTACAATCGCATCGGCGCCCCAGCCATCCCGCAACCAGCGGTAAAAAGCATAGTAATGATGCGTAGGAGGAAGGTCTGGCTGATGGTAAATCGCATCAGGGTCCATGCCGTATCCGCGGGGTGGCTGTAGTACAACCAGAATATTTGCGAATCCGAGGCCAGCAAAAGAAATATGACCATCGTGAACGTACGTTTCGCCGGGTGCTGCACCCCATTGTTTTAGCATTTTCGCTTGCAGGATCTCCGGCAGGTCTTTGAACCACCTGAAATAGTGTTCTGCCGGAACCTTTCCAACGGCGTTGCTTAACTGTTCGGCAGTGAGATAGTTTTCGTCGTACGAGCAGCGGTTGATCAGTTCGTGAATAAGTTCGGTTCCTAAAGCCGGAAGTTCATCAATTTGATAACCTTCAGCTTGCATAGCCTCTAAGATAGTGTAAAGAGAAGCCGGCGCATCCAGGCCCACGGCATTGCCGATTTGTGAAGCTTTACTGTTTGAATTTGTAAATATAAAAGCAATTTTTTTTTGCTCATTTGGCACATGGCGGAGTCGCGCAAAGCGATAAGCTAAACCTGCCACGCGTTCTATGCGGTCTTCCTGGGCCTCATAGCCTTTGGTCTCCCGCTCTTTTTCCTTGAAGGATATCGGCACGGTGATAATTCGTCCATCAAATTCGGGAATGGCGACGTTCATAGCCGTATCCAAAGGGTTAAGGCCGCGGCCGGAATTTTTCCAGGAACCTTTGGTCATGCCGCTGGTGATGGCCTGCAAGATGGGTACATCTAATCGCGATAGCACATTTTCTGTAATAGAAGCACTATCCTGACTGGCATCCTGCATTGCAAAAGAGACCGTGTTGACGAGTACATCTATAAACGTTTTATCTTCTTTTCTGAAAAATTCAAAAGCAGCCGGCCAGCCTGTTTTCGAGTTTATCGCCTTGAGCGAAGAAGTGAAAACGGGAATCACATTCAGTTCTTTCTCTTCCAGGCTTCGGATTAAAATATCTATAAAACCTGTGTTTCCACTGAGGTAATGAGCGCGGTAAAAGGTAATGCCTGCCGTCGGATAGACCGGATTATAAATCTTTATCCAATCATCCAGTGTTGCGTTCTCCGGAAGGTCCGGATGATAAATACCATGTTCGGGTAATACCGTTGGTGCATCGAAACCAAATCCGGTTAATAAAAGATGGTCGGAAAGGAAGTGGAATAAATTTACCAGGTTAATATGGCCGCTTGCCTGAAGATAGGCCAGCGTGTCTTGCAATATTCCCGGCGAGACAGTTGAGATAGCTGCAAATTCGGGATTAAGTTCTCCAGTTCCGCTGATTACGATTAAGTGCTGCCCCTTTTCTTTTGTCCTCTTTAATAACTCATTAAAGCCTGGTATGCCGCTTGGGCGCCCCAGAATACGAAGGATGATTATTTTAGCGGAGGCCAGTTCGCGATCGAGGAGTTGGGCCATGTGTGCCTCGGTCTTTACCGACTGAAGGTTAATTCCCAGGGTCTTAGGGAAATCATCTGGTAATACCTGCAGGGCACGTTGTAATGTAAGTAAGTCTGTATCGGCATGGGTCAGGAAGACAATTCCATCTGCTGGATCGGGCGCTTCACCCGCCAGGGTATGATTTTCGGAGCCTTTCCATGTGTAGAATTGAAAAACATACTCGTTTAGTTCGGCGGGCGGTACGAGGTAGCAGTCGGCTTGTACCATGCTTTCAATATAATCGAAAATAGCTGTTACCTGCCATTCACTGTTAATAGAATGGAACCACACTGAGTTTCCGTCAAACAATAATGTAACCACGTTGGCTAAAGAACAGGGCCCCAGACAGCCGCCTTTGGTTAAATGAACGATGTTTCGAAACTTACGTTTGAGCCATTCGCTTTTATATAAATCAACAGGAACAGGAGCAAAGCCGCGGTCGGTTCTTCCACAGCAGCAGGCATTGTAACAATAGGATAAATGTCCTCTGCGCTGTACTACATTGATTGATTTGCCATCTGGCCTTGTGATTCGCTGCCGCCTGATTTCTCTCATGTTTTTGTTTGAACTTCTCCCCGAAAGCGGATTAAAAGTAAAAATCTATAAAAGGCAAAGGTATTAAGAATCTGTCTGCAAAACTATTAAAGGAAGGATACCCTGCTAAAAACTCAAACCCATTAAATTATTTAAAAACTTCTGATCTTCTCCCCAATATAAATGAATGTAAGATGCTGTCGTTGAATGTTTTCTGTAAATCTTGGAATCTACATTTGCTCCCCTAGCATTCTCAACAGAACAGCTCAGTGCTTCGACATCTTCTAATTCGATGCAAGTAGAATAATGAAATTCATGCCCTTTTATGTGTATATCTCCAATGTGCACCGAACGATAACCTAAACGCATTTTCGGGCTCTCCATAGACGTTCGAAGCGGAAGAAATCCCACCATGTCGAAAACTTTTCCATCACTTGCGGTTATAGATTTTCCCAGATACATCATGCCGCCGCACTCAGAATAAACTTTACCATCATTCTCACAGAACTTGCTAACGGATTGGAGCATAGAAGTGTTGGTGCTGAGGCGGTCAAGAAATAACTCTGGATACCCACCTGCGAGGTAGAGGAAATCACAGGGCGGAATAGATCTATCAGTCAAAGGACTAAAGAACACTACATCTCCAATTCTTCTAAGAGCCTCTAAATTCTCGTGATAGGTGAAGCTAAAGGCTTCATCGTGCGCTACTGCGATTTTAAAGCCGGGCTTTAGTGTATGTAAAGGCTTCGGAGTTTTAAAAGAGGGCAGGGGCCTGGCAGTTAAATCGAGCAGACGTTGAATATCAACGGTCTTTTCAAGACTGGCTGCTATTTTGTTGCAAATTGCATCAAAGTTGATGTCTGAAGCAATACTTAAACCCAGATGCCGATCAGGAATTTCGATGTCCTCCTGAGGCGGAAGGTATCCTAACGCTTCAACCCCTGCGTCCCGGCAGGCATCTTGCAGAAAGCTATAATGCGATTCGGTTTTAACATTGTTGAATATCACTCCCGGCAGTTTGATCTCGGGAAAAAAGTTTTTGAAGCCATAGAGTAAAGCAGCGGCAGAATAGGCCATTGCTTTAGCGTTCACCACCATAATCACCGGAATGTCCAGCAAAAGAGCAATTTCTGCACTGCTCCCCTTCATCTTGTCGGCACCATCAAACATGCCCATTACTCCCTCCACAATGCTTGCCTCAGCATTTTGTGAGTACGTGGCAAAGAGTTCCTTCACATGATTGTTAGAGCACATAAACGTGTCGAGGTTGATACAGGAGCGACCGGCTGCTTTAGCATGAAGAATGGGATCGATGTAATCAGGGCCACATTTAAAGGATTGTGCCCCGATTCCGCGGTTCGTTAATGCCCTGAGGATGCCCAGGGTAATAGTAGTTTTCCCCGAGTTGCTTGAAGGTGCTGCAATTAAAAATTGTGGTGTTTTTCTAACCGGCATACTTGATCTGGACATGCAATTGTTACGGGTAATTTCTGCAAAGATGGTTCTTTTGGAATTAAAGCGAAATTTTTACTTGAAAAGGCTGGCCTATGCCGGACTCGCAAGTTTATTATTTTGTTTCCTTTGATGGGGTGGAAGGGAGGCTCGCAGTGATGTTTTTTATACGCGGAATGCAGCACTATGAGTGAATGCTCATTGGTTCTGCAACATAGTTTGCCGTGCCGGTTAGATCACAAAGAATTGATCTTTTCAATTGTTTGCAGCCAGCAAGTGTGGTGCTATGTTTAGTGCCATCGGCAATTAGGGAGGCAAATGCTTCACCTGCTCCTGTTTTTAATACGGCTGAACAAACCTATGTGTTAGTAACACTGCCAGTTCATGCGCTTGCAAATGGCCAAGCTGATGACCAAGCTGACAGCCAAGTTAATTATATTATTTTCAAGCAGTTAGATGATATTGTAGCGTTTGGTAACCAAGCTAATGACCAAGTTAGTGACCAAGCTAATGCGATACTTAGGGATGATATTCATAATAAAGTTAGAGAAGTGCTAAGTGTAGTGCTACACTGGATCAAGAGAGCAGAACTATTTACCGAAATAGGTTTGAGTAATCATTCAACAAATCGAAGAAAGTATTTAGACCCTCTAATCAGCTTAGGGTGGGTAGAAATGGAATATCCTGATAAGAAGACCAATCCAAATCAGAGATATAAAATAACAGCAGCAGGTAATAGAATATTGAATTTGATAAGCCAGGAATGAAATTACAATTTAAAGAACAAGACTTTCAGGTTCAGGCAGTAAAGGCAATCGTAGATTGTTTTGCAGGACAGGCCCTCAAAACTAATCGTTTTACTCTGGAGCGCAGTAGAGAATTGATCAAGAAGGCGAAACAGGCGGCCTCAGGAGCAATAGAGATAGACTATAGCATTGAAGAAGAGATTGGCTATCGCAACAGTCCGGTTCAAATCCTTGAGAGCCAGGTACTAAAAAATATCCAGACCGTTCAAAAAAGGAACGACTTGCATGAGAGCCAGCAGATAGAACGCCCCAGGGGTGTTAATTTAGGATATAACTTTACCATAGAAATGGAAACGGGTACAGGCAAGACCTATACCTATATCCGTACCATGTACGAATTGCATAAGCATTATGGATGGAGCAAGTTTATTGTAATTATTCCGAGCATTGCCATTCGCGAGGGCGTATATAAATCTTTTCCGGTAACCCAGGATCACTTTCAGGAATTGTGTGGCCACAAGATCAATCCATTTATATACAATTCCGGGCGTCCGCAGGATATTGAAAATTTTGCTTCAGACAGCCGTATCAGTGTAATGATTATCAATACGCAGGCATTTAATGCCAGTGGAGCAGATGCCCGAAGGATATATCAGGAACTCGACCATTTCGGCACGAGAAAACCTATTGATATTATTGCACAAACCAATCCAATACTGATAATTGATGAGCCGCAATCGGTTGATGGAGAAAAGACCTTAAAAAGTATGCAGGATTTTAATCCATTGTTCACCTTAAGTTATTCTGCTACACATGCAGCAGGTGAAGAATATAATAAAGTTTTTCGGCTGGTTGCATTGGATGCTTATAATAAGCTTATTCTCATTTGCTAAAGCAGAGTATCGGAACCATTCTTCAAAAGGAGGAAGAAAAAGAGGTGTTAAGCTTATTCAGATCAGGCGGCACGACAGCCCTCCCTTGAAGTTAATAACGATGAAAAATTTGTTTACTATGGAGTAACGAAACGAGGCTGGATGAAGCGATTTGATGAACACGTTAAATTAGCTCTGAAGGGGAAAAGTAAACGAAAATTCCCGCAATTGTTAGGGGAAGGTGTGATAGGAAGATTTCATGAATTACTTTTCGATCAATCCGGTAAAGCAGTGCCACCAAACACACTGACTGGGTCTCATCACGTTGTTTGCGCCGCTGGCAGAACATCAAAAGATGCGCATCAAATTGAAAAATATCTTATTGATAAGCATAGCCTATTTAATAGTAAGGAGCTTAATATGAAAAGTGGCACAAGCTTTCTTCTCTAATACTATGTTTACAATGGAATCATGCATATTTTATTCAAATCATCCAAAAATTGGTTCGACTTTAGTACGTCCGGGGGTACAATGGGCTCAAGCCCAAAATCCGAGGGGGTTGCTTATAAAAAGGCAACC
>JAZKHM010000042.1:0-1313 GCA_040385405.1 Bacteroidota bacterium | reverse complement strand
CCAGTTTACCGGAAATAGCTGCTGCTGCCGTTAAAATATACGGCCATATCGACCTGATCATTCATTCTGGCGGTGTGAGTCAGAGATCCTTAGCTCTTGAAACAGACTTGCTCGTGGCACAGCGTATCATGGATATAAACTTTTGGGGTACTGTGGCCTTAACCCAGGCAATCCTGCCAGAAATGATCAACAGAAATTCCGGACAAATCGTAGTCATCAGCAGCCTTGTCGGAAAATTCGGTACTAAATTCAGATCGGTGTATTCTGCATCAAAACATGCCTTGCATGGCTATTTCGATTCTCTGAGAACTGAAATTACACCTGACATAAAGATTACTATCGTCTGTCCCGGCTTCATAAAAACAAACGTCACATACAATGCGTTAACGGCAGATGGCTCACGCCAAAATTCTATGGATGAAGCTCAGGCAAACGGGATGGCTGCAGGTGAATGTGCTGAAGAAATCATGAAAGCAATAGAAGCAGGAAAGCGGGAGGTATATATTGGCGGAAGAGAAAAATATGGAGTTCTTTTCAAACGGCTCTTTCCTGGATTATTTATGAAGATGATTCGCAATGCAAAAGTGACCTGACAGTTGACAGTAGAGGGTTGAGAGTGGAGAGTGGTGAAAGGTGAAAGGTGAAGTGGACCCGGCTGTGTGTACGCTCGCGCTCACCGCCCTGCCTGGTCACCGGCAACCTGCCTACCGGACAGCCAGGCGGGTAACTGGTAACTGTTCCTCAGCTCGAATGATCAGCAATTACCTTCCAATTACCATCAATCTTCTTTAGGAGCAGTGTAAAATACCCTTTCGGTTCATCTTTTTCACGTTTCAGATTCCAGGCACCCAGCACGAAAGCATGGTCGTCACTTATGAGTTTCACCTTTTTTATATCAAACGTTAAAATCCCCATCGCAGACTTATCGGGGTAAGCCTTTTTATAATTTTCCAGGGTAGTTTTCCAGCCATATTTTGGTCCGCTTTTTCCAATAAAAACAAGGGAATCTGACTGTTCATAACCCTGCATATATCCTTCCATATCGCCTTTATTCCAGGCCTGGCGCTGAGATTCCAGTAATGCGAGTATATTCTTGTGATCTGATTCATTTCGTTTTGCACAGGAAACCAGAGAAACAATCAGAAAGAAAAAGAGTGATAATTTTTTCATCCCTAAAAGTAGAAATATAACGGTAATTACAGGCTTGCTTATTCGGATACTCTTTCCAACTCAGTGCGATGTCCTTGCGAGCACCCCTTTGTCATTGCGAGGGGTAATTTATGTTATAAAAATCAATATAAATGACGTTAAAT
>JAZKHM010000041.1:0-3273 GCA_040385405.1 Bacteroidota bacterium | reverse complement strand
AACTTTCTGCCAATGGAAATTGCCAGAACGGCAATTGGTATCGATGCGGATACGGTCAATCCTGCTTTAAGTGCCAGATAGACTGTCGCTGCTCCAAAAATTACTCCGAAAATTGCGCCTAGAAGAACTGATTTTACAGTAAATTCGGCCACCTTACTATTTGCAGCAATGTAAGGCTGGAACGTCTTTTGTGTTTTAGTTTCTGACATATCGCTTCGATTTATTCGTTTGTCCGACGGTAGATTAGCAATAAAGATAATATTTTTACGCATTCGCAAAACAATTGTAATCAGATGAATAAAGCAGTTTTTTTAGACCGGGATGGTGTGTTAAATAAGGAACTTGGAGACTATGTATGCAAATTCGAAGACTTCCACGTCCTTGAGCATAATTTTGCCCCGCTCAGGGAATTACAGGAAAGGGGATATATATTAATCGTAATTACGAACCAGGGTGGTTTGGCTAAAGGCTGGTATTCGCGCGAGACACTTGAGCAGATGCATGATCATTTAATCGACACCTATGCAAACCAGGGTGTTACGATCACTGAAGCATATTTCTGTAATCATCATCCGCAATATAACGGGAATTGTTTATGCCGGAAGCCGGGTTCGCTGATGCTCGAAAAAGCCTTAGCACGATATCAGATCGATGCTTCTAAATCGTATTTTATCGGCGACCGTGAGCGGGATGTTATTGCGGGAGAAGCAGCAGGGGTAAGGGGGATTTTGATTGAGAGTGATCAGCCGATTGGGGAAGTTTTGGATATGATTGAATAGGGCTTTTATGGGTTGCCAGTTACCAGTTGCGCGTTGCCAGGCTGGATGCTTAGCGTGGTTTTATAACCATTTTCAATCTCCGATTTGCCTATCCGCCCTGTCTGGTAACTGGAAACAGGCAACCGAAAACACATTCTAAATATTCGGCCTTATTTACTTTCCCTGTTCTTAATAGAATGGACAATACGGTTTCCATGATCCCTGGAATTCTCAATGAACCACTTATGCGTATTCATGCCCCCGCAAACTACACCGGCGAGGTAGATTCCTTTTACATTGGTTTCCATTGTTTCAGGGTTGTGCTCCGGTAATTGTAAGTCATCTTCGGATAGTTTGACTCCCAGCTTTTTAAGGAAAGTGAAATCAGGTTTGTAGCCTGTCATCGCCAGCACAAAATCATTTGGTATAGTAATCTTGCCTTCCGGACTCAAAATGTCAACTTCGTTTTCACGAACGGCAGTAAGACTTGAATTAAAATATGCTTTAATACTTCCTTCCTTAATCCTGTTAACAATATCAGGACGTACCCAATACTTTACCCGTTCGCCAATCTGTTCTGTTCGGATTACCATAGTCACTTCCGCACCTTTTCGATAGGTTTCCAATGCAGCATCCACTGATGAATTATTTGCACCTACGATCACTACCTTTTGTTTCGCATAAAAGTGAGGATCTTTGTAATAATGGCGGACTTTCGGAAGTTCCTCGCCCGGGATGTTCATCAGGTTCGGCAGATCATAAAAGCCCGTTGATATAATGACGTTTTTCGCCAGGTATTCCTCCTTGTCTGTAAAAATCAGGTATTTTCCAGCCTGTTTTTTTGTACTCTCCACCTTTTCAAATAAACGGAGATTGAGATCGAACTTGTCAGCAACCCTCCGGTAATATTCCAAAGCCTCTGCTCGTGTAGGTTTTATATTATTTGATACAAAAGGCACACCTCCGATTTCCAGCTTTTCTGAAGTAGAGAAGAAAGTCATATTCGCAGGATAGTTATAAAGAGAATTAACCAGGCAGCCTTTTTCAATGATAACATATGAGAGCCCGGCCTTCTGAGCCTCTATTGCACAGGACATGCCGATTGGGCCGCCACCTATTATTAAAAGATCGAAGTCTTTTTTCATCTGAGAATTGAAGAAATACGAATTGAGTTGGCACCCTACTCTTATTGCCCTCCCTGTTTTTTTGTCATTGAGCGTAGCGAAGCAATCCCTACCCGAAGAATGAGATTGCCTAAAGGCGGTAGGCAGGCTTCGTCGCGCCTCCCCGCAAAGACAACCCGCTAACCTAAACGTGTCTACTTGCTCGCTGCTTTAGCATGATCCGCTAAAAACTGCGCCAGCCCATTGTCAGTTAAAGGGTGTTTCATTAATGCCGACATGGCAGATAATGGACCTGTAATTACATCAGCACCAATTTTTGCACAGTTAATAATATGCATAGGATGACGCACGGAGGCTGCAAGGATCTGGGTTTCAAAACCGTAATTATCAAATATCAATCGAATGTCCTCAATAAGCGTTAAGCCATCTGTAGATACATCGTCAAGTCTTCCTATAAAAGGGGAGACGTACGTAGCGCCTACTTTAGCAGCCAGCAAAGCCTGTCCGGAAGAAAATATCAGGGTGCAGTTGGTTTTAATACCTTTTGAACTGAAGTATTTAATCGCCTTAATGCCCTCGGCGATCATTGGAATCTTAACTACGATCTTCGGGTCAAGAGCAGCTAAAATTTCGCCTTCTTTCACCATGTTTTCAAAATCGGTAGCTATTACTTCCGCACTCACATCACCTTCTACAAGGTCACAAATTGCTTTATAGTGATTAATTACATTATCATGGCCTGTAATACCTTCTTTAGCCATCAGGCTTGGGTTTGTAGTTACACCATCCAGAATGCCTAAGGCTTGCGCTTCTTTTATTTGAGCGAGGTTTGCGGTGTCGATGAAGAATTTCATAAATTAAATTTGTCGATTTGTCAATTTGTTGATTTGTCAATTACCCAAAGGTGTAACCATTGGGTTGTATGCTAGGGTTTTTTCGCCAATTGGTTTTTAGTGGTTGCGATGATTTTAGTAATGATTTTTTGAATAACTTTTAGTTCTTCTAATAGCTTCGGGACCAAAGGATCTTCGTATAATTCATTGGCTAATGATAACCAATATTCAGCCTCATCAGCCTCTTTTGCTGCTATTTTAAACTTATGAATAAAATCAGCCTTACTTTCCGAATTCTGTGCTTCTCTCGTGTTAGCACCGATCGACATCCCGGATCTCAATAGCTGATTAGCTAAAACAAAATGTTTTGATTCCTGCAGGACTGGTGAAAATTTTAAAATCTTTACGGCGAACTGAAATGTCTTATCGACAATGATATTATCCTGAAGTGGGATCCGTGCAGCCATCGACAAATTGACAAATCGTCTAATCGACAAATTGAAAAAAAATGGGCAAGCACCTTTTATCGCACCGCTACAACCTTCTACCCTTGCTGCG
>JAZKHM010000040.1:0-1629 GCA_040385405.1 Bacteroidota bacterium | reverse complement strand
CCTGATACCCTTCGACGTTGGGCGAAAGAAGGCAAGATTACCTTCTCTCTTTCTGCTGGTGGACATCGCCTTTTCGATCCAAACGAAATCAGTAATTTTCTAAAACTTCCGAGCGGACGCTTAGTTCAAAAAGCAAAGCCTACCATAGCTTATGCCAGAGTCAGTTCAAGTGATCAAAAAGCCGATCTGAAAAGACAAGTTGAGATGCTTTCTATGTTCTGCGCTGCTAATGGCTGGGAACATGAGATCATCTCAGATCTTGGCTCGGGCATGAACTATCAGAAAAAAGGTTTGAAAACTCTTATCCGGGCTCTTTGCAACCAAGAGATCGGGCGCCTCGTTATAACGCACAAAGATAGACTTTTAAGATTCGGATCGGAACTGATTTTTTCTATTTGTGAGCATGTCGGCTGCGAAGTTGTCGTGATTAATTCTTCTGAAGATTCAACTTATGAAGAAGATCTGACAAAAGATGTCCTAGAAATTATCACCGTCTTCAGTGCAAGACTTTATGGATCTCGATCACACAAAAATAGAAAAATTGTAGAGTCGCTCAAAGCAGCTGCCGATGAGGTGTGCAAATGAGTAAAGTCACGCGCATCGTCAAATCTATCGATCTCAATCAAAAGAAATACAATGAACTTTCCGAACAAGCTCGACTTTTGGGAATGCTTAGAAAAGAAGTCTGGCAAAAGTTTGGTTCTATAAATGGCTCTGGAATTAATTTTCGTGAACTGAGAAATGATTGGGTCAAAACCAGGGACTTTAATCCTCTTCCAGCGAAAGCTTGGAAGGAGACATTAAGAGACGTGCTCGACGATATTAGTATGTATGAGGAAGCGGCGAAGGTTCAGGTTCGAGATGCCATATATAAAAGAACATCTGATAAGGCTGAGCGAAAGGAACTCTTATCCAAACTAAAAGGTGAGGGTTGGAAAAAATGTCCATTCCTTTCCCGAAAGATGAGGCAGTATAAACGTCATGGAAAGACCAAGGTTGAAAATCAAATCATCCTTGAAACAGGCGTGTACTCCCAGTTTAAAGGAAAAGATGGAAACACTTGGCTCAAGATTCCAACATTTGAGCGCGGAAAAAAACTCTCTATACCGCTCAATTCCAATATTGATCTTAAAGGCTGCTTAAGACTCATACTCGTAGATGGCGAAGTCGAGGTGCATTACACTATCGAGCGCAAAAAGTATAAGCCTTGCGGCAGTCTTAGCCTAGGAGTCGATAAAGGTTACACCGAAGCTTTTGCTGATTCGCAAGGAAACTTTCATGGTAAGGGTCTCGGCAAGGTTTTAACCTCGGCAACGGAGGCTCGAAATCGGCGAGGTAAAGCGCGCAATAGACTTTTTCAGATCGCAAAGAAATCTCCGAAGAAAAGAAAGAATCTACTGCGCTTTAACCTTGGTCGTAAGAAATTGCGCCAAAACCTAGAGCATCAAAAAAATCTCATTAGAAATATAGCCTTTCAAGCAGCGCATTCCATCGTTGATCTTGCAAATGAGGTTATTGCAGAAGACCTGACAAAGCCTTTTGTAAATCAGAATAAATGGAAAAAATATAATCGACTCATGTCAGCCTGGGCCAAAGGCTCACTGGCAGAAGCTTTAGATTCAGTAACCA
>JAZKHM010000039.1:0-97998 GCA_040385405.1 Bacteroidota bacterium | reverse complement strand
CCTTTGGAATTGATTATGGTAATTATCCAAATAATCAGAAAAATTTCAACTTCGGATTAAGCTTAACTTTTTAATATCGACTAATTTTATAATTATGAAACGTACATATAAAATATTTTTAGCATTAGGCCTGTCATCGGTCATGCTATATGCGTGTAAGGAGGAGTTTCTTGAAAGAGCACCTTTAGGTTCCCTTGACCAGGCTACCCTATCCACACCTGCAGGTGTCAGAGGTGTTCTAATTGGAGCATATTCACTTTTAGATGGTTTTGGTGGACAGGGAGGTGGATTTGCCACTGCCGCGTCGAATTGGGTGTTTGGAGGTGTAGCTTCTGATGATGCTTATAAAGGTTCTGACCCGGGTGATCAGGCCGACATTGTTTCTATCGAAACCTATTCTGCAAACTCAGCCAATCCGTACTTTAACTCAAAATGGAGACACGTATATGATGCAATACAGCGAAGTAACGATGTTCTCAGACTCATGGCGGATGTGAAAGGCATGAGTGATGCCGAGAAAAAGGTTGCTTCCGCTGAAGCAAGATTCCTTAGAGCGCATTACCATTTTGAAGCAAAAAGAACGTGGAACATGGTTCCTTATGTCGACGAAACGATCACTTATGCAGCTGGGAATGTTGCGGTGCCGAATGATAAGGATATATGGCCAATGATTGAAGCAGATTTAAAGTTTGCTATTGCTAATTTACCAGCTACCCAACCTGCTGTAGGAAGGGCAAATAGTTGGGCTGCAAAAGCTTATTTGGCTAAGGTGCTGATGTATCAGAAGAAGTTTGGGGAAGCAAAACCCATTTTTGATGATGTCATTGCTAATGGATTAACTGCATCAGGAAAGAAATATGATCTGGTAAATTTCGCCAGTAATTTTAATCCGGAAACTAAAAATAGTGCTGAAACCGTTTTTGCTGCACAAACATCTGTTAATGATAACTCTGGTGGAAATAACGGAAACTGGGGAGATGTATTGAACTATCCATACAATGGCGGACCGGGTGGATGCTGTGGATTTTATCAGCCTTCGCAAAGTCTGGTAAATTCTTACAGAGTTGACGAGAATGGCTTGCCTTTCCTCGATTCTTTTAATAGTATTAGTGTTAAATCTGATCAGGGGCTGAAATCTAATGATCCCTTCACACCTGAAACAGCTGCCCTTGACCCGCGTTTAGATTTGACAGTAGGTCGTCGGGGTATTCCATACTTAGACTGGGGAGCACATCCGGGTAATAATTGGGTCAGAGATCAATCATATGGAGGTCCTTATGCCCCTTTAAAAAATGTATATGCTAAGAGACAGCAAGCTGCTTTAACTGATAAGTCCTTCTGGTCTACCGGAATAGTTGCTAATAACTATAACATCATTAGGTTTGCAGACGTTTTACTTATGTCTGCTGAGGCAGAAGTGGAAGTAGGTTCTTTAGAGAAAGCGAAAGAACTGGTTAACCGTGTGAGAGCCAGAGCCGCCATGCCATCTGGGTGGGTTAAAACCTATGTTGATCCAGCTTCTCCGGAAAAGGGATTTACCACCACTCCGGCTGCGAATTATAAGATTGGACTTTATCCTTCCTTTACATCAAAAGATATGGCTAGAAAGGCTGTGCGATTTGAGCGGAAACTGGAATTAGCCATGGAAGGTCATCGTTTCTTTGATTTAGTTCGTTACGGCACCGCCGCTGAAGAACTAAATGCTTATATCGCAGCTGAAAAGTCACGTCGCTCTTATTTGAACGCTGCATCGTTTACAAAAGGAAAGAGTGAATTTTATGCGATACCGCGTGAGCAGATCGACCTGAGTAAAGGTACATTGAAACAAAACCCGGGATATTAATTGTAACCCCAATATAAATACAAAAAAGGGCAGAATTTCTGCCCTTTTTTGTATCTTTTGAATTTATAATAACAGAAATATATGATTAGAATTATACTTGGTATTATCTTATTTTTTACTCTTGTATCTTGCAAAAAGTCGGGTTCGGTCTTCGAAAAGATCGATTCTGATTATAGCGGTATTCATTTCAACAATACCATTAATCAAACAGATTCCATTAATGTTCTTGATTTTGCCAATATTTATAATGGTGGCGGAGTGGGGGTAGGTGATTTTAATAAAGATGGTTTGCCTGATCTCTACTTTTCGGGAAACCTTGTTGGAAATAAACTTTACCTAAATAAAGATAAATTCGTTTTTAATGATATTACTGAAACTTCAGGGGTTGGTGGGTTAGGCAGATGGGGCCGGGGGGTATCAGTTGTTGATATTAATAATGATGGATGGGATGATATCTATATTTGTAATTCTATAAAAAAAGAGTCTAAGGACCGGCAAAACGTATTATATGTCAACCAAGGACCAGACAAGAACGGAATCCCCCTTTTTAAGGATATGGCTTTAGAATATGGCTTAAATGATTCATCTCATTCTACGATGGCAAATTTCTTTGACTATGATAACGATGGTGACCTGGACGTGTTTATCACAGTGAATGAAATTATTGATGGTGATTACCCAAATCGGTTCCGTCCCCGTCTATTAAATGGTGAACATCCCAGCACTAACAAATTGCTTCAGAATGATATGGATCCGAAACTTGGGCATCCTGTTTTTACTGACGTTTCTAAGAAGGCTGGGATTTTGATTGAAGGTTACGGGCACCATTCTACGATTGCAGACATTAATAAAGACGGGTGGAAAGATATCTACGTGTCTAACGACTATCTATCTAATAATATCCTTTACATAAACAATGGTGATGCGACGTTTACTGATAAACTGACTACCTATTTTAAGCATGGCGCTGCAAATGCGATGGGGAATGATATAATAGATATTAATAATGATGGCCTGGCTGATCTGATTGAGCTTGATATGAATCCTGAAGATAATTACAGGAAGAAAATGATGACCAATGGGAACAATTATCAAACCTATCAGAATATTGAAATGCTGGATTATCAGTATCAATATGTTAGAAATGTGCTTCAAATAAATCAGGGTCCATCATTACTGCAAAATGATACCATTGGTGACCCTGTTTTTTCTGACCTTTCCTATTTTTCGGGGGTAGCAGAAACAGATTGGAGTTGGGCACCCGTAGTTGCAGATTTTAATAATGATGGATACAGGGATATAATAATTACAAATGGATTTCCGAAAGATGTCACCGATCATGATTTTATAACATTCCGGAACGTAGCCTATTCAATTGCTACAAAAGCAGAACTATTAGCTCAGATTCCGGAAGTAAAGATCCCGAATTATGCATTCAAAAATAATGGAGACCTGACATTTACCAATGCTTCAAATGATTGGGGATTTCAAGATCCGTCGTTTTCTAATGGCGCGGTTTACGCTGACCTGGATAATGATGGAGATATGGATTTGATTATTAACAATATTAATGATGAAGCATTTCTATATCGTAACAATACGAAAGTCAAAAAAGACGATGCTCATTTTTTAAAGGTCGGATTCAAAGGTGATAAACTTAACAGAAAAGGTCTGGGAACCTGGGTTGAACTGTATTATGATCATGGAAAACAGCAGGTCTGGGAAAACACGCCTTACAGGGGATATTTATCTTCTATGCAAGATATTGCTCATTTTGGCCTGGGTAAAATTAGCTCTATAGATTCATTGATAATTAAATGGCCTGGGGGTAAATCCCAGATATTAAAAAATGTCAAATCAAATCAGCTTATTATAGCCGACATATCTCAAGCTAAAAACCAAACTACTATTGCCGATGAAATTTTAGCTGTTAATAATTTGTTCCGTGAAGTGACTGATTCGGTGGGGATAAGATATCTCCATGAAGAAAAAGACTTTGTAGATTTTAATATTCAGAAGTTGCTTCCGCATAAGTTTTCTGAATATGGTCCGGCTCTGGCAGTGGGAGATATTGATAATAATCAACTGGACGATATTATCGTCGGAGGATCCTTTTCATTTTCTGCACAAGCTTTTCTCCAACAATCCAATGGACGATTTATCCAAAAGGCGTTGATTCAAAATGCTGATATCCATACCAAAAGATGGGAAGATGAAGGACTTTTATTATTCGACGCCGATAATGATGGGGACCTTGATTTGTATGTAGCAAGCGGGGGTTATGAACACGAAAAAAATACAGCGGTATATCAGGATAAATTATATATCAATGACGGAAAAGGTAATTTCGGAAATCACGGGACAGCTCTGCCACAAAACTATACGAGCAAACTTTGTGTAAGGTCTATAGATTACGATAAGGATGGCGATCTCGACTTATTCGTTTCAGGGAGGGTGGAACCATGGAATTACCCTAAGCCTGTATCCAGTTTTATATTTAGAAATGATACTAAAAATGCTGAAATTAAGTTTACGGATGTAACTAAATCAATTGCACCTGAGCTTATCAATATTGGCTTAGTATGCGATGCAGTTTTCAGCGATTTTGACAATGATGGGTGGCAGGATCTTATTCTTGCAGGTGAGTGGATGCCGGTAAAATTTTTAAAGAACACTAAAGGAGTTTTTAAAGATGTTACTAATGCCTCTGGGTTACAGAACCTCGCAGGCTGGTGGAATACGATTGCTCCGGGAGACTTCGATAATGACGGAGATATAGATTATATAATAGGCAATCAGGGGCAAAACTCTTTTTATAAGGCTACAGAGGAATATCCTGCGTTCATCACCGCAAAAGATTTCGATGATAATGGTAGTTACGATGCAATTCCTTCTTTATTTCTGCCAGATCAAAAAGGTGTAAAGAGAGAATTTCCCGCTCATACGCGCGACGATATGATTAAACAAATTATTAGTACCAGAAACAGATATCAGAACTATAAATCATTTTCTGTTGCTACCATGGACGATATCTTTATACAGGAGCAACGATCGGGGGCATTACGATTGAAAGCTAATTACCTCCAGTCCAGCTATGTCGAAAATAAGGGTAATGGCAAGTTTAGTATGAAACCCTTGCCTTTACAAGCGCAGGTCTCGGTTCTAAATGGGATTTTAGTAGATGATTTTACAGGTGATGGCAATCTGGATGTAGTTATCAACGGAAATGATTTTGGGACAGAAGTCTCGGTTGGACGTTATGATGCTTTGAATGGCCTTGTACTTCAGGGAGATGGAAGGGGCAATTTCAAGAGCCTTTCTATATTGCAGAGTGGTATTTTTATTCCAGGTAACGGGAAAGCATTGGTAAAATTACAGAACTCAAAGGGTAAATATTTGTTAGCTGCAAGCCAAAATAGAGGCACATTAAAAGTTTATACGATGAAATCCAATACTAAGAATATATCCGTCAGGCCTGACGATGTGAGTGCGATGATTAAATTAAAAAGTGGAAAAATTCAAAAAAGAGATATTACTTACGGCTCATCGTTTTTATCCCAGTCTGGACGATTCTTAAGCGTCGATCAAAATGTAATATCTGTTACAGTTACAAACGCCAAAAATCAAAATCGCAAGGTTTTGTAAATTGCCGGTAAGGATTACTCCGGATAAATTTTATTATGTTATTATGAGGTTTAAAAGTTTTCAAATCATAGGTATGTTCGCATTGCTTGCTATATTCGCATGCAATACAACTAAAGTTGACCATTTATCGGATACTGAGATCCTACATCAAAACCAGGATCAGCTAACCCAAGTCATTATTTACGATGTTTTTACCCCACCGGTTGCTAGCAGAATATACGCTTATTCTTCACTTGCATCATTTGAAGCTATGCGTTTTGATAAACCCGGAACACCTTCGATTGCCGCCAGGTTGAAGAAATTTAAGCCTTTCCCAGAACCCGAAAAAGGCAAGAAGTATGATTTTACATTGGCTGCCACACGGGCTTTTTTTACTGTGGTTCACAAAGTGGTATTTTCACTTGACTCGCTAAAAGCATATGAAAACAAAGTATACAATCAATTTCAGCATTCACTTGATCCGGAGGTTTATGAAAGATCTGTAGCCTTTGGTGACTCTGTCGGCAAAGTGGTACTGGCAAGGGCTGCGATAGATAATTATAGAATAAGCAGGGGCAAAGCGAAATTTTTAGGGAATCAGGAAGCCGGACAGTGGCGTCCAACACCCCCAGACTATATGGATGGCGTTGAGTGGTGCTGGGGAACAATGGAGCCTTTCGTCATTGATTCTACGGCTCTAAAAATCGAATTGCCTGAGCCACCGCCCTTTTCAATGGATACTGGTAGTGTCTACTTTAAAGAAGTTGATGGACTGTATAAACTTTCTAAGAGTTTAACACAGGAACAAAGGGATATAGCTAAATTTTGGGATGATAACCCTTTTGTAATGGAACATTCAGGACACATGATGTTTGCAAATAAGAAAATAACTCCCGGGGGTCACTGGATGGGTATTGCCGCCATTGCGTCGAGAAAAACTAAAGCTGACGAGGTAAAGGTGGCGCTGGTATACGCCGTTACCGCCGTGTCGCTTTATGATGCTTTTATTTCATGTTGGAATCTGAAATATAAGTATAATACTGTAAGGCCTGTCACCGTGATTAATGAATCGATAGATAACAACTGGACTCCTATGCTTCAAACACCACCTTTTCCAGAGTATCCTAGCGGGCATAGTACTATTACGAGGGCGGCTTCAGCTGTTTTAACAAAAATATTCGGCGAAAATTTTGCTTTTCAGGATACCAGCGACCTCCGGTATATAGGAATGAAAAGGGATTTTAAATCATTTAAGCAGGCCTCTGATGAAGCTTCTATTAGCCGCGTTTATGGTGGCATTCACTATAATTTCAGTGTTAATGAGGGAGTGGTTCAGGGCCAAAAAGTCGGGGATAAGATTATAGAAAGACTAAAGTTATAGATCTTTATTTAACACTTGTCCTGCGAAAAAATATTTCAATGATAGATTTAAGAAACATTGATACTATAAAGGAAGATTAATTATTTAAATTTAATAGCCTAAAATGAATAAGTTAATATTTGCCATAAAAAACACCCGGGTTTTCATTGTACTGTTTCTGTCCGTATTGTTTTTGAGTCTAACGTGCGTTGCCTATGCTCAAACCGGACCTGCTCAAATTATTCCTGATTTCACGTTTACTAGATTCAACGGACAGCACTTTTCAAGAAAAGATTTAACCGTGAACAAGAAGATGGTAATTGTTTTCTTCGATGTCAGTTGCGACCACTGTCAGAATGAATTAAAAGCTATGTCAAACCGGTTTGATGATTTCAAGAAGGCGGAGTTTTACCTTGTGTCCATGGATAATGTTCCATCTATTCAGGCATTCATGAAAAAATTTGCCCCCAAAATGCAGGGGAAAGCGAATGTTACGCTTTTGCGAGATGTGAACAGGCAGTTTATCGTGAGGTTCCGGCCGATTCAATTTCCCGCTACATATGTATATGATTCAAATAAACGTCTTGTTAAATACTTCGGACAGAACAGCAAGGTCGCTGATATTATTACCGCAGTAAATAAGTAAAATAATCGCAAAAAAAAACTCCTGATTTCTCAGGAGTTTTTTTTGTTTAGTTTCTTCTGCGGCGTTCACCGCCTCCGCCTTCGCGACGAGGGGATGAGGAGCTGCTTCCGCCACGATCTTCACGACGTTTTCCAGAGAAATCACGGAAACCGCCGCCAGAACTTCCGCCTTCGCGACGTCCTCCACCACTGTTTCCTCCACGATATCCTCCACCACCGCCTTCACGGCGAGGTGAATTACCCCGGTATCCGCCTTCAGACCCGCCGCGTTCGCTACCGCCTTCGCGGTCGCCGGCCATTTCTATCCGTACACTTCTGCCTTGGAAATCAACAGTTTTGAAACCTTCTATGACTTTATTTACTTCAGAGTCTTCAACTTCAAAGAATGTGAATACACCCTTGAGGTCTATTTTTCCAACACTTTTTCCACTGATCTTTGTGTTATTACAAATAAATCCAAGCATGTCGCCACGCGTAAAATCATCTACCGAGCCAAGATTCATGAATAGACGGGTATAACCTGCACTAGATCTCGGTCCGCGATCCGGGCGGTCACCACGTTCTCCGCGATCACGCTCGAAACCACGATCATCGCCTGAAATATTAAGGTCAGGCGCCTTTGAGTAATATTCAAGGAATCTGTTGAATTCAAGAGAAGCAAATCTTTTGATAATTTGCTCTTTATCAAGATCCTTAAATTCATCCATGATCCGCGGAATGTATTGCTCGATCTGAGCCTCATTTACTTCAACATTATGAACTTTATGGATCAACGCAAATAATTGCTTTTCACACACATCAAAACCACTTGGGATTTCTGCTTTAGTAAATTGCTTTCCAATGGTACGTTCGATATGACGGATCTTTCCTAGTTCTTTGGAATTAATGATAGCGATAGAAATACCCGTTTTTCCAGCGCGTCCTGTACGTCCGCTTCGGTGAGTATAATTTTCAATCTCATCAGGAAGCGAGTAGTTAATTACGTGAGTTACGTCATTAACGTCAATTCCCCGGGCTGCAACGTCAGTCGCTATCAACAATTGAAGACTGCGATCACGGTAACGTTTCATTACTTTATCACGCTGCTGCTGCGACAAGTCGCCATGAAGAGCATCTGCATTATAACCGTCCTTCATTAAGGATTCAGCTATCTCTTGCGTTTCAATTTTTGTACGACAGAATACGATACCGAAGATCTCAGGATTGAAATCAACAATTCGTTTAAAGGCTGCGTATTTATCGCGTGCTTTTACAATATAATATTCATGCTCGATATTGACGTTTCCGGTATTTTTCGTACCCATTGTCAATTCGAATGGATCAGTCATGTATTTTTTTGCAATACGACGAACCTCTGTCGGCATAGTTGCTGAGAAAAGCCAGGTTTTTTTATCGTCTGGAGTTGTAGACAAAATACTGTCGATGTCTTCCTGGAAGCCCATGTTCAGCATTTCATCAGCTTCGTCCAGGACAACAAACTGCACTTGAGTAAAGTCAATTGCTTTACGATTGATAATATCCAGCATACGTCCTGGAGTAGCTACCACGATCTGGACACCACGTTTGATCTGACGTAACTGATCTGAAATGTTTGCACCTCCATAAACAGCAACAACGTTGACGTTCTTCATGTTTTTGGAGTAGTTCTTAATGTCGCTGGTGATCTGCAGACAAAGTTCACGAGTTGGACATAAGATCAGCGCTTGCGGATAATTTTCTTCAAAGTCCAATAATTCTAAAAGGGGGAGGCCAAATGCAGCCGTTTTACCGGTTCCTGTTTGAGCTAATCCGACAAAATCGTTGCTGCCTGAAAGTAATACCGGGATAGATTGTTCCTGGATTGGTGTGGGATTTTCGAATCCCAGTTCAGTTATGGCATTAACAATATCATGACGGATACCCAAGGTACTAAATGGGTTCATGATAATATTTAAAGCTAACAGCCTTATTGCTGAAAGCGCCGCAAAGGTATGGAATTTATTTTACATCCTGAAGCTTTTCGTGTAGAGGAGCCTGGGAATAATTGATTTTAACATTCTGCAGGAAGCATGGTCAAGGCGATTTTATTATTTAAAAATATCTATAATATAGAGTGGGTGATTATTATTATATTAGTTTTAGTTTAACGGACAACATTTTGAATTATAGGACTTCATCAGATAAAGAATTACTTGAATATCTGAAAGCAGCCGAACATGAAGCGTTTACGGAAATCTATAACAGATACTGGAAGCGACTTTTGGCGATTGCTTATAGTTTTTGTAAGGATAAGGCTGTCGCGCAGGATATTGTTCAGGAAATATTCACACAGCTGTGGGTCAGGCATGCCGAGCTTAATATTGACTCTCTAAACAACTATCTTGCAACTTCTGTAAGACTTTCAGTTTTTAAATTTATTTACCGGCAAAAAAGAAGGCAGGAGATCGAGTCACAAAATTCCGTTTGTGAATTATCAACACTTAGCGAAGACCAGATTGCGGCCAGGTTCACCCAGGAATATATTAATAAAATTGTAGAATTCCTGCCCGAAAACTGTCGGCTTGTATTTAAATACAGTAGGGATTCAGGCTTGTCTAATTCCGAGATTTCTATGGAAATGGGAATTTCTGCGAAAACAGTTGAAGGACATCTCACGAAAGGATTGAAGACCATTCGGTTGAGTTTAAGGCAAGGGTTCAGCATTTTCTTTTAGGCTTAAAATTCGTTTCGATAATAAGAATTTTATTTTCTTTTTGACCAAGTGGAGGGTACCACTTTATGGTACTTTATATATGTATAATCCCAAAACCGGCTTTACCTATCCAGGGAGACGAACGGTCTTGATTTGATTGAGAAGTTTCTTCGTAGCAGGGCTTTACCGGACAGGATCAATCTGTCTTTTCCAGTTGTATAGGTAAGGAATTTCCGGAATGCACAGAATGGGAAATGCATGATATTTACAGTAATTATCTAAAACAATAATATGAATCCGAAAACAATCCGCTTATCTTTTCAATTTTTGTCAGGAATTTTACTCAGTATTTCATCTGTTGTGTATGCCCAGAGCTATGATTTATTGCTCAAGGGCGGCCACCTTATCGATCCCAAAAACGGGATCAATGAAAAAATGGATGTTGCTATCAGTCAGGGGAAAATAGTTCGCGTAAATGGGGATATTTCACCTTCGTCGGCGCAAAAAGTAGTCGACTTGAAAGGTCTGTATGTGACGCCGGGCCTCATTGATATCCATGTGCATGTGTTTGCAGGAACAAACAAAGAACAGCACTATATGAATGGCCCTAATTCTCTTCCACCTGATGGTTTTACTTTAAGAGCGGGGGTTACCACTGTTGTTGATGCAGGGAGTTCAGGCTGGAGGTCATTCCCTTTATTCAAAAAGAATATTATCGATCAGTCTAAAACCAGGGTGCTCGCTTTTTTAAACATAGTGGGCGATGGGATGGGGGCCAATGAGCAGGATTCGACGGATATGAGCCCGGTAATGGCTGCCAGCTTTGCTGAATATTATAAGGATGATATAGTTGGTTTTAAGGTTGCTCATTACAATGGATTGCAGTCGATTCCAGTTGATAGTGCGGTTAAGGCCGGTAGACTCTCAAACAGACCGGTAATGATCGATTGGCGGGGTTTGCCTCCCTCAAATTCCCTTGAGAGATTATTGACTAAACACCTGAGACCAGGTGATATTTTAACCCATATGTACCACGCGGGAAAGCGTTCGACTTCCGCACCTTTTTATAAGGAGGCATTAGTAGATGAAAACGGAATGGTCAAGCAATATGTGAAAGATTCACAGAAAAGAGGAGTAATATTTGATGTAGGTCACGGAGGAAATGGCTTTGTATTTTCACAGGCGATACCTTCGCTTAAACAGGGTTTATATCCAAATTCTATCAGTTCAGACCTTCATATAGGGAACATGAATGCTGGTATGAAAGACATGAACAACATCATGTCTAAATTTCTGAATTTAGGTATGTCTCTTTACGATGTCATCCTAAAGACAACCTGGAATCCAGCCCAATATATCAGGCGAACCGAACTCGGGCATCTTAGTCCTGGCGCCGGAGCGGATATTGCAATTTTAAATCTCAGAAGTGGAGATTTTGGCTTGCTCGATTCTCATGGATATGTAATCAGGGCTAATCAAAAGCTGGAAACAGAGTTAACCATCAGGTCCGGTAAAATAGAGTGGGATTTAAATGGCCGTGGGGCAACAAAACTGGAAATAAAGTAGAATGATATAATTCACTAAATTCTATTTTCAAAATATCATTAACGTTCTAAAGAATATGAAACGCAGAGATATAATTAAAGGTCTAACCCTGCTCCCTTTTGCCGCAAATGGATCAGCCTCTGTATTGGAAACTAAAATCTCCGAGAATAAAAATGGGTTCGCTTTCCTCTCAGGAGTTTCAAAAACTCCTGATGGCGAGCTGGCAGAAAGAGGGCGCAAGATTCTAAAATCTATCGGGGTCGAACCTTTTATTAACTGCAAAGGAACTAACACGATAATGGGAGGTTCAGTTGCCAGGCCTGAGGTGAGGTTGGCAATGGAGGCTGTTTCTACTTTAAATGTACAGATGGATGAACTGGTTGAAGGAGTAGGAAAGCGATTGGCCGAGCTGACAGGGGCAGAGTGGGGACTCGTAACTTCTGGTGCAGCTGCCGGCATTAAGCTGTGCACATTCGCCTGTTTATCCGGAGGAAATCCCGAAAAGCTCGTCAGGATGCCACATCTGACCGGCTTCGAAAAAACGGAGGTTATTATTCCAGAAGCTTCGCGGACTGTTTACGATCAGGCAATCAGAAGCACGGGAGCCACCATTATTACAGTTGAAAACGAAGAGGATTTAAGGAAAAAAATAGGTCCAAAGACTGCGATGATTTACATTGATGCGGAAAAGGAATCATTTTTATCTCTGGAAATAATATCAAAAATTGCCAAACCTTTAAATGTGCCGGTTTTTGTAGATGCTGCCGCACACATACTGACCTTCCCCAATGACCATCTGACTAGAGGTGCTGATGTGGTTGCTTTCAGCGGAGGTAAAGGACTTAAGGCGCCCGGCAGTTGCGGACTTCTATTGGGAAGAAAAGATCTTTTGATGTCTACCTGGCAAGCTGCAGCTCCGCACCATGGACCGGGCCGTGATAATAAAGTGGCTCGTGAAGAACATATCGGGATGCTTGCTGCCGTGGAAACCTGGGTTGAGATGGACCATGAAAAAGAGATGCAAAATTGGGTTAGGTGGCTGGAAAATATTGGGAAGCAGGCGGCAACGGTAAAAGGAGTTAGTTTTCGCATCAGGCTCCCTGATCCGAAGTTAATACATCATGTGACGCCGTATTTATTTATAATCTGGAACCCGGATGAACTCCATGTAACCGGACAGGAAGTTTCTGAAGAACTGGGAAATACCTTTCCACGAGTTGGAGTTGCCATCTACCGGGATGAACCAGGATTAACCGGAATCAGTTTAGTCGGATACATGATGGTTCCCGGAGATGATAAGATAGCTGCTTCGCGGATAAGGGAAGTAATTGCCAGGAAAAGAAGTCCGAAGCCTGTTATAGTTATGAAATCAGCATCCGCAAATATGCTGGGACGCTGGGATTTAGAAGTGCAGTTTTATAATAGCAGTGATAAGCAATATCTGTTTATTGACCAGCAGGAGGGTAATTACTTTTCAGGAGTACATAAATCCGACTTTTCTGAGCGTGAAATAAATGGGACCATCGAAGGAAACGAGATTAAAATGCAAAGTACCTGGGTTGTTCCTGGCGATAGGATTCAGACCACCTTCAAAGGTATAATCAGCGGCGAAACGATTTCTGGTGATATTGATATGCATGAGTTTTTGTCTGCTAAGTTCAGTGGCCGAAAAAAGAAATCAGCGATCGTTAGAAAACCAGTAGTCTATCCTAAAGGGAGACCGCAGGGAGGAAACTTTTTGATTTAAAGTGTCTAAGAAAATAATTGCGTATTAAGAATCCTTGTCAATAAAGCATTTTATTTTCTATTTGAGCAAGGGTAGAGTACCATGTTATGGTACTTTATAAATATGAGCCGAAAAATGGCTTAACCTATGCAGAAAGACGAAGTTCATAATTTAATTGAGAAATATCTTCATAACAAGGCTTCCCAGGACGAGATCGATCTGCTTTTCCAGTGGTATGGGTCGGAGATTCCGGAACGCACAGAATGGGATCTGGACGATTCCGGGGATGAGGAACACCTTAAAGCAATAATATTTTCCAGAATTGCTGAGAATGGTCAGCCTGGCAATTCTGGCCGGGGCAAACGGCCTTTTTATTCGATGGGTATCGCAGCGAGTATCTTATTGATCCTGGCATCCAGCTTATATTTCTACTCCCAAAGAGTAAGTCGCCCTGCCCTTGTTTCTGAAAAAAAATCTGGCCGCCCAAAAACTAGTGACATACTGCCCGGTGGCCATAAGGCCATACTTACTCTTGCCGATGGCAGGAAAATTATCCTGAACGACTCTCAGGATAGAATTGTAGTAAATCAAAATGGAATCCGGGTACAGAGGAATTCCAGCGGGATAATCGAGTACACCCTTGCGAACCAGATTAACTATAAAAAAAATGGGACTACCGACATGACCAAAGCGTATTACAACACCATTGAGACGCCCGTGGGAGGTAAGTTTCAGCTAAATCTGGCCGACGGAAGTAAGGTTTGGTTAAACTCCGCCTCTTCCTTACGTTTTCCGGTCAGGTTTACAGATGATACCAGGGAGGTGGAGTTAAAAGGGGAAGCTTACTTTGAAGTTTCCGAAGATATTCACAAGAAATTCACGGTTCATTCCGGTAATCAGTCGGTCGAAGTACTTGGGACTCATTTTAACATCAATGCCTATACAGATGAACCGGCAATAACTACAACCCTAATAGAGGGAAAGGTTAGGGTAATAGAACTAAGCACAAAGGAATCCCAGATATTAAAGCCGGGCGAACAATCCCGGGTGGACAGAAATATTAAGATCCAGCGCACGATCGATACTCAAACCGAGGTGGCATGGAAAGACGGCTACTTTTATTTTGAGAACGCTCCGATTGAGACCGTAATGCGTCAGTTGGGAAGATGGTACGGTGTAACAACCAGGTATGAAGGTCAGTTGCCTGAGCATCATTTTGCCGGGGCCATTTCAACGAATCTAACTCTTCTGGAAGTTTTAGGGATTCTTGAAAAGAGCAATGTTCATTTTCGATTGGAAGGGAAGGAGGTTATCGTGATGCCTTAGGAATTAAGCGGGAGAAGGCATGAGAAAAACCAGAAGCGTTGTCGCGCTCCTGGCTAAAGTCTGGCTTTCTGATAAAAAATTTTGAGATAGTTTATTGACCACCAAACGGAACAAATTTATGAATTTAATTACTAAAACTGAAGGCAGTTTATGTCGTGCCATTTCATTCGACTTATGCCTACAAAGCAACAGCGGAATCAGATCCCTGCTAGATTTTGGAAGGCAAAAGCATACGTTTAGTTTAATTCTCCTGCCTATGAAGCTAACATTCATTCTTCTTGTAGTATTAATATTAAATGTTCGTGCAGAGAGCTTTTCACAGAAGGTAACCTACAGGGGCGAAAACGTCCCCATAGAAAAAGTGCTTTCCACGATCAAAAAGCAGACTGGATATGGATTTTTCTTCCAGAAAGAACTAATTAGCCTGGCAAAGCCGGTCACTATTGATGTTGTCGAGGAGGACTTGTCAAACGTATTACAGGCTATTTTTAAGGATCAGCCACTTGAATTCAGTATCAAGAGCAAGACCATACTGGTCTCTAAAAAAATCTTTGCAGCAAGCGATTTAAATACATCCACACCGCTTATTTCCTTAGCTGAGCTTGATAAGGATATCGTAGTCCGGGGCCAGATAACCGATACCCGGGGGGAGACTTTGCCGGGTGTAAGCATCAAGCTGAAAGGTACTTCGGTAGGTGCAACTACCGATATTGAGGGAAAGTTTACCATCAGTGTTCCCGACAATAATAGCGTATTGGTATTTACCTATATCGGGTATCAAACGCAGGAAGTTACCGTAGGAAGCAGAACAACTATAAACGTTAAACTCGAAACAGCAAACACTGCCCTGACGGAGGTCGTGGTGACAGCCCTGGGTATCTCACGCGAGAAAAAGGCACTGGCATATTCGGTAACGGAAGTCAAAGGTGAAGAATTTACTCAGGCAAGAGAGAATAATGTTGCAAACGCTTTCAGCGGTAAGATCGCTGGGGTCAACGTCACCGGAATGTCTTCGGGTCCGGGAGGCTCCAGCCGTGTTATCATACGGGGGAATGGATCGCTAAGCGGGAATAACCAGCCCTTATACGTGATCAACGGCATGCCGATGAATAATACTGCAAGATCACAGGCTCAGGGCGAAGGGGCAACTATACTAGATCGTGGCGACGGAATCGCCGCCATTAATCCTGATGATATTGAAACAATCAACGTATTAAAAGGGGGTCCGGCAGCGGCACTTTACGGAAGCCAAGCTTCTAATGGTGTTATTCTTATCACGACAAAGAGCGGAAAGCTGCAGAAAGGTGTGGGAGTTGAGTTGAACAGCAATTTTACAGTTGGAAGTCCTTCCATGTACCCCGACTTTCAGTACGAATATGGCCAGGGGCTGGATGGAGTAAAGCCTAAAACCAAAGCTGAAGCCATCAGTTCAGGCCGATTGTCTTTTGGGGCTAAGATTGATGGGCAGCCTTATGTTCAGTTTGATGGGGTATCGCGCCCCTATTCTGCAGTCAATGTAAAAGACAACTGGAAAAATTTCTACAGGCCCAGCACCAACCTTGACTAATACAGTCGCTTTCTCCGGTGGGAGCACCCAGGCTCTTACGTACAGACTTTCAATGTCAGATCTGCATGCCCAGGCAATGGAACCTAAATCAACCTATAACCGGCAAACAGGAAACTTAAGCTTACGATCTGTGCTCGGAAACAAAATCACGGTGGAATCAACTTTACAATATAATGTTGAAAAGGGCAAAAACCGTCCCGGAAACGGTTATGCAGACAACACAACTTCCTGGGCAACAAACTTATTGGCAAATACCGTGGATATCCGCAACCTGGCTCCGGGTTATGATGCAAACTTTAATGAAGTGCAGTGGCAGCAGGTACCTGAAGCACAAAATCCTTATTTCGTTATTAACCGTATGGGAAATACGGATACTAAAAACCGGTTCATAGGTCAGGCTAGTGTCCAGTATGCTATTTTGGACGATCTGTCATTGAAAGTTAGCGGAATGAGGGATATTGACCGTTTTGAGTCTATGGATTATATGCCAATAGGGACTGCAAAACGACCGAGGGGTTTATTTAACTCAGGTACATCCTTTGTAACGAAAACGGCTGCACAGGCACTGCTGAATTACAATAAATCCTTCTTTGAAAATTTCCAGTTTACTGCCATGGCAGGTGCCAATTTGGAACGGAACAAAGCGGAGTCGACCGCTAATAATGGTTCGGAATTCATTGTTCCTGATTTCATTAGTTTTTCCAATCTATCATTACAATCAGCAGGAGTTGGTTTAAGTCGTTTTGGCCAGAATTCAGTATTTGGCTCAGCGGATATTGGTTATAGAAATTTACTGTATTTTACGTTTACCGGCCGTCAGGATTGGTTCTCAACATTAAATCCAGGAAATAACTCTATATTTTATCCATCTTTTGGAACGAGTTTTATTCTGTCGGATGCGGTTAATTTGCCGTCAATTATCAGTTTCGCAAAGATCAGAGCATCCTGGGCACAGGTAGGCGGGGCAACAGTAAACCCTTACCAGATAAATCAGCTTTATACTTTTGAACAGGGGGGCCACATTGGTCGGCCGGTTCAAAACACCTCAGCTGCGTTGTCAAACCCTAACCTCCGACCACTCACGTCGACTACTTATGAAGGAGGAATCGATATGCAGTTCCTGGATAATCGATTAGGAATAGACTTCACTTATTATAACCGTAAAACGACTGATGATATCCTCAGTACGTCAATCGCGGCATCATCTGGTTATACTTCGGCATTGTTGAATGTCGGGGAGCTGAGTAACCGGGGCGTTGAGCTCCTTTTAACAGGTACTCCTGTTAAGAACGATAACTTTGCATGGGATGTAAGTTATAACGCTGCTTACAATAAAAGTGAGATTTTAAAACTTGCCCCGGGTCTCAGTACCGTTGGTGGCGCGGGCGTTGGCAGGCCTTATAATACTATAAGGGGACGGACATACTTAACGAATGCGAGCGGTATACGGGTTTACAACAAGCTTAGTGGATATGAGGTCCAGGGCCCTGAAATTGAATATGGCCAGGGCGTACCGCCTTACACGATGGGCTTGACCAACAATTTCCGTTACAAAAGCTTTTCTCTGAATGTTCTTCTTGACGCAAAATTCGGAAATATCGTTCAGTCGGGGCTTAGCCGCTATATATATCGTTTCGGATTATCAAAAAATACTCTCCCGGGCAGGGATAAAGGTTTAACTGTAACCGGAGTCGATCAGGCAGGACAGCCATTTACTAAAACATGGCCGGTTGATCAGTTAGATACTTACTACAATAACCAGGCTAGTTTAAGCCCGCTAACCACCTCAGTATTTGATGGCGATTTTGTTAAAGTACGCAGCCTAATCCTGAATTACAGGATTCCTGTTAGCAAGCTTCAATCTCTGAAAATTCAATCCGCCGATGTTTCCTTTGTAGCACGGAATCCGTTTATTCTTCATAAGCATATTACGGATTTTGATCCTGAATCTGCATACACAATAGGTAATACTCAGGGTCAATCTTCGAACACAATTCCGAGAACCCGGGACATAGGTGTTAATTTAATTGTACGGTTTTAGTAGAAGCTCAATATGAAAAATTCAAGATTTCAAATTATATATGCAGCCCTTATTGTAGCAATTTCTGTCTTGTCATGTACAAAAGAACTTGCGGAGCTGAACAAGAATCCCAACGCTTACGAATCGGTAAATGCCAATTTTCTTTTTACCAAATCTCAGTTGGGAGCCGTGGGGTTAAATCCAAACGGCAATCGATTCAATAACATGCAGATGCTCCAACAGGAAGCTACTTACAGTGAGGTAACTGCGCCTGGCGATAAGTATTTCGCTGAAGGCTATGTCCGAAACAACTGGTCCGCTTATACAACATGCCTGAATCAGGTGCAGCTGGTTATCAATGAAGCCAGAAAAGACCCTAACAATATCAATAAAGTCGCCGCAGCACGGATCTGGAGGGTATATATCGTCCATCAGCTTACTGACCTTTATGGAGATATTCCATACTCAGAAGCACTGAAGGGGCTTGAAAGCAAATATCAACCTAAATATGATCTGCAGTCTGACATCTATAAAGATATGTTCAAGGAACTGGAAGAATCAGTGGCATCATTTGATGTTTCCAAACCAACATTTGGCAATTCTGACCTGTTATACGATGGCAATACTGTAAAATGGAAGAAATTTGCTTATTCGATGATGCTGAGGCTAGGAATGCGCTTGACTAAAATTGATCCGGTGATGGCCAAAACCTGGGTGGAAAAGGCGATTGCAGGCGGCCCGATTCTCGATGACGCCGACCTCGCCAAAGTGCCTTATGCTGATGGAGGATTGTTAAGTAATAGAAATCCCTTTTCGGAGCATATGAGGGTGCTGGATTACGTTGATGGTCAGAATCCTTTGAACGTTCAGGGGTCAAAAATATCTCAGCGCTTTATAGATCATCTGAAAGGAAATTCTACAACAACCAAAGATCCGCGATTGAATGTGATTTCGGTTCTATGGGTGAAACAGCCATCGGGTGGTTATGTCGCTGATACTGCAACTGCTTTACAGAAAGGAATGAAAAACGCCCAATTTAATGGTTATCCGGCCGATTTTGAAACTTATTCGGAGCCGAATCCAAATACAGTTATGCGTTATGATGCCCCGGTTATTGTGCTAGGTGCTGCGGAAGTTCATTTTCTTCTTTCCGAAGCTTCTATCAGGGGCTGGTATTCTGGAAATGCGGCGGCTTCGTACAATAGCGGTGTTACCTCAGCTATGAAACAATGGTCGTTTTACGGTCCGGGCGGTGCAATTTCCACGGATAAAATAACTACCTATCTGAAATATAATCCGTTTTTTACGGGTGGTACTTTTGAACAAAAACTTGAGCAGATTTCTACTCAACGATGGGTTCTGGGTTATCTTGATCAGATTGAAAATTTCGCAAACTGGAGACGTACTGGATATCCGGTGCTGATACCCACAAATTACCCTGGAAATATCACAGGCGGGAGAATTCCACGCCGTTATATCGTGCCTGAATCCGAAGAGACTCTTAATAGGGAGAACTTTCTTGCCGCTAAAGCAAGACAGAGTGGTGATAATACCCTTTTAAGTCGTGTCTGGTGGGATAAAGAATAGATTTGCGTGACCGGAGAGACTGAAAAAATCATGGCGATTTTATTTCTTCTCTCCGGTCTTTTCAATAAATTCAGATAAATTTCCAACTCTCAAAATAATGAAGCGTAGAGATCTCCTTAAATACCTCACAGTAATACCGGTATCCGGCGCCGTAGCTGGTGCGATTATGCCATACCAGTCCGCAATTGCGGAAGACCTGACGGGTTACGGTCCGGTACTTCAATCAGGCCCGAAGCGGATTGCTGCAATTATTACAGAGTATCGTCCTAATTCTCACGCCGATGTGATCATCGGAAAATATCTTGAAGGATATAATCAGGATCAAATGGCGCCGTATCCCGAATCAAAGATCGTCTCAATGTTTACAGAGCAGGTTCCCGACAACGATATGAGCCGTTCATTGTCTAAGAAATATAACGTTCCCATCTTCAGAACAGTAGCAGACGCACTGACATTAGGTGGTAATAAACTTGCAGTAGACGGTGTCATTTTGATAGGTGAGCATGGAGTGTATCCGATGAATGAAAAAGAACAGAAATTATACCCCCGATTTGAAATGTTCCTGAAAATCACCGACGTATTTCGTGAGCAAAAGAAGTCTGTACCTGTTTTTAATGATAAACATCTTTCCTGGAGCTGGCGGCAGGCAAAGCGAATGGTGGAAATTTCGAAAGAGTTAAAGTTTCCGATGCTCGCCGGTTCAACCATTCCGGTTTCAGTGCGTGTCCCGGCTATTGATACTCCTCATGGTGTCAGGCAAAATTATGCGGTTGGAATTTCTTTCAGTGGTTTGGATATTTATGGTTTTCACCTACTTGACGGTTTGCAGGCTGTCGTAGAAAGAAGGAAAGGCGGCGAAACGGGTGTGCGCGCAGTGCAATGCCTCGAAGGTCAGGACTGCTGGAATTACATTGAACAGAATGGGTGGGTTAAAAAACTTTTCGACCAGGCGCTTTCTCATAGTGAAACGCGGGAGGCCGGTGATATTAAGGTGCTGGTCAAGAAACCAGCTGTATTTATTGTCGACTATAATGACGGGTTGAAGGCCGCAGCATTTCTATTAACAGGCCTGGTTCAGGATTTCACCTATGCCATTGATCTGGAAGGCCAGCAAAAGCCGTTCTCTACTTTAATGAAGTTACAGCCAGGCAAACCTCATTACCATTTCGGCTGTCTGGTAAAACACATAGAAACAATGTTCAAGACCGGGAAGCCTCCTTATCCCGTTGAGCGGACGATGCTTAGCAGCGGAATTTTAGACTTTGCACTTGAATCGCGTTTTTTGGGATATAAGAGACTGGAAACACCTGAGTTGTCAAGGGTGCGTTACACAGTGTCGCCCGAATCACATTTCTTCACTAAGGGTTGGGATCAGAATGGCAAAAGGTTAGACTGATCATTAAGCGTTGGTTTGGTCAATATTTTTAAGAAAAATATTAAGTAGTTTATTTAGAAACGTCAATAAAGCAAAAAATGAGAAAGCTCTGGATTTTCTTTGTGGGTATTATGATGCCATTTTTAACCCTGGCTCAGTCGAAACCCTATAACATCATCATTAAAGATGGACATGTAATTGACCCCCGGAATAATATAGACAGGGTTATGGATATAGCAATCGCAGATGGAAAGATTGCGAGAATTTCCGTAGGGATAGATCCATCACTGGCAACTCAGGTAGTAAATGCCTCGGGGATGTTTGTAACACCCGGTCTCATAGATCTTCACGGACATGTGTTTGCTGGAACTCAGCCAAATCAGATGTACAGCAACGGATTTAGTAGTGTAATGCCCGACGGCTTTTATCAGCGTGTGGGTGTCACTACGGTTGTGGATGCAGGAGGAACTGGTTGGCGGGATTTCCCGATCTTTAAAAAGAATATAATCGATAATTCGCAAACCAGGGTGCTTTCTTTTCTGAACATTGTAGGCAATGGTATGCGGGGCGGAGCCATAGAACAAGACGTCGATGATATGGACCCGGTCAAGGCAGCAGAAGTAGCCCTTGCTAACAAAGAATATATAGTGGGAATTAAGGTTGCCCACTTTACTTCGCCAAGCTTCATCAATGTAGACAGGGGTGTGGAAGCCGGCAAGATCGCAGGTATGCCTGTGATGGTTGACTTTGGCGGTACCAGGCCGCGCTTATCGCTGCGAGATTTGTTCATGGTGCATCTGCGCCCCGGAGACATTTTCACGCACACGTTTGGTGAACTCCTGGACACCAAAGAGGCAATAGTAGACACGTCGACCCAGAAGTTGAAACCTTTTGTACTTGAGGCTCAAAAGCGCGGAATTATTTTCGACGTTGGGTATGGGGGCTCAAGTTTTACATACTCGCAGGCTATCCCTGCAGCCAGGGCCGGCTTCCATCCGAATACCATTAGCACCGATTTACATATCAGTAGTATGAAGGGGTCTATGAAAGACATGCTAAGTGTAATGTCTAAGTTTTTAAAACTCGATATGGACCTTCCTGCAGTAATAAAAGCAAGTACCTGGTCACCGGCCCAGGCAATTAAACGTCCCGAATTGGGCCATTTGTCTGTTGGGTCGATAGCCGATATTGCTATCTTAAGTATGAGAAAGGGAAACTTCGGCTTTTATGATCTTGCCGGATACAAAATGCAAAGCAACGAGAAACTGGAATGTGAAATGACGATTAAAGATGGACGGATAGTATACGATCTGAATGGAATAGTGACGCCTTTACCAAAGCGATAGTAGTTTTAACCGGTAAAAATTTCAATCATGAGACGTAGAGAAATACTAAAAACATTAACTATACTGCCTTTTGCAGGAACCATTTCCACGGCCGCATAACCTATGTCAGCGAAACCTTTGCCTCTCGGTGAACGTGATCTTTTCTCAGGTTGTTGCCCGCACATTAAAAGAAGAATTTATCAACGCATCCATATAGTAACACTAAATCATATGAGAAAATCAATTTTAACAATTACCTTAACGCTATTCAGCCTTCTGAGCTTTTCTCAGACCTATACTATATTATTGAAAGGAGGGCACCTGATAGATCCAAAAAATGGCATCGATAAGATAATGGATGTGGCCATTCAGGATGGTAAAATTGCAGCAGTTGCAGCCAGTATTGACCCGACATTGGCAAAGCAGGTTATTGATATCTCCGGAAAATATATAACGCCAGGCCTGATCGACATTCACGGACACGTTTTTGCAGGTACCGATCATGGGGGCCAGCTTGAAAACGGTTTTTCGTCGCTTCCTGCCGACGGGTTTACTTTTCGGGTGGGAGTTACTACGATTGTAGATGCTGGAGATGCTGGCGCGGAAACATTTGAACTTTTCAAAAAAAATGTGATTGATAAGGTTCAGACGCGTGTTTTAGCGTTCCTGAACATCTCAAAAAAGGGAATGTATGGAGATGAAAATTCTCTCGAGCAGCAGAACAATAGCTTTTTTGATGCGCAAATGGCAGCCGATGTAGCGAAACATTACAAAGACCATATTGTGGGAATCAAAGTTGCCCATTACCATAAATCTGACTGGGTTGCCGTCGATCGTGCTGTCGAGGCCGGTAAACTGGCAGGAATGCCTGTTATGGTCGACTTCGGCGGCACTGTGCCTCGCCTGTCAATTGAGGAGTTATTCCTTAGGAAAATGCGACCGGGTGATATTTTCACCCACACTTATGGTGAACTGGTTAAAACCAAAGAAACTATTGTGGATCTGGAAACCGGGAAGTTAAAGCCTTTTGTTCTCCAGGCACGCAAAAGGGGGATTATTTTTGATGTGGGCCATGGTGGTGGAAGTTTCACCTTTTCCCAGGCCATTCCTGCTACTCAGCAGGGACTTTTTCCTGAAACTATAAGTACTGATTTGCATACAGGTAGTATGAACTCTGCAATGAAGGACCAGTTAAATGTGATGTCCAAATTTATGGCGATCAATATGCCTTTGGCAGATGTTGTAAAAGCAAGCACATGGGCGGCTGCCAAGGCTATAAATCATGAAGAATTAGGTCATTTATCTGTGGGAGCAATCGCCGATGTGACTGTATTAAACCTTCGGGAAGGAAAATTTGGCTTCTATGATGTTGCCAGATTTAAAAAGGAAGGCAAAAATCTTCTCGAATGTGAAATGACTATAAAAGGAGGAAGAATTGTTTACGACCTTAATGCATTGTCTTTTCCAGTTGCTAAATAGTCAGTTTATTCTGATCCGATTTAATCACGTAGTAAATCTATTTTATAAGATGAAAAATCCAATCACAGTTATCCTTTTTATAATATTTACAAGCACTCTCGCTGGGACTTCCGTAAATGCCCAGTCGGTTATAAAAGACCCGGAAACGCGGCTTGTAGAACTGGGTATCAAATTAAGAACTCCGGGGCCGCCTTCGGCTAATTTTATCGGCGCTGTCCGGGTGGGGAACCTCGTCTTTCTTTCAGGTCAGGGACCGTTGAAAGAAGACGGCAAGTTTATGATTGGAAAAGTGGGAAAGGAAGTAAATTTTGATGAAGCCAAATTTGCAGCACGTTTAACAGGTATAAACCTTTTGGCGGCTCTGAAGGCTGAAGTTGGCAACCTTAATAACGTTAAGAGAATTGTCAAAGTCCTGGGTATGGTCAACGCTGTGCCTGATTTCGATAATCACTCGCAGGTAATCAATGGTTTTTCCGACCTGATGGTGGAAGTGTTTGGGGAGAGCGGTAAACATGCCCGCTCAGCAATTGGTCTTGGGTCACTACCCAGAAATATCCCCGTTGAGATTGAGATGATTGTTGAAATGAAAAACTGATCTTTAATTTTTCCAGATAACCATGAAACGAAGAGATGTTATTAAAATATTATCCGTTGCACCGATTGCAGGAGGTTTGATCGGTGGGGGTAATCCATTTCAGTCTGCAGCAGCCAGCGAAACTGCAGATGCAGCCGCCGGACGCGACCTTTTTAAGGAGCTGGGCCTGAAAACTTTTATAAATGCTTCGTGCGTTTGCACTTCATTGACTGCTTCTTTAATGCCACCCGAGGTTACGCAGGCAATTTCTAAAGGAGCAGAGGAATTTGTGTTACTGAATGATGTTCTTGATAAAGTCGGAGAAAAAATTGCGGAATTGTGCCATGCCGAAGCTGCGACGGTTACAGCAGGCTGCTGGTCGGCTCTGGTGCAGGGGCTCGCAGGGGCAATGACCGGAATGGATCGAAAAAAGGTGATGCAGCTTCCCAATGTTGACAATATGAGATCTGAAGTAATCCTTCAGAAAACCCACGCCAATGGTTATCATCAGGCCCTGAAAAATACTGGCGCCACACTTATAATCGTTGAAACTGCTGAAGAAGCTGAGGCAGCAATTAATGAAAAAACTGCAATGCTCTGGTTCCTTAACAGAGAGCTCAACAAAGGTAAAATAGGTTATGATCAGTGGATTTCCTTAGGCAGGAAACATAAAATCCCAACTATGATCGATATTGCTTCAGATGCACATCCTGTAGACAATCTTTGGAAATTCAATGATATGGGATTTGATTTGGTGGCTATTTCGGGTGGTAAGGCAATGAGAGGACCCCAAAGTGCCGGAATCCTCATGGGCAAGAAAGACCTGATAGCGGCTGCGCGCTTAAGCGCCCCACCTAACAGTGGTATCTGCAGAGGCCATAAAGTGAATAAGGAAGAAATTCTTGCCATGTATGTTGCATTGGAACGTCACATTAAAATGGATCATGTGAAGGAATGGAGAATGTGGGAGCAAAGAATGGCTACTTTAGTTGAAACTATTAAAAATATAAAAGGGGTTCAAACAGAGATTTTCATTCCCGAAATTGCTAATTACACGCCAACATTACATCTTTCATGGGATCCGAATCTGATCAAAATGACCGGCATGGAACTGAAGGAGCGCTTGTGGAACGGGGATCCGGGTATTGAAGTAATGGGGGGTGGCACTATGGGTAGCAAAAGGGACGGAATTGAGTTATCCGTTTGGCAATTGAAACCCGGACAAGAAAAAACTGTAGCAAACAGAGTTAGGGAAGAATTGCAAAAGGCGTCCATTTAATTTTTTTGAGACCGTTAACATTTGACCATGCTAAATGAATAAAACTGTATTTTCAAGGGTCTTGCTTGGTATTTCAATATTATGCCTTTTGGTTGCTCTTTACATGGCTTCGCAAGGCAATATCACGGACGCGGGACCATTTGTTATAGCTTTCCTGTTGTTACTCGCTATCAGTTTTGGGGGGTTCCCCGTTCTTCGCGGACTTACCTTTACTACATCTATCCTCGCAGTAGTGGCCACCGCATTGTACTATCCACAGTATTTTAAGGAATACAATGGGTTTGAGTTTGCAACGCTGATTACTCCGCTTATCCAGGTTATCATGTTTGGAATGGGCTGTTCGATGGGGCTGAAGGATTTTATAGCATTGGCAAAATCTCCAAAATCAGTTATTGTAGGCGTTATTGGACAGTACACCATTATGCCTTCACTGGGTTTCGCTTTGGCGAGCTTTACCGATTTCCCTTCCGAAATATCAGCAGGGATCATCTTGCTTGGCTGTGCCCCGACATCGGTTACGGCCAGTGTAATGTGTTACCTGGCAAAGGCAAATGTGGTACTTGCAATTACAATCACTGCGATCACCACCCTGCTTGCACCCTTTTTAATACCTCTGCTGATGAAATTACTTGCAGGCGGATTCATAGAAATAAATGTCATGGAGATGATGTGGGGAATAATAAAAATGGTGTTCATCCCTATTGGTGCGGGACTGATTTTCAATAAGTTTCTTCATGGAAAGGCAAAATGGCTTGATGACTCGATGCCTCTGGTTTCGATGATCGGTGTAGCGTTAATTGTTGCCATTATTATGGCAGCGGGAAGAGATAGTATTCTAAATATCGGAATCAAATTGCTTCTTGTAGTTCTTGTAATGATCCTTTTGGGCTTTTTCTTTGGTTATTGGACAGCCAGGCTCTTCAAATTATCGGAAGATGATTGCCGCACCATTGCCATAAGCACCGGAATGCAAAATGCAGGGCTTGTTTCAGGTATTGCAAAAGTTATGGGAAAGATCGCTACTGTAGGCCTTGCTACTGCGGTTTGTGGCCCAATTATGGGCTTTTCATCATCTATTCTTGCTTCTTACTGGAATAGTAATTCACCAGTTGCAGAAACATTAACAGAGAAGCCTGATGCTCAGGTCGGGTATTCCTAATTTAATACTGAATAACACTAGATATGTCTTTTAGAATAGCTCTTCTTGGTATCTATCATGAGTCAAACACTTTCGTACCTCAGGCAACTATTATTGACGATTTCAGAAATGGACATTATTTGACTGGCGAAGGGATACGGAAGGAATATGAAAATGCTCATAATGAAATAGGGGGGATGATAGAAGTGATAGATAGGGAAGGCATGGATATCCTTCCGGTTTTTTATGCTTCTGCAACCCCAGGAGGGACAATATCTGCAAGTACTTACTATGAATTGCTAAATACCATGATGGCAGAGCTTGAAAAGGTTATGCCGGTGGACGCATGTCTTGTTGTTCCCCATGGCGCGGGAGTTTCCGAAGAGTATCCGGATATGGATGGACATTGGTTGAGCCTCCTCAGAAAGAGAGTTGGAGATTCAATCCCAATTTTCGGAACTCTTGATCTGCATGCAAACGTAAGTCCCCTAATGATCTCCTCCACCAATGCATTAGTTGCCTATAAAGAAAATCCACACATCGATATGAGGGAACGGGGTATGGAAGCCGCCAATTTGCTCGTGCAATATTTGAAAGGTCAGACAAACCCGGTTCAGATGCTGGTACAGGTGCCATTGGCAATCAGTATAGAGCAACAATTTACTGGCAATGAACCCTGCAAGAGTCTTTACAGATATGTTGCAGAACTCGCCCTGGATGCGGAAATTTTATCACTCAGCATTGTTCACGGCTTTCCATATGCGGATGTTGCAGAAATGGGAACCTCAATCATCGCCGTTGCGGATGGAAACCAGAAAAAGGCGCTTGAAACTGCAAAAAAATTAGAGAAATATATTCTCGACAGACGGGAAAGCTTCGTAGGAAATAAAAATGATGTTCAATCGTCGCTAAACATGATACATTCGAGTAAAAAGCCGGTATTATTACTTGATATGGGGGATAATGTAGGAGGGGGCGGCCCGGCGAATAATTGCTGCATATTGGAAGCGCTTGAAAAAAGTAAAGCGCACAAATATTTTGTGTGTATCTATGATCCTGAGGCGGTCTATATTGCTGAGAATTATCAGCATGGTGAAAAGTTCGAATTAACGATAACTGGAACGAGTGACCATGGTATAAAGATCTGCATGATAAAAGTACATCTCCTCCGTATAACAAATGGCGAATTTCAGGAAAGTAATCCCCGCCATGGCGGACAGATTAATTTTAAGATGGGTAAAACAGCGGTGGTCAGTACTGAACAGGGTAGCGTTATTATGCTTACTTCTTTGCGGGTAATGCCGTTTAGCCTTCAGCAATTAATTTCTCAGGGAGTTCAGCCATCAGAGTTTGATGCAATTGTTGCCAAAGGTGTAAACGCGCCAATTGCCGCGTATGCTCCTGTTTGTCCAACTATAATTCAGATTAATACCCCGGGGGTGACTCAGGCCGATATGACAAAGTTCAAATTTCACAACAGGCGTAAACCCCTGTTTCCATTTGAAAATGATAAAACTGTAAATGCAAATTGAATGAGCAGATCAATAATTATTACACGAAAGGGCACTGCATTATCTTCAGAGTTCAACAGGAATAAACAGAAACCGGACAGTAATCAAAATCGGTCGATTTTGATTACTGTTGGGATGCTTCTATTTCTACTGATGCAGAATCAGCACGTTCAGGGGCAGGCAGCAAAAGATAACCTGCGCCCGGCGGCACTGGGTAAAAATGGCATGATTGCAACTGCAAACCCTCTTGCAACGTTAGCAGGGCAGAAAATTTTAATTAAAGGCGGAAACGCTATTGACGCTATTGTGGCAGCTGCAGCGTCACTAAATGCTGCTGAACCTTACATGTCGGGTACAGCAGGGGTTGGATACATGTTATTTTATTCGGCTAAGGAAAACAGGGTAAGGTCGCTTGTTTTTGGCGGCTGGGTACCGGAAACCTTTAAGATCACCAGATTTAAAAAGGATGCCCGGGTTGCCGATGGTGCAGGCCACGGCGCGATGGAAACTATTGGTCCACGTATCGCTGCTGTTCCAGGTAACCTTGCTGGTTGGGACAGGGCATTAAAAGATTACGGTACTATGTCTCTTTCTGAAGTTTTCGAAAGTGCTATTGATTATCTCGAAAACGGAGTTCCTGTAACGGAGTTTGATCAGGCAATGTGGGAAGGCACAGTGGCCAGAATTGCTCCCCATGCTGAATCGCGGAAAATCTTCCTGAAAAATGAAAAAGATCCTTATGTAATTGGCGATATATTCACCAATAAGCCCCTGGCGAAAACGATGAGAAGGATTGCTTCTGAGGGTATCGATGTTTTTTACAAAGGAGAGATCGCGAAAGAGTTGGCCGCAGCCTTTGCTCGTGATGGCGGTTTTATAACGCAGAAGGACCTGGCGTCAGTGCCCGGCAAAGTACAATGGGTTGATCCTATTTCTATCAAATATCGTGATTATACGGTCTACAACAACCCTCCTCCGGGAATGGGAATCCAGCAATTGCAGGTACTAAAAATAATGGAAGGATTTGATCTTAAGAAAATGGGTCATAATAGCGTAGAATATCTCGCACATTTGCTTGAAGCTAACTATCTCAGCCGCATAGACAGTGATAAGTATATTGGAGATCCAAAATATGTTTCCGTCCCGGTGGATATGCTTTTATCAGACGCATATATCTCAAAACAAAGAGAAAAGGTAGTAGCAAAGGTGAAAGAGCGTATGTCTGACGTGAAGAACAAAAGTTCATTACAGCTAAAAAATGATCCCGCCGATCCTGCCACTTTAAGCAAATATAAATATGCAACAACAAGCCTTTCGGCAGTAGATAAGTGGGGTAACGCTGTAGTGATTATTCAGACTCATGGGGGAGGTTTTGGATGCGGATATGTAGCTGGGAACACAGGCGTAGTATTTAACAGTGCCCTTGACTGGATGTCGGCTGAGCCTGGTTTAGCTAATAGCGTCGTGCCGGGCAAGGCTGTTGGATGGTGTATAGGTGGTATGCTTCAGTTCCATAAAGAGGGAAAGCCTCAATTGATTGTGGGTTCACCGGGTAGCTTTGGTATTCTCCAGTCAGTGCCGCAGGTGGCGATAAATGCTATCGATTTTGGAATGAATATCCAGGATGCCATTAGTGCGCCACGGTTCCGCTGGAAAGATGAACTCGGGTCCGTTCCTGCAAAGGAATTGATAATGGAAACAAGGGTTCCCGCCAATGTGATAAAATCATTAAGGGGTATGGGATATGTGATTGATACCAGCTTAGGTGACTGGTCGATGACCGTCGGCGGGGCCCAGGGGGTTAGCATTGATCGGAAAACAGGATGGCTGATGGGCGGCGCCGACTTGCGCAGGAATGGTTATGCAGTAGGCTGGTGACCAGCATAAAGCTTTAATTGGAATATAATAAAACATTATGATACCTGTATGCGCCCGTTCGCAGATAACATGTATATAAGCTCATTTAAGTTTCATTGCCATTAAGAAAAGTATATACAAATGAAAAAGGAAATCAGGAATCCCCGCAGAGCCTTCATAAGGAAGTCTGTCTTTGCTGCAGCAGGCTTTGGTATTATTCCGCGCTTTGTTATGGGTAAGCACGGAAGTATTACCTCTATAACTGAACAATTGACGACAGCATTTGCTGGGCAGGATGGAATGAAAAAAGTGGCTTTCATTACTCACATATACAGAAATAGCGCACACGCGGATGTAATCGGTACAAAATTATTTCTGGGTATTCCTGCTGACGAGGGAATGATAACTCCTCAGATAAAAATTGCGTCTGTATATATCGAACAAATCGGCGATAATGATACTGGTGTAAGGATTGCAAAAATGAATAATACGCCTGTTTATAAAACAGTAGAAGAGGCGCTAACCCTGGGCGGAGATAAACTCGCTGTAGATGCAGTGATTTACGTTGGTGAACATGGTGAGTATCCTTATAACCGATTGGGAATGAAACTCTACCCCCGTATGAATTACCTTGAAAGGATATTCAGAGTGTTTGACGCATCGAATAAATCAGTTCCTGTATTTACAGACAAAGCACTTTCTTACAGTTGGCTGGATAGTAAGTGGATTTATGATCGTGCAAAGGAATTGGGTGTTCCTTTAATGGCAGGCTCATCCTTACCGTATTGCTGGAGAGATAAGGCTTTGGAACATCCCATTGGAGTTAAGATATCTGAAGCGGTTGCTATTGGTTATTCCTCACTGGATGCCTACGGTTTTCACGTAACTGAAATTCTGCAATGTATGGTTGAGAGAAGGGCAGGTGGAGAAACTGGTGTGAAAAGTGTAGAAGGCTTGAAAGGAGCTGATGTTTGGAAGGCTATCGATTCAGGAAAGATCTCTCAAAAGTTAGTTGATGCAGCTTGTGATACCATCCAGGGTAAGGCTACCGGAAATATGCGGGATATTGTAACAACACCTTATGCTGTAATAGTTAATTATGCAGATGGAACTAAGGGTACAATTATGATGCTTGATAAATATGTCAATACGGGCTGGGCTTATTCTGCAAAAACTTCGAAAGGAATTGTTGCAACCGAATTTGTACTTAGTGGCGGTCCAACTTATGCCCATTTCAGCTATTTAACTCTTAATATTCAAAAATTTGTAGTGTCAGGTAAACCTACTGCTCCTATAGAACGAAATTTGTTAACCAGTGGGATTATTGACATGGGAATTCGGTCTCTGGCCGAGGGAAAGGTTAAATTGACTCCTTTTTTAAAAATCAAATATAGCGCCGAGGGTTACGAACCAATCAGACCCTCTGCACCCCGGCCAACAGGACAAAGCATTGCTCCGTGGCACCCTAAGGAGTATGAGTTTATGATCCCTGATGCGTTCAAGAATATAAAGCCAAAATAGAATCACTCAAGACATCAAACGCTATCATGGAAATGCTGACTGTTATTGGCTCCGGGACTATGGGCCACACTATTGCACTGAGCGCGGCGTGGGCCGGAATTAATGTTAATATGTATGGATTAACGGAAAGCGATACTGGTGCCGGTATTGATGCGATACGCAAGAAGCTGGCAGGCCTTGTTGCGAACAACCTTATTAAGCCTGATGAAGCCGGTGAAATCCTCAGCAACATAGAGTTAACGACCTCCATAGATAATGCGATCAAGGGAGCAAGTTTTATTATCGAATGTATTCCGGAAGATCTGGTGCTGAAAAATAATCTGTTTAACCAACTGGATCTTAACTGCGGGCCTGATGTTATTCTCGCGAGCAATACTTCAGGCCTCAGGCTGTCCGATATAGCAAGAGGTACCCGGCATCCCCACCGTATCCTGATTACCCACTTCTGGAATCCAGCCCACCTTGTCCCCCTGGTTGAAGTCTTACGATCACCAGTAACTGCTGACGACGTCTATGAGCGGACTATCTTGTTATTGAAGCTCATGGGCAAAAAGCCCATTGAGGTAAAAAAAGAAGTGCCGGGATTGGTAGGTAACAGGCTGCAGTTTGCCCTCTTTCGGGAAGCGCAGTATTTGCTCGACCAGGGCATTGCATCAAAAGAAGATATTGATGCAGCGGTTACTTTTGGAATTGGGAGAAGATTAGCTATTACCGGCCCGCTTATGTCGGCAGATATGGGGGGATTAGATGTTTTTGATGCTGTATCAAACAACCTATTTAAAAACTTATGCAATGCCGAAGATTCCTTTCCTGCACTTCGGGGGCTCGTTGACAAAAAGAAGTTTGGAGATAAAAGTGGGGAAGGGTATTATAAATGGAATAGAAGATTGTCTTCAAAAATGAATAATTTAAGGGAAAAATACCTTATTGAGTTTATAAAGGAAGATAAATCAACGAAGATTAACTAACCTGACCCCTGTAAACAACGCAAAACTAAATTAAATGGAACAGACCAGCTATTTAAAATCTTCAGAGTTATTAACAAGGGCAAAACGAGTCCTGGCAGGCGGGGTATCATCTGAATTTAGGAAGTACAATCATCCTCATGCAATATTCTATACCCATGGAAAGGGATCGAGGGTGTTTGACGTTGACGGCAATGAATATCTCGACTTTACGCTGAGTCAGGGTCCGCTGATATTAGGCCATTCACATCCGCATGTTTTAAAGTCAGTGAGTGATTATTCCAGTCAGGGCCAGCTGTTTGCAGGCCAGCATTTAAAGGAGATTGAATTAGCCGAAACTCTCAATAGACTCATCCCATCAGCTGAACTAATGCGTTTCTGTCTCGATGGCTCAGAAGCAGTTCAAACTGCTTTCCGGGTGGCCCGGGCCAAAACAGGAAAACAGAAATTTCTTCGGTTTGAAGGCCATTATCATGGATGGCTGGACAATGTTGCGTGGGGAATTTCCGCGGCTTCTGCCAGTTCCCTTGGAAGCAGGGAAAACCCAAATGTCTATCCCTGGACCGATGGATTGCCCCAGCACTCCCGGGATGAATTCATAATCTTGCCATGGAACGACCTGCAGCTGGTTAAAGATACGCTTGCGAAGTATTCCGATGAAATTGCTGCCATAATAACTGAACCTATAATGTGCAACAGTGGATGTATTCTTCCGGAACAGGGATTCTTACAGGGCTTGCGGGATCTTTGTAGTCAATATGATATTGCATTGATCTTCGATGAAGTAATTACGGGATTCAGGATGAGCCTGGGGGGATCACAGGCGTACTTTGGCATAACACCCGATATGTCAATTTTTGCGAAGGCTATGGGCAGTGGTTATCCAATTAGTGCCATAGTCGGCAAGAGAGAGTGGATGTGTTTGATAGAGGACGCAAAAGTTATTCATGCAGGTACAATGAATTCAGGTAACCCTACAATTGCGGCGGCGCTTGCAACCATTGAAGTGCTTGAATCTGAAGACCCCTATGAACGTTTATTTCGGCTCGGCAACAGACTTATGGACGGACTAAAGAAGTCTGCGGCCGAAAATAATATAAACCTTTTAGTTCAGGGGCCTGGCCCGATGTTCAATGTTGCTTTTACTGAACTAAAGAAGGCGCAAGACTACCGGGATACCTTTGCTTTTGATAAAGGAAAGCTCAGCAAATTTATTGCAGGCATGCACGACAGAAAGATTAGAGTGATAGGCAGAGGCTTATGGTATATCAGTGCTGCACACACTGAATCAGATATTGATCATGCAATACATGTTTCTGATGAAGTCTTAGCTACTATGTAATACATTGATTATAAGTAACATAATTTGACGAAATTGAATTTCATTCTTAAACGAAATTGATTTTGCTTCCTAATTAGTTGCAAGAACATCACTACTTTATTCGTTATAATCTTATGAAACGCAGAGAAATTCTTAAAGCATTAACATTAGTTCCACTTACGGGAAGTATCTCAGCAGCCGTAAGCCCCTTTGAGTCAACTGCAGCAGTGCCGGCGAAGCGGGATTTGATCAAAGAGCTAGGCATCCGTACTTTCATAAATGCTTCCGGATACTATACGTCCTTGAGTGGTTCGTTAATGCATGACGAAGTTTTAGAAACTATTAATCTTGCGGCAAACGAATTTTGTACGCTCGACGAGGTGCAGGATAAAGTGGGTGAACGCATCGCTACCTTATTACATGCAGAAGCTGCAACAGTCACATCCGGAGCTTTTTCTGCGCTGATGTTAGGGATGTCCGGTGTTTTGACTGGCAGGGATTCAAAAAAGGCTGCTTTGCTTCCAAAACTTGAAGAATCCGGAATGAAATCAGAAGTTATCGTTCAGAAGTCACATAATGATGGTTATTCGCATGCATTAACCAATTGCGGGGTCAAATTGATCCGCGTTGAAACACCACAGGAAGTAGAAGAGGCAATTAATCAGAAGACGGCCCTCATGTATTTCATAAATTATCAGGCGAATTTAGGTAAAATCCAGCATGCAGAATGGTTGGAATTGGCTAAGAAGCACCAGATTCCTACAATGATTGATATGGCCGCAGATGTTCCCCCTAAAGAGAATCTTTGGAAATTCAATGATATGGGTTTCGATTTAGTTTGTGTGTCAGGAGGCAAGTTAATGCGTGGTCCGCAAAGTGCCGGGATCCTGAGTGGAAAGAAAGACTTTATAGCTGCAGCACGGCTGAATGCTCCTCCTCGCGGGAATAATATTGGTCGGGGAATGAAAGTGAATAAGGAAGAAATTCTCGCCATGTATATCGCCCTGGAAAAATTTATCGGTCAGGATGAAGACAAGGAATGGAAAATCCTCGAAGATCGCATTGCGGTTATTGCCAAAGCCGCGCGCGCGGTAAAATACGTGAAAGCAGAACTCATACCCCTTCCGGCGATAAATCGGGTTCCAACGTTGAATATTTCCTGGGACACTTCGAAAATTAAGCTTTCCAATCTGGGTGTTGTATTGCGTCAGGGGACACCGTCGGTTGAAGTGATGAATGGCCCAAATGGAAGTATTAATGTCACGGTTCACATGCTGAAACCCGAGCAGGTTAAAATTGTGGCCTCACGCATTCGAGAAGAACTTTTAAAAGCGTCGATATAACATCCAGGTTTCTGTCTGCAGGCGGAAAGTGTGAACTCTGCTTTAATCGCCTGATTGCAGCCAACGAATGGTTAAGTAAAGCCATTTATGTTGCAAGCTCAAAAAAATGGGATAATTTTCGAGGTAGGCCAGGGTGCGGGTGCATTCGCATCGCACCTATACCCGCTTGTCAGACGTACGAAATTCAAAGGACCTGAAAAGATTGAGGCTGAAGTAACGATCAGGGGAGGTAATATCGTTTGGGACTTGAAGGGAATTAGTATCCGGGACGGATTTCAAGAAAACTATAGGCGCTTAGAACTTTTATTACCTTTTAGTCCTTCAGCGATCGCCATGAACAATCATAAATCGGGGCATCGAATTTAGCCGGGTAACATCTCAATAGATGTTATTGAGATGCCAGCCCTAAATGTTACTTATCCAAGTAAGGGGTTGCCTCAAAATGTGAACAAAGGCCTATATATCCGACATTTAAGCTTTGGCTTTGAAGCAGATTTGCTATTTTTATTCACCTAATGAATAAATTCATGTATAGGGAAGGCGGAGGCCGGTGAGACACTTCGGGCTGGATCAAATGTGCGGCGGATCTTAATGAACTAGTAACAGTGAAAAGAGAAATTTATTTATAATAATTTAATATATAGAGATCATGGAGAGCGCATCAAAAAAGAATCTAAAACAGAGATTCGATTATATAAGCTTGCTGTTAGGGATTATCCTATTAGGATACCCTTTTACAGGTAATAGCCAGGAAATTGATATCATAATCAAGAACGGCCACGTGATCGATACTAAGAACGGTATTAATTCCCTCATGGATGTAGCTATTAGCAAAGGTAAAATATTCAAAGTTGCAGCCGATATACCTTCTGCGGGTGCTAAAAAAGTGATCGATGCCAAAGGACTATATGTTAGTCCCGGATTAATAAATATCCACACACATGTTTTTGCCGGCAGTAATCCTGGCTTTGTTGACGGAACTTCAAGCCAGTTACCGGACGCTTTCGGACCCAGGTCTGGAATAACCACCGTAGTTGATGCAGGTACCTCAGGCTGGAAAAACTTCCCCCAGTTTAAGTCGCAGGTGATTGATAAATCCACAACCAGAGTCCTGGCCTTTTTGAATATTTTTGAATCCGGACTGGTTTCGGGCAGCGCGACCGAACCCGATCTTTCTACTTTCGATGTGCAGCAAACTGCCGATGTTGTCAAAAAAAATCCAGGGGTTATTGTAGGTACAAGAATCGGTCACTACAGTGGAAAAGACTGGGCACCATTTGATAGGGCAATCGAGGCTGCTCAGATATCGAATGTACCTTTTTTTGTAGAGTGCCACCTCCCGCAGTACTCACTTGAAGACCAGCTAAAGAAAATGAGGCCCGGCGATATTATTACCCATGCTTACGAAAACGTGCACGAAAGAATGACTGTTATTGACGAAAATGGAAAGATCAGGCCATTTGTTCGGCAGGCGCAGCAAAGAGGTGTTCTATTTGATGTTGGTCATGGAGGTGCCGGATTCTGGTTTAACCAGGCAGTACCAGCTTTGAAAGAAGGTTTACTTCCAAACTCATTCGGGACCGATGAACATCGTACAAGTATGAACTCTGGGATGAAAACCATCCTAAACGTAATGTCTAAATATCTGGCTATGGGGATGAGTATTCAGGAGATAATTGCAAGAGGAACATGGAAACCGGCGCTTTCGATAAAAAGACCAGACTTGGGAAATTTAAGTGTGGGTTCAGAGGCGGACGTGGCACTTCTGAGAATTGTGAAAGGTGAATTTGGCTTCGTCGACTCAGGAAATAACCGTTTGGACGGTGATCAAAAGCTGGAAGCCGAAATGACTATTCGTGCGGGGCGTATAATATGGGATCTTAACGGATTGGGTGCAACGAAGTTCAGTCAATAAAATAATTGAAAATTTTAAGTACTTACTTTCGAATAGAAACTCAAGTTCCATAACCATAAAACAATATGATATGAAAAAGGTCTTTTGTTTAGTTATCACCATGTTTCTTGTTATGAATATTGTTTCGGCGCAATCCAGGGATATTATTTATGCAGGAACCTCTTCAACAAGAGGAAGTAAAGGCATATATGTATTCGAATTTGACCGGATTCAGGGCAAGCTGGAAGAATTGCAGACAGTGACAGAAGGTACAAGTCCCGGATTTTTGGCACTGAGCCCGGATCGGGAAATGTTGTATTCAATTTACAGCAAGGGAACGTTAACGGACGGAAACGGAAGCGTTATGGCTTTTAAGATCGACAGAACGACTGGGCTTCTGACTAAGGTTAATGAACAATCTGCCGGAGGAAAGGGCCCTGCACACATTAGTGTAGATCCAAAAGGGAGATTTGTGTATGTTTCAAATTATGGCGATGGGACATTATCCGTATTGCCGATAAACAAAGATGGCTCCCTTGCCCATGCGTCGGATTTCATCAAACATAGCGGTAGCAGTATTGTTGTTGGGCGACAGGAGGGACCACATATCCATTCTGCAATACCTTCCGCCGACGGCAAATTTATTTACGTATCTGATCTGGGCATCGATAAATTAATGATCTACAAAGTAGGTGAAAATGGGAAGCTTAGTCCTGCCGATGTTCCATTTTACACAAGTACTCCCGGATCTGGACCCAGGCATTTTACTATACATCCAAACGGTAAATTCGCCTTCTCTGCTGAAGAGATTTCCTCTACCGTTGCCTCCTTCAAAGTCAATAAACAGAACGGTTCCCTAACTGCTTTGGAGCGGGTGAATATGCCACCAAAAGGATTTACCGAAAGAAATTCAGCTGCAGATATCCATTTTTCGCCCGATGGAAAATTTTTGTACGCTTCCAACAGGGGCCACGAAAGCCTGGTAATCTTCAAAATGAATTCCCGAACCGGTAAGCTAGCATTAGTCGGACACGAAGGTACGGGCGGGAAACATCCGCGTAATTTCATGATCGATAAAAAGGGAGAATTTGCTTTGACCGCTAATCAAAATACAGATAATATTGTGATTTTTAGAAGAGATAAGAAAACAGGCAAACTGAAGCCTACCGGAAACCAGGTGACAGTGCCCGCCGTTATTTGCCTCATTCAGCTATAGTAATTCACTACACCATAAATACTAACCGTAAGAAATTTTCTGTTTAAACATCCCAAATTTGCGATTCGATCGTGATATTGTAGTCTTTCATGAAGTGGATTAACAATGAATTTATTTTCCAAAAGATGCGAAGTCTGCTCAAACGTTAATTCCAGAGCCTCTTTAACAATTTTCAGGTAAATTAACACTCTTAGTTATGATTCGGAATTAAGATATTAATTCATATTCGATTACATTTGGTGATGTTAACCGTTTCTAAATTATATTATCATCTCCAAATTAGATATGTCTGATAAAGTTGTTCGAATAAAAGATATAGCGATCAAAGCAAATGTTTCTACGGGTACTGTTGATAGAGTAATCCATGAACGGGGGAGAGTTTCCGAGAAAGTTAAGGAAAGAGTTCTAAAGATACTTAAGGAGATGAATTATGAGCCCAATTTAATGGCCCGGGCTCTGGGATCATCAAAAAAATATCAGATAGCGGCGTTAATTCCAGATGAACAATATGATTCATATTGGAATGCTCCCAAGGCGGGTATCATAAAGGCCGAGCGCGAACTTAAGCAATATGGTATCGGTGTAACATATTTACCGTTCAATCCTTATAGCGCATCATCATTCATAGAGAACGCAAATCAAATTGGTAAACGATCTTTTCAGGGAATAATATTATCACCAATATTTTACAGGGAAGTTTTGCCATTTCTTAAACAATGGAAAAAAGATAAAATCCCATTTGTACTTTTTAATACTCAAATCCCAGATCATGATCCCTTGAGCTATATAGGTCAGGATTCTTATCAAAGTGGATATTTGGCAGGCAAAATCATTCATTATGGCCTTCCCAATCCCTGTTCCGTTCTTATTGCACACTTTGATGAGGAATTAAATAATGCAGCACACCTGTCGAAAAAAGAGCATGGATTCAGGAACTATTTCAAACAAAATCATATCGATCAGGACTATAACATACTCGAGGCTGAATTAAATAGCTCCAACTTTTCAAAGTTTTCAGAGCGGCTTAGCGAATTTATAGAAAATACACCCGACCTCGAAGGTATATTCGTAACAACATCAAAAGCCTTCAAAATTGCTTCATATCTAAAACAGAGGCATATCAAAAGGATAAAAATTGTCGGATACGACCTTCTTCCAAAAAATATTCATTATTTGAATAATGGCTTTATTAGTTTTTTAATTAATCAGAATCCTAAAGGACAAGGATATTGGGGGATACATCAGCTAGCAGATCATCTGGTCTTTAAAAAAGAGGTAAGTCCCCTGAAATACTTACCTCTTGACATCGTGACTAAAGAAAATGTCAACTATTTTGTAGATCTGGATAATGACGACGTTCTACTCAACCCTTAGGCTTTTTTAATAGGATATCTGTATTCCAAGCAGTTATGATCTTTATCTAAAAATTTCAGATAAGGACGATAAATTAAGAAGCCGCAGTGAATATTCGATCCGCCTGGCAAAAAAATCTTTGGGATGAAGCCAAGGGGTGCTCCAATTTTCCTTACCGTTGAACTATACGCCAAAGTGAGTGCAATAATTGTCGATTTCGAACAGGGTAAAATCTTACCGTGTACTTAAATATAGCATCCTTTCATCTCTTCTGATTTAAAAATGTGTGCGCAAACAAATTTCTAGTTTTTGTACATGTTAATGACCTCATATTTAAACAGACAGTGAGTGTTAATATACCCTAAATGCACTTTTTATTAACTAATCAGTTTTTTTTAAAAATAATTTGGATTTGTGTGTGCGAACACATTACATTAGATAAATGATGTTTTAGAAACCTTAAGGGCCAGAGCCAGTGAAAGTGAACGAAATTACTGGTCGAAGTTATTTCCCTTAGAAAAAAGTGATATTCCTGCACACTGTTTCAATGCAAGCGTCGATATATAGTATTACTCCAAATGTTCAGTTTTAATAGAATCTAAAACATAGCTCGAAAATGGCAGATCAAATTTCTCATTCGAAAAATAAGCCTGTAATTCATCCGATTTTTATTATCGGAGCACTTTTTTTTGTATTTGGATTTATAACATGGCTGAACTCTGTATTAATTCCATATCTTAAAATAGCATGTGAATTAAATAATTTCGAATCCTACCTCGTCGCTTTTGCATTTTATATTTCTTATCTCGTTATGGCAATTCCCTCAGGTATTGTCCTCAAGAAAACCGGTTTTAAAAAGGGTATGGCCCTTGGACTCGTTATAATTGCTCTGGGTGCTTTAATTTTTATTCCTGCAGCAGTGTCAAGGACTTATGTTTTGTTCTTACTGGGCTTGTTTGTTCAGGGCACGGGTCTGGCGATCCTGCAAACAGCTTCAAATCCTTATATAACTATTCTTGGGCCGCCAGAAAGCGCAGCAAAAAGAATAAGTATAATGGGAATCTGTAATAAACTTGCAGGTGCTATTGCTCCAATCATCTTAGGTTCGGTCGTTCTTAGTAACACAGATACTCTGCTTTCACGCCTTCAGACTATGGATCTTGCCAGCAAAGCAGCGGAGTTAGATTTGCTGGCATCAAGGGTTATCGTTCCTTATATTATCATCGTTGTGGTTCTGATCATTTTAGCTGTTATTCTTAACTTTTCGACTTTGCCGGAAATAGATACAGACCATGAAGATGGAGATGTGGCGGCTGCTAATACCGACAAAGTGAGCATTCTTCAGTTCCCGCATCTGCTATTAGGTGTTCTTGCGCTTTTCTTATATGTTGGAGTTGAAGTTATTGCTGGAGATACAATTATAAGTTACGGTGCATCATGGGGTATTTCTTTGTCGACGGCCAAATATTTTACCGCCGGGACTTTAGTGAGTATGATCGTTGGGTATATCGTCGGAATAATCTGTATCCCACGATATTTCAGTCAGCAAACGGCACTTAAATTCTGTGCTATTTTGGGAGTTATATTTTCTGTTGCTGCTATATACACAGAAGGTTTTACATCAGTAGCTTTTATTGCATTACTTGGCCTGGCAAACTCTCTGGTATGGCCGGCCCTTTGGCCAATGGCTCTGGCAGGACTGGGAAGATTTACAAAAATTGGCTCGTCCCTGTTGATTATGGGAATTGCCGGAGGAGCATTGATTCCCTTATTATATGGCCGACTGGTAGACATCAGCAGCGCTCAAACCGCATATTGGATCATGGTACCTTGTTATCTATTTATAGGCTATTTCGCAGTTTATGGCCATAAAGTTAAAAGAAGTAGGTAGCAATTGAATGGACGTAAAGAGTGATAAAAAAAGGTACGATAATCAATTTAAATAAGTGATGAATACAAATGATACGATATCCATTGATGTGAACACCATCATCTCTAACTTTTGTACAGAGGAGGGAAGCTATGATTTTGAACTTTATGGGTCGGGACACATAAACGAATCGTTTTATGTTAAAAATAGAAATGGCGGCAAGCGGGATTATTTATTACAGCGGATCAATCATTATATTTTTAAAGATGTACCCGGACTGATGAACAATATTAAGCTTGTGACAGATCATCTTAGAGATAAGCTCAAAGATGTTCCCGGGGCAAGCGAGGATAAGGAGGTATTAAAACTTATTCCAACTAAAGATAATCAATACTATTATAAAGATATACAGGGCAATTATTGGAGAATGTATGATTTTTTGCACTGTAATAGATATGATGTTCTGGAAACAGAACAGCAAGCCTATGAAGGTGGAAAAGCCTTTGGGAAATTCCAGGCCATGTTGTCAGATTTGGATGCCAAAATTCTTATAGAGACCATTCCAAATTTCCACAATATAGAGGCCAGGCTTCGGAGATTTAATGAGTCGATCATAGCAGATGTTGCCGGCCGCGTGAAAGAGCTTACACCCGAGATTACTTTCGTTCAGGAACGGTCACAAAAGATGCTTTCTATATTAGGTCTTAATGGTGGAAGTGAATTACCGCTAAGAATTATTCATAATGACACGAAGTTTAATAATGTTTTACTGGATAAAACTGACAAAGCGCAATGCGTAATTGACCTCGATACTGTAATGCCAGGCTACGTAGCTTATGATTTTGGTGATGCTATAAGAACAATTATCAATACCGCGGCCGAAGATGAAGAAGATCTTGAAAAAATTCAGCTTAACATTCCACTTTTTGCCGCATACACTAAAGGCTATTTCAAAGAAGCAGGGTTTTTTCTAACAAGCCATGAGGTTGAATCACTATTAAAAGGCGCTTTATTAATCCCATACGAACAGATAGTTCGTTTTTTGACAGATTATGTGGAGGGCGATACTTATTACAAGATTTATTTCCCGACCCATAATCTTCAAAGAACCCGTGCTCAAATTGAACTTCTAACAAAGCTGGAACAACAGTTTGACGTTCTGGACGAAATACTACAGGATATTGCAGCTATTTCATTTTCAGATAATTATCCTCAATAAAACGAAAAAGCTAAAAGTTAATTAAATAAATAATCATGAAAAAAAGTTACTTAAAATCTACTAACTCTTCGGTCAGGATTAGAATGGCAGTCTTTTTCCTTGCTGTCTTTCTTTTAGCTGGGCGAAAGTCGGCCTCAGCGACGAACCTTGCGCTGGGCGAAGTTCATTCAACGTTATTTTCAAATTCGTTTAATTTGAAAGAAAATTCTCGTGATCGAATTATAAGAGGCAGGGTAGTCGATGAAAAAGGTGAAACATTACCGGGAGTGAGTGTTCAGTTAAAAGGCACTACAGTAGGGACAGTTACTAACGGAAACGGAGAATTTAGTTTAAATATTCCGGCTGATAATGGCACCCTGGTTTTCAGCTTCCTGGGTTTCACAAGTGTGGAAGCAATTATTGGCGCGAGCGGAACGGTAAAAGTTACCATGAACACCATGCAATCTGCACTAAATGAAGTTGTAGTTGTTGGTTACACCAGCAGATCAATTTCCCAGTTATCAAGTTCAGTGTCAGTTGTTTCAGGAGAGAAGTTGAGGGATGTTACTTCCAATAATGTGAGCAGCATGCTGCAGGGTAAAGCACCCGGCGTAATTGTGTCTGCCTCTTCAGGCAGTCCGAACGCGGAACCCAGTGTTATAATCAGAGGATCGAGTTCCATTACCGCAGGTTCTGCACCATTATATGTGGTTGACGGTGTGATAGGCGGAACCGTGAATCCGGTGGATGTGGAAAGTGTAACAGTTTTGAAAGATGCTGCTGCTACTGGCCTATATGGTTCAAGAGCTGCGAACGGTGTAATCATTATAACGACAAAATCCGGCAAAGCTGGATCGAATCAGGTTAATTTCAGTGCTACGACAGGGATCAACCAGGTTTCTATGGGCAATTTTGATGTGATGAACTCACAGCAATTGTATGATTACCAAAAGACATTTTGGAATCCTGCAAACTTTAATAGAGATCGTCCTGCTACTCTGCTTTCGCAGGATACTGATTGGTCCGATCTCGCATTTCGTACCGGACTTACACAGAATTATACCTTATCAGTTTCAGGCGGATCCGAAAAAACACAAGTCTACGTATCTGGAAATTTCTACAATGAAGATGGTACTTTAGAGACAACCGGGAGAAAGACGTATAATTTAAGAACCAATGTGTCCCATGACATCAGTAAAAAAGTAAAACTCGGAGCGAGACTAGATGTTGGATTCAACAAGTTTCAGGAGGACGCATCCGGGAATTATGGTGCTTTAGTTGGTGCGACAAGGAATCTCCCATGGGATAGCCCATACTTTGCAGACGGAACTTTAAAAAGAGGTACCGAACCCGGATGGATTGGAAGAGAACAGGATAATTTCTTGCATGGCTGGCAATATAATCTGGATGACACAAAACGGAATTCGCTGAGTGGTGATATTAAACTAGATTATTTTATCACGAAAGGCTTAACTTTTACAAGCAGCAACAGGGTTAGTTATAACAATAGTAAACGACAACTTTACTACGATGTACGTGCAAAAGCGGGATCAGGGTTGGGGCGACTTACTAATGACATGGCCTTTTCTAGCAGCCTTATCACTTCAAATCGCCTTCTCTATGAAACAAGCTTTGGAAAGAATAATTTCAGTACGATTGCTGTAGCAGAGGCCGAAAAGAACTTTGCTGAGAGAAATGCCCTTCTCGGACAAGGTTTTGTGGCAGGGCTTCGTGTAATGAATGCTGCTTCCCAAATTCTTAGCTCAGGCAATGCCAACGGTTCTATCAACGAAAATGCCTTTAGTAAAGGACTTGTACAGGTCGATTACAATTACGATAATAAATATTTTTTAGTCGGTGCTTACATCAACGAAACGTCATCCCGTTTTGGTGCCAACAATCGTACAGGACATTTTTACACCTTGGGTTCATCCTGGATTCTGAGTAATGAAGGCTTTATGCAAGGTAATAAAACCTTTGATTTTCTAAAATTAAGAGCGAGTTATGGTTCCACAGGAAATGCACAAATTGGCAACTACCAGACACTTGGATTGTATAGCTTTTCATCTCAGTATTCCGGCTTCTCAGCCTCTACGCCTTCACAGCTTGCCAACCCGGATTTAACATGGGAAAAGGTAAAGACTGCAAATTTGGGACTTGATGTTAGCGTTTTCAAAAGAGTAACCCTGAATGTTGATCTGTACGACAAGACTTCGGAAGCACTATTGCTAAATGTTCAGCTTCCGTTTACAAGTGGATTTACATCAGTAATTCAAAACGTTGGATCAGTTAAAAATAAGGGACTGGAACTTAATTTAACAACATTAAATCTGGATAAAGGAGCCTTTAAATGGGAAACGAACTTCAATATTGCCTTCAACAAAAGTAAAGTATTGAGGCTGGACCAGGGTAAGGATATTATAACTGATAATGGCTTTTCCCCCGCTACAATTGTAAGTGTAGGTCATGATCTCAATAGTTTTTACATGAGAAAATGGGCTGGTGTAGACCCTCAAACCGGTGACCCGTTGTGGGAGAAAATCACAAAAGATGCAAACGGAAATAGCGTGGTAACCAAAACCAGTGTACTATCCGAGGCAACTTCACAATTCGTGGGTTCTTATACACCAGATTTCACTGGTGGGATTTCCAATACATTCAGTTACAAAGCGTTTACGCTGAGTGCCTTCCTCAATTTCGTGAGTGGTGTTGAAGTGTTTAATTCTTCACGAACAAGTTTCGATTCTGATGGTGCATATGAAACAGTAAACAACATGCTGCCAAGGGATGAATGGAGCAGATGGCAAAAGCCGGGCGATATTGCTACTCATCCTAGAGCGGTATTTGGCGGTAATAAGAATTCAAACAAGTTGAGTTCAAGATATCTTGAGGATGGTAGTTATATCCGCTTAAGAAACGTTAATTTGGGATATACCCTGCCAAAGAGCCTTTTAACTAAGGTGAAAGTGTCAAATGCCAGAATATTCCTTAGCGGGGACAATCTTTGGACTGGTACTAATTTTTCTGGCGCTGACCCGGAAGTTAGTTTAGGCCAGAACGGTGGAAATTCTGCAGACAGATATCCTATCAGTAAAAAATTCTTATTTGGTGTTAATCTTGGATTATAAAAACGTTTAAAATGAAAAAAAATAATAGAAAATTACTTTTCCTTCTTGGAACAGTATTAATGATTACAACTGCATGTGATAAGGATTTGCAGCCATATGACAGTAAATCCGATGAAACTGCACTGGCGGGTCCCGATGATTTACAGACGGCAACATACGGTTCTTATGCCGGACTTGTAAGTGCAGATTATACCAGATTCCAACATATACTCGGCGAATATTCAAGTGACAATGTCGCATTAAGCGGAACTACAACAGATCCTCTGTACAATGTTTACAACTATACAGACTTTCCGGGTAATAACATTACCACATCCTTTTGGCGTCAGGCATATAAGGTGATTTTTTCAGCTAATCAGATCATCGGAAAAATTAATGACGGAACATCTCCTGCGCTTGATCAGCTCAAAGGGGAAAATATGTATCTGCGTGCAATGGCCCACTTTGATCTTGTAAGGTTTTTTGGGCGCCCGTATGCTCAGGGAAATGGTAATAACCCCGGAATACCTATAATAAAAACTTCTCAGGGCGAGGAATTCCCTGCACGAAATAGTGTTAAGGAAGTTTATGACTTTTTGATCACAGATCTATTAAAGGCTGCGAGTTTGATGAATATAAAAAAGGATTCGCGTTTTGCTTCTAAAGAAGTTGCATATGCCTTATTAGCCAGATTATATCTTCATAAAGAAGACAATGCAAAAGCACTGGAATATGCTGATCTGGTTATTAAGTCAAATCGTTACAGCCTGCTTAGCACCGCTGCGTTCAAAAATTATTTCAGAAGTATACCTGAAAGTAATCCGGAAACCATATTCGCTATACGCCATATTTTAGCCGATAATCGTCTTAAAGGTGCTATTGGATCTATGTACTATAATGATCCAGTTACCCTCTCAACTGGTTGGGGAGAGATGTACGCCTCTGCTTCTTACGTAAAATTACTCGCTGCTAACCCCAATGATGCACGCCATAGTTTTATCGAATTACAACTGGCTGCAAACGGTGATACACTAAAAAGGGGAAATGTGGTAAAGTATTTTGTTAATAAGTATAACTGGCAGGAAGGTGTAGCGAATTTGAGCTCGCCGGTTTTGCTGCGCCTGGCAGATATGTATTTGATCCGGGCTGAAGCCAATGCCAAATTAGGAAACGCTGGAGCTGCAATTAGTGATGTAAACATTATCCGTACACGTGCGGGTTTAAGTGGAAATCAGCTTTACAGCACTTCAGATTTAAAAGGCAAGGCAAGTGTGTTAGATGTCGTATTAGAAGAGCGCAGGCTGGAACTGGCTTTTGAAGGACAGCGCACAAGTGATTTGTTCAGAAACAACAAGCCTTTGGTACGAGCATATCCAGGTTTTCACAGTCTCGATAGATTTAATCAAACGGTTGCTGCGAGTGCACCCAGAGCAATATATTTGATTCCTGACCGTGAATTAAAACTTAATGCAAATTTAACTCCTAATCCATAATGGGTAGTATTAGTACGCTTAAAAACTTTGGCCTGGTTCTGCTACTCGCCTTTATTACGCTTTCTTGTGCCACATCGAAAACGAATGGTCCAATACAAGGTGAAAATAAGGTCGATAGCTATTATCGGGCTGAGGATTTTGCTACGGTAAAAAAGTTTGATATCCATATTCATATTAACACAGGCGAAACCACTTTCATCGAACAAGCAAGGAAAGACAACTTTCGTTTTTTAGACATCGTCGACGACCGTCCCTTTGGGCTTCCAATGGCAGCCCAACAGGAATTTGCTATCCAACATTTGAAAAATTTTCCAAATGATATGGCCTTTGCCACTACTTTTCCTGTGAACGATTGGAAAAATCCCGATTGGGCGAAGAACACAATCTCCAGTCTGAAACAGTCGATAGCAAATGGCGCTAAAGCTGTTAAAATATGGAAGAATATTGGAATGGATTTAAGGGAAGAAGACGGCACTTTCGTGATGGTTGATAACCCTAAGCTTAAACCTGTATTAGATTATCTGGAAAAAAACAAGATTCCATTGATTGGCCACAATGGTGAACCCAGAGACTGCTGGTTGCCACTAGACAAAATGACGTTTAGTAAAGGCTACTATGGTTCACACCCTGAGTATCATATGTACCTTCATCCAGAATATCCCACGTATGACGACCAGATTAACGCCCGTGACAATATGCTTAAATCTCATCCCAAACTACGATTCGTTGGAGCTCATCTGGGAAGTCTGGAATGGAGTCTTGATGAACTTGCAAAGAGATTGGATCGTTATCACAATATGAGGGTCGATTTGTCCCGCATGTCTAATTTGAAGCTTCATGCTTTGAATGACTGGAATAAAACCCGTAATTTTTTTATCAAATACCAGGACCGCCTCGTGTACGGATCAGACAGGCAGGTAAATCCTGCGTCTGACTCTTCAGATTTAGCGAAAGGAATTCATGATAGTTGGATGAGAGATTGGGAATTTTTCGTGACAGATGACACTATTTCTTTAACGGGTTTTGGCGATCTCAAAGGATTGAAATTGCCCAAAGATGTCGTGGATAAAATTTATTCGAAAAATGCGGAAAGATGGTTATGGGCATTATAAATTCCGAACAGCCCCCCTTACTAGGCACGATAAATTTGGGTATCATTTTAATACCAGGGAACCTGAAGCTCATTTAAGCTTAACTGAACTAATAATTGGCTTTGATCCATATTTAATTAAAAAAGTATTATGAAAATTCTATCGCAATGTAAATGCCTCTTTATTCTTATTGCCGCCGCTTTTTTGGGGTTTGGTTCAAGCGCGCAAAATAGATCAACAAGTGGACAAACGAGTTCGGAATTTTATACAAAAGAAGATTTCAAGCATGTTCAAAAGTTTGACGTCCATGTTCATTTGAATATTTATGATACTACTTTTATCAGTCAGGCAAGAAGAGATAATCTTCGACTTTTAACAGTCAACGTAAACCCCGCCTATTACCCCTCTGTTGAAGAGCAGCAAAGCGTGGCCCTTCGAATGGTTAAAGACTTTCCTGACCGACTTGCATATGCAACAACTTTTACGGTGGAAAATTGGGGTACAAAGGAATGGTTGCCTCAAACTCTGGCCTATCTGGAAAATTCGTTTAAGCAAGGGGCAATTGCCGTTAAAATATGGAAGAATATTGGGATGGGCCTGAAGGATAGTAATGGCAAATTCGTCATGATTGATGATTCAAGATTTGATCCGGTTCTTAAAATGATAGAAAAAAATAATATTACACTTTTGGGACATTTAGGTGAACCTCGTAATGCATGGTTACCGGTAGATCAAATGACTGTATCGAATGATAAGGGCTATTTTACGACCCATCCGGAATACCATATGTTTAAACATCCTGAAAATCCCAGTTATGAGGATCAGGTCAATGCCAGGGACAATATGCTTAAAAAACACCCGAATCTAAGGTTCGTGGGAGCTCACTTAGGAAGCCTTGAATGGAATGTCGATGAACTTGCTAAACGCCTGGATCAGTTTCCCAATATGGCAGTTGACATGGCTGCCAGAATAGTCCATTTGCAGGCACAATCTGCTCAAAACTGGCAGAAGGTGCGAAATTTTATGATCAAATATCAGGACAGACTAATATATGCTACTGATCATGGAGTAGATGCAAAATCGGACCTTTCGACAATAAATAAGAGATTGCATGAAACCAGAATGAAAGACTGGACCTATTTCGCGACAAATGATGAAATGACTTCGTCAAGTTTTAGCGGGACATTTAAAGGTTTACAATTACCAAAGCCAGTCATCGACAAAATATATCGGATTAATGCCCAAAAATGGTTTCCAGGCATCGATAATTCAAATTTGAAACAAAAATAAACTTGTTAGAAACCATCGAAATTATCACGAACTTAAGATGCTGAATATTTCATTCTGATAGATTATATGGACTAATCGAATAAAACAATGTATAATGACAGTAAAATCCATTCCTGAAGAGAATCCGCCGGTTTCCGGTGCCGTTATCAATCCTGCAATGCCTGTAGCAAGGGTTGCCTCAGTTGATGTTTACCGCGGTTTCGTTATGCTTTTAATGATGGCTGAAGTGATTTCCCTTTCGGACATTTCAAAATCACTTCCTGATAGCTCGTTTTGGAGGGTTATGGCGTTTAGTCAGTCTCATGTGGAATGGAGCTGGCTGAGTTTGCATGATATGATACAGCCGTCTTTTACTTTCCTGGTTGGAGTAGTTTTGCCTTACTCAATAATGAGCCGGAGAAATAAAGGAGCAAGTGTTAGTAATTTACTGCTGCATACACTGAAGCGCTCGCTCATTCTTATTTTTTTGGGGATTTTCTTACGTTCGATGAATTCGGAACAAACCAATTTTACTTTTGAAGATACGCTGACCCAAATAGGCTTAGGATATACTTTTTTAGTCGTTCTCGCACTATATTCCCAAAGGGTTCAGGTAATCGCATTGGTAGTTATTTTGGTGGGATATTTCCTGGCTTTCGCTATGTACCCTTTGCCCGGCCCTGACTTTGATTATGCAGCTGCGGGAGTCAAAGCAGGATGGGAGCATAATTTCAACGGTTTTGCAGCTCATTGGAATAAGAATACAAACTTTGCCTGGGCCTTTGATAACTGGTTTATGAACCTTTTTCCAAGGGAAAAAGAATTTCAATTCAACCGGGGCGGCTATTCAACACTTAGTTTTATTCCCACACTGGGCACAATGATATTGGGTTTACTCGCGGGCAATGTTCTAAATTCACAGATTGCACAGACCAGGAAAATGAGGCTTTTTATAATTGCCGGTTTTGCCCTGATAGCGTTTGGTATTATTTTACATGTCACTGGTATAAATCCTATAGTAAAGCGAATATGGACACCCGCTTGGACAATTTTCAGCGGGGGGATATGTTTCCTTTTTCTGGCTTTCTTTTTTGGTGTGATTGATATTGCTGACAAAAAGAGGTGGTCATTTTTCCTGATGGTGATAGGTATGAATTCTATCGCCGCATATTGCATTGCCGACGGCGGAATCAGAAATGTAATCAACGAGTCGCTATACATCCATTTGGGGCAAAATTTTGATAAAGGCTTTGGAGCCTATGCCCCGCTGGTAACAGGAGGCCTGGTATTATTTATCATGTGGCTGATTTTATATTGGATGTACAAAAAGAGGATATTTATTAAAATTTAAACCACCAAACTCTATGGAAAAGATCCTGAAATTTAGAATGCTTTTGTTGTTTACTCTTTTAATGTCCTTTCAAAGTTGTTCTCAATCTGGAAAATCGCAGGAAAATGGTAAGTCAGTTGAGGACTTTTACACTATGGATGACTTCGATAAAGTGGAAAAATACGACACCCATGTTCATATCAGCGTTGATGACACGACCTTTATCGAGCAGGCTAAAAAGGACAATTTAAAGCTCTTAACGGTAAATGTTTATTCAGGGCCAACATCCAATATTGAAGAAAAGCAAAATGTGGCTTTAAGATTAATTAAGAAGTATCCCGACCGGCTGGCTTATCTTACCGCTTTCAGTCTTGAAGGATGGGGAACACCAGATTGGGAATCCAAAACGCTTGCCTATCTGAAAAATTCTTTCGATAGCGGAGCTATTGGAGTAAAAATATGGAAGAATCTGGGGATGGAACTTAGGGATAAAGACGGAAAGTTTGTGATGGTTGATGACCCCAGGATCGACCCGATCATTGATTTTATAGAAAAAAGTGATGTTACACTTTTGGGCCATTTAGGTGAACCGCGTAACGCCTGGCTGCCTGTGGACCAGATGACTGTCGCAGGAGATAAGAATTATTTCAGCGAACATCCTCAATATCATATGTACCTGCACCCGGAGTATCCATCTTATGAAGATCAGATTAATGCTCGTGACAGGATGCTGGAAAAACATCCCAAATTAAGGTTTGTAGCAGCTCATCTGGCAAGCCTCGAATGGAATGTTGATGAACTGGCAAAACGCCTGGATAAATTCCCAAATATCGCGCTGGACATGGCTGAGAGAATTTGCCATTTGCAGTTTCAGGCTGTAAAGGACTGGCAAAAAGTACATGATTTTTTCATCAAGTATCAGGACAGACTTATTTATTCGACAGACAACGGAGTAAATGCGAAATCCGATTTTGCAAAAGCAAATGAAAGGTTTCATGAAGTAAGGCTCAGCGACTGGAAGTTTTTTGTTACAAATGAAAAAATGAATGTTTCACATTTCGAGGAACCATTCAATGGACTTAAATTGCCTAAGGAAGTAATAGACAAATTATATCGTGAAAATGCCCGGAAATGGTTTCCCGGTATTGACAGGACTGGAAATTAATCAACTAAACTTATTATATAAAATGAGAAATAATCGCAGGAATTTTCTAAAAGTAAGCGGCTTAGCAGGTCTGGGAATCGCTGGTGGTGGCCTTTTAAATGGATTTGCAAGTGAATCTGAAAGCAATTTGCTGGCAAGTCCTAATACAGGCCAGCCATATATTCAGCAATTCAACATGTCAGGGTACGGAGCTCCGAAGCTGGAAACAGTAAGAGCAGGGTTTATTGGTCTTGGCTCGAGAGGACCTGGCCATGTGATGAACCTTACAAAATGTGAAGGGGTACAGATTGTTGGATTATCCGATCTTATTAGTGAAAATGTCGTGAAAGTTCAGAAAAAAGTAGAACCCCTGGGACATAAGCCAACATTATATTCAGGCGGGCCGGACGAATGGAAGAAACTCTGTGATAGAAAGGATGTCGACATTATTTATATCGCTACTCCGTGGCACCTGCATGTTCCAATGGCGTTATATGCAATGGAGATGGGAAAACACGTGTTCATCGAAGTACCCGCAGCAGTTACTGTTGAGGAATGCTGGCAAATGGTTGAAACTTCAGAACGGACAAAGAAACATTGCATGATGTTGGAAAACACCTGTTATGACTTCTTTGAGCTACTCACATTAAATATGGCAAGGCAGGGTTATTTTGGTGAACTTGTACACGCCGAAGGTGCATATATTCATAATTTATTAGACCTTAATTTTGATAAGAAAGGTTATCAGAATATGTGGCGTTTAAAGGAAAATGCGACCCGTAGGGGGAGTCTGTATCCTACCCACGGTCTCGGACCAGTATGCCAGGTCATGGACATTAACCGGGGGGATAAGCTAGACTATCTTGTTTCAATGCAGAGTAATGATTTCCAGATGGCTGATCATGCAAAAAAACTTGCTTCAACTGATGATTTTTATAAGCAGTTCGCAAAGGATACCTTTAATGGTAATATGAATACCACCACAATCCGTACTAACAGGGGACGCACTATCATGATACAGCATGATGTGACTTCTCCCCGCCCATATTCAAGAATTCATTTGATAAGTGGTACGAATGGTACCGCTCTTAAATATCCGGAACCGGGCCGAATTTCAAATAACCACCGCGGTTGGCTCTCACCGGCTGAATTTAAATTGGTCGAAGAAAAATACGCTCCGCCTATTGTAAAAAAGGTTGGTGAACTGGCAAAACAAGTCGGCGGCCACGGCGGAATGGATTTCCTGATGGACTGGCGAATAATCGATTGCTTGCGCAATGGGCTGCCTTTGGATCAGGATGTATATGATGCAGCAGCATGGAGTGCAGTTTTCCCGCTCAGCGAATGGTCAGTAAATAATCGTTCAAATTCCATTGATGTACCTGATTTCACAGGTGGATCCTGGCGGTCCAATGCGCCTGTTGACATAGATTTGAAGCTGGGAGGATCTACCCAGGTAAAAATCTAGCAAGCTCTATGCTGTAACAAATGATTTGATCGTCTAAAAAATGCGAATTTGGATAAACAGGTCATCTCTCTTCTAAACGGAGTTAATTTTGCATTGATAAATATGTAATAGTTGGAAGATACGTATATCATGGTATTCTTTACATGAAAACTTGCATCTTTATTTGGAAAATCCACAAAAAGTCGTGAATATGCATATGAATTATATCTAATCACAATTAATACAATGAAACGTATATCACCATTGCTATCATTTTTTAGCACCAGGGCGGGAATTCTTACTCTTCTGGGTTTGGCTTTTGTCTTTTCTCTTAGTTTTACACGCTCGAATGGCACTAGCGGCCTTCCTGATAAATCCCCGAACAACGGCGGATTATTTCTTCCGGGAGGCTTTGAAGCAGTTGTTGTGGCAGATTCCCTTGGAAAAGCCAGACACCTCGCCGTAAATTCAAATGGTGATATCTATGTTAAAATGCGGAATCCAATCAATAAAATGGGAAGCATAGCATTAAGGGATACTGATAACGATGGCAAAGCCGACATTATCCAGAGTTTTGGCGATTATCCTGATGAAGGAAATTACGGCACCGGAATGCGGATCCATAAGGGATACCTTTACTTTACTACAGCGGGGGAAGTATTTCGCACGAAACTTTCACCGGGAAAATTGGTTCCTGAAGGCAAATCGGAATTACTTGTTAAAGATGATTATAAAAATGCTAAGTACGGATCATCACACATAGCAAAACCTTTGGCTTTTGACGATAAAGGAAATATGTACGTCCCTTTTGGATCCCCCAGTGATGTTTGCGGTATTAACGACAGACAGCCCGGTTCGTTGGGAAAGGATCCTTGTCCCGAATTAGCCGACCACGCAGGTATATGGAAATTCAGCGACAGTAAGCCAAACCAAACTCAAAAAGATGGTGTGAGATATGCGACGGGGATACGAAGTGTGGTAGCAATGGAGTGGAATAAAAAGGAAAAAGCCCTTTACGCGGTTCAGCATGGCAGGGACGACTTTGTCCGTCAGTTTCCTGATTATTATAACCCGTGGCAAAGTGCTCTGCTCCCTGCTGAGGAGTTCTTTAAAGTTACTGAAGGATCAGATGGCGGATGGCCGTATGTATATTACGACTATATGCAAGATAAAAAGCTTTTGAATCCGGAATATGGAGGCGATGGTAAAAAGGAGCCAACTAAGAAATACCTACAGCCAATTGTTGCTTTTCCGGGCCATTTTGCACCCAATGATCTTTTCTTCTATACAGGAAATCAGTTTCCTGAGCGATATAAAAATGGAGCATTTGTGGCTTTCCACGGTTCAACTATCCGCTCCCCTTACCCTCAGGGAGGTTATTTTATTGGGTTTGTACCGTTTAAAAACGGGGCTCCATCAGGCGACTGGGAAGTGTTTGCTGATGGCTTCCCAGTCGTTGATACTATTGTAAACACGAGCAACGCAGTATATCGTCCAATGGGAATTGCTATGGGTCCTGACGGATCCTTGTACTTCTCGGAAAGTGAAAAAGGAAAAATTTGGAGGGTGATGTATAAGGGCGATAAAAAGCAATTTGGTGCTCCCCAGTTAGCTGCAATGCAATTACGTAAGGAAACTCAGCCGCATATTAAAACTCCTGATCCTGTCAAGGACAATGTAAATACAGCCAAAATTGCTGCAGGAGGAAAGCTATATAATACCTATTGCGCAACTTGTCACCAGGCTGACGGTAAAGGTGATGGAACGCGATTCCCGCCTCTTGAGAATTCTGAATATGTAAAGGGTGACAAACGACGACTTATTAATATAGTCTTAAATGGTCTGAGTGGCCCGATAACAGTGAATGGCGTGGGTTACAATGAAGTGATGCCAGCGAACAGTTATCTCAGTGATGATCAGATAGCTCTTATTCTAACTTATGTAAGGGCCAATTTTAAAAATAATCTTACAGGTATACTGCCACAGGAAGTAGCTAGAATACGTGCAAATCCAAATCCAACACCACGGAACTGATGAACTATATAAGCTATTTATTATTACTTATCCTTCCTGTAAGTTTTACAGGCAGGGTAAGTAATTTTCAGGAAGTAAAGAATTCCCCTATGCAAGCACAGCAAGTGCCTACATATAAAGTTAAGAAGCTTAAAAAAAGCATCGTAATTGATGCAAACTGGGAAAAATCCCAGTGGAAGAGGATAAAGCCTATTGAGATTAAACAAACTATGGGGAAAATACCCCCTTTCCAGCCTGATGTAAAGTCGAAAATGATGTACGACGATGCCAATCTGTATGTCATCTTCCAGGTCAAAGACCGCTTTGTAAGGAGCGTTACAACAGAGTATAATGGACCGGTTTCTACTGATTCCTGCGTTGAATTCTTCTTCTCTCCGGACACCCAGCTTCCCTTAAGATATTTCAATCTTGAAATCAATGCGGGAGGAACACCGCTGATGTATTATATCACCAAGCCAATGTCAGATTACAAGAAGCTGACCTCGGATGAATTAAAGCAAATCCAGATTGCTCATTCCCTTCCGGCCAAAATTGATCCTGAAATTACGGATCCGGTAACCTGGACGATCGAATACAGGATTCCGATTTCTCTGCTAAGTAAATACTCAAACGTTACTCAGCCTTCAAAAGGTGTTATCTGGAAAGCTAATTTTTATAAGACCGGCAGTAGAACTTCTAACCCCAATTATCTTACCTGGTCATTTGTCGACAATCCCAGACCGAATTTTCATCTGCCACAATTTTTTGGAACTCTCATTTTTCAATAGCAAGCAGGTTCAAACAGGCAATAAAACATAATTCGATTCCGGGGACATGATTTTCTTGTAAACCTCTAGAAATTCAAACCACTCTAAAGCAAAAATGCTTTTATCGATATTCGGAAATGCAGCCGGATAGTTTAGTTTGCCCCATAATATTAGTGTAACCCGAGCGGGCGAAATTAACATTCAATAAAATTCGATAACTCCAAATTTGCTTGGCAGGTGTTTAATGCTTGCCGGCAACGATTGCGTAGATTTAATAGCCTGCCCCTAGGATTTTCAAATTATTTCCTTAGACTTGATATTTAGAAAGTCATAAATGATGGGCATACTAAATCTTTCTAAAGCGCTATTAGCTTAATATTTTACCTTGTTTTAATTAAATAACGATTATTCACAATTTGTTGTTTTCTAATTCTGGCTAATATAACTTGTTATATTTCATCGGATAAACGTAAATAAATTAACTGTCTGCATGTCAAAGTCTGAAGTCTTTGCCCGAAATAGTCTCTTCTCGAGTGAACTTAATAAATCCTATAAGTTATTAATCTAAACTACTAAACCTAAATACATGAAAAAAGAAAGTACTTCATCACTAAACAGGTATTTAATAGGAAAAGGGAGGATGATTAGCATGAGCTTATTATCTCTGGCTCTATTTATGAGCTCAAGTTTTCTACCTGTAACAGCAGCTCTTAAAAATTACAGCAACCTATTGGCGATTACCCCGGCCATCAATGTCGTTCCGGGTGAAAAACTGTCCAAAGCAGATATCCCGGTAAAAGGAAAGATCACCGACCAGAAAACTGGTGAAGCTTTGATAGGTGTTTCAGTAAAAGTAAAAGGGACAAATATCGGAGTTTCCACAGACGTAAATGGGAACTATTCTCTGGAAGCTCCCGAAAATGGAACTTTGGTTATTACCTATGTAGGTTATGACACCAGAGAGGAACTGGTAAACAACAGAGGAACTATTAATGTTTCTTTGGTAGGATCCAGCACTTCCTTATCAGAAGTTGTAGTGGTTGGTTATGGTACACAGAAAAAAGAGACTGTTACCGGATCGGTTGTCACAGTAAAAGGAGATGAACTGCGGCAATCACCTACTATAAATCTTTCCAATTCATTGGCAGGACGTTTACCGGGTGTTACAGCGACTCAAGCAAGTGGCGAACCAGGCTTTGATGGATCAGTCATCACAATTCGTGGTTCCAACACATTAGGCAATACTGGTGCTTTGATAGTGATTGATGGCGTTCCTGCTCTTTCCGGGGGTTTAGATAGAATAAACCCAGCGGATGTTGCAAGTATGTCTATATTAAAAGATGCAGCGGCTGCTATTTATGGTTCACGGGCAGCAAACGGTGTAATACTCATTACTACTAAAAGGGGTAAATCAGGAAAGCCTTCATTGAATTATACTTTTGATCAGTCTTTTTCGCAGCCTACACGTATTCCAAAAGTTCTTAATTCAGCACAGTACACCGAGTTAATAAATGAACTGGACGTGTATAATTTGCCTACTGATGAATGGGCTGCAGGATTAGCTGCGTTTAAAGCTACAGGATCATACAAAAGGTTAAACGGCACCACAGCAAATGCTTCCTACTCGCCTGGTGATATTCAAAAATTTAAAGATGGATCAGATCCATGGAGATTTCCGAATACAGATTGGTTTGATGCTACCTTGAAAACATGGTCTCCGCAACAAAGACATAATCTTCAATTAACAGGGGGGTCTGAAAATGTGAGGTATCTCTCATCGTTAGGTTATCTAAATCAGGATGGATACTATGTAAATTCGGCCACTGGATTCAAGCAATTCGACATGCGTGTAAATGTAGATGCAACTGTTAATAAATATATCAATACAAGCATAGGTATCTTAGCCCGGCAGGAGAATCGTAATTTCCCTACCACATCTGCTGCTCAGATTTTCAGGATGCTCATGCGTAGTTCACCTACTGCACAAGCATACTGGCCCAATGGATTACCCGGGCCAGATATAGAGAACGGCACACAACCTGTGGTAGTTACTACTGATGTAACAGGTTATAACCGGGATACCCGATACTTTTATCAAACCAACGGTAAACTTGAAATAAGCAACCCATGGGTAGAGGGTCTGAAATTTACTGGAACCGCCGCATTGGATAAGCGTATAAGAGCTGTTAAAAACTGGCAATATCCATGGTTTTTGTATTCCTGGAACGGAACATCGTTGGAAGCGGATGGTAAAACTCCAATGTTAACTAAAGGTAGAAGAGGTCCCCCTGATCCTAGCTTATTCCAAAGTAATGAGGATGACTTAGGTGTAGTATTAGGAGCATTAGTTTCTTACGACAAAAATATAGGTGATCACACGTTGAATCTCCTTGCCGGTACAACTAGCGAAACTTCATCGGGAAATAACTTTAATGCAAGACGGAGATATTTTATTTCTACATCAATTGATCAAATGTTTGCAGGGGGTGACCTTGAAAAAAATAATGGAGGAGGAGCTTTTGAGCGTGCACGTTTAGGTTATTTGAGCCGTATTGCATATAACTACAAGGAAAAATACATGGTGGAATTATTAGGGCGATATGATGCTTCTCATATTTTTGCTGAAGACAGTCGTTATGGTTTTTTCCCGGGGGTAATGGCAGCGTGGAAAATTTCCGAGGAAAATTTCTGGAAGAACAATGTGCCGTTTGTTGAAAGCTTAAAGTTACGCGGATCCTGGGGTCAGCTCGGTAATGATGCAGTAGGGAGTGCGGGAGAGGGAGAATTTCAATACCTTTCGACTTATGGATTTGGTACCTATATTGCCGGGGGGCAGGAAGTAAAAACTTTATCTGAAACAAGAGTGCCAAATACTGCTCTTACCTGGGAAGTTGCAAATAACTCTAACCTGGGTTTAGATGGCTCCATGCTTAACGGAAGAATCAATTTTGAATTTGATGTCTTCTATAACTTGCGCACGAACATTTTATGGGCAAGAAATGGGTCTGTTCCACAGACGACAGGCATGATCTTGCCGCGTGAAAATATAGGCGAAGTAGAGAATAAAGGGTTTGAATTTTTAGTAGGATATAATAGTGTGGGTAGCGCATTGAAATATAATTTCAGTCTCAACGGAGGTTATGCTGTAAATAAGGTTTTGTTTTTTGATGAAAATCCGGGACTTCCTGAATGGCAAAGAACAACAGGCGGACCTATGCAGACCGGATTGTTCTATCAATATGATGGTATATTTAAAGATGCTGCTGATGTCGCTGCAAATAAACTGGATTACAAAGGTGCTGGTGTTAATGTTCTCCGTCCAGGTGACATGAAATATAAGGATATAAACGGAGATGGCAAGATAAATACGGAAGACCGCCTGAGAGATGATTTGAATGGTAATCCCCGTTTCCAGGGTGGTGCAAATTTGAGCCTGCAATATAAAACTTTTGATTTATCCGTATTATTTCAGGGCGCCCTGGGTGCTCAGCAAAATATAGGTACAGAGTCTGGGAGAATAGGCAATTACCTTCTGCATACTTATGAAAATCGTTGGACTCCAGAAAATTTAAGTAGTGTAAATCCGCGCATCACTGATAGAGGTAATCAATACTATTCAGGAGGTAACACCTATTGGATAAGAAGTAGTGATTACCTTCGCCTAAAGAATGTTGAACTAGGTTTTAATCTTCCGGCAGCCTTCAGTAAAAGAGCAGGGGTTAGTAATTTCCGCATTTATGCAAGGGGACTTAACCTACTTACATGGGATAAAATGAAAATATATGATCCGGAAACGACAAACGGTGGTGGTCAATACTATCCACAGTCGCGTATAATTAGTACAGGCGTTTCTGCAACCTTTTAAATTTAGCGACATGAAAAATAGAATAAATAGTATTTCGATTATCATAATGATGGTATCCGGAATTGTGCTTAGTTCGTGTAAGGATGATTTTTTGAATACCAAGCCATTGGGTGAGGTAGAAGGAGGTACAACATGGAAAGATGCTGCATTATCTGAAGCTTTCGTAACCGGCATTTACGGTGGTCTGGGTGCTGGCGGGTTTAACGAAGAAATGCTTGCTTCTGCCAGCGACGAATCTTTGTTTACTCATTCAGGTCGAGGCTTTAACAGGGTGAATGAATCTAGCATAACAGATGATGATCTTGCCTGGTTTAACCGTCAGGATTTATACCGCTACGATCGGATGTATGGAAGAATTAGGGCATGTAATATTGCTTTAATGAATCTTGAAAAGCCTGCGTTTGATGATCCTATTATGGCAAGCAGATTAAAAGGCGAGGCTCTTTTCTTACGTGCCTATTATTATCATCAATTAGTTCGTCTGTTTGGAGGTGTACCACTTATCGACAAGCCTTATGAGACCGGATCGGCAGATTATACCGTAGCCAGAAACACGTTCGAAGAGAGTGTTAATTTTATTATTAAAGATCTTGATGCTGCTGCAGTTTTGCTTCAAGGAAAAAATACAGGGCAGGGGCGAGCTAGCAGAGATGCTGCCTTGGCTATAAAATCCCGAATTTTATTATACGCAGCCAGCGATTTGCATGACATGCCTACCGCAAAATCTAAATCAGGTATTATTTCCAGCTTTGCAAAGCCAGAATTGCTGGGATACGTAAGCGGGAATCGTACTGCAAGATGGACTGCTGCAAAAGCTGCTGCAAAAGCTGTACTGGATTTACCTTATGGATACAAGTTAAATCTCAGCTCCCCGGCGTCTTCCGCAGAGGGATCAGCAAATTATTTAAGCATCGCAATGGGTGGTGGCAGTGCTGCCCCAGGTATCGATAAGTCAGCATCCAATGAACTCATATTTGGCCGGTATTTCATAATTATTAAAGAGGAAGGTGCCCAACGAATGGGTAGAAATTTGGGTCCTAATGGTTACCATAACTGGGCTGGTAGTACCCCTGTTCAGAACCTCGTAGATGACTATGAAATGATGGATGGTACTAAATTCGATTGGACTGACCCTGCAAAAGTAAAAGATATCTATACAAACAGGGATCCGCGATTTAAAGCAACGTTTTTATACGATGGTGCAGATTGGAAACCCCGTACTTCTAATGTAGCCGGTATAGATCCTTTCAATCAAATCCAAACAGGTGTATATGAAGTCGGGACTTTTGGTGCAGCTAAGACTTTCAATGGTTTGGATGCAAGACAAAGTAGCATTGAAAATTGGAATGGATCTTGGACAGGCTATTATTTCAGGAAATTTATTGATCCTGATCCTGCAATTGTAGACAGGGATCATAAACAATTTATTCCATGGCCCTTTTTCAGATATACAGAAGCTGTGTTTAACTATGCCGAAGCCTGTATAGAATTAGGGGAAGAAGCAGAAGCAAGAACCTGGCTTAATAAAATCCGTTTTAGAGCTGGAATGCCGGCAATTACCGAAACAGGACTAGCTTTAAAAAATCGGTATAGAAATGAAAGGAGAGTAGAAATGGTTTACGAAGAACAGCGTTTTTACGATGCCAGACGATGGATGATTGCCCCGACTACCCTGGGTAACAAAGCGGTGATTATTAAGGTTCAAGGTAAATTAAAACCTGGTAAAACGGTTGCTATTTATAAACGTAGCGACAATGATTACAATTACACTTACACACCTGAAGTTACAGGCTTAGAAAATCGTTCGTGGAATGATAAGATGTATTTTCTCCCTATGAGCAGGGCTGAGATAGGCAGAAATAATAAATTAATTCAAAACCCTGGTTACTGATTAGTTCAGGTTATTAACATATTAATAAAAAAACCTATGTCGGTAATTTTGCCGGCATAAGTTTTTTAAGGAAGTCTTAAATCGTAAAAATTGTTGCTGAATAAAGGAATTCTCCTAAAACATCTGTTTTTTATCGTACTGACTAGTGCATTCCTCTGTCAAAGTTGTCAAAGTCCTGTTAATAAAGATGAAGAATCAAATCCTTTATTTACCTTATTATCTTCTGATAGCACCAATATAGGTTTTAATAATATTTTGACAGAAGGCCTAAATACCAATATCTTAATGTATGAATATTTCTATAACGGCGGCGGAGTAGCGGTTGCCGATTTGAACGGAGATGGATTAGAAGATATTTATTTTACAGGAAATATGACTTCAAACAGGCTATACCTTAACAGGGGGAAGATGCAGTTTGATGATATTACTACACTTGCGGGCGTAGCAGGCAGGGAGGGTCCCTGGAAAACCGGTGTTAGTATCGCTGATGTAAATGGAGATAATTTATTGGATATATATCTTTGTTATTCGGGTAGTTTACGTCCTGAAAAACGTGAAAATCAATTATTTATTAATGAAGGATCGGACGTAAACGGTATTCCTCATTTTAGTGAACAGGCTAAGAAATATGGGCTTGCCAGCCCTGCAACGAGTACACATGCTGTTTTCTTTGATTATGATAAGGATGCGGATCTGGATATGTTTTTACTAAATCATAATCCCAAATCATTGCCTGTATTGGATGAAGCAAGTACTGCTGATCTGATGAAAAAAACTGATAGTATGGTAGCTGTACGATTATTCAGGAATGACAGAAGTTTTTTTCGTGATGTCACAAACCAGGTTGGTTTTAGTAATTCTCCTTTAACCTACGGTCTGGGTGCAGGAATTGCAGATGTCAACGGTGATGGCTGGACTGATATTTATATTTCTAACGATTATACTATACCTGATTATCTTTATATCAATAACAAGAATGGAACTTTCTCTGATAAGATACAATCCGGGATGGGACATACTTCTTACTTTTCAATGGGTAACAATATTTCAGATATTAATAATGATGGCTTGCCCGATATTTTCACATTGGATATGTTACCTGAAGACAACCACCGTCAAAAGCAGCTATTCTCCCCGGATAATTATGAAAAGTTTGATCTGAATATCCGAAGTGGTTTTTACTATCAGTACATGCGTAATATGCTGCACATCAATAATGGTAATGGTACTTTTAGTGAAGTAGGCCAGCTCTCTGGTATCTCCAATACCGATTGGAGCTGGGCGCCGCTTTTTGCAGACTATGATAATGACGGATCGAAAGACTTGTATGTTACCAATGGCTTACCCCGTGATTATACCAATATGGACTTTGTAAAATATATGGGAGATTTTCTTCTCAATAAAAATTTAATGCGGGAGGATATATTGAAACTGGTACATAATATGCCATCCTCCAATGTGAAGAACTACATGTTTAAAAACAACGGCGATCTCAGTTTCAGCAATATGGGTAAAAAATGGGGATTTGACATCTCTTCCAACAGTAATGGGGCTGCCTATGCCGATTTAGATAATGATGGAGACCTGGATCTGATTGTAAATAATATCAATCAACCTGCTTTCATTTATCAGAACAATTCGGACAAACAATTAAAACATAATTATTTAAAACTCAAACTTCAGGGTGCCGGACAAAACACACAAGGGCTTGGTGCTAGATTATGGATATACACTAAGAACAAGCAACAATACCTGGAGCAGATGCCGACTCGGGGTTATCAATCCAGTGTTTCGCCGGTTTTGCATTTTGGTTTGGGCAACAGTAGTGCGATAGATTCTCTGCGGATAGTTTGGCTGAGTGGAAAACAGCAGCTTATTAAAAACCTAAAATCGAACCAACAACTTTCGCTACAGGAAAAAAACGCGACGGTGATTTACAAAATACCAGAAGCACTCCCCGCTATATTCAAAGAAGTCAAATCTCCACTTTCCTTTCAGCATCAAAAAAATACGATTAATGATTTTAAGCGGCAACCACTATTGATAAACCCACTTTCTTTTTCAGGGCCTTGTCTAGCAAAGGCGGATGTTAATGGCGATGGGCTGGAAGATGTGTTTGTAGGTGGAGCCCAAGACCAGGCAGGAGCGCTTTTTTTACAGGATAAAAGCGGAGGGTTCACCAGAAAACTGCAAGCCGCTTTTGAAGCTGATAAGCAAAGTGAAGATTCAGACGCCGCATTTTTTGATGCCAACAGGGATGGCTTTATTGATCTATATGTAAGTAGTGGCGGTTATAGCAACTATGTAGTGGATGACCCTTTATTACAGGATCGTCTTTACATCAATGACGGTAAAGGCAATCTGCGGAAATCGTATAATGCCTTGCCGAAAATGTTGGGTAGTAAAGCATGTGTGCGGGTAACTGATTTTAATGGGGACGGTAATCCGGATCTTTTTGTAGGGGGAAGGGTAGTTCCGGGACGTTATCCCGAAACACCGCAAAGCTATTTGCTGATCAATAATGGGAAGGGCAGGTTTAAGGATCAGATTACTACAATCGCACCACAATTGCAAAAAACAGGTATGATAACAGATGCAGCCTGGGTAGATATGAACGGCGATAAAAAGCAGGATTTGATTCTCGTTGGAGAATGGATGCCCATAACGGTACTAATCAACAGCAATGGAAAGCTGATTAATAAAGCCAAAGACTATTTTGATAAAGATTATACAGGCTGGTGGAACAAGCTCCTGGTTGATGACCTGAATGGCGATGGTAAACCAGACCTGGTTATAGGCAACCAGGGTTTGAATACGCAATGCAAAGCAAGCGATAAGGAGCCAGCTGAAATGTTTTATAAAGATTTTGACGTTAATGGATCCATAGATCCCATACTGTGTTTTTATATACAGGGTAAAAGTTATCCTTATGTAACCCGCGATGAACTACTGGATCAGATGAGTGTGATGCGAACCCGTTTCCCCGATTATAAAAGCTATGCGGATGCTACATTGAAAGATATATTTACCGCAGAAGAATTAAAAGGAGCAAAATACTTAAAAGCTAATTATCTAAAAACCGCTTATTTTGAAAGTGCTCCTGATGGCAGGCTACACGAAAAGAAATTGCCTTTGCAGGCACAGTTTTCATCGGTTTTCACCTTAAATTCTATAGATTTTGATCAGGATGGGAAAAAAGATCTGCTTTTGTGCGGTAATATGAATCAGGCCCGGCTTCGCTTTGGTAAATATGATGCCAATTACGGCGTATTATTAAAAGGAGATGGTAAAGGTAATTTTGCCTATGTACCACAGAATATATCAGGATTTAAGTTAAAAGGCGACGTAAGAAGTGTGACCAAATTAAATAACAAATTACTTTTTGGTATTAATCAGCAGGATATTAAAGCGTACGAATTAAATAAACAATGGAAACCATTACGGGTGTCCTCAAAGAGAAATGAATAGGCTGGACACGATAGTTTTATCGCCATTGAAACGACAAATTATTCGGATGAAAAAGGTACTTCCTTTTGTTCTAATTGCTGTAGCATTTTGCTCGTGTTCGCAGGGGCAGGTGCAAAAAACCTCTGAGCTTAACAGCAATGATATTGCTAAAGTTATATCTCAAATGACGGATGTTATGATCCATGATGTAACAAACCCGCCTCTTGCAGCCCGCTTCTTTTCATACGCCTGTTTGGCGGGGTACGAGGTTGTTTCGCAGAATGATAGTTCACTTCAAAATATGAATGGCGTTTTAAATGAATATAAAGAGATACAGAAGCCGCAGAATACTGGGAATTTTTCCTGGCAACTAAGTGCCATTCTTGCCATGATGAAAACTGCTTCCAAAATGCAGCCTTCCGGGCAGCTGTTTGTACAGCATGAAAAAAACTTCCTGGATTCCTGTCGTAAAATAGGTTATTCTGATGCTGTTATTGAAGGTTCACAAAAGTATGCCCTTGCTGTCAGCAAAAGTATTCTTGCTTATGCTAAATCTGATAACTATAATCTGATTAGCAATTATCCCCGGTATAACCCGATCAAAAAGGAAGGTTCCTGGTATCCAACACCACCTGGTTTTTTTGCCCCCGTAGAACCTTATTTCAACACGGTTCGTTCCTTTACATTGGACACCTGTACGCAGTTTAAGCCTTCAGCCCCTGCAGCTTTTTCTAAAGACAAGAATTCGGCTTTCTATAAAATGATGCAGGAGACCTATAATGAAGGAGGAGCTGGGTTATCTGACGCGCACAGGGATATAGCAGCCTTCTGGGATTGTAATCCTTTTGCTCTTAAAGATAACGGCCATATGTTAGTGGGTCTGAAAAAGATATCACCCGGAGCGCATTGGCTAGGAATAACAGGTATCGCCTGTAGCAAAGCCAAATTGAATTTTTCAAAGTCAATGAAAATAAACACGTTGGTTTCAATAGGATTAATGGATGGATTTATTTGCTGTTGGGATGAAAAATTCAGAAGTAATCGCATACGTCCTGAAACAGCTATTAGGAAATATCTAGATCCCAGCTGGACCCCCTTGTTGCAGACCCCTCCATTCCCCGAATACTTAAGCGGACACTCCACTATTTCTGCTACCTCGGCAAAAATACTTACTTATTACTTTGGCGATGATTTTAATTATACCGATAATGTAGAGGTAAGATACGGGCTGCCCGAACGTAGTTTTAATTCGTTTAATGAAGCAGCCGGAGAAGCGGCGATGAGCCGTTTATGGGGCGGAATCCATTTTAGAGATGCCATCGAACATGGGCTAACTCAGGGGTCAAAAATAGGTGATTGGGTGATAGGAAAATTTGAAAAATAATTCATGTTTAACATAAAACTGATACTATTTTATACTTTTTTTATATTTTTTGGATGAATATAAGATCAATTTTTTTTGTATTGGTTAGCTTAGGTTTTACTGTCTTATGTTCATACTATGCAATAGCGCAAAAAACAAAAGTTAAACCTAATATTATCATTATTTATACCGATGATCTGGGTTTCGGTGATATCAGTGCTAACGGTGCAACCAAAATAAACACTCCGAATATAGATCGTATGGCTGCTCAGGGTTTGCGTTTTACAAATGCGCATACAACAGCTGCGACCTGCACACCATCTCGTTTCTCAATCCTCACGGGCAAATATGCCTGGAGAAAATCAGGTACGGGTATCGCACCCGGCGATGCGGCTTTAATTATCCCTACCAATATAGAGACAATGCCGGGCATGCTTCAGAAAGCAGGTTATCAAACAGCGGTTATTGGTAAATGGCATTTGGGCTTAGGGCCTTCAGGTGGCCCGGACTGGAATGGTGATATTAAACCCGGTCCATTGGAAATTGGATTTAACTATTGTTTTATTATGCCTGCTACCGGTGACCGTGTTCCTTGTGTTTATCTCGAAAATCACAGAATTGCAGACCTTAATCCTGCTGATCCAATTGTTGTATCTTACATTGAAAAAGTTGGGAATGAACCTACCGGAAAAGAAAATCCGGAGCTTTTGAAAATGAAATATTCCCACGGCCATGACGCTACAATAATTAACGGCATTAGTCGTATTGGGTGGATGAGCGGAGGGAATAAAGCCCGATGGATAGACGAAGATATGGCTGATGTTTTCGCGAACCGTGCTGTAAATTTTATTGAGAAAAATAAGGATAAACCCTTCTTTTTATATTTCGCTACACATGATATTCATGTTCCGAGAGTTCCAAATTCCAGATTCGTTGGTAAGAGCGGGATGGGGTCTCGCGGAGATGCCATTCTGCAATTAGACTGGACAGTTGGAGAAGTTTTAAAAGCACTCGACAGTTTCAAAATCGCGGATAATACTTTGCTTGTTTTCAGCAGTGATAATGGGCCTGTTGTTGATGACGGATATCAGGACAAAGCTGCCGAATTGCTTAAAGGGCATACGCCATCGGGTAATATGAGAGGAGGAAAGTATAGTGCTTTTGATGCCGCAACAAGAATTCCGTTTATTGTAAGATGGCCTGCAAAAATTAAAGCAGGAACAGTATCAGATGCTTTATTTAGCCAGGTAGACCTCTATGCATCTTTTGCTGCATTAACGGGACAGAAAATTACCGGGAACAATGCGCCCGATAGTTTTAATAATCTTAATACTTTACTTGGTGCGAAAATAGGTAGAGAATATGTTGTTGAACAATCGGTTAATAATACATTAGGAATTATTCAGGGAAACTGGAAATACATTGAGCCGAGCAAGGGGCCTAAAATGAATCTCCTGACAAATATAGAACTGGGAAATAATCCTAAACCTCAGCTTTACAATTTAAAAGAAGATATTGGAGAAATGAATAACCTGGCAGAGAACTATCCTGAAAAAGTTAAAAAGTTTTCGGAGATGCTTAATCAGATAAAGGAAAAAACCCAAACACGAGGAAATAATTAAAAATTAAATGAATGAGCACAAAGCAGAGCTTCGAGGATTTCTTTTTGATTAAACATCACATTTTATGTCAACTAATCGTGAACTCGAATTACTTTAAAATCAGAGGGCCAAAGTCAATTTACGAAGCGAACCCTGGGTCAAAACAACAAATCTGGATCGCATGGCTATTCAGGGAGGTTAGTTACCTAACCATTACAGCTCTTAGCGTTATAGAACTTACATTTCAAAATTAAATAGACAATCAAATGAAAAATAACTACCTGTCCTTATGGACTATGATAATAATCATGTTTAGTGCTACATATGGCGCCTCAGCCCAAAATCCGGAAGTCAAATTAGGCTGGAAATTGGGAGCACAAGCATATACTTTTAATCGTTTTACTTTTTTTGAAGCCCTCGATAAAATAGATAGTTGTGGTTTAAAATATGTGGAAGCTTATCCCGGTCAAATTATTGGAGGAGGACTTGAAGGGAAAATGGATTATCATATGGATGCACTTACCCGCAGTAAAATTCTTGGAAAATTAAAAGAAAAAGGAATCAAAATGGCATCCTATGGTGTGGTCAGGGCTAATAATGATGCCGATTGGCGGGAAATATTTAAGTTTGGAAAAGCCATGGGAATTGAGAATATTGTCAGTGAACCAGATGAGAAATATCTCCCTTTATTATCAAAATTATGCGAGGAGTTTAAGATTAACCTGGCCCTGCACAATCATCCTGATCCATCACACTACTGGAACCCTGATGTTGTACTTGCTGCTCTTAAAGGACAAAGTAAACGTATAGGCGCTTGCGCGGATATTGGTCATTGGGTAAGATCTGGCCTTGATCCGGTCGAATGTCTCAAAAAGTTAGAGGGACATGTTATTCAATTACATTTTAAAGATTTGAATGAAAAAAATAATAAAAAAGCACATGACGTTCATTGGGGCACAGGGGTTTCAAATGTAGACGGTGTAATTGAGGAATTGAAAAGACAAAAGTTTAAAGGCGTAATATCCGCTGAATACGAATACAATTGGAATAATAGCGTTCCTGACGTAACGGCGAGCGTAAAATATTTAAGACAGGCTGTAAAAAAATAAGCAGACATCCCCGGAAATTATCCTGACGCATCGGGCATTAATATGATTTAGCATGAGAAAAATAGTTACAGCCATATTTGTGCTGTTATCTTTATATGGTATGGCACAAAAGAAAGTTGCCAGACATGGATGGATACAATTATTTAACGGGAAAGATATTAAGAACTGGGATGTCAAAATTAAAGGTCACCCCCTTAACGTAAATTTCGGTAATACATTCCGTGTAATGGATGGAAAATTAACAGTAAGTTACGATCAGTATACAGATTGGAATGAACAGTACGGACATATTTTCTACAAACAAAAGTACTCGGCTTACCTGCTGTTGTTGGAATACCGTTTTACAGGTGAGCAAATAAAAGGCGGCGCCGGATGGGCAAATCGAAACAGTGGTGCAATGCTGCATTCCCAGCCGGCCTCTACAATGAAGATTAATCAGGACTTTCCTGTTTCACTGGAACAGCAGCTATTAGGTGGTGATGGGAAAAATAAGCGCAGTACGGGTAACCTGTGTACACCGGGTACCAATGTAATACTTCACGGGAAATTGTTCAAAACGCATTGTGTTAATTCCAGCTCAAAAACCTATCATGGAGATCAATGGGTGAGAGTTGAAGCGCTGGTTTTGGGCGATTCTATTATCAAACATATTGTAGAACGGGATACAGTACTGGTGTATGAAAAACCACAGATCGACGGAAACGATGGTTTATTTGATTCGTCTCAGTATCAGGACAAGCAGCTTTTGAAAGATGGTTATATAGCACTTCAAAGCGAAAGCCATCCTATTGAATTCAGAAAGGTTGAACTATTTAACCTGGAAAAATACATGCATAATCCTAAAAGGTTACAGTCAAAATTAAAGGAATTGCAAAAGCGTAAAAATCATTAATGTGCTGAACAACATTGAATAATTGTGTTTTCTTCTATGAATTGTTGTATTCCTTCATTAAATCTTACAACTTTATGGTCTAAACGATATTTATGGATGTAGGGAAGCTTTTGGAAGCTATTTTGCCAAAAGAAAGAATCAAATGCCGCCTTGTTGATCTGGTGGCATATGCCTCTGATGCCGGATTTTATTACCTGCGTCCCAAGGCCGTTGTCAGGCCGGTTAATGAGGAAGAGATAATTGCAATCCTCAAATTTTCACATGATTATAGCATCCCGGTAACTTTTCGTACGGGTGGCACCAGCCTTTCGGGACAGTCGATAACGGATGGCATCCTGGTCGATCTTAAACAATACTGGAATAATATTCTTATCGAAGATTCCGGAGATAAAGTGAGAGTGCAGCCTGGAATTACTGGAACGATGGTTAATGTGTTTCTTAAAAAGCACAAACGGAAAATTGGACCCGATCCATCAAGTATAGATTCGGCCATGATTGGCGGCATTCTTTCGAATAATTCCAGTGGGATGTGCTGCGGCGTTAGTATGAATTCCTATCATACCACTAAACATATCCGCTTTATTCTTCCTTCCGGAAAAAGCTTCTCTACAGAAGTAACGGATGATTACGGCAGATTTGAACGCGAGTGTCCGGAGATTTATTCCTCAATCTTAGATTTAAAGCAACAGATCACAGCAAACCCGGTACTTGCCAACCGCATACGAACAAAGTATTTAACTAAAAACACTGTAGGATACTCACTCAATTCCTTTATTGACTATTCTCATCCTTTAGATATACTTTCTCATTTGTTGATAGGAGCTGAAGGAACCTTAGGCTTTATTGCGGAAGCTGTTATGGAGACAGTCCCCGATTTTCCTTATAAGTCAACGGCATTTATTTATTTCCAGGATATCTATTCAGCCTGCCAGGCGATCCGTCCTTTAACAGAAACCGGGGCAGAAGCTGTGGAGTTGATGGACCGGGCATCGCTCAGGTCTATTGAAAACATAAAAGGAGTTCCGCATATATTACAGACGTTACCTGAAGCTGCGGCAGCCTTATTAGTCGAATATCAAAGTAATACTATCGACGAATTAAATGCGAAAATTGCAAGCTTATCACCCTACGTCAAAGAATTTTTATTGCTGGAGCCTATAAGTTTTACCCAGGATACCGTTGAACAGGCATTCTATTGGAAGCTCCGAAAAGGAATGTTCCCGGCTGTAGGCGCCGTGCGGGCAAGCGGAACAACGGTAATACTTGAAGACATCGCATTCCCTGTTGACCAGTTGGGAGATGCCATACTAGACCTTCATGTGCTTTTTGCCAAATATCATTACGATAATGCGATAATCTTCGGCCATGCTAAGGATGGTAATATCCACTTCGTGGTTACGCAGTCATTCAATTCAGCTGGAGAAGTAGATCGTTACGATCGTTTTTTACGAGAGGTAGTTGAACTGGTAGTAAAAAAATACGATGGAACCTTAAAAGCCGAGCATGGCACCGGGCGTAATATGTCGCCCTTTGTGGAAACGGAGTGGGGTACAGAAGCTTACCATATAATGAAAACCCTGAAGGCAGTTATTGATCCTCGAAACTTGCTAAATCCTGGTGTTATCATCAATGGAAATAAGGATGCCCATATTCAGGATCTGAAATCTCTTCCCACGGTGGAAGAGGAAGTCGACAGGTGTATTGAGTGCGGGTATTGTGAACATAAATGTCCGAGCAGGAATATTACTACTACACCAAGACAAAGGATCGTCATCCGGAGGGAACTGGCTCTTTTGAAAGGTAAGGGTGATATGGTAACGCACAAAGAATTAAGTTCTCAATACCAGTATGATGGGCTCGACACCTGTGCCCTTGACGGTCTTTGTGCAACCAGCTGTCCGGTGGATATTAATACCGGCGACCTTATCAAACGACTTCGGCGGGAAAATCATTCTGATTTTGCGAATAAAGTGGCTTTATGGGTCTCCAGGAATTTTAGGCTGGTTACATCGGTTGTAAATTTCGCTCTTTTTAGTGGTAATGCGATCAATAAGATATTTGGCAAAAATGCCATGATAGTTATTACCAAAGCTCTTAAAAAGATAATTCCTGCCTTTCCTTTGTGGAGCAACCAACTCCTTACCTCAGGTCTCATAAAAGGAGATTATACTCAGCAGATTGCTGATTTTACAGATGAAAAAAGCTCAGTCGTATATTTTCCTACCTGTATCTCAAGAGTAATGGGCGGTGCTGAGAGCAAGAAGAGTATTCCTGATACCTTCTTGAGTGTTTCAAGAAAGTCGGGTATCCGTGTGATCATTCCGGAAGGAATTGAAGCGCTTTGCTGCGGACAGTTATTTTCTTCCAAAGGTTTCAATATGGCCTATGCTTCAAAGTGCAATGAAACGGTAGCGAAATTATGGAAGATCACTAATGAAGGACGTGTGCCGGTGGTTCTGGATGTTACTTCATGCTCGCAAACCCTGCAGAAATGCCGCCCTGTGCTGGACGAAATTAACAAACAACGATTCGATCAAATTAGTATCATTGACAGTATAGATTTCCTTCACGATTATATAATGCCTGGAGTAAAAGTTCCAAATAAGAAAGGATCAATCGTTCTTCATCCGGTTTGTTCCTTGCAGAAAATGGGCCTGGAGAGAAAATTCATTGCTGTAGCGAATCACTTTACGGACTTTGTACACATTCCTGTCAATGCAGGATGCTGCGGAATGGCAGGCGACAGGGGATTTTTATATCCTGAGCTTACAGCCTCTGCTACTGCTCCCGAGGCCAGTGATGTGCAGATGAAACAATACGATGGTTATTATTCATCCGGCAAAACCTGCGAAATAGCGATGTCGGATGCGGTTGGTAAAAATTATGAATCTGTGCTTTATTTGGCGGATGAATGCCTGGAATAAGTTCACTGTAGAAAGTGAAGGGATTACCTCAAACGATCGGCTGATTTTATGAGTCTTTCATCTTTCTTTATCCCCCGTATTGCTAAAATTAAAAATAGTATCGCAATTGACGGGAGAAGGGTTCCTATCCCATAGTTCTCAGCGCGGAGCTCAACCGGACCAAGTACACCCTTTGCAGTTTGTATCAGCCAAAAGCTAAATGCAATAACCAGTGCTATTGCCAGGTAACAAAGTATCAGTTGTTTTTTCCTGTCTTTGTAAAGGAATATGGTGATAAAGGGGATCAGAGCAAGGACAACTGAGCCGATTGTTAAACCTAAAAAAGCCTGAGTCTGAACTTGCTGTCCGGCGATATTTTGGTAAACACCCATTACCTTTATCAGGCTGGCTGAACCGTCAGGATTTAATACCTGCAGGTAGGGAAATAAAAATAAGCTGAATATGCAGGCTGTTGCAAAAAATAACCAGATGCTTTGTATCCTTTGAATCATAAGATGGAAATTTGGACAAATATAAGAATAGGATCCATAGGATGATAGGATTTGTCAGGACTAGGATTAGCAGGATGGCCAGATTGTATGATTACTTATCGTCCATTTAAAGCGAAACGATCTTGATACATGATACCTGATACTTGATACTTCTTTTTTCTACATTTGCAAATGGACACTCGAAAGAGATATTTTATTGAAATCGCCTATAATGGAACTGCCTATCACGGCTGGCAGACCCAGAGGAATGCGAATTCCGTTCAGGCAGTTTTGAATAAAGCACTCTCAACCATTTGCAGGGAAACCATTGACACCTTGGGATGCGGACGAACGGATACAGGAGTCCATGCTCGTCAGCTATTTGCACATTTTGATTTGTCGGGTGAGGTCGGGGTATTAGATCCCAGATTTCTGCTAAGCCTGAACTCTCTGCTGCCCTATGATATTTCTGCAAAAGACATCTTTCCGGTTAAGGCTGATGCCCATGCCCGTTTCGATGCAACGCAACGATCTTATGAGTATCATATTCATTTTAAAAAAGATCCCTTCAGGCATAATTTATCATGGCTGCTCAGAGATATCCCTGATATGCCTTTGATGAACCAGGCTGCTGAGATTATTAAGGAATACACTGATTTCAGTTGTTTCAGCAAGTCGAATACCCAAACATTCACAAATAATTGTACGATATCAAGGGCAGAGTGGATGGTCAGTAACAACGGTATGGTTTTTCATATCTCCGCAGACCGTTTCTTAAGAAACATGGTCAGGGCAATCGTTGGTACCCTGATGAAAGTCGGTAAAAAGGAGATCCGGCCCGAAGAGATAAGAAGTATAATCGAAAGCAAAGACAGATCAAATGCCGGGGAATCAGTCCCGGCCTGCGGCCTTTTTCTCACGGAGGTTACTTACCCATATATATCGCATTTCAAGCCGTTAATCCCAAGCGTTGATGGCAAAGGTTAGCGGGAAAGCAGTTGACATAAGTCTGCTGGGAAGAATCTTCCATTATGTTACACCATATCGAAGAATCTTCATCTGGACAATACTATTAACAATATTTACTGCTGTTTTAGCTCCTATCCGCCCATGGTTAGTTCAGCTGACGCTGGATAAATATATAATCGAGGGTAATAATACGGGTTTGTTAAACATGACCCTAATAATGATCGGCCTCCTGCTGATACAAACCCTGGTGCAATATTTTCATACGTTTTCTACCAACGTTCTTGGACAGTCCGTTATTAAAGATCTTAGGGTCAACGTTTTTAACCACATTAGCAGCCTAAGACTAAAGTATTTCGACAGGACACCAATTGGCCAGCTCATAACCCGGACGGTATCAGACCTGGAAACTATCGCCGATATTTTTTCTGAAGGGCTTATTGTGATCATTGGCGACATTCTTCAGGTAGTTGCGATAATTGCGGTGATGCTTTATACCGATTGGGAATTAACGCTGATTGTCCTTATTCCAATGCCTTTCCTGATGGTGGCTTCATATGTCTTTAAAGAAGCTATAAAATCAGCTTTTCAGGAAGTGCGAACACAAATCTCTAATCTTAATACTTTTCTGCAGGAGCATATTACAGGAATCAAGATCATCCAATACTTCGCACGGGAGAACCAGGAGATGCGCAAGTTCAAGCGTATTAATGCTAAGCACAGAGACGCACATATCCGGTCAAACTGGTATTATTCTATCTTTTTCCCGGTCGTAGAAATTATTTCTGCCATGTCGCTCGGCTTGCTGGTCTGGTGGGGATCAGAATCCATACTTGAAAACAGGATCACTCCGGGAGTGGTGGTTTCATTTATTATGTTTATCAATATGCTGTTCCGGCCAATCAGGGAGTTGGCTGATAAATTTAACACCCTTCAGATGGGCATGGTAGGAGCGGAGAGAATATTTAATGTGCTCGATACCGATGAGAAAACAGAGGATAACGGCAGGCAAAAGCCGGAAGTATTCAGAGGAGATATTGAATTTAAGAATGTCTGGTTTGCCTACAATGACGAGAAATGGGTATTGAAAGATATATCTTTTCATGTTAAACCGGGCGATACGCTGGCGCTTGTAGGTGCTACCGGAGCAGGGAAATCTTCTACGATCAATATTCTGAACCGGTTCTACGAAATTAACAAAGGAACCGTCACCATTGATGGACTTGATATACGGGAATATGAACTCAGCTATTTGCGTTCACACATTGCAACTGTACTTCAGGATGTGTTTTTATTCTCTGACTCGATAGCTAACAACATCAACCTTAACAACAATAAGATTACACGCGATCAACTTATTACTGCCGCGAGAGAAGTCGGTGCGGAAGACTTTATTTCGCGCCTACCCGGCGGTTTTGATTATGATGTAATGGAACGTGGTGCAACGCTTTCTGCAGGCCAGGCCCAGCTGATCTCATTTATCAGGGCAATGGTCTATAACCCCAGGATTCTGGTTCTGGATGAAGCAACTGCATCAGTTGATACAGAAACAGAGGAGCTGATACAAAATGCCATTACAAAACTTATGGAGGGCCGCACATCTATTGTGATCGCACACCGCCTTTCTACCATCCAGAATGCCGACCGCATAATTGTACTCGATCATGGCGAAATCAAAGAGATGGGATCGCACCAGGAACTCTTAAAGTTAAACGGGTACTACAAACGGCTTTATGATTTTCAGTTTAATTCGGAAGGAATCGGAAGGGAGTTGTAGGTTTTAAGAAATATATTATTAGTTATTAGTGGTAAGTAATAAGTGGTAAGTAATAAGTTGTAAGTAATAAGTTGTAAGAAATAAGTTCTAAGTAATGTAATAAGTTGTAAGTAATAAGTTATAAGTATAAGTTGCAACTAATTTAGGGCGGAATACAAAATGAAATTCACAGCGTTTAAAAACTTACAACTTATTACTTATAACTTACAACTTTAAGTCACCCATGAAACGCGTCATCTCCCATCTCACCTTTCAGGTAGTAGTTGCAATTGTTATAGGAGTGCTGGTAGGATTGAATTTTCCGGGATTTGCTCCAACGGCCAGACTCATCAGCCAGACCTTCATCAATATGATCAGCATGCTCATTGCGCCGATCATTTTTTTTACAATTGTGCTTGGCATCGCTCAAATGGGCGACATGAAGAAAGTAGGGCGCGTTGGGGGGAAGGCGCTGTTGTATTTTGAGATTATTACTACCGTGGCAATTGTTATCGGATTGCTTGTGGCAAATATTTTTCAGCCCGGAAAGGGTGTGGATGTGTCGAAAACCCATCCCGATCTTTCCAAAGTGCAGACCTATCAGGATGGTGCAGCGGATATGAACTGGCTTGAGTTCTTCGCGCATATCGTGCCTGAAAACATATTCGAGTCATTTGCAAAAGGGGATATTCTTCAAATTCTCTTTTTTGCCGTGCTTTTTGGCTTTGCGTTAAGTCGTATGGGTTCAGCCGGAACATCTTTGATCAACACTTTTGAAAAGCTGTCACAGGTAATTTTCAATATAATGAAGATCATAATGAAACTGGCACCTTTTGGAGCTTTTGGGGGTATGGCTTATACTATTGGAACTTATGGGATTGTAACCCTTTATCCTTTAGGCAAGCTCATGATTGCCGTATATATGACGATGATCCTGTTTATTTTCGGCGTGCTGAATCTTATAGCATATCTGTTCAAATTTAGTCTCTGGAAATATCTGAAGTTTATCAGACAGGAGATAGTGATTGTCCTGGGCACATCATCATCCGAATCAGCGCTGCCTAGTATGATGCTGAAGATGGAAAAATTCGGCTGTTCTAAACCCGTAGTAGGTTTGGTTATTCCTACAGGGTACTCTTTCAATCTGGACGGAACCTCAATATATCTTTCCATGGCTGTTATTTTCCTATCGCAGGTGTTCAATATTAATCTAAGCATCGGTCAGCAGATAACGATAATTGGCGTATTAATGGTAACGTCAAAGGGTGCCGCAGGTGTTACTGGAAGCGGATTTATAGTCCTCGCTTCAACTCTTACGGCTCTGAAAGTTATTCCTGTGGAAAGCATCGCCATTTTGTTAGGCGTCGACAGGTTTATGTCTGAAGCCCGGGCCATTACCAATCTGATCGGAAATGGCGTAGCAGCAGTGGTAATTGCCAAAAGCGAAAAGGAGTTTGATCAGGCAGCATACAAAAGGGCGACTGACCCTAAAACCGGCGATTTAATAAGTGAGGGATAAGGTAATCAGTAATCAGTTATCAGTAATCTGTTGATCAGTGTCCTGCACTTAAATCCTAAGAATCCTATCATCCTAAGAATCCTATTCCAGACAATAGATCACACCTATTCAACATAATCAATCCGATTTAATCCCAATCAACCTTATTACAATTCTTTTCCTAATTACCTTTTGACATTCTACCCGATTCTCTTAGCTTTGCGATACTAAAATTTATTCAATGAGTGTACTGGTTAATAAAGATTCAAAAGTTATAGTTCAGGGATTTACAGGAAACGAGGGTACTTATCACGCCTCGCAAATGATTGAATACGGAACGCAGGTTGTTGGTGGCGTTACACCGGGTAAAGGCGGACAAACACACCTCGACAGGCCAGTATTTAATACTGTGAAAGATGCTGTAGATAAAACAGGAGCTAATGTCTCTATAATCTTTGTGCCGCCTGCATTCGCTGCAGATGCAATCATGGAAGCCGCCGAAGCCGGGATAAAGGTAATTGTATGTATTACAGAGGGTATTCCTACTAAGGATATGATCCTGGTAAAAGAATATCTTTCAGGAAGGGATTCCCGTTTGATTGGCCCGAATTGCCCGGGAATTATTACCGCAGATGAGGCCAAAATTGGTATCATGCCGGGTTTTATCTTTAAGAAAGGCGGAGTTGGTATCGTTTCAAAATCCGGAACTTTAACATACGAAGCTGTTGACCAGGTAGTTAAAGCAGGCTTAGGTATTACTACAGCAATCGGAATAGGCGGTGACCCAATTATTGGAACTCCCACCAAAGAAGCTGTTGAGCTGCTTATGAACGATCCTGAAACCAAAGGCATCGTGATGATCGGCGAGATTGGCGGAAGCATGGAAGCTGAGGCAGCACATTGGATTAAAGAAAATGGAACAAAACCTGTTGTAGGATTTATTGCAGGCCAAACAGCTCCTCCGGGACGCCGTATGGGTCATGCTGGAGCAATCGTTGGCGGTGCAGATGATACAGCTGCAGCTAAAATGAAAATCATGAGAGAATGCGGTATTCGTGTTGTTGAATCCCCGGCAGAAATTGGTGCTGCGATGGCGGAAGAGCTGGCTAAATTGTAGAATCAAGTATCAAGTATCAAGTATCAGGAATCAAGATTCGTGGCTTTTTAATTGAAAACCCTTTCTCAAAATTTATGATATTCAAACCGGCTTAGGCCGGTTTTTTTGTTTTAGGATAGTCTGGAATAGAAAATAGTCTGGAGTAGATTCATAGGATGATAGGGTTTTTGGATGAATGAGCCGCTGGAAATAAATCCATAAACAACCCCGAATACCTTTTATTTAATTAAATTAGACCATGGTTAAATTGAAATTGGTATTCAAGGCAATGATCGTTATTTGTGCAAGTTTTGCAGTAATACCGGCAACTGGTCAGGATTTGGCTAAGAAAGCAAATACTTTTTTGAATACCCTATCAACTGAATTGAAAACACAGGCGCAGTTCGATTTTGGGGATGCAGAGCGCTTTAACTGGAATTTTGTGCCAATAGCAAGAAAAGGTCCGTCCTTTCGCGATTTTAATGTAGAACAGAAAAATGCGGCAATTTCTCTATTAAGAGCATCTTTAAGTGATCAGGGCTATGAAAAAGCAAGTGGAATTATTGAACTGGAAACAGTATTAAAAGCGCTTGAGAAGCGGACTCCAGAAGATAACTACCGTGATCCATTGAATTATCATATAAGTATTTTTGGAGAGCCGTCTTCATCGAAGGAGTGGGGATGGCGTTTTGAAGGTCACCACATATCGCTTAATTTTTCATCACTCCGTGGAGTTCTTGTTTCATCTACGCCCTCTTTCTTTGGATCTAATCCGGGAATTGTGACTAGTGGCGACAAAAAAGGCACACAGGTTCTTAAGAAGGAAATGGAACTGGGATTTTTGCTGCTCAATTCCCTGAATGAGGGCCAATTAAAGAAAGTTCGATTTGCGGAAAAGGCGCCCTCCGACATCATAACTGGTAATAGCAGAAAAGCTTCGTTGCTAAGCCCTTCAGGAATAGAATTCCGGGAGTTAAATGCCGTCCAGAAAAAAATATTTTTACAACTTCTGGATGTTTACATCAGGAATTATGCTTCTGAATTTTCTGAAAAGTTTCTATCGAGCATAAAAAAGAGCGGGCTTGATGATTTACATTTTGCATGGGCTGGAAGCCTGAAGCCCGGAAGCGGACATTATTACAGAATTCAGGGCAAGGCTCTGCTGATTGAATATGATAATACGCAGAATAATTCCAACCATGTGCACACCGTCGTGCGTGACCTTTTAAATGATTTCGGTGACGATGTGCTAAAAAGGCACTATCAGAAACAGGATCATCATCATTGAAGAGGATAAAATCTCGAAATCCAATAGATCCAACGCTGTCAACTTTCCACTGTCAACCCGATAGCTATCGGGTGTCAACTTGACCTTGTTTGTATTTCCCACCCCAAAACCCGATCTTTGCAGCCGTTCAACAAATGAATGAAGCATATGAAATCATTAATTTTTATAATCTTCACGCTTTTTGCAACAGCATCAGGAGAGCCAGAGGAGAAGAATTCAGACACATCACTTACAACCACTGTAAAAGGAAAAGCTACCTATTACGCCAACAAATTTCACGGCCGTAGAACCGCAAACGGGGAAGTATTCAGCAATAAAAAACTTACCGCAGCACATCTTAAGTTACCTTTCGGAACTATAGTTAATGTAACCAATGTCGACAATGGAAGAAGCGTCGAAGTTCGTGTAAACGACAGAGGTCCGCATAGCAGGTTTTACATCATTGATCTGTCGCAGGCAGCAGCGAAAAAGATAGGTATGTTTGGTAAAGGAGTTGCTAATATTGAGATGACTTACACATTGCCGAAAAGGTAAATAAACCCATTTCTCATGGAGTACAATAAATTAACGCCGGAAGAAGAATATATCATCCTGCACAAGGGTACTGAAAGGCCTTTTACAGGCGAGCTTCTTAATAACAAGCAAGCCGGAACTTATGTGTGTAAACGGTGTGACACTCCGCTTTACCGCTCGGAAGATAAATTTGAGTCGCATTGCGGTTGGCCTAGTTTTGATGATGAGATTGCCGGCGCAGTAAAAAGTGTAAGCGATGCGGACGGACGCAGGACCGAAATATTATGCAATACTTGCGGAGCTCACCTGGGGCATGTGTTCGAAGGCGAGAGATTTACCCCTAAAAATACCCGTCACTGTGTGAATTCCTTATCCATGAAGTTTATCCCTGCCTGAATTCAGGTTACTTAACGTAAACTTCTCCTTTATACGGTTCAATAACCGAATGAAAGCTATAAGCTGCCACATGGACCAGGTAATAGGTCATAATATCACACCAGCAGATCTCATCTTTAAAAATCTTGATCTTCGGAAGCGATCCCCGCTGACAGCTCTGATCTTTATCGTAGTCATATTCTCCCTTGTTGTCCACACACCATTGCTTAAAAAGGTCAAACTCTTTGGGATCTGAAAAAACAATCTTGAAAAATGTTTCCTCCCTCACATCTTTGAGGTCATCATTCATGTAATGATGGTATTTATGCCGGTGACGTATGATCTTTGCTGTAGTCATATAAGATAATTTAATACCTAACCTAATCCTGTTGAATTTGTTCTTTTGGTTTTGTGAATTTTACTTTCTGGCCCATATCACAGCCCATAGTAAATACTTCCAAAGCAGATCTGTTTCACTGAATCCCGCCTTATCCAATTGCTGTAAATGCCAACTCACGGGAGTGTGAAAATCGTGAGCATCCTGGTGCTCCATCCACATATCCCAATTCTCTTGAGTTGAACCCAGTTCAAAGGCTTCTTCTTTCCAGGCTGAAATATTCTTTTTGTAGATTTCATCACTTATTCCGCGTGTCTGATCAGCAAAAATGAATATACCTCCCGGCTTTAATGCCTGATGTACCTCAGCATATAGTTTGATTTTATCCGGATCGTCTACATGATGAATGGCAATACTCGACATAATAAGATCATAAGATCCCGGCGGCAAATGCATGCTTTTAAAGTCTGCCTGGATGTATCTGATAGTTGGGGTATCTGAAAAACGTTTCCGGCTTTCATTCAGTATATCTTCTGAAATATCCAGCGCATCAATATCTGCTTCCGGGAAGCTTTTAAACATTTGATCAGTTAGATTACCTGTACCACATCCAAGGTCCAGGATTCGCTTAGGCTGAAAATCTTCCGGAATGTAATGGAACATATTATAAATAAGTTCCTTGTAGCGGGGAACACATTTTGCAATCAGCTCTGAATACTGGCTGCTTAACTGGTCATAGAATTGTTCGACTTTATCCATACTTGTACTTAATAACGTTGTTCGATTTTATCGCAAAGTGCCACGCAAAGAACGCAAAGTCTAACCGAAGCATTTTTATTGATATTAGAATTGAATTCCAGCATTGCTTTGCGTCCTTTACGAAATCCTATGTGCCCTTTGCGTTTAACAGGCGCCTGGCTGATTCACACATTGCCAATAAAAACCTTGTCTATATAAAATTGCCCATTTTTTTCGAAAAAGTCCTAATTTCACAATTCTAAAACTAAACTATGAAACTACTAGAAGGGAAGATTGCGTTAATAACAGGTGCATCCAAAGGAATCGGGCGTAAAATTGCAGAAAAATTTGCTGAACACGGAGCCGATGTAGCATTCACTTACTTGTCATCTGTTGAAAAAGGTGAAGCTCTAGAAAAGGAGCTACAAAGCTTTGGGACTAAAGTAAAAGGTTATCGTTCCGACGCCTCAAAATTTGCGGACTCTGAAAAACTTATTAATGACATAGTAGCGGATTTCGGTTCCCTCGATGTAGTAGTAAATAATGCAGGGATCACGAAAGATGGGCTCCTGATGCGGATGACTGAAGAGAATTGGGACGAAGTATTGAATATCAATCTTAAATCAGTTTTCAATATCACCAAAGCTGCATCTAAAGTGATGATGAAAAACCGAAAAGGCGTATTTATTAACATGAGTTCCGTGGTAGGTGTGCAGGGAAATGCCGGGCAGGCCAATTATGCTGCGTCCAAGGCAGGGATTATTGGATTTTCAAAGTCAGTAGCTAAAGAATTAGGCTCGAGAAATATCAGGTCTAACGTCGTTGCACCGGGTTTCATACGCACTGAAATGACCGAAGTGCTTGATCCAAAAGTTGTGGAAGGCTGGGCTCAGGCAATTCCTTTAAGGCGGGCTGGCGAAACTGAAGATGTTGCCAATCTTTGCGTTTTCCTGGGCTCAGATATGGCCTCTTATATTACCGGTCAGGTTATTCCGGTCGATGGAGGAATGCTTTAAGCTTTAAACATTCAGCTCTAAGCATCAAGCTGAAAGCTGAAAGTGAAGGGCTTCGCCCGCCGTAGCTTCAGCGAAGGCGGGGTTCGTAAACAAAATGTTGCTTAGCTTCTCCCGATTTTAAGATAGATTAGAGAGTCTTTTTTTAAAGCTTCTGGCTTTCAGAAAAAAAAAGGCATATTTTTATAATTATGCCCCTACTGTTTCAGCTGCAATTTACGACTACGACTTTTTTCTGGCTGTTAGGCTGTCTGGCTTTAGGAACAGGCTACGCTTTCGTACTGTATGGTAGTTCGTCGCATCTTAGTGCATCCATCCGGAATTCCTTGTTTGCCTTAAGGGCTGCGGCGGTAACTATTCTCTCTTTTCTTCTTTTCGCGCCTCTTATGCGCAGCGTGGATACAACCATCGAAAAGCCGCTTATTATAATCGCACAGGACAATTCAGCCTCAATTCTTTTTTCTAAGACGAAAGATTTTAAGGATAAAACCTATGTTGCTGATTTGAAGGAGCTGGAAAAAGAGCTTTCTGCGGATTACGACGTGCGCTCTTTCAGTTTCGGATCGGCAGTTAAAAATGGACTGGACCTGTCTTTCAACTCGCCCCTTACAGACATATCTTCTGTTTTTAAATTAATTGAAGACCAATTTTCCAATCGCAATATCGGCGCTCTGATTATTGGAACAGACGGCATTTATAATCAGGGACCCAATCCGGAGTATGAGGCAAGAAATTTAAAAACATCGATATATACTGTAGCCCTCGGCGATACTATAGCTAAAAAGGACCTGCTAATTTCAAACGTTAATTATAATAATATCACATACCTGGATAATCAATTTCAGGTTGAGATTACTGTGGAGGCTTATCAGTCACGGGGTAGTTCCAGTATACTCACGGTAAGCGATAAAAGTGGTGTAGTATTTTCCAGAGCTGTAACACCCAATTCTGATGAATATCGTTTGGTAGTTCCGCTGACATTACTGGCAAAAAATAAGGGCATCCAGCAATATAATATCCGGCTGTCGCCTATCTCAAATGAGCTATCAGTAAAAAATAATAGTCAAACGATTTTCGTTGAAGTCATTGACGGTCGTCAAAAGATATTGATTGCTGCTAATTCTCCACATCCTGATCTTACTGCGATAAAACAGTCCATAGAGATCAATAAAAATTATTCTATTAAAATACTGCTCGCCGGGAATGTATTAAAAAATGATATCGATGAAGCAGGCCTTGTAATACTGCACCAGTTGCCATCCCTAAGCAATAATGCCCAGGATGTGTTGGCATTGTCGGCAACAAAACCACTTTTGTTTATTCTGGGAGCACAGACCAATGTCGCTGCATTTGCTTCGGCACAACCCATTCTTGGTATTACCTCTACCGGCAATACACAAGAAGCCATCGCCAGCTTTGAACCAGATTTTTACGCATTTACTTTAAGTGATGTGAACAAACAGAAGATCAGAAATTTCGCACCACTTATCAGTCCTTTCGGAAGTTATGGTCTTAAAGGCCCGGGAAATATCATGATGAGCCAGCAAATCGGTAAACTTGTAACTAAGATGCCCTTGCTGGTTTTTGGGGAGGATTCACAGCGAAAGATTGCTGTGCTTGCCGGAGAAGGTATATGGAGATGGAGGCTTGAGGATTTTCAGGAAAATGGAAACCATGACGCTATCAACGAACTGGTTAGTAAAACAGTCCAATACCTTTCCACACGAGAAGACAAACGGAAATTCAGGGTCTATGCTGCAAAAAATGCATTTGATGAAAATGAGCACGTTATTCTGAATGCTGAGCTCTACAATAATGCGTTCGAGCTGGTAAACACTCCTGATGTTAATGTTTCACTGACAGACAGAACTGGAAAAAGCTATTCTTTTGTGTTTTCACGGACCACTAATGCATATAGTCTGGATGCAGGAGTATTGAATGCCGGCCAATACAGCTATAATGCACGGACCGAACTGGGAAAAGACAAATATACTGCGGCTGGTCAATTTGTCATTACCCAGCAGCAGGCGGAGTTCAGGCAGACCAGGGCCAATCATCAGTTGCTTTATTCAATGGCGCAGCAAAATGGTGGTAAAATGGTTTTCCCTGCCCAGTTACAGGAACTCGCAAAGCTTATTAAGTCAAATGAAAATGTAAAATCCGTTTCTTATGAAGACCGTAAATTCGAAGAGCTGATAAATCTTAAATTAGTATTCTTTTTAATCCTTGCGCTTCTTACAATAGAGTGGTTTGCAAGAAAAAGAAGTGGTGAAGTGTAGTGATCAAATAACCTTATGTAATGGAAGAAAAAAAAGTGCATATTGTCTTCAGGAAGATAAAAGAGCTGACTAAAGAAGAAAAAGTTCTCTGGAAGGAAGAAGCCGATGGAACCACCTTTTTTACTTCAGTAAGTGACTATAAAATCTATATTGGAAAAAGTGTTGGGACAGTTTCTTTTGAATTATTCAACCATCATAATGAGAAGATTGGACAACTGGAACAGGGGGGTTATTTTGATAATACCGATGGACTCGATGCGTTTTATGCCCTGGTACGAAAAAAAGTCCTGAAAATTGATGATGGGCTGGACGATCTCTTAAGCCACCTTGAGCGTTTAGATTAAGCACATTCACCTCCGTTCGCTAATCATAACCGTCCGTTAAATAAAGTTTTAGTCCCGATATTCGTTGGTTGGTGTCCAGGCATTATTTTAGGTTTTTAACTTAAAAACATGACCCCATTCACACCATTCAGCGACAGCAATCCGCCGTTGGCTGTTTTCCGCGAGTATAAGATTACCGCGAAAGTCGCTGTGATTTATATTGGCATCCTCCTCATAGCCATCCTGTTCTTTGGCTTTCTAGTATTTAAAATATCTGAGGCAGACATTAACGCGGCGGAGCTTTTTCGCAGCCATTCAATACATTCTAATTTGCTCGCTCCTGCGAGCGGAACGGTTACTGAAATATTTGTCAAAGAAGACCAGAAAATAGGAAAGGGTGATACGATTCTCCTCTTTAAACCTGACTAATGTGGAGAAGTATTAAGAAAGCAGGTTCGAAATGGACATAAAGGTAAAGCAGCGGGATACGACAGATTGTGGTGCAGCATGCCTGGCATCTGTAGCGCGATACTACAATCTTATCCTTCCCTTAGCGAAAATTCGGCAGAGAGCTGGTACAGGTAAAGACGGCACCAACGTTCTGGGAATAATTGAAGCCGCCGAAAGCTTTGGCTTTGAAGCAAAAGGCGTGAAAGCTTCTTTTGCTATCCTGGCTAATTTACCAATTCCGGCTATTGCTCATATGTTGATCCGGGGAACTCTTCATCATTATATTGTACTCAGCAGGCTGGCTAAAAATTATGTTGAAATAATGGACCCATGTGATGGGCAATTCCACAGGATGACACCAGAGGAGTTCAAGCTGGAGTGGACTGGAGTGCTTATTCTCGTCGTGCCCTCAGTTGATTTTTCGCCAGCAATTGAACGTAATAACACTATATACCAAATTTGGGAACTTATCAGACCCCATCGCAATATCCTCCTGCTGGCACTATCAGGCGCTTTAGTGTATACCGTGCTCGGGCTTTCAACCTCGGTTTTTATACAAAAAATTGTTGATAATGTATTTGTTGAAAGAAATTACGGAATGCTCAACCTGATGGCCATATCAATGACCATCTTGCTTATTTTACGGATGCTGATTGGTGTTGCGAAAGATATCTTCATCTTAAGAACGGGGCAGTTGTTGGATTCCCGTTTAATCCTTGGTTACTACAAGCACTTGTTGAGGCTTCCTCAACAGTTTTTTGACGGCATGCGGGTGGGCGAAATTACCTCAAGAATCGGTGACGCAGTTAAAATACGTGTGTTTATAAATGATGTTTCTATAAACCTGATCATAAGCGTTTTAATGCTTTTATCTTCTTTCGCATTAATGTTTACGTATTACTGGAAACTGGCACTTATTATGTTTCTTGTTGTCCCCTTCTATTCCCTGATATATTTTATTACAAACAATCTTAATAAACAGTCACAGCGTAAACTGATGGAAGAAAGCGCAGCACTGGAATCTCAGCTATTCGAAAGTTTGAATGCCATCACGACTATCAAACGTTTGGCTTTGGAACAATATTCAAACAACAGAACAGAAACCCGATTTATAGCTCTGCTGAAAACAGTTTATCGCTCAAGTCTGAACTCGATATTCTCGGGGACTTCTACCGAATTTACGTCACTTTTGTTTACCATTATCCTGCTTTGGCTCGGCTCGGTTTTGGTGATAAAGCATCAAATAAGTCCGGGCGAATTGTTGTCTTTTTACACCCTTATCGGATATTTTACAGGTCCCGTTTCATCGTTTGTGGGGATGAATAAAATTGTACAGGATGCCCTTATTGCAGCGGATAGATTATTTGAGATTATGGATATTGATCGCGAAAGTCCTCCAGGAGCAAATCAAATTGAACTTACGGTGAGTAACATTGGTAACATCAGATTTAGCGGCCTGTCATTCAGATACGGTACCAGGGGAAATGTGTTTACCAATCTTAATTTGGAAATTCCGTTAAAAGGGATGACAGGCATAGTAGGGGAAAGCGGAAGTGGAAAATCAACCCTGGTTGCATTTTTACACAATATTTATCCTTCTTATACGGGAAATATCTTAGTTGGTGACCATTCGATAAGAAATATTACGAACAGTTCATTGCGGGAACTAATTGCGGTGGTGCCGCAGGTTACAGAATTGTTTTCCGGCAGTGTGCTAAATAACATCACTATCGGCAAAGAAGAGATCGATATGGAGAAAGTGTTTCGGATCTGCATACAACTGGGGATTACCAGTTTTATTGAGCAGCTTCCTGAAGGCCTTCAAACAACTATCGGGGAAAAAGGGGTTGCATTATCAGGGGGCCAAAAGCAACGTATCGCAATTGCCCGTGCGCTCTACCGCGATCCCGAGATTCTTATTCTTGACGAAGCAACATCTTCACTCGATTCTAAGTCAGAAGAATTTGTTCAAAATACCCTATCGGATTTTCTGAACGAAGGGAAAACTATTATAATAATCGCGCACAGATTAAGTACCGTCCAACGTGCTGATAAGATTATTGTGCTTAAAGAAGGTACTGTGAAGGAAGAAGGCAGCCACTCAGAACTCATAGCGCTTAAATCTGAATACTATAATATGTGGATCAAGCATAGGTATATCGGTTTTCCGGATATCGGAATATAAAAATTGAAACCATGAAACTGATTGATCACATCGAACGAATAAACAGACTACATGAACTGATAAGGTATCGCAGAACCGGCACTCCACGGGAACTGGCCAAGCGGCTCAGGCTTTCTTCATCGATGGTTTTTAAAGTTATTGAGGAGTTGAAGCTAAGGGGCGCACCCATTAAGTACTCGAGGCAACTTAAAACATACTATTATGGTCGTCAATACCTGATGAATATAAAGATTGATTTTCGTTTTTTGGACGAAGAAGAAATGGAAGAATGCCGTGGAGGCAACCTATATCAGCCTTTATCGGATTTTGGTTTTTTATTCACCGGTCAGGGACTCATCCCTCATTTTTGCAAGTGCCTGCCGATTACTAACTAAAGTTGTACCCAGGCTGGATTCTCAACTTCACTCTTGTTTTTTTATATCGAATGACGGTTTATTTGATCATCGCGATAAATGCTGGCCAGCAGAAGGCAGAAACCGAAAAGCCTGAAAAGAGTAGGTAATTGATCAGTTTATTATTTTTTTTTATGAAAAAGCTAGATAATATTGTGGGATGCGAAGAAATTTCGCACCAGGAAATGATGAGTATAACTGGTGGCGAAAGTTTCGCTTACTGGCTAGGGTATGCTATCGGGAAAGCTACCAGGACCATTCAAGATGCTTTTGAGTGCTCCTGCACTTGTCACCATTAGTTAATTCTTCGCATGAGGGTGAATGCCTTCATGCGAGGTTTGTTACCTTAATTAAGCGGTGATTAAACGATAAATGAATTGTTTAGAAAAATGAACTTTTTTCCTTTGTGGGTTCTTCTTTGATTACTACGAACACATCTTCGTTTTCTTTTTTCATCAGGTACTTCTCGCGGGCAAATTTTTCTAGCTTGGCGCGGTCGGTAGTAAGTTCTGTAAGGTCTTTTACAGTTTTTTCAGTTTCGATTGTATAGAATTCTTTCTCGGCTTTCAGTTTATGGAGCTGCTGACGGTAGTCATATTGCGACATCAGGTCGTTTCGGTCGAAGAATAACATCCACGTCAGGAATGCTATTCCAGCAATCAGGTATTTATTCTTTATTAAGTTGAAAGCCCGTGTCATTAGAACAAATATAATATTATGCGGCTACTTATAGATAGCCCGGTTAGGTTTAATTATTAACTTGTTAACACTGGGACCGAAGTCGGAGGTCGGAGGTCGGAAGTCTGAAGTCTGAAGTCAGAGACCGGATGTCGGAAATCCCAATCAGACTTCCGGCTTCCGACCTCCGGCTTCTGTCTACTTCTTCAAGAATTTGAAATCCTTACCGATAAACCTGGCATTAACTCCGAGCTCTTCTTCAATACGAAGCAGTTGGTTATACTTTGCAATCCTGTCTGAACGGGATGCAGAACCAGTCTTAATTTGTCCGCAATTTAATGCTACCGCCAGATCGGCAATGGTATAATCTTCTGTCTCACCAGACCGGTGGCTCATTACAGAGGTGTATCCATTGTTCTGCGCCAGGCTTACCGCATTAATGGTTTCTGTAAGAGAACCAATCTGGTTGACCTTAACTAATATTGAATTCGCAGTGTGCGCGTCAATACCCCGTTGTAAACGTTTTACATTTGTAACAAAAAGGTCGTCACCAACCAGCTGAACTTTCGAACCAATTTTGTCGGTCAATAATTTCCATCCATCCCAGTCGTCTTCGTCCATTCCATCTTCAATAGAAATAATCGGATATTTTGAAGCCAGGTTCACAAGGTAATCAACTTGTTCAGCGCTGGTAAGTATTGCACCTTTTTCTCCTTCAAATTTCGAGTAATCGTACTTGCCGTCTTTATAGAATTCGGATGCAGCGCAGTCAAATGCTAAATAAATATCTTCCCCTGCTTTAAACCCTGCTTTTTCAATAGCCTGTAATATAGTTTCAATCCCATCCTCTGTTCCTGCGAACTTAGGTGCGAACCCACCTTCATCACCCACCGCTGTAGACAAACCTCTATCGTGAAGGATCTTTTTAAGGGTATGGAAAACTTCTGTTCCCCAGCGTAGTGCTTCAGAGAATGAAGAAGCTCCTACTGGCATTATCATAAACTCCTGGAATGCAATGGGCGCATCCGAGTGAGAACCACCATTAATGATGTTCATCATTGGAATAGGCAGAGTGTTTGCATTCACACCGCCTATATATCTATATAAAGGCTGACGACTTTCCTGCGCAGCAGCTTTTGCAACAGCAAGCGATACACCTAAAATGGCATTTGCACCAAGATTTCCCTTGTTTTCTGTACCGTCTAATTTTAAAAGAAGGCTGTCAATGCTGTTTTGTTCAAATACATCTATTCCTTGTAGTTCAGGAGCGATTTTATCGTTTACATTAGCAACCGCCTTTAGAACCCCTTTACCTAAGTACACAGATTTATCTCCGTCGCGTAATTCTACGGCTTCATGTATACCTGTAGAAGCACCGGATGGCACCGCCGCCCGTCCAATAATTCCGTTTTCTGTAATTACGTCAACTTCTATAGTAGGATTTCCACGGGAATCCAGAATTTGCCTTGCGTGTACGTCGATAATTAAACTCATGATTTTGTTTTAATGGTAATATATTAATTAGTGTACATAATACACTTCGTTGATTCATTCAAAAATACGTTTTTGAGACGAGAAACGTATGCCCCTTTTAACTCTCACCTTTCACCTTCCCACTTCTCACTTTCCACTCTCCACTCTCCACTGTCCACTGTCCACTCCCCACCCGATAGCTATCGGGTCTCCACTCATTTAAGCATTCCAACGAAATCATCAAAAAGATATCGGGAATCATGAGGCCCCGGTGAAGACTCCGGGTGATACTGTACTGAAAATGCTTTTTTACCTTTTACCCTTATTCCTTCAATGGATTGGTCATTTAGGTTAATATGGGTTATTTCGACTTTATCAGACTTTCGGACTTCCTCCTGGATAACCCCAAAACCATGATTTTGCGAAGTTACCTCACAATGATTTATGATCAGATTTTTAACCGGATGATTTAATCCGCGATGTCCATTAAACATTTTCATGGTGCCGATGTCAGTTGCAAGCGCGAGAAGCTGATGTCCAAGGCAGATACCGAACAAAGGCTTATCCGCAGCTAAGATCTCCTTAACTGTATTGATTGCATATGGCATAGCTGCAGGATCGCCCGGGCCATTGGATATAAAATACCCGTCGGGATTAAATTTCTCCATCTCTGTGAAGCTTGTCTTAGCCGGGAATACCTTAGCGAAAACGCCTCTTTTATCGAAACTTCTAAGGATGTTTTTTTTAACTCCAAGGTCAAGAACCGCTACTTTTTGTGCAGCATTCGGGTCACCATATTCATAAGGTTCTTTTGTGGAAACCTGAGAGGAAAGTTCGAGTCCGTCCATAGAAGGTACTGCAGCCAGCTTTCCTTTCAATTGATCAATATCAAGTATCTCCGACGATATAATTGCATTCATCGCACCCTTGTCGCGAATATGCCGCACAAGTGAACGTGTATCGACATCCGAGATGCCCACTATATGCTCATCCTGGAAATAATCCTGAATAGAGGTGTCCGACATTTTACGGCTGTATGTAATGTTGAAATTCTTACAGACAAGACCTGCAATCTTTATGTCTGCGGATTCTACCTCGTCCTCCTGTATTCCATAATTCCCGATATGAGCGTTGGTAGTAACCATGATCTGACCGAAATACGAAGGATCGGTGAAAATTTCCTGATAACCGGTCATGCCCGTGTTAAAACATATCTCGCCGGTTGTGGTACCAATTTTTCCCGCCGCTTTCCCATGGTAAACGGTACCATCTTCCAGAAGCAATACTGCAGGTAATTTGATGTAATTATTCATTGATTTTATTTGAAGAATTATGAAAATCGGTGAAACAAAAAGTCAGTACGGAGGAATTCTGACAGTAAGGAAGGAAGTTTATTACTTCTTTTATCACAAAGGACAAAAGTAGGTTTTTTTTTGTAAATGAGCAAATCCGTAATTAGCAAATTAGCGAATTTGAGAATGAGTAAATAAGGGATCCGCTCCACGCAGGGTACTGCGTCGGCAAATTTGCTCATTTGCTCATTATCTAATTTGCTCATTTATGGTAACTTTGAAACGGATTTACTAAACCCTGCACATGTCAGTTCAAAAAGAGGTTAAAAGAATTACCACAAACACCATCCTTGGGATGAAGCAAAAAGGCGAGAAAATCGCCATGCTAACTTCTTATGATTATTCAATGGCTACGATTGTGGATGAAGGTGGAATAGATGTTATCCTTGTGGGCGATTCGGCGTCAAATGTGATGGCAGGCCATGAAACTACTTTGCCAATTACTCTTGATCAGATGATTTACCATGCCGCGTCTGTTGTAAGAGCAGTGAAAAGGGCGCTGGTAGTTGTCGATTTACCTTTTGGGTCATATCAGGGAAACTCTAAAGAGGCTCTGAACTCCGCAATACGGATTATGAAGGAATCAGGGGCCCACTCTGTTAAACTTGAAGGAGGTGTGGAGGTTAGGGAGTCTATTGACAGGATTATTACTGCTGGTATCCCGGTTATGGGTCACCTTGGGCTTACTCCACAGTCTATTTATAAATTTGGAACATACACAGTACGGGCGAAAGAAGAAGCGGAAGCTGAAAAGCTGAAAAGCGATATAGTAGTTCTTCAGGAGGCCGGGTGTTTTTCTGTTGTGCTTGAAAAGATTCCAGCTATCCTGGCGAAAGAAGTAACAGAGAGTGTAAAAATTCCCACTATAGGAATAGGCGCCGGACCTTATTGCGATGGACAGGTATTGGTTGTTCACGATATGCTAGGTCTCAATAAAGGATTCAAGCCCAGGTTCTTGCGGCAATACTTAAACCTGTTCGACGAGATCAACGGAGCAGTAAGCAGCTATGTAAGTGATGTGAAATCCGGTTCATTTCCTAACGAGTCTGAGCAATACTGATTCTTTATTTACCATGAATAACCCGGAGTATAAAAAGCAAAAGTTCCCCCCACAGGTCGCCGACATCACTGAGGGAGATATTTTGTTCGAGGATAATCACCTTATAGCGGTAAATAAGCGGGCTGGCGACATAGTGCAGGTGGACGACACGGGCGATGAGTCTCTCGATGAAAAAGTGAAGCGATATATCGCCATGAAATACGGTAAGCCTAATGGTGCGTTTCTTGGAGTGGTGCATAGGCTCGACCGCCCGGTTAGCGGTGTTATCCTTTTCGCTAAAACAAGCAAGGCTCTCGACCGGATCAATAAAATGTTCAAAAGCCGCGATATGCATAAGACTTATTGGGCAGTAGTTAGAAACCGCCCGGTTTTGGAAGAAGGAAACCTCGTTCATTGGTTGGTCAAGAATCCGCAAAAAAACGTTACAAAAGCTTACGATAAGGAGGTGCCCGGAAGCCAGCGGGCTGAGCTTAATTATAAACTTCTTGGCGAACTCGGCGGCTATTATCTAATCGAGGTGGATCCAATTACCGGCCGGCCCCATCAGATTCGGGTTCAGCTCTCTACATTAAATTGCCCGATTGTAGGAGATAATAAATACGGCTACCCACGTGGAAGCCTGAAAAAAAGTATTTGTCTGCACGCCCGTCGTCTTCAGTTCATACACCCCGTAAAGCAGGAGCCGGTCAATATTTTTGCACCACTCCCGCAGGATGGTTTTTGGGAAAGGTTTGAGGGCTTGGTCTGATGTCTGAGTTGAGGGCTTGTGTCTGAGGGCTGAGGGCTGTTCCCCGATTTAGTCGGGGATCTCCCCAATGACACGCGGCCTCTGATACAAGGCATCCAGATTATCCGCCCATCTCAGCCCTCAGTCGTTAAACTCCGTATTTATGCTTAACTCCTCCCACTCCGCCAACTCACGTTCCATTAACTTCATCTTATTCCTGATCATATCAACTGCAATTTTTCCCAATGCAAGCCTGAGGGGCGGAGCATCAGAATTTACTATGGTCATAATTGCCTTAGCCGCTTTCGCGGGATCTCCGGGCTGCCTGCCGCTGAAGTCGTTGATTATCCTGATTCGCTCGCCGGCAGTCGAATCATAATCAGGAATGATTTTCGCAGATCTGGCCGATGAGGAACCAGCCCAGTCAGTTCTGAACGGTCCGGGTTCTATCAGGGTTACTTTTATATTCAGGTTTTTTGTCTCCAAAGCAAGAGCTTCGGTGAAACCTTCAAGGGCGAATTTGCTGGCATTATAGATGCCAAGCCCCGGGTTAGAACTGATTCCTGCAATTGAAGAAACTTGAAGGATGTGCCCCGCCCTCTGGTTTCTCATTATAGGCAATACGGCCTGTGTCATCGCCAGAGCACTAAAAAAGTTGGTCTCCATTTGTGCCCTTGCTTCAGCCATACTCACCTCTTCCGCTGCGCCAAACAAACCATAGCCCGCATTATTAACCAGAAAATCAATTTTCCCAAACTGATCAATTATATGGGTCAGCACCGGCCCGATCTGATCATGCTTGTTTACATCAAGCTCAATACCAAAGGTCTTACCGTGAACGAGATCGTTAAACTCATCAATCTGGTCTGCTTTTCTGAGCGTCCCAAACACGATGTCTCCATTCCGGGCAGCCTCAAGTGCAAGCGCACGGCCTAAACCACCGGATACACCGGTAATCAGCCAAATTCTGGAAGATGTTTTCATTCAGCTAATTTAAAGTTGTTTGTGATAAGTTGTAAGGAATAAGTTGTAAGTATTAAGTTATAAGTTGTAAGTAATAAGTCGTAAGTAATAAGTCGTAAGTAATAAGTATTAGGGTCAAAATTTTCGTAAATAAAAAAAGCTGCTTCTTTCAAAACAGCTTTCCTTTGCAAGTCAAAGTTTTCCAACACTTTTTACAGTGTTTATTAACCTATAACCTATAACTTATAACTTATAACTTATAACTTATTACTTATAACTTATTACTTATAACTTATTACTTATAACTTATCACTTACAACTACCCTAATCGTGCCTGCAGATTATCGTCAATCGCAGCTAAAAACTCCTCAGTATATAAGTAGTGTTCACCGTGATTTACCTTGTTGCCATGAATACAAACCGCAAGGTCCTTCGTCATCTTCCCGCTTTCTACCGTAGCGATACAAACTTCTTCAAGAGCCTGACAGAAATCAATCAAGGCCTGGTTGTTATCTAATTTTCCGCGGAATTCAAGTCCTCTTGTCCATGCGAAAATTGATGCAATAGGATTTGTTGAAGTTGGTTTTCCAGCCTGGTGATCACGATAGTGGCGTGTTACAGTACCATGTGCAGCTTCAGCCTCCATAGTGCTGCCATCGGGGGTGATGAGAACAGACGTCATTAATCCCAGTGACCCAAAGCCCTGAGCAACAGTATCAGACTGAACGTCGCCATCATAATTTTTACAAGCCCATACGAAATTCCCGTTCCATTTCAATGCCGATGCAACCATGTCGTCAATTAAACGATGTTCATAAGTAATTCCTGCCTCGTCAAATTTTGACTTGAACTCATTTTGATAAACCTCCTCAAATATATCCTTGAAGCGGCCATCGTATTTTTTAAGGATTGTATTTTTTGTTGAAAGGTATAATGGCCATCCTTTAGAAAGTGCCTGGTTGAAACACGCACGGGCAAAACCAAATATACTTTCGTCAGTATTATACATTGCCAAAGCGACGCCATCACTTTTGAAGTTATAAACTTCGAAAGACTGTACTTCGCTTCCATCCTCAGGAGTGAATGAGATAGTTAACTTTCCTTTGCCTTTAGTTAAGAAATCTGTTGCGCGATATTGGTCCCCAAATGCATGGCGGCCGATACATATCGGTGCAGTCCAGTTCGGTACCAGGCGCGGAACGTTTTTCATTACGATGGGTTCACGGAAAACTGTACCATCCAGGATGTTACGGATCGTTCCATTCGGCGACTTCCACATTTGTTTTAGACCGAATTCCTCTACTCGCTGCTCGTCAGGAGTAATGGTCGCACATTTAATCCCAACCCCATATTGTTTTATAGCATTTGCTGCGTCAATAGTTACCTGGTCATTTGTTTCATCACGGTATTCCATTCCGAGATCAAAATATTTAATATCCAGATCAAGATATGGAGTGATCAATTTATCTTTTATAAACTTCCAGATTATCCTGGTCATTTCATCACCGTCTAATTCTACTACCGGATTTGCAACTTTAATTTTTTGTACTGACATATACTTAATAATGAGGGTTTTTGGAATTTCGTCAAAGATAGGAAATTTGAGTAGACACATAAAGGCTCAAAACATATTTTTAATGCTAATAATGTGCGGCTATTGAAAACTAATTCAATAGCTGTATGTTTTCATAGCAGAACTAATTTTTAGGAATGGAACGCAAACAGAAACCGGGGGAAGAACTTCTTCCCGATAGAACAGATAGGGATCAGGCTTTAAAAGATCAACTCAATATGGAGGTAAATATTGATGATCTTGCCTATGACGAAGATAAAAACAGTTATGAACTCGATGTAAAGAGCGAAGACCCGGAATATATACATCCCGATCCTTATGACACTGCTGTGGAAAACGGGGGAGATGCTGATTCAGATTTCGATGAAGCTAACCCTACAGCTGTCAACGAGTACGATAAAGACCTGGGCCTGGAATCCAGTCTCGATGAGCTAGGAATGCATATCGACAATGGCAATATTGTGGAAGTGCTGCCGATCGATGAAGAATTGTCTAAAACTCCTGAGGATGATAGGGATGACTTGGATGAAGAGGGGTATCCGAAGAATGACCGGAAGGTCTGAGGTCTGAGGTCTGAGGTCTGAGGTCTGAGGTCTGAGGTCTGAGG